>NZ_CP086120.1:3222500-3822500 GCF_021216675.1 Streptomyces gobiensis | reverse complement strand
CAACGCGAAGATTGTCGCGCTGAGCGACATCATGCGTCAGGACAACCCGGGAGTCCTGCCCAATCCTGGACAGAACGGTCAACAGAACGTTCCGCTCCAGCGATTGGGCCTCGTCCACGATGACAAACGCATCATGGAGCGACCGGCCACGGATATGCGTGAGCGGCAGCACCTCCAGCATGCCGCGGGCCACAACCTCCTCTATCACCTCACGCGAGGTCACCGCGGACAGCGTGTCGAAGACCGCCTGCGCCCAGGGGTTCATCTTCTCGTCCGCGGTGCCCGGCAGATAGCCGAGGTCCTGGCCGCCGACCGCGTACAGCGGCCGGAAGACCATCACCTTGCGGTGCTGCCGCCGTTCCAGTACAGCCTCAAGTCCCGCGCACAGGGCGAGCGCGGACTTGCCGGTGCCCGCCCGGCCGCCCATCGAGACGATGCCGACCTCTGGGTCGAGCAGCAGATCCAGCGCGATCCGCTGCTCCGCGGACCGCCCGTGGATACCGAACGCCTCCCGGTCGCCCCGGACGAGCTTGATCCGCCCCTCGGACGTGACCCGCCCCAGTGCCTTGCCCTTCTCGGACTGGAGCACCAGCCCGGTGTGCACCGGGAAGTCGGCCGCCTCCGGCACGAACACGCTCTCGGCCGCGAACAGCTCGTCGATGTCCTCACCGGGGAGGATCAGCTCGCTCATCCCGGTCCAGCCGGAGTCCGTGATGGCCAGTTCCGCGCGGTACTCCTCGGCGAGCAGACCGACGGATGAGGCCTTGATACGCAGCGGCAGATCCTTGGAGACGACGGTGACGTCGTACCCCTCGGCCTGAAGGTTCCGCGCGACGGCCAGGATGCGCGAGTCATTGTCTCCCAGCCGGAAACCGGCGGGCAGTATGCCGGGGTCCGAGTGGTTCAGCTCGACCCGAATCGTTCCTCCGACCTCTCCAATCGGAATGGGAGCGTCCAGCCGCCCGTGGCGGATGCGGTACTCATCGAGCCTCCGCAGGGCCTGACGGGCGAAGTAGCCCAGCTCCGGATGGTGGCGCTTGGCCTCCAACTCCGTGACCACGACCACCGGGAGCACAACCTCGTGCTCATCGAAGCGGGCCATGGCCGCCGGGTCGGCGAGCAGGACGCTGGTGTCGATGACATACGTGCGCCGATCGTTATCGCGGCGCTTCTTGCTGGTCACCACGGATGGACGAACCCCCTCGGAAGAGGTTGGTACGCGACTTCGGCGTCGCGGGGGAAGAGACCGGGCTCCGACCCTCTGCACGGGCCGAGCGCCGGCCCTCCGCGTCCTCCGCACGGTGCGTGCGGTCGTCCGTGGTGAGCAAAGGGCCTCCCGAGAACCAGCGCCCGTGGTCCGGACGCCGGCCTGGAAGGGGTATTCCCCCGATCACCCGACCGCATGCCATGGCATATGCGGTCGGGCGGGAAAACAGATCGTTAACACAGATCATTAACAGGGATCGTTAACGACGCACAGACCCAACCCCGCGAGGCAACCCACCACCCACACCAACCACCGACGGTGCGTCCACCCCGCGGCAGGTTTCCGGGGTCAGCCCCGCAAGGCAACCCACCACCCACACCAGCCACCGACGGTGCGTCCACCCCGCGGCAGGTTTCTGGAGCTAGCCTCCGTAACGGCGGTGGCGCGCGGCGTAGTCGCGCAGGGCGCGCAGGAAGTCGACCTTACGGAAGGCAGGCCAGAAGACCTCGCAGAAGTAGTACTCCGAGTGCGCGCTCTGCCAGAGCATGAAGCCGGAGAGCCGCTGCTCTCCGCTGGTCCGGATGACCAGGTCCGGATCGGGCTGCCCCCGGGTGTAGAGGTGTTCCGCGATGTCCTCGACTTCGAGCTTCTCGGCGAGGTCGGCGAGCGTTTCCCCCCGCTCGGCCCGCTCGGCCAGCAGCGAGCGGACGGCGTCGGCGATCTCCTGCCGCCCGCCGTAGCCCACGGCGACATTGACCAGTATCCCGTCCCGGTCCCCGGCCACCGCCTCCGCTTCCTTCAGCACCCGCTGGGTACGGCCCGGCAGCAGATCAGGCGTTCCGACATGATGCACGCGCCAGCGTCCATCCGCGGCCAGATCGCGGACCGTGTCCTCGATGATGCCGAGCAGCAGCGTCAGCTCTTCCTCCGGCCGGTCCAGATTGTCGGTCGACAGCAGCCAGAGGGTGACCACCTCGACATCCGTCTCGGCGCACCAGCCCAGCAGCTCCTGGATCCTCTCCGCGCCGGCCCGGTGCCCCTGCTCGGTCGTTCCCCCGGCCGCGCGTGCCCAGCGGCGATTGCCGTCCAGGATCACTCCAATGTGCTTGGGTACCTGGGCAGGGTCCAGACGGCCCTCCACCCGGTGGGAGTAGAGCCGGACCACCAGGTCACGCAGCTTCTGCTTCATGTCCGCCCTTTCCTGCTGTCCCAAGCCTCAGGCAGCCTACTGCGAGTTCGTACAGCCGGACGAGCCGGAGACGCACCGGAACTGTCACAGGTCCGTGATAGTCCGGTGATCATCAGCGTGCGGAGTGTCCGGTGGCCCCGGCCGGCCTTGCCCCCGGTCCCCCCAGAATGGGAACCATGAACGACAACTCGCACTACCGTGCGACCGACTCCCGCTATGACGCGATGGAGTACCGCCGCACCGGCCGCAGCGGCCTCAAGCTCCCCACCATCTCACTGGGCCTGTGGCAGAACTTCGGCGATGACCGCGCCCTCACCACCCAGCGCGACATTCTGCGCCGCGCCTTCGATCTGGGTGTCACCCACTTCGATCTGGCGAACAACTACGGACCGCCGCCCGGCTCGGCCGAGTCCAACTTCGGCAAGCTGCTGGCGCGGGACTTCCGGCCGTACCGGGATGAGCTGGTCATCTCGACCAAGGCCGGCTATCTGATGCGCCCGGGCCCTTACGGGGAGTGGGGCTCGCGCAAGTATCTGCTGTCCTCGCTCGACGCCTCCCTGAAGCGGATGGGCCTCGACTACGTCGACATCTTCTACTCGCACCGCTTTGACCCGGACACTCCGCTTGAGGAGACCATGGGCGCGCTGGCCTCCGCCGTGCAGCAGGGCAAGGCGCTGTATGTGGGGGTGTCCTCGTACAACTCCGAGCGCACCCGTGAGGCGGCCCGGCTGCTGCGGGAGATGGGTGTACCGGCGCTGATCCACCAGCCGTCGTACTCCATGATCAACCGGTGGACCGAGGAGGATGGCCTCCTCGACACCCTGGCGGCGGAGGGTATGGGCTGCATCTGCTTCGCTCCGCTGGCGCAGGGGCTGCTGACCGACAAGTACCTGCGGGGCATCCCGGAGGGATCACGCGCCGCCCGGGGCATATCGCTGAAGCCGGCGCTGCTGACGGACGAGGTCGTGCGGCGGCTCCGCGCGCTGAACGCCATCGCCGAGCGCCGTGGCCAGTCCCTGGCACAGCTTGCGCTGAGCTGGGTGCTGCGGGATGAGCGGATGACCTCGGCGCTGATCGGTGCGAGCAGCGTGGCGCAGCTGGAGGCGAATGTCGCGGCGCTGGGTGGGCCGAAGCTGGTGCCGGCGGAGCTGGCGGAGATCGATGCTTACGCGGTTTCGACGCCCGGGGCGAATATCTGGGCCCGCAGCAGCGAAAGCTGACCCGCGGGGCTGGGTGCCCCGTGGGTGGGTTTCCCCTATGCCCGCCCCTTCCCGGCTGTGCCGGTATGCGGCTCCGCCGCGTGGCGGGGCTTCGCCCGGCTGCGGGGGTGCCGTGGGTGGGTTTCCCCGTATCCCGCCCCTTCCCGGAAACCGGGGCTTCGCCCCGGGGCCCCGGGTTGGTCCGGTGCGGGCCGGTGGCCGGGTTGTGCCCACCCACAGCCCCTCGCGGGGCTGCGAGTGCAGACAGTTTGGAATAAGGGGCTTGCCGGGCAGTGTTGTCGATACAGCAGCACTCGACACACGGGAGCCCGCCATGACGCCGTACGCCGACACCCTCACCGCAGCACCCGCCCCCGCTACCGTTCCGGCACTGCTCACCGGACGCCAGTACCTCCGGGCATCTCAGGACAAGCGGGGGCGCGGTGACTCGGTCGAGTCTCAGAGCGATGCCAACCGCGAGGGGGCGGCGCAGCACTACCCGCCCATCACGATCACCGGGACGTATACCGATAACAACATCGGAGCCTGGAAGCGCAAGGGGAAGTCCCGTGACGACTTCAAGGGGAAGTCCCGTGACGACTTCGAGCGGCTCATGAGCGACCTGGAGTCCGACGCCTTCACCGACGACGTATTGGTGATCTTCGAGAGTGCCCGTGGCTCCCGGAGGGCCGGTGAGTGGTGCACGCTGATTGACCTACTCGAAGAGAAGGGGAAGCGGGTCTACGTCACGACCCATGGCCGTCTCTACGATCCGTCCAACAACCGTGACCGGCGCACCCTGCAAGAGGATGCCGTAGACGCCGAGTACGCAGGGGGCAAGATCAGTGAAGGGGTGCAGCGCGGAGTGAACAAGGCAGCCAAGCAAGGGCGCCCGTACGGCAAGTGCCCCTACGGCTACCGGCCGGTGTACGACTCCCGCAACGGCAAGTTGATCAACTGGGAGCCCGATCCGACTCCCGCCGCACGGGGCGACAAGTCATGGAGCGGGATCATCGCCGAGTTGTTCAATCGGCTGGCCAAGGCTCACACCCTGTACGCCATCGCCGCTGACTTCAAGGCACGGGGGATCTTGAACAAGGGTGAGAAGCGCGGCGGTAAGTCGGGCTCTGGGAAGCCTAAGCCGTTCAGCCCCGAGCAGCTACGCGAGATCGCCCAGCGTGTCGTGTACGCCGAGTACCCAGACGACAAGGACAAGGGCAAGGGCACGCGCAATCACAGGGGCACGCTCTACAAGGGCACATGGCCCGCGCTCGTCTCTAAGGGCGTCTTTGACGAGGTGCAACGACGGTTGAACGACCCGAAGCGCCGTACGTCGGACTCCGGGCAGCCGAAGCACGAACTTGGCCGCATCCTCCGGTGTGGCTACTGCCGTACCGACGACGGTGAAGCCACCCCCCTCAGCGTGCGTAGCCGGAACGGCGGGATCTTCGTATGTCCGCGCGGATGCGTGGAGATCAAGAAAGACCCTGTCGACATGGAGCTGATCGGTACGGCCGAGAAGCCCGGTATGGTGCTGCGCTATCTGGCCAGTGACGCGGTGTACCGGGACTTTTCGGCGACTCCAAAGGATGAGGCCAAGGCCGAGGCCGCTGAAGACCGGATCAAGTCTCTGAGGGCGGAACTGGGCGAACTTGAGGACTGGCGCCCCCGTAAGCCGTCCGAGATTGAGTACAAGTCTCAGGCCATCGACGACATGCGCGCCGAAATCCGGGGACTTGAGGCGCAGACCCAGGCGCTCCGTATGCCCGCTGTGCTGGCCGAGTTGAAGCCCGGTCCGGACATCGCCAAGCGCTGGGCAGCGGCACCCCTGTCGGTACGGCGTACGGTGCTGCGGCTACTCCTCACCCCTGAGGTGCTGGGCGAGACGCGCGTCATGAAGGGGCGCGGTGTGCCGGTGGGTGAGCGGATCGTGGTGCGCTACCAGTAGACGACGCCTGACAGAGCCCCGGCTTCCGTAAAGGGAGCTGGGGCTTTCGTGTGACCTACGTCTCGTACGTTTGCCTGAGTTACGGGCGTGACCAGCGCAAGCGTGCGCTTTTTGTGATCTGGGGTCTTTGCGGTGGGTAGGTTTCGCCCGCCAAGCTATGCCATAGCCCGAATTCACACTACACGGCATAGGAGAGGCGATGAGCGGGACCTACCTAGAGCGATAGCCGCGCTCTAGCTTCCCGGTGGAAGATCCACCGCTGGAACACAAGGTGGTCTCGTATGCCAATCTCCCCTGAAGCAGCACGGGTGCGCTCCCGTATGGGCGGAAAGCTCAGCCAGAATCCCTACGCTGACGTGACAGCCGAAAAGGCTGAACTGAAATTCGTCACGCTTGCTGAGCGCATGCGGGAAGTCATCGACAATCCCCCCACCCTTTCCCCCGAGCAGATAGACAAGCTCCGGGCTTTGCTTCCGCCTGTCAGTGACACACCGTCGATGGACGACAGTCGCGCGGCCTAACATCCCCCTTTTACCTTTACCGATCTTTGACAACTCCACAGAGTGCAGGCGACGGGCACCCCAGGGATAGGGGTGCCCGTCAAAAGGGAGTCAGCTGGATCTGGTCCGACTGAATCAACATCACACAGGCACAGAAAGGATATCGACGCATGTCTAATTTTGCCAGGCGTAAGGCCCGCAGGAAGATCAAGTATCGCTGCTCACATTGCAACAGCCGGTGCCACGGTATGAAGCAGATTGACGGTGTCCAGCGGCTGACTGTAAGCCACGACCCCACATGCCCCGTCTTGACCGGCAAACTCAGCGGCACTCACGACACGCTACGCGCCGCCATGGCATCCGGTGAACGCGTCGCCGTCGTCACCCCAGAAGGGATCTTCATGTTCCTCGGTGGTGGCGATGACTGAGCGCAACGTATGTCCGGAGCACAACCAGTACGAGCCATGCAATCACGTCGATCACAAGCCAGCCGTAATCAACCTCACCCCTGAACAGATCGCCGAATCCCTGCCCGTTTATACACGCGCTATTCTCAAAGCACCCAAGAACGTAAGAGATGTTGTTCGCCAGCTTCTCATCGGCAATACTGACATTGACGCAGAATACTTTCCTGAGGTTGGTGCCGAACATGTTGAGGCACTAGACAAGCTACACAAAAAGAACGAACGGAAAGAGAGGGGAGTAGAAGAACTCCGCTTCCATGACGAGGTGAAGGCGGCCTACGCGGCAGAGAAGGCAGGGGACATTCGCGCTCAGATCGACGCGTCCCTGTATACCGCTGAAGAACTCGACAAGATCCCACCTATTGAATGGCTCGCCCCCGGATTGCTGGCAAAGAACTCCCTGGCATGGCTCTATGGAGCACCCGGATGTTACAAATCCTTCCTTGCTCTTGATATCGCCGCGTCCGTCGCGCTGGGATGCGGGCTGGCATGGTCGGGAATTCCCACCACTCAGGCGCCGGTACTGTATATCGCTGCTGAGGGTACGGGTGGTATGAAAAAGCGTGTCCGCGCCTGGGAGGCTATGACGGGCCAGCCTCTCAGGGGAAAGGTGACTTTCCTGACTATGCCTATCCGGATCACCGAGGAGGCGTGGCTGGCCGAGATTCTGCACGTGTGCGCCGAGATCCGCCCCGGACTGGTCATCATCGACACGCAGTCCCGGGTGACTCCCGGCCTGGATGAAAACGGGTCGGTGATGAGCCTGTACGTCGAAGCTGTGACCCGTATCCAGATGGCCACAGGAGCCTGCATTCTCACCCTTCACCACACCACCAAGGGTGGCGACGTACTGCGCGGTCACGGGTCGCTCTACGGCGCCGCAGACAGCGTCATCTACATGGCGCGCACGGCCGGTACCGAGCGTTACGCCAAGGTACAGATCACGAAGCAGAAGGACGACCGGGACGATCTCTTCTGGAACATCCGGATGTGCGAACAGCACTCATGCGGACGTCCAGAGGGTGCCGAGCATGACGACCGGGAGTGCCGGTCGCTGGTCGTCGCTTCGGCTAGGTGGTCCGATGTCGTAGCCGCACAGACAACGGCGTACGACAAGGTTCGGCTAATCGCTCTTGACCTTGAGCCGAATCAAACGATGACCAAGGCCACCATCATGGAGGCCACCAACTTGCCCGACTCGACCGTGAAAAGCGCACTCAAAACACTGTGTGACCAGGGGACTCTTACGAAAACGGGAGCGGGCAAGGACACCGCCTATCTTCGACCAGCGGAACCCTTGGACGATGCTTCGGCTAGTTCGGCCGTCTTCAGCCAACCCACTTAGCCGAACTGGGCATCCTTCGGCTAGCAGCTAGGGCCCCTATTAAAGGGCCCGCTAGTCGAAAGCCGTAGCCGTAGCGACAGCTACATAGACGTAGACATAGCCACAGCAAGATCACAGAGACATAGCCATGGCTGGTCGAAGGAAGGAAATTGCCATGACACCGATAGAGCCGACGATGCCGAACGGCTTGCCATGGTCGAGCGCGGGAGCTGGTCGAACACCTGGAGCGGCCCCGCGAAAAGCTGCCCAGCATCTACCACAGTACCTTCTAGGCCCGTATGACACCCCCGGCATACTGGCCCTATGTAGGCCTGCGGTGCGTGCCGGGGGTGTGGCTCACCCAAGCTTGCACCATTCAGGATTCTTCTCATTCCTCGCTTGACCAGACGACGCATCATGTTCGCCATATACGGCGACACATGCCACCTGTGCGGCCATACGGGAGCAGGCGAAGCAGATCACCTTGAGCCGAGTCTCAGCCCTGATCAGCCATGCGATCCGCACGCGACGCGACCAAGTCACGGAGTCAACGCACGATGTGAAGCGTGCGGAAGGGCATGCAACCAGGAACGCAGTAATGGACCAATCGTCAAGGCGTTGAAGACATCGCAGGACTGGTGAAAGCATCCAGGGTCTCGCGAATGCGAGCGGCTAGGCGCGGGGAGCACGATCGTTTTTTATGCTGGCTGTCCTGGAGACCCCATGCCCACTCTTCTGTATCCATCTCTGCGTGGCACACTGGGAATTGTCACGCACGAAAGGGGAGGCGATGAAAGGACCGGACAGTGAAGCGCTGCGTTCCAGGCGTTCTCGTGCACACAGGCGGGGAGACCACACGCTGTGCATTGAAGACCGCTGTGGTCATGCCGGAATCGATACGCGCAGCGTGGCGGCAATCGAGGGCGAGTCGGTGGCGTCTGCGGTGGCCGAATTCGTAGACAAAATGCCGCCCGGCCCTGCCGGTGGTGCGCAAACGGTTATGGGCAGGGTTGCGCTGCGCCTGGCAAAGGCTATAGACGGTGACCCGCCGAGCCTTCCGGGCCTGTGCCGGGAACTGGGTGTTGTCATGGGCCAACTGGGCGAGACCGGAGAAGACGAAAGCCAGTTGGATGAAGTCCGGGCACGGCGCGCCGCACGCCGTGTTGAACTGCTAATCGGCACGGCAAGCGAAGGGGAAGCTATATGAATGAACAGATGATTACGCTGGTGGAGATCGCGGGGCGGATGCCGAAGAAAACAGACCTGATCGCCGAGTGCCGTGAATTGGGCGTGCATGTCGCCGATGACTGGGCTGGAAGGCCGTCCGTCTCGGTGGGCGACGCTCGGAGCTTGGTAAATGGGTCGCTGCGCTCCGCCCATGACCACAGGATCAAGGAAGCCGAGATCCGGCAGCAGTGCAAGGAGTGGGTGCGGGACCGTTCGGCAGCGGCGAAGGATGCTGCGGACACCGCCGAGTCGCGGTTGAGGCGGCGTAGGGCGGGCAAGAGCGACGTGTTCGGCGCGTGGGGTGGCCTTACCCCTGCCGAGGTCGCCGAGGCCCGTGGCGCGGCGTATGCGCACGCCGGTGCCCAGTTCGAGCGACGGCACAAGCGGCCCGGACCGTACGTGAACTTGGCTTACGTCACTCCTGCCGAAGAGGGCTCGATCGCCGCCGCTGTGGTGGGCAAGCTCGCGGGCCCGCCCAAGGCGAAGATTCCGGCCGGACCGGAGGTGATGTGATGTCCTCCATGGAGACCGAACGTGGTGACGGTGTACGCGGCGTGGGCTCATTCCCGCCGGAATGGGGAACGCCGGTCGGCTCTCAGTTTTCCGAGGCGCGGGCTCGGTGGGTGCGTGAGCGGGTCGCTGAACATCAGCAGCTCGCGAGGGTTCGCCGACGTGCTGCCCGTGTTGCCTCTTCCGGCGCCGCCAACGTCCGGCTTCAGCGCGATCTGATGGCGAAGCGGTACCCCACTGAGTAGCGAACTGCTCCCCGTGTGGCAGGAGATCGACGCGATGCACTGGTCGGGGAGGCTGCCCGTGGTCACGCTCATGTGGGTGCATGGCTTGCCGTGCGGTGCGCTGGCGATGACTACGGGCTACACCACCTGGACAACGGTGAGGGTGTCCGCAGCACTGGTCCCCGGTGGCTCGCCTGCCGCGCAACAGCGACTCCGAGATGTGCTACTGCATGAGTCAATTCACGTCGCGTGCGGCCCGTGGTGCATGCCGCACGGCCGTCGTTTCGCCCGGCATGCCCGACGCCTGTCGCAAGAGCTGGGCCTGAGGGCGCCTTGCCGGGCAACCCTGGCCAACTGGCCGCAATATCAACGGCGCCTGTAACTTCGCCCCTGTACCGGTCACCTTCTGGCCGGTACAGGGGCGCTCTTTGCTGTCTGCGCTAGTCCCTCACGTGCTCGACGAACGCGGCCCATGACGCGGCAGGGACCACCAGGACGGGGCCCCCGGGACGCTTGCTGTCACGTACCGGCACCACGCCGGGGAAGTCGTCAGCAACTTCGAGGCATTCGTTTTCAAGACCACCGCTATACGTGGACTTGCGCCACTTGGCCGACTCAAAGTCGGGAGTATTGGTCACCGGTAACCCTCCGCATAATCTTGGATAAGTGCCAGCGATTCGCATTCAGGCAGTGCAATACCACGTGCCATATCGAAGTGCTGCGTAAGTTCTACAACTCGCTTAGGGGACTCTACCAACTCGCCCGTAGCGAACCCTTCCACGTATGCGATGGTCGAGCCGCTAGGCGCGGTGAGGAGCGTCAAGCTTCCTCCCAGCATCTGGTACGCACCATGGGAATACGGAATCACTTGAATGGTTAGGTCAGGATTCTCCGCAGTTTTCACGATATGCGCGAGTTGGGCCGCCATGACTTCACTACCACCGACTGCGCGCGCTAGTACGGCTTCATCCATGATTGCCCAGTACGGCGGTGGCTCCTCGCGCGTGAAGACTCGTTGCCGTTGCATTCGGTCCGCCACGGCCGCAGAGAAGTACTCCGGTGGCGCTTTTGGCCGCGTGGTCCGGAACATCGCGCGTGCGTAGTCCTCGGTCTGTAGTAGGCCTGGAACCCGGCTGCTTGAACAGACCTGGATGCGTTCGGCCTTCATCTCCCGAGCGGCAGCCTTGCGACCGTATTCCTGAACGGAACCTTCCCGAGCTAGGTCGAGCATTTCGACCAACGTCCCGCCCATCTCGAACCGTGTGTCGAGTGCCTTGACCAGTGCGTCAGACGGGAGCTGATCGCCTGTCTCAGCGCGACCTAGGTACGAGTAGCTGTACGTCGTCTCTGCCGCCAGGTCCCTCAGCGACAGACCAGCGCGCTCCCTGAGATGCCGCAGCATACTGCCGAGAACTTGACGCGCCGTCAGCTTGTCGTCTTGATCCCGCTCTGTCATCGCACAACCGCCCGTTTCTAGATGCCAGTTAGGGACGCGCTCTCACTGGTGAGCCCCTACCCCCGTCGTTGAGTCTCGTAACTGACTCATCACCCACAGGAACGGCATCCCCCATGTTGTCCGATTCTCGGCTAACCCCGACTGGCGTCGTCGTCCTGGTCAGTGGTGGCGGGCGGTTCGGCGCGGATCACGTACGTGCCCTTGATCGGGAGTGTGGCTACCAATCCACGGTCACGGAGTTCCTGCACGGCACGCCGAACCGTGCCGATACTCACGCTGTAGATCTCGGTCATCTCACGCTCGCCCGGCAGGCGACCACCTACCGGTGGACTTCCAGCCTTGATCTCAGCGGCAATCCGGTCCGCAAGCTCCATGTACAGGTACTGCGGCAAGTCAGTCATGTCTTCACGGTGCCGCGTACCCTCACATCCCGCATCGGCGGGACGCGTCCCCAATCATGGGGGTGCATGGGGACGCAAAGGGTAGTAGCGTCAAGACTTCCAACCAAAAACCAGGCCACAGAAGAACCCCGGCGGATGCGCTCACATCCCCGGGGCCGTGGCCAACAACTGCTGAGGAGTTGCTGACAATGACCAACCGTATCCTGCATGCGGTCGACCGGGCACTGAGCCCCGTGCTGGTGGCCATCCTGGCGGTGGTGCTCCCGGCAAGGGGGAAGCGGCGCTATACCCCGGCGCCGGTCACCCACCTGCCGGTAGCCACCACCCACCACCGGCAGAGCGTGGCGCCCCTGCCCCGCCATAAGAGCCCGTACGCGGCTGACGCGGCGGCTGACGCGGCCGGAAAGGCGCCCCTGCCCGCGTCCAGCCCCGTACGGCCCTATTGTCCGGCGTCGTACTGGCAGGGTGTACCTGTGTCAGAAAGTGCCATCCATCGGGCACGCCGCTCCGCCCTGGTTGCCGCCTACTACTGGGGCATCGATCTCGACCGCCGCGACATTCACGCCATGGGTGGTGCGCGATGACTGCCTCCTACTGTGGAGCCCGCCCCCCGGCATGTGCCGGATCTGACGCGTGCGTGCTCCCCATCGGCCACGACGGATGGCACCACCAGGACGCGGCGGGACGATCGTGGTTCGGCACCGTGGAACTGGCGGAAGCGCTCAGCGTCGACCTTGCCGCAGATGCCCTACGGGAACTGTTCAGCGGCCCGGACGCGGCGGATGCCGAGCATGAGAAAACAAATGACACTGCGCCTACCAGGGGCTTTGATTCTGGCAGCGTCCGCCTGGTCGACCCATGCCCCGCACATCGGCCCGGTTCGAGCTCCGGCACATCGGCGGGTAGGGGGCGCGTGCCGTGCATGCTCGGTCGCGGTCACAAGGGGCTGCACCGGGACGCATATGGGCTCCGCTGGGTCGACAGGGACGCGCGGGTGGCGGACGCGCTAGACGCCGCCGCGCCTGTCAGCCGCAATCCGTACCGGTCGTATGAGTGCAGGATCGGGACCCACCGGCAGTGCGAGGAAGCGGAAGAGCGGACCTCCACCGTTGAGGGTGTGTGCTATGAGCCGTGCCGCTGTCACTGCCACCAGCCCGCCGCGCGCGCCGCGTCCGGCAGCAAGGAGGAGACGCGGTGACCGGGTCCGGGTGCGGGTGGACTCTCGCGAACATCGTCGTCATCGGCTCCATGGTCGACATGCCCATCTACGTCACCAGGTGACGTAGTACACCCCCCGCCTCAGGTGCCCCCTTAGGACGGTCAGCACCCGAGGCAGGGCCCCTCAGCGCCCCGGATGCTCGACTCTCCGGGGCGCTTCCCATGCGCGGACCGTGACGAACCGGACACCCATCATCACGGCTTGGTAACGGTATCCAGGCGGTATTCTGGCCCCGAAACGGCCCTTTCCCCAGGTCAGATGCTGCCCCCCATGATGAACTGTCTGTGTGCCCACAACACTTGGGGTCTGGGGGCGGCAGCCCCCAGTTTCGGGAAGGGGCGGGGTTGGGGAACAACGCCGACGGCGACACAAAAAAGCGGGCCGGTCCGTGGGGGGGATACGGACCGGCCCGAGGGGGGGGTTTCCACCATAGCCCCTCCGAGGGGGTGCTCTGTGCACCTGCGGCGGGTTTCACACCGAGAGTCCGCCGAGCAGCACCCCCGCAAGCGCGCCGACCACCATGAACGGCCCGAACGGCATCGCCGTCCTACGCCCGGCCCTACCCGCCAGGACCAGGGACAATCCGTACACCGCCCCCAGGAGAAAGCCCGCGAAGGCTCCGGCGAAAAGCACATCCCAGCCGTACCACCCAAGAGCGACCCCGAGTGTGATTGCCAACTTGACGTCCCCAAACCCCATACCTCGCGGATTTATCAAAAACAGCACAAAGTAGACACCGCTCAGCACCGCCCCACCCAGCAGCGCCCCCGTCCAGCTGCCGCCCGCCCCCGGCAGCGGGGAGGCGGCCCCCAGCAGGGCCACCGCTCCCCCGGCGAGCGGCAGCGTCAGCACATCCGGCAGCCGGTGCACCCGCCAGTCCACCGTGGCGAGCAGCATCAGCCCCGGTACGAGCAGCAGCCATACGGCGAGCTCCGGCCGCGCCCCCACCGCACCGGCCAGCGCCGCGCAGATCACCGCGGTCAGCACGGCGAGCCCGGCCGCCCCCGGCCCGTACGCCTGCCCCGCGCACCCTTCGCACCGGCTCCGTCCCAGCCACCCGGGCAGCGGATGACCGCCGGGGCACTCCGCACGCCAGGTCTCCTCCGGCTCTACGGCGAGCCGGTAGGCGGGGCGCGGCAGAAACAGCCCGGCGACGGCTCCATAGGCCGCCGCGACCAGAACGATCAGTGGCAGAAGCACAGGCCGAGCGTACGTACCCCTTGCCGGCGCGGCATGGGCCCGTGGGCCCAGGGCCTGGGCCCACGGGCCCCAGTAGCCTTACGGGCTCACCGACTTGTACAGGATCCGGGGGACAGCTATGCCGACTGATCGCTGGCGGGACGGCCCGGCGACGCTCCGGGTGGCCGGTACCAGCGTGCCGCTGGAGATCGCGGCCTCCTACCGCGCCCGCACCCGCGGCCTGTTGGGGCGGGAGGGTATCGACGGCGCGATGCTGCTGACCCCGGCCGGCAGTGTGCATACGTTCCGGATGCGCTTCCCGATTGATGTCGCCCACCTCGACCGGCAACTGCGCGTGCTGTCCGTGCGGACGATGCCGCCGGGCCGTCTGGGCGCTCCGCGCCTGCGGGCCCGCCATGTCCTGGAGGCCGAGGCGGGTGCCATGCGCGGCTGGGGCCTGCGCCCGGGCGTACGGGTGAGCGTGTATCCAGCAGCGCCGTGACCGGGCGAACACCTTCTCGTGTACCGGCCGCGCGCCCGGCCCTCGTTCCCCCACAGTGAGGAACCCGCCGCCCCCTTGCCCCGCAGGGGAATCCTCGCCACAGGCGGCCGGGTTCCGGGTCGCATGGGAAGCACTCTGCGCATGCCGCGCATGACCGACGTGATCAGCGTGGGGCGACGACGCCCGCTCGACCCGGGCGGTCTGCTGACCCGCGGGGCGGCTGCCGGTCTTGTGGCCGGTGTGGCCTTCCTGCTGGCGCACATGTGGTTCGCCGTGGCCCTGGGCATGCCGGCGGTCTCCCCGCTGTACATGATGGCGACCGTCTTTCATGCGTCCAGTGCGCCGGTACAGACTCCGGCGGAAGCGATGGTGGGGCTGGTGACGCACACCATGCTGTCGCTGGGATTCGGTATGGCCTTCGCGGTGCTGCTGGTGCCCCGGCTACGCACCGTCCGTGTGCTGGTGGCTGGCGCGGTCGGCTATGGGCTGGCGATGTGGGTGGTCAACCTTCATATCCTGAGCCGGATTCTCTTCCGGGCCTTCTCGGGTTTCCACCTCCCCTTCCAGATCTTCGGACTCCTCGCGCACCTGCTGTTCTTCGGATTGCTGCTGGTCCCGTTCTTCCTCACGCGACCGTCACCGGCGATGCGGTCAGCCGCCGACTGACCGTCCCAGGCGATTGAGCCAGCGGAGCAACTCACTGGGAAGCCCGGCTACTCAGACAGTTCGGCGGCCGCCGGATCAACCACCCGGGCGAGGAAGGAACGGGTGCGAGCGTGCTGCGGATCACCGACCACCTGCTCCGGTGCGCCCTCCTCAACGATCACACCGCCGTCCATGAAGACCACCCGGTCGGCGACTTCCCGCGCGAAGCTCATCTCATGGGTGACGACCAGCATCGTCATGCCCTCATCCGCCAGCGTGCGCATCACCGCGAGGACATCCCCGACGAGCTCTGGATCGAGCGCCGAGGTCGGCTCGTCGAAGAGCATCAGCTCCGGTTCCATGGACAGCGCCCGGGCGATCGCCACCCGCTGCTGCTGCCCGCCCGAGAGTTTGGCCGGATGCACCGAAGCCTTGTCGATGAGCCCGACCCGTTCCAGATTGTGCCGGGCGACGGCCTCCGCCTTTGTCCTCCCCCGGCCCAGCACCCGGCGCTGGGCGATCGTCAGATTCTCCAGCGCTGTCAGATGCGGAAAGAGATTGAACGCCTGGAAGACCATCCCGATCCGCCGCCGCACCCGGTCGATGTCCACATCCGGATCGGTGACCTCCGTCCCAGCCACCGTCACCGTCCCGGATGTCGGTTCCTCAAGGAGGTTTACGCACCGCAGCAGCGTGGACTTCCCCGACCCCGAAGGCCCGATGACGCACACCACCTCGCCGCGCCGCACGGTGATGTCGATGCCCTGAAGCACTTCCAGCTCACCGAAGGACTTATGCAGCCCCTCGATACGTATGGCCTCATCACGTATGGCCTCGTCGCCCCCGGTCACCTGTGCCTCCTTCGTCGCCATGCCGCCCCTCACCGGGCCCTCGCCGTACGGGCCTCCAGCCGGCGCACCAGATAGCCGAGCGGGATGGTGATGGCCAGATAGAAGAGCCCCGCGATCAGAATCGGGGTCAGGCTGCGATGCTGGTTCAGCGCGTCCCGCCCGAACTTGGCCAGCTCGTACTGCGTCATGGACAGTCCCAACAGATAGACCAGCGAGGAGTCCTTGGTGAGCAGGATGAGCTCATTGGCCAGCGGCGGCAGTACGATCCGGAACGCCTGCGGGATCACGATCGAGATCATCGCCCGGGACTGCGACATCCCCAGCGAACGGGCCGCCTCGCTCTGCCCCTTGGGCACCGCCAGAATCCCGGCCCGGATGGTTTCGGCCATATAGGCGGCCCCGACCAGCCCGAGGGCGAGCATCACCGTGACGTACTGGTTGATCGCCACCTGGAAGGCGAGCGGCACGCCGAAGCCCAGCGCGATAAACACCAGCAGCGCGGGCACACCGCGGAAGAACTCGATATAGCCCATGGCCAGCCAGCGGTACGGCGGCACCTGGGACAGCCGCATCAACGCCAGGACCAAGCCCAGGGTCAGCCCGAAGGAGAAGCCAAGCACAGTGTAGATCACGGTGTTGACCAGCGCGGTGGTAATGACCTCCGGGAACTGGGCCTTGGCGACCTCCAGATCCAGGAAGGCCCGGCGCAGCTCGCCCCAGTCCGCGGCCAACGCGAACACCAGCAGTACGGCGGCCAGTACGCCGTACTGGCCGCCGCGTATCAGCCGCGCCCGCTGGCGGCGGGTCACTTCTTGGGCTCCGTGCCAAACCACTTCTTATAGATCTTGTCGTAACGGCCGTCGTCCTTGGCGGCCGTCAGCACCTCGTTGATCTTCTTGCGCAGTGCGTCGTTGCCGGTCTGTACGGCGAAGCCGTACTCCTCCCCGGTGTCGAACTCCGCCTGGACTTCGGTGTCCGGGTTCTGCTTGACGTAGTCGAAGAGCACACCGTTGTCGTTGATGCCCGCAGCGATCTTGCCGGTCTTCACCGCGGTGAGGAGCAGCGCCAGGTCCTCGTACTGGACCGTGGTGACGCCCTTCGCTTCCTTCTTCGCGTACTCCTCACCCGTGGTGGACTGCTGCACACCGAGCTTCTTGCCCTTGAGGTCGGCCAGCGAGCCGTATGGCGCCCCCTTCTTGGTGATCAGCGCCTGAGTGGCCGCGAAGTAGGGATCGGAGAAGTCAAGGTTCTCCTCCCGGACTTCGGTGATAGTCATTCCGGCGGCCGCGAGGTCGCACTTACGCGCGTTCAGGTCCTCGCCGGACTGGATGCCCTCGAAGGGCGTATCCACGATCTCCTGCTTGGCGTTCAGCTCCTCGGCGACCAGATCGATGAGGTCGACGTCAAAGCCGACGATCTTCTTGCCCTCCTTGAACTGGAAGGGCGGATACGGGAGATGAGTGCAGGTGATGAGCTTGCCGGAAGAGACCAGCCGCACCTCATCGCCACCCTCACCGGTGGCTTTGGTACTGGAGCAGGCGGTGGCCAGCAACGCGACGGACGCGGCGGCGGCTATGAGAGGCAGGGGCTTACGCGATGACACAGTTCCTCCAGGGGAGCAGCGACGAACGACGTTCAACAGCCCGACAAGATCGGAAAGGTGTGCCGGGCATCCTGCCACCGCGAAGACGCCGTGCAACCGCTCCGAAGGTTGCGACCGGGTAACGGACACCGTTCTCCGGATGTCTTGAACACGCCCTCCCGGCCCCGCCCCGGCCCGACCACAATGACGGCGCGCCCACCCTCCACCACCCCACAGGAGGCGCCATGAGTCTCCGCACCGCCGTCCACACGGCCATCTCCGGCGTCATAGGCCTCATCGGCCTCATGCTGGCGGCCCTCACCCTGGCGGCGCCGCCCGCCGCTGCCGCGACCGAGCCACCAGCCGTACGCGGCGGGGATGTTCTCTACAGCGGACCCGGCCCTGCCAGCCGCTGCACCATAGGCTTCAACGCCACCGACGCCACCAACTCCACCACCAGTACCACCTTCTACGGCATCCTGCCGGGCCGCTGCGGAGAGGCGGGCACCCAGTGGTACGCCGATCCGGGGCTGACCGTGCCGGTGGGGGTGACCCAGGTGGCGCACTTCCCGGGCCGTAACTACTCCTTGGTCCGCTACACCAACCCCGGCCTCTCCTACCCCAGTGAGATCAGGGGTGGCAGCGGCAGCGGAGCGGTCAGGATCACCCGAGCGGAGCAGCCGGTCGTCGGTGAGTCACTCTGCCGCTTCGGCAACACCACCGGGTGGCACTGCGGCACGATCGTCGCGGTGAACCAGTCGGTCACCTTCCCCGAGGGCACCGTGCACGGACTCATCCGGGCCAGCCTCTGTGCGGAACCCGGCGACAGCGGTGGCCCGGCCATCACCCGCGACGCCGCGATCGGAGTCCTGGTCGGCGGCAGCGGCAACTGCCGCACCGGAGGCACCACGTTCTACCAGCCGGTCGTACCGATCCTCGCCGAGAACCGGCTGAGGGTCGGCTACTGAGGTTCAGCCACGCGCCGAGCCGAAGAGCCGTGACCCGCGCCAGACTCCAGGCGGGTCACGGCTCAACCCTGGCCCCCGTAGGCCCGTACCTCAGACCAGCTCGGCAGCAACGGTGACGTTCTTGACCGCGGCGAGCGCCTGGCTCACCGGGCAGTTGACCTTGGCGTCCTCCACCGCGGCCTGGAACTCCTCCCGTGACAGCCCAGGAACGCTCGCCCGGAGACTCAAGGCGATTGCGGTGATGCCCTCCCCGGGCTGGAAGGTGACATCGGCCTGGGTGTCCATCGACGCGACCGTGTGTCCCTTACCGGCGAGCCCATGGGAGAGGGCCATCGAGAAGCAGGCGGACTGGGCCGCAGCGATCAGCTCTTCCGGGCTGGTCTTGCCGTTCGGCTTCTCGGTCCGGGCGGGCCAGCTCACGTCGTACCTGCCGATACCGGAGGAGGACAGATCAACGGTCCCCTTGCCCTCCAGCAGATTGCCTTCCCAGTGCGTCTTCGCGGTGCGTGTGGCGGCCATGAGTGATTCCTTCCGGGGATGCGCGGATGGCGACGGTCGCCATCCTTCCGCCCCCTACTGACTGTGTCGAATTGATAACACACAGCTGTCATGGACAGTCACGCTGACCCGGCAGATGATGAAGATGAAGGGAGGAAGTCACCATGAGCGAGCACCCGGACATCACCCTGGTACGCCAGTGGTGGGACGCGTGTATGAAGGACCTGGACGCCGCGGGCGCGATGATGACCGCGGACGTTATGCACCATGTGCCAGGCACGCATCCGCTGGCGGGCCACTACAAGGGCCGCGACACCGTTCTCCAGATGTACCGCCAGTTCGGCGACCTGATAAAGAACATGGAATTCGGTCCGGTCACCATGCTCACCGATGGACGCGGACACGTCCTGGCGGTGTCCCATAACCGCTATGAGCGCCAGGACCGGGGCATCGAACTGCACGAGGGGCTGCTCTTCACCATCACCGGAGGCAAGATCAGCGACATCGACGAGTTCACCGAGAACATCGAAGCCTCCGACACCTTCTGGTCCTGACCCCCGCCACGCTGGGGGTCCCCCCGGACGAAGTCTGGGGGAGGAGCCGCACATCGCATCGGTGCAGCGGAAAGGGGCGGGTGGCACGTACGAGCCGCGTACGCCACCCGCCCGCTCGTCCTACCCTTCGATGGCGCCCAACTGCTGCATCAGCCCGAGCTCATCCCAGTTCCACCAGCTCTCCGCGATCTTTCCGCTGACGCAGCGGAAGGTGACGTGGCCGGTCCCGGAGATTTCCCGGTTGGTGGCTTCCAGCCCCTGGTACGGGCCCACATGACGGCCCTTGAAGGACATCCGCGCGCTCACCATGTCACCTTCGGCGACCATGCCTTCGATGGTGAGCGTGGGATGCAACGCCTCGAGGATCTGCCGGTTCTCCTCCTTGGCCTGTGCGAGCCCGAGGTCATACGAGGAGAGGGCGGTGTCGTGCTCCCGGTAATCGGCCGTACACAGTTCGTCCGCCGCGTTGAGGTTCCTGTTGTTGATCACTTCCTCGAAGAAGGTGCGGACCGACATCTTGTTCAGCTGCTCGTCCCGGATCACATCGAGGTCCGTGAACGTGGGCATCCCCTCGCAGGCCGCCACCATCTCCTGGAAGATCCGGTCGGTCTCGGGCAGCTTCGAGTTCTTCATCGCCTCCTCGTAGGAGGGGAACTCCACGATCTCCACGATGTGCGTGGAGTCAGAACGGTCCCGCCCCAGCATGGAGTGGGTCGCCGTCCGCTTGCCCTGGGTCGCCGCGACCCAGTCGTCCATCAGCCTGTTCAGTTGCTCAACTTGCTTGGTCTTGCAGTCGATGACCTGCACGAATGTCATGGCGTCTCCCGCCGCTCGGGTACGGCCTGAAGGCCTCTTCAGGCCGTACCCGATTAGAGCAGCATGTCGGATTTGTCACCACTTACTGGGCGGTCCACTCCGCACTCCGCAGCTGGGACCAGCCTCAGCCCGCACCCCCGCGACGGACGGCGTCATCGCAGCCCACCCGGGTACCCGGAGAGGGCCAGGGATTCTCTCCACCGCCGAGGGACCGCACGCTGACGCGATACAGCCAGCTCGACGTGACGGGGACAAGGGGGTCTCCCATGCCCCAAGGCCGCACCTCCTCGCTGGTCCGGCTCCTTGCCAGGACGCTCCTGGTCACGCTCGCCTGTCTGATAGCCGCTCCGTCGACGGCTGCGGCCCAGGCGCCGACCGTGTTGGCGACCCGTGTCGACGACACCATCACCCCGGTGATCGCCGATCACCTCAAGGAGGGGGTGCGCATCGCAGAGCGTGATGGCCATACGGCCTTCCTGGTCGAGATCGATACCCCAGGGGGGTTGCTGACATCGACCCGGGAGATCGTCCAGGTATTCCTCGGCGCGGACATTCCGGTGATCGTCCATGTCACCCCGTCCGGTGCGCGCGCGGCCTCGGCCGGGGCCTATATCGGCCTGTCGGCACACATCCTGGCGATGGCGTCGGGCACCCACCTTGGGGCGGGTACCCCGGTCACCGGCGAAGGGGAAGAGGCCAGCGAGAAGGTGGTCAACGACGCAGCCGCCTTCGCCATCTCGATCGCCGAACGACGGGGCCGCAGTACCGAGTTCGCCGAGGACATGGTGCGCGAGGGTACCGCGATCACCGCCCAGGAGGCCCTGCGGATGGAGGTGGCCGATGTGCGTGCGGCCTCACGCGACGCCCTTCTCCGCGAGCTGAACGGGCGCCGGGTGCTCCTCGCCCCGGGAGACGAGACGACGTTGCGCACAGCCGGAGCGCGAGTGGTCGACCATAAGCTCGGTTTCTTCGGCGATCTGCGCCAGCTGCTGGCCAGCCCCGAGCTGGCGTTTCTGTTCCTGTCGATCGGCACACTTGCGATCATCTACGAGCTGGCCAACCCCGGCATGGGCTTCGGAGGTATCGCCGGGGCCCTCCTGCTCATCCTCGGCTTCATTGCGCTGAGCGTGCTCCCCTTCAACATCGCTGGACTGCTGCTTCTTCTGCTGGCCGCGGCCCTGTTCATCGGCGAAGTGATCACCCCTGGGGTGGGCATCTTCGCCACCGGGGGAACGGTGTCACTGCTGCTTGCCGGGATCTTCCTCTTCCGTGGTGAGCTCGGCGTCAATCCCGCCGTGCTGTGGCCGACCGCGCTCGTCGTGGGAGGCGGCACGCTGCTCGCGGGCCGCCTCGCCTGGCGGGCCCGCCGCAGCCCACCGACGGGCGGCCCGGAGGCCCTGGTGGGCCTGGAGGCGGTGGTCCGCCGCACCAGTGGCACCACCGGCCAGGTGTTCCTCGACGGGGCGTGGTGGGAGGTCCGTGGCCAGGACGACATGCCCGTTGCGGAGGGACAGAACGTGAGGGTCGTGGGACTCGACGGCCTCACCCTCGTCGTCGAAAGCGCCGAGCCGCCCGGGACCCGGCGCCCTACTGAGGAGGACCAGCCATGAACTCAACGCTCGCCATCGTCATCGCCGTGGCGTTCATTCTGCTGCTCGCCATGATGTCCGTACGCATCGTTCCCGAGTACGAACGCGGAGTGATCTTCCGTCTGGGTCGCATCATCGGCGCCAAGGGCCCTGGGCTATTCCTGATCATTCCCGTCGTCGACCGCCTGGTCCGTGTCTCATTGCGGACCATCACCATGGACATCCCGCCACAGGACGTCATCACCAAGGACAACGTCACCGTCCGGGTCAATGCCGTGACCTACTTCAACGTCGTCGACCCCAACCGCTCCGTTGTGGCGATCGAAGATCACGTCAAGGGGACCTCGCAGATCGCCCAGACGACACTGCGCAGCATCCTCGGCCAGGTGGACCTTGACGAACTGCTGGTCAACCGCGATGAGATCAATCAGCGTCTCCAGCAGATCATCGACGACGTGACCAATCCCTGGGGGGTGAAGGTCACCCTGGTTGAGGTCAAGGACGTCGAACTACCGGAGACCATGCGCCGCGCCATGGCCCGGCAGGCCGAGTCCGAGCGCGACCGGCGGGCCAAGGTCATCCATGCCAAGGGCGAGTTCGAGGCCGCCGGCCAGCTGCGGGATGCCGCCGAGCGGCTCGAAGGGTACCCTGCCGCCCTCCATCTGCGGATCCTGTCCACGATGGCCGAGATCTCCTCCGAGCGGAACTCCACTCTCATCTTCCCGCTGCCGATGGAGATCCTCCGTCTCGTCGACATGATGCGCCCCGACAGAGAGGGAAACGTCCGGGTGGAACGCGGCTAGACCGCCCCACACCGCTGTCTAGATCGCATGTCTAGATCGCAGCCCCTGACTCCGTCCGCGCCCGCCCAGCCCACGCCACCGCTTCCCGGGCCTCCCGAACCACCCGCTCAGCAGTGGCCCGTACATCCGCCGGAACGTCGCCGAACTCATCCACCAGCTCCCCGTAGATGGGCGGATGCTCGGTGTGAGCGGCGGCTGTGCTCATGTTCGTGTCCTCCACTGTTCCTGGCGGCAATCGCGGCCCATGGCCAGCGGCACAGCGTACACACCACAGTCGGACACCAGTACGGCAGGAGGGAGCCGCCGATGCGCCACCCACGCGTAGTGACGCTTGATCCAGCCGAAGGCGCCAAGGGCACGCCGGAACGCCACGGCGACCGCGATGAACGGGATCCCGAGCCCGAGACAGTAGACGGCCATCAGAAAGGCACCCCGCCCCGCACTCGCCTGGCGGGGTACGGCACCGGACCGCGCCGAACTCGGCCGGAGACAGGTCCCACCCTTTCAAGCCACAACTGCGCGCTCAGCTGACGGCAGTGCCGAACCACTTGGGCAGCTGGCTGAGCAGATCCTGCTGGTCTTCACCGACCCACGCCACGTGGCACCGGCAGCACGGTCGGGCACCGATTACCCCTGGGGCCTCCCCTCCGACAGGATGGGCCCATGACCGAGATCCGCACCCCCCGCCTCTTCCTCCGCCGCTGGGACGACGATGACCTCGCCCCCATGGCGGAGATCAACGCAGACCCGCAGGTCATGCGCCTGAGCGGCGACGGCTCGGTCCAGGACCTGGACCAGACGGCAGAAGACATCGAGCGGTGGGAGGAGGAATGGGACGAGGAGGGCTTCGGCCTCTTCGCCGTCGAACTGCTGGCCTCGGGCGAGCTCATCGGCTTCGTAGGCCTGTCCGTACCCGAGTACCTGCCGGAAGTGCTCCCCGCCGTAGAGATCAGCTGGCGGCTCGGCCGACCCTTCTGGGGCCAGGGCTACGCGTCCGAAGCCGCCCAGGCAACACTGGAGTTCGCGCTCCAGGATCGCGGCCTCGACCGCGTCATCAGCATCACCCGACTGGGCGACACCGCCTCCGAGAACGTGATCCGCAAGCTCGGCATGGTGCCGGAGCGCGAGACGACACACCCGGTATACGGCTTCCCGCTGCGCGTCCACACCATCGATCTCACCGAGTTCCATGCGTGAACCAACCGGGCGACCGAGGTCTGCCGTGTGGTTCAGGCCCGTGCCCTGGTCGGCTGCAACTGCCTGATCAACCCGTCAAGTTCCCGCTGATAGAAGTCGATGAAACCGTCGGGATCGGGCCCGGCGTTCTGCATGACCAGCCTGTCGAAGCCCGCGTCGACAAACTGCTGTGCCACCTCGACGTACCGGGCGGGGTCGGTGCCGCAGGCGAACTTCTCGAGGATGTCCTCCTCGCGCACGGTCGTGGTCGCCGCGTCGAAGTTGACCGGGTTGGGCAGCTCGCTCATGACCTTCCACCCGGTCACAGCCCAGCGCGACGTCTCCCGGGCGGCCTTCGCCGCGGTGTGCTCGTCGGGTGCCCAGGCCATCGGAACCTCCGCGTAGCGGGGCCCGGTGCCGCCTGCGTCACGGTACTGCTGGACGATCTCCGGCTTGTCCTCGGTGGCGAACAGACCGTCGCCGAGCTCCGCGGCGATCCGGGTCGACGCCGGGCCGCTCGCGGCCACCGCGATCAGCGGTAGTTCCTCCGGAAGGTCGAAGACCCGGGCGTCCTCAAGCCGCAGGTGCTTGCCCTCGTACGACCGGTAGCCGCCGCGCCACAGCAGCCGGATGATCTCCAGGGCCTCCCTGAGCATCTCGTGCCGCGTGCTGATGGCGCCCGGGAAGCCCTGACCGGTTACGTGCTCGTTGAGCCGCTCGCCAGAGCCGACTCCGAGTACGAAGCGCCCGTCCGAGACAAGGGCGAGGGTGGCGGCAGCCTGAGCGATGATCGCCGGGTGATAACGCACGGTCGGACAGGTCACGCCAGTCGCCAGCTCGATCTGCGAGGTCTTGGCCGCGATGCTGCCCAGCACCGTCCAGGCGAAGGGCGAATGGCCCTGGTTGTCGAGCCAGGGGTGGTAGTGATCGCTGATCTCGACGAAATCGAAGCCCGCCTGCTCTGCCAGGACCGCCTGTCGAATCAGTTCAGCGGGACTGAAAGATTCGGCAGCAAGCTTGTAACCAACCTTCATCTCATCTTCCTCATTCCTCGCGCACAAACCATTCGTCTGCGCAGAGGTACCCGCCTCACCAGGCGCGTAACGGTGACCGCCGACTGTCGAAGCTCGGCATGCGCCGCCTCTCCGCGAGCGTGACCGACCTGTTCGAAGGGCCCCACTGGCACCGGAAGAAAAGCTATACGTAGAGTCCCGGACTCCGACGCCTGATCGCTGCTGGGGGCAGACATGAACTGGGGGACGCTCATCGCGACGGTCACAGGTGGCTTTATTGCCATTTCCGGCACCGTTCTGGCTGACTACCTGCGTGGTCGTCACGAAGAGGATCGCGGCGTCAAGGCGCGGCGGCGGGCAGTGTACATCGAGTTCATCACCGCCACCGGGGTGTGCCACACACGGTTACGCCAAATCGCCCAAGCCCCAGACGCCGAAAGAGACCTTGACGCGTCCACTCGCGCGGCACTGAGCGATGCCGCGATCTATGAACTGCGCGAAAGACTGTTCATCGACGCGACCACCGCCGTCGCCAGCGCCGGACAGGCGATGTTCGAACAGCTCCGCAATCTTCAGCGCGTTGTCGCGGCAGGGGCTTCGCAGACATCACCCGCCTTCCATGACGCCTATCATCCCTACATCAGCACTGTCTGGGCCTACCGGGTGGCTGTACGCAAAGAGCTTGAGAACCGGTCCCTTTCGCCCGCAGCTTTCGGGTGGGGTGAGTGGGATGGCAAAGACCGATGCCCGATATGCCAAGGACTGGTCACCATGGGAACGTGAACGGCAGGGACCACCCCCGCATGCGCGGGGAGCACGCCGCCCTTCAGCGGGAGGCCAATCCTGGCCCGGGACCATCCCCGCATGCGCGGGGAGCACGTCGTGTTCCTGTATGTCGAGGTCGAGGCCGAGGGACCATCCCCGCATGCGCGGGGAGCACCCCTCCCCTGGCCTGACCTTGTCGTGTGGCTCGGGACCATCCCCGCATGCGCGGGGAGCACCGCTTCCCTCCCACCGCATGATCGCCGACGAGGGACCATCCCCGCATGCGCGGGGAGCACTTGTGATTGCCGGAGCCCCCGACCGTGCCGTCGGGACCATCCCCGCATGCGCGGGGAGCACTTGCCCCACAGCCCGGTCGGGCGGCCGTCCTTGGGACCATCCCCGCATGCGCGGGGAGCACCCGGGGTCGAAGCCCCGGCCTGCACGGTGGTGGGGACCATCCCCGCATGCGCGGGGAGCACTGGCGCGTCCCCTTTGATGAATGCTTTGGGGCGGGGACCATCCCCGCATGCGCGGGGAGCACTTGACCCTGCGTGCGGTGTCCCGGCTGGCCTTGGGACCATCCCCGCATGCGCGGGGAGCACTCACTGCCTTCCCTGCGCTTGACAGTAACTTCGGGACCATCCCCGCATGCGCGGGGAGCACTAAGCCGCCATCGCCATCCCGGTTTTGTCCGCGGGACCATCCCCGCATGCGCGGGGAGCACGTCGTGAGGACTGCCGCTCTGTCTTTGGCGGTGGGACCATCCCCGCATGCGCGGGGAGCACGGCGTCGAGCTGAACGGCCAGCCTGCCACCGAGGGACCATCCCCGCATGCGCGGGGAGCACTTCGATGATTTTGCCGGACACGATCCACAAATGGGACCATCCCCGCATGCGCGGGGAGCACACTAGCTGACCTGTGTGTTTAGCACGACGGGGCCCGATTCTCGAGCACTTTCCGAGAATCGGGCATACCAGGCATGGCGCCTGGGACCCCTGACCGGGTGGGTTTCCTTCGTTCAGGCCCCGACGGCCCCGTCGATTCCCTCGCGCAGGAAGTCCGCATGGCCGTTGTGGCGGGCGTACTCGTGAATCAGATGCAGCATCACCAGCCGGAGCGACACCTCCTCACCCGACTTGGGGTGGAAGCCGGTGACATCAAGCGACGCCGCATCCTTCTCAATCCGACGTGCGTGCTCAACTTCCGCCTGCCAGGCGTCGAACGCTTCCGACCGCGTAGCCGCACTCGCGTCGTACGCCACCTGGAAGTTGCCCTCGTCCGACCACACGAGCGGAACATCCTCCCCGTTGATCACCCGGCGGAACCACACGCGCTCCACCTCGGCCATGTGCCGCACCAAGCCGAGCAGCGAGAGCCTCGACGGCGGCATCGACTGACGCCGCAGATCCACGTCAGAGAGACCGTCGCACTTCATAGCGAGCGTTGCGCGGTGGTAGTCGAGGAAGGCCCGCAGCATCTCCCGCTCACCTGCGACGAGGGGCGGGCCGATCCGTTCGGCGGTCACTGGTAACTCCCTTCGAGAACGAGACGCGTAACAGTCTCCGTGTGCGCGAGCCACCAAAGTCGTCGCGGCCGTGTAAGCCGTCACGCCGTCGGCCGGGCTCCGCAGATTGGGTTCGACCCCTGAGACCCGTTCTTCCAGGCTGTGTCCACCGCCTCCTGGTTACCTCGGCAGCCCTCGCGGGCGGCAGCCATACGGCGAGCTCCGGCCGCGCCCACCGCACCCCTCCACGACATCAACCTGCCCCAGGCGAGACCACCATCGACCTCCCCAACGGCACCACAGCAGGCGTGCCCAAGAGCTCCGTCATGACCGCCGACAACACCTTCCTCATCCCCAACGGCGACCTGATCGACTTCACCGGCACCCTCAAACAACCCGCCAACGCCGCCCCCACCGACATCACCACCGGCGCCCACAACACAACCGACAACATCACCGCCCACACCGCCGACAACATGCCGGGCACCCCCGGCGGCACAGCCCCCGACACACCAACCGGCCCCAGAGTCCAAAGTGCCCGTCCCAAGAGGCACCGACATCGGTTCACCCCTGCGACCGCACGACACAGCAGCGGCTAGCAGGGACCGTCCTCCCGACAACGTGCTGATTCCTGCCGGGAGATGAGCAACAGAGCCCCCCTGCTATGGTGCGCCGATGTCATCGATCAAGCAGTTCCAAGTCACCTTCGACTGTGCGGAACCTGAGCGTCTCGCTCGCTTTTGGTGCGAGGTGTTGGGGTACGTCGTACCGCCGCCACCGGCGGGGTTCGCCACTTGGGACGATTTCAACCGCTCCCAGGCTTCCGAGGATCAGGGTTCATGGTTCGCCTGCAGTGATCCCTCAGGTGTGGGCCCGCGACTGTACTTTCAGCGCGTCCCCGAAGGCAAGGTCGCCAAGAATCGGCTGCATCTTGACGTGAGGGTCGGTACCGGACTCGTGGGGGAAAAGCGCCTGGCCGCGCTCGAGGCCGAATGCGCACGACTGGTCCCGCTCGGCGCGGTACGCGTGCAACTCCTGTATGACGGCAATGATTCGTGCATCGTGATGCAGGACATCGAGGGCAACGAGTTCTGTCTCGACTGAGCATCCTCCGAGTCGGCGAGGTGGGGAGCCGCCTCCCTTGGACCTCTCTGGTCTCCTAGTACTCCAGTCTGACTTCGCGATCTTGTCGGGGGTGTAGCGCCTCGGTTGGCGGTAAGCCTGATGCTGCACGTATATCGCGTTGTGGGTCCAGGGCCGCCGCCATAAGGTCACCGGTATGTCTGTACGTCTTCGTATGCGTCAAGCACTGCCGGCAGCGATGCGCGCCCGTGACAAGGCCGCGGTGAGCGCCCTGCGCGCAGCACTCGCTGCACTGGACAACGCCGAGGCGGTGCCCGTGGACGAAGCTGAACTCCGCGGCTTGGCCCTTGAGCAGTCGCCGGTTGGTGTGGGCGTCACCGAAGCAGCGCGGCGTGAGCTGAGCGAGCGCGGCGTGGTGGATGTCGTGCGCGCCGAGGCCGCCGTACGGCTGGACGTTGCAGCGCAGTTGACTGCGCCCGCGCACGCTGACCGAGCCACGCAGCTCCGTGCGGAGGCCGCCGTACTGCTTCGCTTCCTCGACGGTCCCGGGACCGCATAGGAAACGGTGTCTAGGCATCCCAGATGCATGAGAAAGTAATCAGTAAGCGCAGCTCGCTGGGACAGTTCAGCCAGGTGACCGCGACCAGGGCGCCACCCGAGGAGCACCGGCAGCAGGCTCATTGCGTGGTGTCCCCAGCCCGCTCGGCCTTCTTGCGGTAGAGGGTCAGGCCGGGTGCCGTGGTGATGCCGTGTGCGACGGTGCTGGCGGCGACGACCAGCGTTCCGGCGGCCAGTACTAGGGGGTCGGCGCCGTGCCGGTGAGCCTCCATGGTCAGGTAGAACAGCGCCGAGACGCCGATGGGACCGAACCAGCCCAGGAAGACGGCGTCCCGCCAGGTCAGGGAAAGGGGCCGCTTGAGCGCGAGCAGGACCGGCAGCCGGCGCAGCAGCAGCACGCCGAGGACCAGCAGAGGGCCGCGCCACCATCCCAGCTCGCCCCACTCCCGCCAGGGGATCATGGCACCCAGGACCGTGAACAGCGGCAGGACCATGAGGCGGTTGACTGCCTCGTCGATCTTGTCCTCGTCGGCGCGCTCACTCGCCGAACTCGTCGCGTTGAAGGCCAGACCGCTGACGAAGACCGCCAGGATGCCGTCGAGGTGGAGCACCCCGGCCGCACCGAGCACGAACAGGGCCAGCAGCAGGGTGTAGATGAGCATGGGGCCGGACTCCACGGTCCTCCTGGCTTCGGCGCCGCGCAGCACCTTTCCGCCCAACGAGCCCACCACCGCTCCCAGGACGATGGCGCCCAGGACCTGCCACAGGGACTCCAGCAGCGCCTCGGTGCCGGTGAGGGGCCCGGCGATCGCCACGGCGGCGAGCACCAGGGGCAGGGCGAGACCGTCGTTCGCGCCCGACTCCAGGGAGAGCAGCTGTCTGGTCCGGGCGGTGATGCCCTTCTCGGCGGGCTCACCAGTGACCACGCTGGTGGCCAGAACCGGGTCGGTGGGGCACAGGGCGGCTCCCAGCAGTACCGCCGCGCCGAGGCCGACGCCCAGGACAGCGGCTGACACCGCCGTGGTGACCAGCGCCATCCCGAGCATGGCCGCGACGAGGAGGACGGCCACCGGCCTCACCCGAGACCGCACGTCGAGGATCGGGTAGCGCAAGGCTACGGCCATCACCGAGATCGCCAGCAGCAAGCGGGCGAACTCGTGCAACTCCTTGTGTCCCTCCACCACGGTGGGCAGGTCGATGACCCCCAGCACCGCCGGGCCGAAAAGAATCCCGGTCAGCAGGGCGAGCAGCGGCCCGCTCAGTGGCGCGCGCTGGATGAGCGCGGAGAGCGCGGCCACCACGAGGGCGAGGGCGCCGGCAACGACCAGCAGAATGTCCAACATGTCCGTTCGATTGCCCGTTCACCACCGCAGGTATGTCCATACGGTCGCCCGGAACCCCCGGATGGCCGAAACCAGTGGCACTGCGGGAGAGCCGGGCCGGGCAACCGCCAACTCCAGCAGCACCCGCCCGGTCCAGCCCCTCACCCGTTCGCTCACTGCTGACTCCCTTCGTCAGCAGGAGCCGTCCACGCTCAGAGCTTGACCTCGGGACTGTCCAGGTCCGGCAGGCCCTTGGTCGAGACAGGTGCCTTCACTTTGACGTCGTCGCCGATTTCGATGGTCATCCTGTCCTGTCCCATGTGCAGCGGACCGCTGTATCCCGCCTTCCGGGTTCTGTCCATGATGACCTTGTCTCCTTTTTCTCCGTGCAGACCCTTCTTCGCGATGTGCGAGAAGACCGCTACTCGAGGGCGTGCCTTGGAGAACACCCGGGCGGCTTGCTCAGGTGTGGTGAGCTTCTCCTCAACCACCTTCAACTTGCCTGATTTCGTGAGCTCTTCATCGAATGCGATCACGTTGTGAATCAGTGCATCGACGTTCGCGCCGTGCGAGACGACGTTCTCGTGATAGGTGGTATCGCCCGACAGGAGTACGGACTTGCCCGCGTAGTCGAACCGGTAGCCGTAGGCAGGGTTTCCGTCCTTGTGCTCGACGGTGAAGGCGGTCACCTTGATGCCGCCATCATCGTAGGCGACCCCCGGCTCGATCTCGTGCACGCGGATATCGAGGTACTCCTGCTTGAAGATGTCGTTCGAACGTTGATTCAGGTCGTGCTCGTACATGGCCCGCATGCCTTTGATCATCCCGGTCGTTCCTGCTGGCCCCCATACCTCCAGGCTCTTCTTGCGGCTGAGCATGAACCACGGGTTGAGCCAGAGAGATGCGAGGCCCTCGTAATGGTCATTGTGCAGATGGGTGAGAAAGACCTTGGTGACGTCCTTCGGGTTCACCCGGGACTCGTACATGTTCTGTGTGGCACCGCGCCCCACGTCGAACAGCAATCGCTGACCGCTGGCCTCGATCAGCGTCGATATCCCCTGACGGGTGGTCGACATCTCCGGCCCACCGGTGCCGAGAAGATAAACCTTCACCACGGGTGGTGTACCACTGTCGGCGGCGGCTGCGTCTGCCGCCGATTCCTTTTTGGTTGTGCAGCCGCCCACAAGACCGAGAGAGAGTGCGACGGAGCCTCCGAGCAAGGACCGCCGGTCAATCGCGGAACGAGCCGTGGCCACCGCGCGATCACTCAATGATGTCAACCCTGTTGCTTTTCGAAAGACGCGCATAACGGTCCCTTCCGTGCCGAGCAGTCGCTTGAGCGGGGACAAGTAGAGCAACACGAACAGCCGACACGCATGAACGAGTCCTACGAAAGGAAGCGGGCCGTGGCGCGGAAGTTGGGAGGATCGTCCAAGTTCGCTCACATGCCGCCGAACACGTCGGTCGGCGCACCAGGTGGCGGCGTCGCGCTGGGCCACGCACGCGTACAGAGCACAAGACGGTACCCGTCCGGGTCGACGATCGTGACGCCCCACCTGTTCCAGTAAGGGTTGGGGGACGGTACGCGCTTGCCGCCGTGCCCTTCGAGACGAGCCACCAGTTCCTCGGAGACTTGCCCGTCAAGGTAGATCACCAGGAGGTCCTCATCGGTCGGGCTCGGTTCGACAAGCCGGGCCGCTTCGTGGACGAGTTCCAGGTGCCAGGACGCGTCCGGCCAGCCCAGCATCAGCAGGTCGTGCTCCCCGGGCTGCTCGCCGCCCTCGGCGCGGTACACCACGCTCAGCCCGAGTCCCCGGCTCCAGAAGCGCTCCACCGCCACGAGGTCACGAGACGGGCGGGCGATACGGATATGGCTCTGACCGTCGGCAGGCACGGGTTCCCCCTTCGTCATGGCGAACACGGCTGTGAAGCCGTGCGCGGCGGCTCGCTGACCAGCAGCCGCACTCAAAAGCGTAGGAACGCGGCCCTCCTGAGACATCGGCCTGGAGTCCCCGGCCATAGGTCCTACGGCCGGGGACGCACGTGTAGCCGGAAAGATCACTGGGTGGGTCGTCAGCTGCGATGGCAAGAGTCGCCGACAGCCGGTCGGGACGGCCCTGTTCAGCCCAGCAGGCGCCACCTGGGAGAGCGGACGCCCAACGGGCCCGAGACCATCCCCGCATGCGCGGGGAGCACGCCGAAGTCGTTCTACGACCAGCTCAACGCCCGGGACCATCCCCGCATGCGCGGGGAGCACGAGTACCTGCGTGCCGGGGGCCTCGCGTCGCGGGGACCATCCCCGCATGCGCGGGGAGCACATGGATTCACGATCCACCTCTCTTTCGTTTCGGGGACCATCCCCGCATGCGCGGGGAGCACTTCAGCTAGACGGGGCTTGGGGGCGCCTTGTCGGGACCATCCCCGCATGCGCGGGGAGCACTCGAAACCGTCATAGGAGATCACCGGATCAATGGGACCATCCCCGCATGCGCGGGGAGCACCTGACCACCGCGGTGACCGATGTCGACACCGAGGGACCATCCCCGCATGCGCGGGGAGCACGCACGCCGGGGACCTGCACCGTGCTCGCCGCGGGGACCATCCCCGCATGCGCGGGGAGCACTACGTCCATGGAGACCGTGACCAGGGCTGAGGGGGACCATCCCCGCATGCGCGGGGAGCACCGGGCGCTTATCCAGGGCCAGGGGCAGGCGCGGGGACCATCCCCGCATGCGCGGGGAGCACATGGCCCCGCCCATCTGGATATTGACGATGGAGGGACCATCCCCGCATGCGCGGGGAGCACTGTACCGGTCGCGGCGCTTGATCTCACGGATCAGGACCATCCCCGCATGCGCGGGGAGCACCGCTGAGCTTTCGCCAACGGTTGAGGGCGGCGGGGACCATCCCCGCATGCGCGGGGAGCACGCACGGGACCGCATGCGGGCGGCGGAGGTCGAGGGACCATCCCCGCATGCGCGGGGAGCACACAGCGTCACCTTGGGCTGCGTGTCCGACATGCGGACCATCCCCGCATGCGCGGGGAGCACCCCCCTATCCCGCGGGCCCGCCAGGCATGGCGGGGACCATCCCCGCATGCGCGGGGAGCACGTGACCTCACCGGTCGGAATGTGGCGCCGACGGGGACCATCCCCGCATGCGCGGGGAGCACAACCACAGCTCCGGGGAGACATCCGGCGGGAGGGGACCATCCCCGCATGCGCGGGGAGCACACGAGCCTTCCAAGCTCGATGAACCGCTCCGCGGGACCATCCCCGCATGCGCGGGGAGCACACTCCTCAATGGTGGTGGGTGATGGCGCCGCAGGGACCATCCCCGCATGCGCGGGGAGCACACTTCCTGACCTGTGTGTTTAGCACGGCGGTGCACGATTTTTGAGCACTTTCCGAGATTCAGACATTTCAGGCACTCTTCTTCCTCCCGACGGTTCCCCGAGCGACGGTGCTTGGAAGCCTTGCTCTACCCACCCTCCAGGCGGAGCTTGCCGGAGCGGGCAGCGGTGAGGAATGCGGCCAGCCGAGCCGAGGTGGTGGTTATGACGGTGGATGGGTCATCCGACTCACGGAGATAGATAGCGCCGGGTGTGAGGTCCGGAGCCAGTTCGACGCAGTTGCTGGCCTGGCTGCTGTAAGACGACTTCTGCCAGTTGATGCGGGGCACAACGAGACCTTTCACAGGCTGTTGATGATGCTATGGATGAGTTCGCTTGACGCGTCGGCGTCGAGGGCGGCGGCTTCAAATCGGTCCATGAAGGTTCGATACCTCTCCAGCTGCGCATCCGCGTAAAGGAATTCGGAACCATGTTCGGTGTCGAGCTGGACGGTGTCCAGCTGCGGTACCGGACCTTCTGCATACACCACGGTCTGCCCTGTACCCGGGAAGATCCCAGCTGAGAAGGGGATGACGAGTACCGTCACGTTGTCTCGCTCGCCCATCTTGACGATGTGCTGGAGCTGTTCGCGCATGACATCCGGCCCACCGAACTGCATCCGAAGAGCAGCCTCATGGATGACTGCGATGTTTGGGGTTGGCTCGTCTTTGTAGAGGATGCCCTGTCGCTTGATGCGATGAGAGACCAAGTGCTCCACCTCAGGCGGAGACAGCTCGGGGATGTTCTGCCGGAAGATGAGACGTGCGTAGTCTACGGTCTGCAGCAGGCCCGGAAGGTGAGTGAACTGAGCAGTGCGGATACTGGCTGCATGATGCTCTAGCTCGGCAAGGTCGAGCAACATCGCAGGGAGCGTATCGCGGTACTCCTCCCACCAATTACGAGTCCGGCCAGTCGTCATTGCAGCCAGAGCATCGATGAGCGCCGGGTCACCGCACTTGTACGTGCGCGCGAACATGCGCACACGGTCGGCACTTACCCCGTAACGTCCCAACTCAATGTTGCTGACGCGGGACTGAGTGAGGCTCATGAGCGCAGCAGCCTCGGTAGCTGACATCCCTGCTCGCTCGCGAAGCTTACGCAGTTCAAAGCCCAATCGCTGCTGACGAGCAGTAGGGGTTCCCCTCGGCGGCATCCAGCCATCCCTCCCATGCGTGGTACCGAGCAATCTACCGTCGGTGACTTCAGTCTACGCATTCGATGGACAAGAGCTACCGCGAGCCCCTACCGTGAGTCGCACGTCACTACTCACCGTGGCACCGGGATCCCGGAAGTGCATCGCCCTGCCCGCGCGCAGCGGGGCGACAGAGCCACCGCCCGACGCCACGCCCGCGACAGGAGAAGAGAGTTGGCCACATCCGCCATCGCTGCACCCACCCAACCGTCGAGCGATCCGCCCGACGAGTGGGAGTGCAGCCTCCAACTCACCAATAACCCCCGCGCCCCCGGCATCGCCCGTACCACCCTGCGCGCCGCAATGACCGGCTACGGCCTCACAGTCGAAGTCACCGACACCGCCGAGCTACTGGCCTGCGAACTGGTTACCAACGCCGTCAAGCACTCCGACGGCCCCGTCTTCATCCGAGCCCGCGCACGCGACGGCGTCCTCCGCGTCAGCGTCTGGGACAACCATCCCGAACTTCCCGACCCCCTCCTCTACTCAACCCACGGCACCTTCGGGCGAGGCCTCTACCTCATCGACCGCCTCTCCCGAAAATGGGGCCGCTACCCCCTTGGCCACACCGACTACCACGGCACCGCAGAAGGAAAGGTCGTCTGGTTCGAGCTGTGCGTCTGAGCAGGCACGGCGAGATGCACGAGGACGCCTGAAATGGAGCCGGGGCTCTCGTCAGTCTTCACTGGCGAGAGCCCCAACAGGGTAAGGCCCGCCCCTCGAAGAGGCGGCCAACTCGTGGGCGCCGTCGAGGATGGCCGCATCGTGTTCACTCCCGCCTCGGTCGTGCCGGATGACCAAGCATGGTTCTGAAAACGCCCGAATCGCAGGCAGGGGAACATGAAGTCGACGGAGCGCTAGCTGCCGGGGATCGGCCAACTGTACGAGGACGGCAAGTCCCGCTTGTACTGGTCCCGCGTACGCCCGTACGGAGAGGTGAGCCTCAGCATGCACGCCCGCCTTGACCTCGCTGCGGCAACCGTGCCGGGCCTCGCGCACCAGTGGACACCGTCGATCAGCACCAAGCCGAGCACGCGTGAGCACGCGTACAGTCGAGCCCGTACCCGAAGCCGTCCCGTTCTCCATGTTCCTGGGGCTGTCCGTGGTCGTCATCGTTATGGGCCTGTCAGTGATCGGGCTGGGCCTGCTCAGTCTCCCGCCCTGGGCGGTGATGCGCTGCCTTGCCGGGGCGGCCGTCGCGTTCATCTGGTACGCGGTACAAGGAATCCACACAAGCGAGTCGAGGAGAAGGAATGTTCAAGGCACGATCGGTAGTGAAGCCCGCCATAGGAGCCGCGCTGCTGACGCTGGGCGTCATAGCGGTGACCCTGCTCACCCTCATGTTCTCAACGGGCACTGACGAGATCGTCAAACGGAAGGCGTTATTCGGGGCGCTGATCTTCGAGACGGTGGAGAAAGACAACGGGGCGCTAAGCATCACCACGGGCGTCGAGAACCCGGTCCCGCTCATCGTCCTGTTCCTCGTGCTCACCACCATCTTGATGATGACCCAGGCCATCTACCGGGGGCGGAAGCAGCGCCGTGAGCAGCTCCTCAACGAGTCCGGCAGCTGACCTGAAGGTCCGCGCCACCGCCTGGGCAGTGGCCGCCCAAGGTCACTGGGCTGGTGGTCAGGCTGTGATGGCGAGAGTCACCAACAGCCCGTCGGACAGCCCTGCTCGGCCCAGCAGGCGCCACTCGGAGAGGAGCGGAGGCCGAGCCAGCCCGACACCATCCCCGCATGCGCGGGGAGCACGCCCGGCAGGTCGCCCGGGACTTCGGTGTGGCGGGACCATCCCCGCATGCGCGGGGAGCACTCCCGCTGCTATGAGAGGGAGACGGAGGAGCCGGGACCATCCCCGCATGCGCGGGGAGCACGATCTCCAGTACGGTCCCCGGATCGCCCAGGAGGGACCATCCCCGCATGCGCGGGGAGCACTCGCCGCCGGACTCGGTATTGAACGCGAACAGGGGACCATCCCCGCATGCGCGGGGAGCACGGATACGAAGTGCCCAAGGTAGACGTAACGGTGGGACCATCCCCGCATGCGCGGGGAGCACATCCCGCACCGTGGGATGCGGATTTGTACGACGGGACCATCCCCGCATGCGCGGGGAGCACGTGGTCCGCCAACGCGTCCATCACGACAGACCGGGACCATCCCCGCATGCGCGGGGAGCACCTGGAGCTCGGCACCGCCCCATCGACCAGCACGGGACCATCCCCGCATGCGCGGGGAACACAGTCACCAGCGCCACATGCACGGAAATAGTCTGGGACCATCCCCGCATGCGCGGGGAGCACATGAGCGGCACGGACTCGGCGGCTTGGTTGGTGGGACCATCCCCGCATGCGCGGGGAGCACGCACATTGAGATGCACACAGCAACGCCTCTTTGGGACCATCCCCGCATCCGCGGGGAGCACAGCGGGATTGAGCTGGTGGCGTACTGCCTGCTGGGACCATCCCCGCATCCGCGGGGAGCACAAGAGCCGCGTGGTCACGGAGGTGCGGCCGGCGGGACCATCCCCGCATCCGCGGGGAGCACCTGGCAAGTGTGCACCCAGCAACCGAAGGCAGGGGACCATCCCCGCATCCGCGGGGAGCACACTGAATGACCTGTGTGTTTAGCACGGCGGAGCACGATTTTCGAGCACTTTCCGAGACTCAGACATTTCAGGCACTCCTCTTCCTCCCGACGGCTCCCCGAGCGGTAGTGCTTGGAAGCCTTGCTCAACCTGCGCTCCAAGCTGCCCTTGCCGACACGGGCGACAGCACCGTCAGCCGGAGAGGGTGACGGAGTTGACGATCTCTTCGACCTCGGCCGGGGAGAGCTCCCCGGAGACGTAGTTGATACGGACCAGGAAGGGCTTGTTCTCCTTGTCCATGCCGACCACATCCGTACCCGCGATCAGCGCGCCCTTCGGAGCCAGGCCTTCCCCGCCGGGGGACTCACGTGTGGGGTAGTCGTTCCGCCACACCTCGCCGTCCACGCCGTCCAGCGTGATCTGTGACCGCTTCTCCACCCTGCCACCGAAGATATAGGTCGCCGCCGCCGAGTTCGCCGCGCCCAGCGGGCGTGCCGAATCGACGAAAGCCAGCCTCAGAGAGATACGGCCCAGCGATTCGCTGTCCTTGCGCAGCTCCGCCATGGCATCGATGTTCTCACCGGGCGTGACCTCCTCCCAGTCATCCGGATAGCTGACGGAGAGGCTCTTGGCCCGTAGAACATTGCCTCCGCCATCGTCGGTTGTATTGGCGCCGTCCTCCTGGCCGCCTTGCCCACAGCCACCGAGTAGAGCGGCGGCCAAAGCGGTGGCGCCCAGGGCTGCGGCAGCTCGGCGAACAGTCCTCATGGCGGATCCTCTCGGGTCACTTAGAGCAGAGTTCATTGGACCGATAGGTACGAGTGTCACCTCGTGGGGCGGCAAGGTAGTCGCCTGACATGATCCTGGCCGATGTCTCGGTAATGGTCCTGTTGTATCCAAGCCCTGCCATGACATTGAGTTCGAAGCCGAAGCTGGCGGCGTCTTCCACCGAAGCATAGGTCCCCTTGCTCGTCTTGCCGTGGTCGAAGAGAAGCTGGCCGAACGCGTCGTCGTCAGCCGGTCGCTCGTCGGGTGCGGGGCTGGCAAAAGCTGTCTTGATCGGCTCGGTGGCTTCGGCAGGGCCGTTCAGCCAATCCTCAGCGGTCTTTCGCATCGCGTTGCCGTCGGGCCCTTCCGGGATCTTCAGCGTGGTGGTGATGACCTCGGTGTCCTTGGCAGTGCCCTTGCCGGTGCCGGAGGCCTCGCCATCCGACACCCCGGCGCTCGCCCCGGCCTTGGTGTCCACGGTGCGGGTGATGGTGATCTTCCGCAGCTCACCGGAGTTCATGTCCCGGGTGACACCAATCGCACCGTTGCGCCGTTGTCCGGCGAAGGCCCCGGCCTTGGCGCCGCCGGCTTCGAGCTCAGCTTTCATCTCACCCTCAAGAGCGAAGGCGTAAGTGGCGGTGTGGGTGTTGTCAACCCAGTTCTCGGTTTCGGTGATGGAGCCGGAGACTTGGACCTTGCCACCGATCTGAGCGGCGATCTCGTCGTCCATGGCGGGCCCGGCGAGGTTGGCCTCCGCACCGGCGTCGAGGCCCACTGTCCGGAACTTCACCTGCTTTAAGTCCATCTCCTTCTCAAGCTTCTTCCGGAGATCCTTGTTCGACCCGGAGACATGCTCGCGCCAGCCGTCGCGGACGACTCGCCAGCCCGGCTTGGTCCACGTACTCTCCTCAGCCTGGTGCAGACGCTCTAAGTCGTCCTTGAACCGCATGGCCTCTTCTTCGCTGTCGAACACCCATGTGCTGCCATCGGAGATCTCCAGACCGCCGCCGATAGAGACCGACGCACCACCCGATTCCCGGTCCCCGGTGTTCACCTTGCCACCGAAGGTGGGCTTGAACTCGAGTCCAGCCTTGCTCCCGCTCACGAAGGTCATGTGGAACTTCTTGTCCACCTTGCCGTTCTCGTCCTCGACATTGAATTCCTCCAGCTTGAAGTCGTGCTTGTCGCCGACCTTGATCCAGAGGATCTTTGCCTCGTTGCTGACCGACTCTGTGCGGCTGGCCGTCTGGCAGGAGAGCGGACGGTAATCTTCATCGGTCTTCTTCTCATCCGGCTTTGCGGCATCCCCCGTCGAGCAGTCACCGCCAGTGAGCTGGCTGATGGCACAGTAGATCTTCTCGTTGACGGACTGGCCGACGCTGGTGGCGCTGATGCCGACGATGACCAGAGCCACGACCATGATGATCCCGAGATACTCCATCCCGGTGGCCCCACGGTCCCGGCCCCAGTCCCTCACGCCTAACATCACTGCCCTCCCCGCTCCGCCGGCCCCGGGGCTGACACCCGGGTGGCTGGTGAGGAGGACGGTACGGAAGAGGCTGTTCTGCGGCATGGGCCCCGGGGCCCAACTTCGGGCCTAGGTTCGCCCGATACTGTCAGTCGCAAAGACGGTGCGAACTGACCCAGGGTCCCTATCAAGCAGAGGTCAACGCGGGACCAGTTCACACGTTGTGCGGCCAAGCTGTACCAACGTACTCAGCCAGGGAGTCCATCGGACAAGCCACTCACAACAGCGAACAGCACCAGTGGCTGTTCCTTGTCCTCATGCCCGACGCTGAGTCCCACCCAGCGCCCTTCTCGGCGCCAGACCAGCAGATCGCCGAAGAATCCGAAGTTGCATAGATGTTGGAAGAGCCGCGGTATCGGCTCCTGATCGACATACAGCTCATAGAAACCAAACATCGGTACCAGCTCGTGGACGCCCCAGCGGCTGTCCAGAGCCCGGCCGATTTCTTCGAGTTCCCGCTCGAACTCCGCGCTCACCGCGCGGTACACAGCCGGATCGTTGTTCGGGTAGGAAAAGCTGTCGCTTATCCGCAGCGGCACCATGTAAAAGTCATCACCACTTACTCTCCACGGCTCGTCTTCTTCCCACGAGAGCCCGAAGGGGAGCAGGCAAAGCTCATCAATTGTCTGCAGATACCGGTCAACACCCATGACAGGACTCTTCCGCGCACGCGTTGGAGGGTTCGCGGGCATCCGGCCACCTCATAGCTTGGGCCGGTCCATAGGATATGGTAGCTCCTCCAGCGCTCCAGAGTTGCGCAGCGCTCCGTTCACAGCGATCACCGTATCGGTCACCGGCGCCTCACCCTTCGGCCCGCTCAAATCGATGACCACCCCGCCATGGCCGGTGGCGAGTCGCCGACCGGGAAGGTCCTCGGGGGCTAGTGCCTTCCGGCCGCTGGAGAGATACACGGCCCGGCCGCAGCGCGGACTGGAATTCGACAGGTCGTACGCTTCCTCCACGGCATCCATAAGGTCGTCGTCATAGAAGTCCCCCCAGTCGACGTCCCACACATCCGCGAGAGCGACCAGCGCCTCTGGAAGAAGACGTGCTTGTGGTGCCTCGTGGTCCTCATCCATCAATTCCAGGTTCACCACCACACTCTGTGGAACGTTATCGGCGGTCCCGCCTCCGGTAACCTTCACGGTGACTTCGGGTCGCCCCTCCTGCCGCGTCCACACAGTGGCCCGGTATCCGATTTGCTGGGCGTCGGGCTCAGGGTTCGCTGCTGTGATGTACGCAGCCAACGCGACCGGGTCGAGTGCGGTGGCCGGAGCCTTGGCATCCGACTCCGCCACCTCACGCCAGCCGCAGAAGGTGTCCGGATCAAGCTTCCGAAGCCTCTCCAGGAACGCAAGCCAACGTTCAGCGAGCTCGAGAGGGCCCTCAGACCGCGGCCCCCAGAACCCACGCACCACCAAGTCCAACATGGCGTCTCCGCTCCTATTTCTTCACCGGCGTATGGATCACCTTGACGTTTATACCCTCGTCGCGGAAGAACTTCTTGGCGGCCTTCGTTGCCTCCGGGTTCGAAAAGTGCCACTCCACCGGCTTGCCGTCAGCCGCGCGGATCTGTCGCCTGGCCTCCTTCGCGAAGGTGTCGGCCGTGGACTTGTTGAGCTTCCCAGCCTTCGAGACCTGGCCGCCGTAACCGTTCTTCGCCTCCAGGAACGTCCCACGCTTAGAGTCCCAGCCATCGAACTCGACGGGGCGTCCCCCATCTGGGCTCTTCACAATGTACTCTTTGCCCCGCTTCACTCCGGATATTTGCTCTTGGTAACGCAGCCAAGCCTCGTTCTTCGGTGTGGACGGCGGGTTGCGGTCCCTCGAACCCCACGCACCGTTTCCCCCATCCTTGTCGCCGACCTTCGGGTTCTTGAGGTCCTTGTTCCAGGAAGGCTTTTTCCAGTTCTTAGGGTCGTTCGGGTTCTTGGCCGGGCAGTTGTGGACGAGGGCTGCTGAGCCGCCCAGCTCGACGTAGTACGTCTGGATGTCCTCGATGGACAGGTCATGGGTACGTTGCAGCTTTTCGTACTGGCTGACCTTCACGACCGGCAGCGAGTTTCCCTGCGGCGTGCGCAGCTCGGCACCAGCACGGATGTCACTGGCCTCGACCCAGCGTTTCTGGTCGTTCAGCCAGAACGGATGCGTATCGGTGGAGGTGATCACCGTCGTGCGACCGCCCACCCGGACCGTAAGACGGGTGAAGTCCTTGTCATCCTCGGTCGTGATCGTGCCAGCGACGGGTCGCGTGGTGGTCAAACCGCGTTTCGGATCGGTGACGGTGACCAGGTCTCCGACCCGCACGTCCTCGATCGCGGGGCGCCTGCCATCTGCCAGCAGAACTGGGGTGCCCGGCAAGAAGCTGTGATTACACGCGCCCTCGGCCTTCTTGAGCCGCTGCCGCGCCTTCTTCAACTTCGAGGACTTGTCAATGATCCCCTTGAGCCCGGTGGCGACATCACCGCCGTGCTTCTTGATCTTCTTGACGAGCTCTGCGGCTTGCTTCCATTTCCACGGTGCCCCGTACTTCGCCGCCAGCTTCCCGACCGCGCCACCGACCAAGCTCGTCAGGATATTGAGGATCGTCTCGCCGCATGCGGATGCGTCCCCTTCCAAGAGACAGTCGAGACCCGCCGTGATCCCTAACTCATCCGCGAGGATCTTCATCAGCGCCTTGGCGGCCTCCTTGGCCTTCTCCTTATCGGCCTCCAGCGCCTTCTCAAGATCCTCTACGGCCTTCTTAGCGGCTTCGTACTCCTTTTCCTCCGGCGACTTCGCCTGTACAGGGCCCTCGTCCGGGTCATCACCGGTCTTCGATCCGTCGGCAACAGGCTTGTCCGCACCGCCACCCGAATCGCCGCAGTCACCGCCACCCGTCAGCTTGCAGATCTGGGTGCTGATCTTGCTGGTGATCTCCGTCCCGACCCCGACAGCCACGAGACCACCGACGATCGCCACCACCACAAGCACCAGACCGACATACTCTGGCGCCGTCTGGCCACGCTCCAGATGACGCAACTGGAACATTCGACCCGGTGACACCCGTGCCCGCCGTGCCCGGCGGCCCCGCGGCAGGGCAAACCACGCCCGTGCCTGCGGCAACGAGAGCAGCACGATAACCAGCAGCGGCAGCACAAGCTGAACAGGCCCCCACCACACACCATCCCGCGTGTTATTCAGTGCCTGGACGAGCACCAATCCTTGAAGTACGTACGCTCCTAACCACGCCCATCGGCGTGCCACCCGCATCCCACCAGCGAGTAGCGCTCCGGACACACCTGGAGCCAGAGCGGACACCATCCCCCAGCCCGCGTTACTGCCCGAGGCATCGATGAACGCCAATACGAGCAAGAGAAAAAGCGCAACTCTGGCCGCAACCAGGGCGCTTGGCATCGCCACCCGACGCGGGGAGGGTATGTGTCCAGCCATGCGGCGAGGTTAGTCGGATTACCAGACTGACGCATGGGCCCCAGGGCCCAATGTGAGGCCCAACAGGCCTGCGACGCAGGGGAATTCCTCTCCGCAGTAGGCAAGTTGCCGCGCGAGGCCGACGCGGCACAGCGAGCACTACTGCAAGGGATTACTCAAAGAGAGTATACGAGGGCGAGGAGTGACCACCGGGGCGGAGAGGAGGCGTCGGCACCGTGTTCCTGGGACACTCCGAAGCCTTGTCAACGTCAGCGCGGGAACAACCTCGGCTCAGCGACACATGGCCGACCATGCCATGCCGCTACTTCAGCTTGTTGATCTGGGCGGTGACCACGGCTTTAGGGACTTCGGCCTTGGAGGAATCCATGAGATTCATGGAGTAGAAGATGGCCACCGTGGATCCCGAACGAACCACGTTGAACAGCAACGGAACCTTGTCGCCCTCGAGGTCACCAACCACCTCGTAGGCCAGGGCGTCATCCGCGCCGGTAGGCGCGGTGAGCTCCCTCACCGTGGTGTACCTGTTAGTTTCGCCTGCACTGGTGGTGCTGAAGCCGCCTGAACATGCCTTCATGGCCTTGCGTAGATCGCCCAGCATTCGCTCGGCGGACCGCTGCTCATAAGCGGCCAGCATCTCGAAGAGAATCAGCCCGCCGGCGTCTTCGTCCTCGGACGTGCTCAACAGCTGCCGGTAGACGAGCCCATTCGGTTCGGGCTGCGGCACACCACCGATTACCGATGCGATCGGCTGGCACTCAGGGGACTTGGCCTTCTCCTCCCCCGCCCCGGAGACTTCCTCCTTGGATGGCGTCTTGACGGTGAAGCCCGACACATCCGCGGTGGCGAGTGCGGCCTTGTTCAACTCTCCCTCGGACAACGCCTTCGCCGGTGCGGCTTGGCTGTCTTCGTCCGGTGCGGCTGACTCCTTTGTCGGGGCCGAGGACACCTTGTCGTTCTTCGCATCGCCCGAGGTGTTCCCGTCCCCGGAACCCGACCCGCCGCAGGCGGACACAAGGCCCAGCGCGAGTACGGAAGCGGCGACGGGGAGGAGGCGCGCCCTGCGTGTCTTCATGTCGTGGTGCTCCCATGTGCTCGTAAATGTGCGCTCTGGTGGCGGTAACGGGACATACGCGATGTGGCCTCCGTCCGGGGCCCCCAACCAGTCAGGGGAGACAGGCGCGAAGGTTGGCGTCTCACCGGCTACTCACCACGGGGAAAGGAAATCTCCACGCGGCGATTCTTCTTCCGGCCCTCTTCGGTGGAGTTGTCGGCCACTGGGTAGTCCTCGCTGTAGCCCCTGACTTGATACGTGGGGCTGCCTTCGATGGACTTCACGAGCTCTGTGTGGACCGCCTTGGCCCGGTTGTTCGAGAGCTTCATGCCATGCTCGTACGAACCGAGATTGTCGGTGAAACCGAAGACCCGGACCTCCGAGGCGTTCTGCTTGTTGATTTCCTCGGCGATCTCCTTGATGCGGGCGTGGGACTTGGAGTTCAGCTTGGCGCTGTCCTTGCCGAAGAGAACCTCGGATTGGAGACGGAACTTGACCTCCTGATTGGACTCCTCCTTGACCTCCTCCCCGTCCTCGTCCTCCACGATCATCTTGATGTCGAGCACCTTCGGTTCGGCTAGCTTGGCGCCATCCACCATCTTCAGCCCAGGGTGGTTGGCATCGACCTCAACGGGTGCCTTGTCGTTGGGCTCAGTTCCGGGCGGGTAACTCGGGCCATCTTCCGCATGAGCCGTGGCGGTTAGGGCACCGCCCGAGAAAAGAACCACGAGGGCGGTGACTGCGGCGGCGAAAGGCATCGGGGTGGCGTTCGTCAAGGTACTCACCCCTCGATCTTCAGGGTAGTGGTCTTGAAAGTCGGAAACTGTAGGTCTACTTCCCTTGTTTCGCTGGGCGGCGCCGGGAACTGTATGAAGACCTTCATCTCTTTACCTGGATCCACCTGGGTGAACCCCGAAGTGCACAGACAGCGCCCTTCAGTGTCACGCAAAGCGTAGTAGCGCTTCTTACCCGCTTTATCGATGAGAGTGGCACCGCCGACAGACTGACCTCCGCCTTTAAGATCCTCCTCGGTGCCACCCCACTCAGTGGTCTTGTAGTAGGTCGATTTCCCGGTGTTCTTCACCCTTCCGTCGACCGTGACAAAGCCGCTGGCATCTCGCGTGACGGCATTGATCGTGAGGATCATCCCCTCATCGCCCTCGATCTCTGCAAGGATCTTGTCCGGCTCATCCTGCTTTGATTTCTCCCCACCACCATCGCCCTTGGACTGCTCCGAGGCATCGCTGCCCTGGGGCTTGTCATCGTCACCACCGCAGGCCGACACGCCGATCGCCAGAGTGACCGCCATCGCCAGCGCTGCCGCGCCCCTACGAGCCTTCCTGGTGCGCCAAATGTTCATAAAGCATGCTTCCTTTACTCGTCGTTCGCTCGATCAGTCGTCCAGCCGAACGGAGAAGAGGTCGGCCACGCTGGGCAAGACCCCCCGCTTCCATGGGTCGAAATCCTCGTCCCCTGGATCGATGATCCAGCGCTTGCCGCCATCACAGCGGAACTCAAAGCGCGGATTCTCCTCGTCCTCGTCCGCGTCTTCGTCCTCCTTGAAGCGACAGCGCGGCTCGATCACGGCCGTGGCTTCGGCCGTGGCCTTCTTGTTCTCCGTACCGGGGATCACCGACCGGCCCACTGTGTAGCGGGTCTCGATCTCCACAGTGAAACCACGGTCCGGCCAGTCCTGCCGTGCGCAGTCGAGGACGTCGGCGTCGTTGGCATCCGCGAGGCGGTCTGCTGCTGAACAGGCCGAGGCGGTGAGGAACCCCTGGCCGTTCAGCCAGCCCTGCCATGAGGCCGGGTTGCCAATGGCGTTGATAAAGCCGCTACGAAGCTGCCCCCGAGCATCCTTGGCAGCCGCCAGCGCCGCCGCATCGGCCGCACCCTGAGCCCCGTTGCGGGTGGCGGATGCCTGACCCACAGCGAAGAAAGCGAACGCGAGAAAGAGCAGGCTCGCCACCATCACAATGTAGATGGGGAAAGCCTGCCCTCGATCGCGAGCTGTACGAGTCAGGGTGATCAGCCAGCCTTGATCTTGTCGATCTGCTCGTTGATCTTCTGGGTGATCTTGCCGCCGATTCCGGTACCCACGATCGCGCCGATGATCACGACGACCACCATGATGATGCCCAGGTACTCCAGGGCGGTCTGACCGCGGTCGAACGGGTGTGCGTAGCGCTTCTGGAACTTCTCGACGCCGGTCTTCGCCCAGTGGCTGGCGTGGACGCGGGTGCTGGCGTAGGCCTTCAGCATCTTGTCGTTCATGGTGTACCCCTCCGAGTTCGGCCGACCGCTGCCCGGCCGACGCGTAAGCCTCTGCGCCGTTCGCGCTTCCGGCTTCCTCCTGGCCGGTCTCGCTGGCGACGTGAGAAACGTACGCCGGAGTGGAGGTGCCCAGCATGGGTCTGCGGGCCCAGTCCCGGGCCCATAGCAGGATTTGGGTCCCTAAGCCCACGGTGCCCGCCCGCATGGGGCCCCGCTTGCTCCCCAGCTTGGTCATGTCAGTCGTTCCCCCCTCGGACTGTGCCCAGCCAGACCGCGATGGCCTCGCTGCGGCTGGCCGCTTGAAGCTTGGTGAAGATGCGGTTGATGTGATTCTTGACGGTCTTCTCCGCGACGAAGCAGGTGGCGGCGATCTGGGCGTTCGACATCCCGGCTGCGATGTGTTCCATGATCTCTGCCTCCCGGCTGCTCAGGCCGTACCGCCCTCCCCTCGGTTGCTGCTCACGGGAAGACGATGCCATAGAAGATTGCCTCTGCGAAGAGTGCGTAGGAAACTGAGGCGGATTCAATGCTGAGCTTCTTACGAGCGATTGAAGATCCGACGCACCCGGGCGGGGGTTATGGCCGGGATGGCTGTATGCATGTGCGTGACCTGATGATGGTGGTTCCGACGCCATGTACTGTCCACCGCTCGGGTCGGCGGAGGGCGGATGAAGCCCGGCCGACGGGGGCCCGCCGCGCATCTGCGCCAGCAACGTGTTGGAAGCGGTGGCGCTGAAGTGCGCCTTGCCGTCCTTGACATCCCGTACGGCAGCGATGAGCTGGTCGGCGGTGAACTCGCCGTGTACCAGGTAACCGCCCGCGCCCAGGCGCAACGCCTCATGGACGACCTCGCTCTCCCGGCTGTACGTCAGCATCAGCACAGGTGCGAGAAGGACCAGATGCGGTAGGGCAGATAAGCCGTCCACGCCCGGCATTCGGACGTCGAGCAGGATGACGTCGGGACTGTGCTGCCGAGCCACGTCGAACGCCTGGCGGCCGTCGGCAGCCTCGGCGACGACCTGAATCTCGTCGCGGCCGGAAAGCAGCGCGGTGAGACCCGCGCGGACGACCGGGTTGTCATCGGCCACGACCACCTTCAGCGGCGATGCGGCTACCGGTTCGGGGAGTGGGGGTGGGGTGGGCCCGTGCTGAGGTGCTGGGGAGTTCATTGACGCGTTGTCGGGCATGGGGCGCGACCTCCTCTCAAACTAGTGGGGAGCAGTGGGGTGATGCCGTTGGATGCTGGAAGACAGAGCTCGGGAGGTCCAGGCGCACTTCGGTGCCCAGTGCGTGGCGTCCCTTGCCAATGCGAATGCGAGCGCCGATGCCCAGGGCTCTCTCGACCATGCCGACAAGGCCGAAGTGGCCGGTCTTCTTAAGGTCGTCAAGAGAGGTGTGCGGCGGCAGCCCCTTTCCGTTGTCGTAGACGCTCATCCTCAAGTTGCCGTGCACGATCCCGATTCCGGCCGCTACCCGGGTGGCGTCAGCGTGGCGATAGGCGTTGTCCATCGCCTCGGAAGCGATGGTCAGCGCATGACGGGCCACCGCGTGCGGAACTGGGGGTACCGGGTCCGGGCTGAGGCGGTGGAAGGTGGTCGGCAGCCCGCTGCGGTTGCCGAAGTCAGTGGCTCTGGCTTCGAATTCGCTGACGATGTCCACGCCACCGTCGAGGCCTGACTCACGCCGGAGATCAGCCAGCAGCTCACGCGATTCGCCGGCGGCGCGGCGCGCGGAGCGAGCGACAAGCTGAGCCTGGTGTTTGACGGTCCTGGGGTCCATGCGGCCAGCGGATTCAGCGAGACCATCCGCAGCCAGCGCCAGACCGTGGAGCGTCTTGGCGACCGAGTCATGCATCTCCCGGGCCAGCCGGGCCCGTTCTTCCTCTACCGCGCCAGCCACGGCGAGCCGCGCACGCGCTTCGGTGAGGGCCTGGGAGGCGATGCCGAAGCGGAGCATCATATTTCGCAGGGTGACGCCGATGACGCCGGCCAGAACGCAGAAGCCAGGCAGCAGCAAAGCGCTGGCCCAGGACGTGTCCAGCTTGGCGTCAGCGATGTAGACCATGGCCACGATGACGCCTTGGAGGGCGGCGAAGAAGCCGGCACCGCGCCAGCCGTATACCAGGCCCGCCAGCAGTGGCGTGCAGACCGTGACATAACCGAGCGTGGACTCCGGTGTGGCCGTCACTAAGAGGAGGCCACCGAAGAACATGTCGATCGCGAGCAAGGACGGGTGCCGTAGCAGCAGCGGGCCGAAGCGCTCCCAGTCCCGGAACATGACGTACGAGCCCATGAAGGTGACCAGCACGGCTGCGCTGACGAGGTAGGACGGCGTCCCGGGTGCCGCGCCCGCCAGGGCGGTCGGGGTGCCGATGGCGATCATCGCCAACCGGAAGCCGAAGACCTGGCGGCACAGCGCCTGGAGCGCGTTGACCTGGATGGCGAGTGTGGGCGCGGAATCATGTGCGGACGCGGTGGCGGAACCGGGAGGGGGATCAGCCACCTGTCCCTGAGTGAGGCGTCCCCACTGGAATGTCATGGCGGCGTCACCATCGCCGCGATACCGCTGCCCCCGCAGTCCAAACATCGGCACCTCAGTCTCCGAAGGTGCTGCCGAAGTCGATGTCGGAGCCGAAGATGAAGGCCGCACCGAGCAGAAGCATCGTCGCCGGGACCATGAACATCGTGATGATCAGCGTGGACTTGGGCACGGCTTTGGCGGCTCGGCGGCGGGCATTCTGCGCATCGGTCCGGCGCATGTCGTTGGCGATCTGTATCAGGGTGTCGACGATCGGGGCGCCCAGCTCCTCGCCCTGCTGCAACGCGGTGACGAACATCGCCACCTGCTCGGAGTCGTTCCGTCTGCGCAGCTCCTCGAAAGCCTGCCGACGACTGACACCCATGTCCATCTGGCGCAGCGTGATCTTGAGTTCGTCTGCCCATGGACCCCGGTATTTCTCGGAAACCCGCTCCAGCGCCTCCCGGAAGTTGAGCCCCGCGGAAACGACGACGGCGAGCACGTCAAGGAAGTCAGGGAGGGTCCGCTCGATCTGTTCTTTCCGTTGGCGGACTGCGGCGAAGATACTGATCTCAACCCAGAAGAGGCCGAAGGCCACCATGACCAGCGCGATGAAGAGCTGATCCCGGATGAGGAAGTTGAAGGCACCGCCAAAACCAATGAAGCCATAGACAGCCCGGCGAGCGGCGTAGCGGTCGATGGTGAGACCGCCAGGGTTGCCCGCGAGATCGATCTGGCGACGCTTCTTGTCGACCCGTTTGGGGCCCATCATGCGCAGCACGGCGGGAGCGAAGCGCATACCCATCCGGTCGATGGCCGAACCGGCGGCGCTGGTACGGGTGGAGCCGACTTCCAGGGCAACGGCGAGGTCGCCCGGGAGCTTGGCCTCGGTCCGGTACATCCGGATTCCGTAGAAGGCGAAGTAGACGCAGAGGCCGATGGTCAATGCGAGCAGAAGTCCCATGGTCCCACCTCCTCTCAGACTTCGATCTTGGAAAGACGGTGTAGAGCGAACAGCCCGAGGCCGTACAACGCGAACGCCGCGACAATGACGGCCTGACCCATAAAGCTGGCGGACATCCGGTCCAGCGCGCCGGGCATGACGCGGTCCAGCAGGAGCAGGGCGCCCAAGCCCATCGCGGGGACGACAAAGCCGGTGATCTTCACCTGGGAAAGCTGGGTCTTCACCTCGCGCCGGGTCTCCTTACGCTCCTCCAGCGTCTCGGTGAGGTTCCGCAGAGAGCTGACGACCGTGCCGCCAGCCCGATTGGACAGCACGAGAGTGGTCACGAGTACTACCAATTCCCGCGATGGCAGCCGTTCGGCGAGTTCGCCCAGGGCGTCATCGATGGAATGGCCGACCGCGAGCCGGCTGGCGACCAGTCCCAGCTCCTCACCCGCCGGCTCTTCCAGCTCCTCAGCGGCCATACCGATGGCGGTGCGCAGGGCCAGACCGGCCTGAGTGGCGTTCGCGAGGATGCGGGAGAGCTCGGGGAGCTGGTTGATGAACTTGTCGATCCGCTTGTTCCGCTGCCAGTTCAGAAAGGCGTTGGCTCCCCATAGGCCGAGCAGGGCGGCGAGCGGGCCGAAGAAGGAGGCGAAGACCGCCTGCGCGACAAACCAGAGCCCGGCGACGCCCGCGAGCGCGTACACACAGAACTCGCCGGGGGTGATGTCCAGACCGGTCGTGGCGATTTTCGTCTCGATTTTCTTGCCGAACGTGGTGCCGCGCAGCTTCCGGTCCACCCCGGTGAAGCGCTTGCGACGGCCGGCGGGGATGGCTATCTGCCCGGTGTGCGAGAGCCGGTCCACCAAAGCCTGGCGCTGTGCTTTGCCCGTGGAGTACATGTGCACACCGAGGACGGCGAGCGTGCCCGAGAGGAGCGTCACGCCGATGGTGAGCAAGCCGAGATTATCCATGGGTACGGGGCCTTTTACCTGATGAGTTGGGAGTGAAAGGAGGGAGGCGGAGCGTCATAGGGCCTCCCGGGTGGCGAGCTGGGACGCGTGCTGGGCGACCCCGAAGGCGGGCGGAGCGGGCTCGCCGGCCATATAGAGCCGGTCGGCTACCCGCCGTGGAATGGGGAGGTACTCCCACTTGCCGTGCACGACATGGTCGCCCCCCATGGGCTGGGCGTTGAAACGGCACACCGTCGCGATGCGGTAGTCCTCCCGGCCGTGCGAATCAAGGATGGCGATCTCACTGACGCGACGGGAGCCGTCGGGAAAACGGGTCAGCTGGACGACGACGTCCAGGGCGGAGTTGATCTGGTCCTTGAGCGCCTCGAAGGGGATCTTGATTTCCGACATGGAGGCGAGGGTCTGCAGTCGCATCAGAGCGTCTTCGGCGTTGTTGGCGTGGACGGTGGCCAGCGAGCCGTCATGCCCGGTGGACATGGCCTGCAGCATGTCGAGCGTTTCACCGCCCCGGACCTCACCGACGATGATGCGGTCGGGACGCATACGCAGTGAGTTGCGGACCAGGTCGCGGATGCTGACCTGGCCCTTGCCTTCAACGTTTGGCGGCCGGGACTCCAGGGTAATGACGTGACTCTGCTGGAGCTGCAGCTCCGCGGAGTCCTCAATGGTGATGATGCGCTCCCTCTCCGGGATCAGCCCAGAGAGGGCGTTGAGAAGCGTGGTCTTGCCGGAGCCCGTGGCGCCGGAGACGATGACGTTGAACCTGGCCCGGACAAAACCGGCCAGCAGCATCAGCATCTGCTCATCGAGCGAGCCGAGCCCGATCATCTCGTGGAGAGTGAAGGCCCGGGGAAAGCGGCGGATCGTCAGCGTGGGGCCGCTCAAGGCAAGCGGCGGAATGATGACGTTGACCCGCTCGCCCGAGGGGAGACGGGCGTCGACCATCGGAGTGGCCTCATCCACCCGGCGGTTGACTGTGGAGACGATGCGCTCGATGGTCTGCATCAGCTGCTCGTTGGAGGCGAAGCACATCTGCAGTTGCTCAACCCGGCCGCCGCGCTCGACAAAGATGTGGTCCGGGCCGTTGACCATGATCTCGGTGATGGAGGCGTCTTCCAGGAGCGGTTCGAGGATGCCCAGGCCCAGGGCTTCATCCACAACGCGGCGGATGAGCGAGGCACGCTCCTGGGTGGACAGGACGGGACCCTCGCGGCTGATGATGTGTCCAAGGACCCGCTCCAGCCGGGCCCGGCGCTCGGCTGCCTGGAGCGAGGACATCTCCGCGAGATCGATCTCCTCGAGCAGCTTGGCCCGGTAGGTGGCGACCAGGTGGCCGTCCTCCCGTCCCGAGTTCTGCTCCTCGGGAGTGCTGATACGCGCCCTCAGGCTCATGTCCGAAACTCCTCTGGCGGTCCAGGTGTTCAGTCAGCGCAGCGGCATGGTGGAGGAGCGCTCCGCCTCACCGAAGTCTTTGATGCCGGGGATGACCGAAGGGATGGTGAGCTTGGCAGTCACGGTCACCTCGCTGCCGTCCCCGGTCCGGGTGAAGTCCGATTTACCCGCCAGCCAGCCACTGATTGACTGACGGCCCGCCTCGTCGTAGGCGAGCTGCGGGTCATCATGAACGGCGGTGCGGGCAGCGGTACGGGCCGCGGTGCCGGCCTGCTGGGCGGCGTAGGCCCCGATACCGAGCTGGAGGACGGCTAAGCCCAAGATCAGCAGAATCGGCAGGAAGCCCAGGAATTCGATGGACGCCTGGCCACGCTGGTCACGGTCGGCGAGGTGTCGGCGGTGCCTTTCGAGAAGCGTGCAGCGCAGCATCAGTTGGCCTCCAGTGGCGAGCCGGCCGTGCCGGTAACCGTAAAGGGAAAATTGACGAAGCCCGGGAAGAGCACCGGAACCTTCATATTGACCGTGGCCCGCACCACTCCATCCCGTGCGACGCAGGACGCCCGGGTGTTCTTTCGCCAGACCTGCGGAAGTGTGTCCTCGGCGGCGTCCCTGCATGCCTCCTGTCGCTCCGGCAAGGGTGTGACCGCGGCCTTGCGGGCGGCCTTGTCCGCGGAGTTCCCCGCCAAGGTGTAGGTGTAGCCGAGCAGCGCGCACTGCCAGAGGATGACCAGTACGAGCAGGATCAGCGGAAGGATGCCCAGGAACTCGATGGAGGCTTGGCCCCTGTCGTCACCGGCGCCGTCATATCGGCGACGGACCGGCGCAGCGGGCCGCCCGCTATCCGCTATCCGGTGCCTCATCGGTCAGCTCCCCCAATGGATCGATTAGTCCGTGCCGTGCCGTGCCGCCGTGTGTCCGTGTATCCGTGATGCTCTACCGCCGCCCGATGCCGCCCCTGCGACTACGACGGAGGGTGATGGCGCCGCGGTCGCTCCACAACTTGCCCCCCTGGTCCGGCAGCGGCTTGCCGGTCATCAGACCGAGCTCTCCGGCCAGCCCCCAGAGTGCCTGCTTCACTGCGCCCTTGGGCTCAAGGTCCTGCATTCGGCCCGCGTCCACAGCGCCTTGCAGCTCTTTGAAGGCTGACGGGATCGCCGTCTTGGCGATGTGGCAGCCCACAATCTGGCCGATCAGCGACGGCTGGATCTCAGAGCTGCGGGTGTAGCGGTTGGCGACGGCGAGGGTCTCCTCACCCTTGCGGATCTGCAGCCGCTGCCACAGTTTCACCATGCGCTTGGCAGCCCGGACCGAAACGGCGTCCAGGGTGGTCAGCAGCACCGCGGTATCCGCCATCTCGATGGCAGCCGCATTGGCTTCGCTCATATGGGTACCGGTGTCGACGATGACGACCTGGTAGCGGGTGCGCAGCGCGCTGACGATCTGACGGACCGCCCGGTCACTCACCATTTCGCCCTGCTCCCCCTCGCCGGGCGCGAGCAGCAGCCCGAGCCCTGTCTCATGGGCGAAGACGGCGTCCTGGAGCACCCGCGGTGATATGTCGCTGATGCTCGCGAGGTCGACGATGGAGCGACGGAAACGGACGTCGAGGTAGGAGGCCACATCTCCGGCCTGCAGGTCCATATCGACCAGGGCGACGCTCTGCCCGGAGGCACAGGCGGCCAGGGCCAGCTGGACCGAGGTGAGGGTGGCGCCCGTTCCTCCCTTGGCACCCGTGACGGTAACCACGGTGCCGCCGGGCCCAGCATCGAACTGCGGGTTGTCGCTCAGGTGCGCGCGGACCGCGACCGCCCAGGAAGCGGCCGCCTGGACGCGGGCCGACAGCTGATCGTAACTCAGTGGCAGCGAGACCAGACCGCGCGCGCCAGAGTCCATAGCCGCCGAGATCAGCGCCTGGCTGGCGTCCACGGTGACCAGGACCAGGCCCACCCCGGGAAAACGCATCGCGATGTCGCGAATGAGTTCAAGCGCGGGCACAGGGCCGATCCGCTCATGTACCAGTACGACCTCGGGCAGGTCGTTGATGGACTCCTGGGCGAGTCGGCCGAGCGCGTCGACGAGGGTGGTCGAGTCCCCGACGGGCGGCGCGGGCTCCGCGTCCGGCAGCTGGCCCAGCAGAGCAGTCATGGAGCGAGCCGCATCGGGCTCCGCCACGGCCGGGAGGATGCGTGTAACCATCCGCTACCTCACCTGTCCCCATTCAGGGTGTAGTCGCGCTCGCCGTCCGGGATGACAGCATCGCTGCCGGGTGCGACCAGAGCCAGGCGGACGTTGACCGCGAAAGACTCTGCGAACGACACCCGGTGCGTGTCGGTGGTGTCCAAGGCGAACGTGATCGGCACGGCCTCGGATTCGCGCCGCTCGTTCTCACCTTCCTTGGTGATCGCGGTGAGTTTCCCGACATCGATCACTCGAGCGTTGTTCACCAAGAGCCGGGAAAGCTCGTTGTCTTTCTTGTCCTTGAATGTGGCGTAGATATTGACCGTCGCCCCAGGGGTGATCTTGCCTGCCACGCCGGTGGCGGCGTCGATCATGATGGCGATCTCCTGCTCGCCGTCTTTGAGTTCGGGACGCTCCGCCATCATGTCCGTCTGGAGCAGAGAGCCCTTTTTCAACGGATTAACCGCGATCTTGCCAGCGATCTCCTCCGGGTCGGTCACCGCGTTGGCCGAGAGCCAGCGCTTGGGCATGGTCACCTTGGTCACGTCGCTCTCGTCCAACGCCGCGTAGGCATCAACGTCCTTGCTCAGCTCATACGCCGCCACCTCAGGCCCCACCTTTGACTCCACGTCGCTGACTACCGACAGCACACCCACGAAAGCAGCAAAGGCCAGGAATATCGACAGTGTCAGCAAGATGATGCCGCGGCGCTGGCGTGAGTTCATGATCGTGGACTACCTCATTCAGGGCGTGGACAAGGAGTGGTGAACAATCTGGCGCTTGTGATTGATGGTTCGGCGGTGGCCGCTACGTTTCCCCACGTTGACCGGGTGACGCAGCCCCGGGACTGACGACGACGGCACCTGAGCCCAGTTGGTTCTCTGACGACGGCACGATCGGAGCCGCACAGAACACACAACGGTCTCCGATGACTTCCAGACCACACCAGTGGCACGGGGTTCGGCGTACTGACCCAACCAGCTGGTAAAGCACTCCAATGTCCGGAATGTGCGCGGCGAACTCGATCAGCTTTCCCGTCCCCCACCAGCGGGGCGATTCCGGCGGCAGAGCGACCCCTTCGAGGCCCTGCACCCGCCACTGCCGGGCCAAGGTACCGGTGACCCAGTCAGAGGTGAGCTGACCACTGGCAGTGGTGAGCACTGTCGCGTAGCCGGGACCCCCCAGGCTCTCCTCACCGCCAATCTTGACCAACTGTGGTTCTGGGTGTGCGACCACGCCGAACTGGACGCCGGGCACCCACGACTTGGCGTGTGACTTGAGAGAGACCGGGACCCGGTCGAGCTTGGCTACCGAGTTCAGCAAGGCACCGGCATAGATGTAGTGGGACAGCAGCCGTGCCGCGGAGGCGAGGACCCCGGGGCTGAAGCCAACGATGGACAACTGGCCCAGCTGTCGGGCCAGGACACCGAGGCCTAGCGGCGGCAGTTCTGTCTCGAATACCGCAATCCGTTCGCTCTCGAGGATGGACCGGACGGCATGCAGCCGCTGCCTGACCGCAACCGGGGTCCGGGACGGGCACAGCACGATCAGGTACTCGTGCTGCTCCAGGAGCATCCTCACCTCGGTGAGCGCCGCATCAAACGGCTGCTTACCCGCCGGGGTCAGGACATATGCGGTCGGCGTCTGCCGGTTGGGCGGTGGAAGCACCAGCTCAGCGCTGGTGACTGCTATCGCGGTAGCCATGTGGTTTCCCCGTTCAGAACTGCCGTTCCCCCAGTGGCCCGCAGCGTTGGTCCACCCTCAGGCCTTGCTCTGCGTTGCCGCCACTGCACCATATCCACCCTTTACACGCCAGAGAACAGACTTCGGCTCACAGCCACTCACGATGTACCCACAGATCGGGGGTCCGACGAGTCCATACGTCCCCCGAAGCAGGGCATCAGTTCGGCGCGCACCTCAGTCAGACCTGCGCACTGTGTCCCTGAAGGCCCCTGCTGCCGTGACCACGCTCCCGGCGCCGCCCGGCGGAAGAGACGATTCGGTCCGCATTGGGCAACATGCGGGTAACAGCTGCTTACTCCCCTGTTGAGGGGCCAAGTCACCCCGCTTACGTTCGGCAGGTGAGCGCATCACGGGGGTGCGTCTGGATCGGGGGAACCATGAAGCGAGGTATGACGGTCGCAGCGACGACGGTGGCCGCCGCCGCGATGATGGCGGGGCTGACGGCCTTCTCGCCCGGGTCTGCGACAGCCGGGGCAGCGTCGGCATCGGAGGGGATGCAGGCCGCAGCCGCCTCGGCGAGTTGCGTCTACAAGAGCTACGACGGCCCCGGCTTCTGGGAGACCGTGTCCCGCAAGGGCAAGGGCACGGCCAAGTACAACGACGGCTACACCAAGCGCTATGGCCGGAGCCTGCTGATGGCCACCGGCAAGATCCACGACCGGTCGGTGGGGCGGATCAACAAGGCCAGGAAGGGGGACCGGGTCTGGGTCAACATCAGCCACAACAAGGGCAGGACCTGGCAGAGCTGCGGATTCAAGACCGCCAAGAAGGACGGTCAGAAGCTCACCAGCAAGTGGTACCTGCACAGCGGCCGCGGTGTGAAGAACCGGTACATGCGGGCGTGTGCCAACACAAAGAACACCAGTGGTAAGCGCGTCACCTGGTGTGCCGACATCGGCAACAAGAAGAACAGGAACCACTCGGACAACAAGCTGCGCTACTGGTGGACCGACAACTGATTACCTCCATGCGCTGCCCTGGTCACCAGGGCAGCGTACGGATCTGTTCGACGCACAGGACCACGAACAGGATCGCCGCGATGGCGAGCATCGTGTTGCTGAGCCAGCCATTGCGCCACTGGGCGGGGATCTGTTCGCGGTTGAGCAGCCACAGCAGGGTTCCGGCGAGGAACGGCAGGAAGAGTGAGCCGAGTACGCCATAGGCGATGACCAGGCCGAAGGGGCGGTCCAGGAAGAGCAGGGCGATCGGCGGGAAGGTCAGCCACAGCAGGTAGCCACGGAAGGGGAGGGCGCGTTCGCGTACGCCCTCGGCGACCTTTTCCGTGCTGGTGACCTCGCGGCGCATATGGGCCACGTAGTCGGAGAAGAGCAGGCTCACGCCGTGCCAGACGCCGACCAGGGAGGAGAAGGACGTCGCGAAGAAGCCGATCAGGAAGAGCTTCGCGGTGGGGGCGTCGAAGCGGCGTTCCAGTTCGTCGCCCACGTCCAACAGGCCCTTGCTGCCCTCGGCGAGGGTGATGTTCGTGGCGTGCAGCAGCTCGGCACCGACAACGATCATGGCGATGGTGAAGATGCCGGTGGCGACGTACGCCATGGAGTTGTCGAGCCGCATCATCTTCATCCAGCCCGGTGTTGACCAGCCCTTGGCGTTGACCCAGTAGCCGTACGCGGCCATGGTGATCGTGCCGCCGACGCCGCCGATCACGCCGAGGGTGTAGAGCAGTGAGCCGTCGGGGAGGGACGGCACCAGTCCGGCCGCGGCGTCGCCCGCGCTGGGCACGACACGCACGGCGAGTACGACGACGATCACGAACATCACGCCGACCAGGATCGTCATCACACGCTCGACGACCGCGTAGCGGTTGAACCAGACAAAGAGCAGGCCCAGTACGGCGACCGTGACTCCCCAGACCTTCAGGTCGGCAAAGCCGGGGAAGAGCGCGGTCAGCGGCAGCGCGCTGGCGGACATCGCGGTGGCGCCGTAGACGAAGCCCCAGATGACGATGTAGACGCCGAAGTAGTAGCCGGTCCACCGGCCGATGGAGCGCCAGCCCTCGAAGATCGTACGCCCGGTGGCCAGATGCCAGCGGGCGGCGCCTTCGGCGAGGGCGATGCGGATGACGCAGCCGATGACTACGGCCCACAGCAGGCTGTAGCCGAACTTGCTGCCCGCGATGAGGGTGGCGACCAGGTCACCGGCGCCGATGCCGGTCGCGGCGACGACCAGGCCGGGGCCGATGGAGCGCCAGCGGACGCGTTGGTCGGGCTCCAGGGGTGGTAATTCCTGCTGACTGCCGTCTCTGTCACTGAGTTCGGTCACGGGTGGGTTCTCCCCTGGCCCTCCCCTTCCCGAAACCGGGGCTTCGTCCCGGGTGCGGGGGTGGGCGGATGCGGTCCGGGGACTTGACATGCCCATTGGTCTGGACCAGCTTGTAAGGCACCGCGTTTCCCCTCCCGACACCCCCACACCCCCACGCTGGAGGAAGTTGTGGCACGCGCACATTCAGGTCACAGGTACGGCGAGTACGGAAAGCACAGGCTGCGCAACCGGCTGCTGGCATCGTTCGTCACGGCGGCGCTGGCCGCCGGTGGGCTGGTGGCCTTCGGCACGGCCCAGGCAAGTGAGGACGTACCGGAGATCTCGGCGGTACCGAAGCACGCGGTGACGGGCTACTGGCAGAACTTCGACAACGGCGCGACCGTCCAGAAGATCCGTGATGTCCAGGACGCTTACGACATCATCGCCGTCTCCTTCGCCGACTCGACGGCGACAGCCGGTGAGATCGAGTTCAACCTCGATCCGGCGCTGAACTACTCCGAGGCGGACTTCACGTCCGATATCGCGGCCAAGCAGGCGGACGGCAAGTCGGTCATCATCTCGGTCGGCGGTGAGAAAGGAAACGTCACCATCAACGATCCGGCTTCCGCCGATGCCTTCGCCAGCAGCACGCTCAGGCTGATGAATGAGTACGGCTTCGACGGGGTCGATATCGATCTGGAGCACGGGATCAACTCGACGTATCTGACCCGGGCCCTCACATCGATACATCAGCAGGCGGGCGACAGCCTGGTGCTGACGATGGCGCCGCAGACGATCGATATGCAGTCGACGGACACCGAGTACTTCAAGACGGCGCTGGCCGTGAAGGACTTCCTGACGGTCGTCAATATGCAGTACTACAACAGCGGTTCGATGCTGGGGTGTGACGGCAAGGTCTACAGCCAGGGCACGGTGGACTTCCTTACGGCACTGGCCTGCATCCAGCTGGAGGGCGGCCTTGACGCCTCCCAGGTCGGCCTGGGCCTGCCCGCCTCAACGCGGGGTGCGGGCTCGGGGTATGTCGCGCCGGGTGTGGTGACGGCCGCACTGGACTGTCTGGCGAAGGGTGAGAACTGCGGGTCGTTCAAGCCGTCACGGACGTATCCCGGCATCCGGGGCGCGATGACCTGGTCCACGAACTGGGACGCGACTGCGGGTAACGCGTGGTCCTCGGTGGTCGGACCGCATGTGCACGGGCTGCCGTAGGGGTTCCTCCCCCAGTCCAGCCCCTTCCCGGGCCCGGGAAGGGGCTGGGTTTGCCTTATGGCTTGGGCAGGGCGCAGTCGGGAAGGGTCAGGTCGATCTTGTTGCCCGTGGTGACGCACTGGGTGATCTTGTACGTCTGCTGGCCGTAGTTGATGCCGGGGCGAACGGTGACGTTGCCGTCCTTGTCGACCTCACAGGGGTTGTTGAGGGTGCACCGCCGACCGTTCTCATTGCCCGTGTTGTTGACGCCGACGACCTTGCCGGTGGCCCTGTTGACCACAGGGGAGCCGGAAGTGCCGCCGATGGTCTTGCAGTCGGGGGTGTAACGGATGGAGTCCTTCATGGTCCAGCCGCCCTCGCGGAGCTCATGGGCGAAGCCATCGATGGCGCAGCTGTAGACGCGCTTCCAGAAGCCGGAGACCACATCGATGTCCATGCGCTCGGCGGGGCGGGCGGAGTCGAGCTCCAGCGCGTCGATGCGGTGTTTGTCTTTCATCTCCTCGTAGGTGGTGTTCAGCTCGTAGAGGGAGACGTCGGTGTCGGTCATCGTGGCGTACGAGAGCTTTGTGGCCTTCAGCGTGGCGACCTTGTCGCCAGCGGCGTTCAGCAGGCTGAAGCTCCGGCTGGAGGGTTTGTCGACCATCACCGTGCCGGGGCCGGGCATACCGCCTTCGACGCAGTGGCCGTTGGACATCGCGAGGGCCGGGTCCTGAGGCTTGGAGTCCGGCATCCGGATGACGGCGCCGGAGCAGTTGCTGAGTGCGACGATCCCTTCGAAGCCGGGCGCGGCGGTCGCTTCGGTGGGCGCCGCGGTGGCCGCGGCGGCGGGGGTCACGCTGATGCTCATGGTCGCCGCCGCGCCGAGAAGCATGGCGGCGAGCGGGCCGATGAGAGGTCGTCTATGTGCGGAGCGCACCATGTGGGGGGTTCCTCTCCTGTACCGTCATTCGGATTTGACGTGAGCATTATCGGTACAGGAGAACGTGCTGAGAAGGGGTCAGTAACGGGCCAGCAGGGAATAGTAGACCGATCCAGTTAAGAGCGGGTCAGCACAAACCCCCAAAAGAGGGAGCAGACGTCGGCCCTCCTTCCGCGGGGAGGGATGCTGGAGAGCGTTGACCGGTATACGCAGTCATGGGAGTCGCAGCATGCCCAATACCCTGGCCGACGAGGTCGTCGACTACCGCTTCAAGGGACTTCCGCCGGACGCGGCCGGGATGACCGTGAGCGCGCTCGCCGCCGAGCGGCGCAATCTCTTCACCGGCGGCTTCACCACTCCCGTACTCGCGCTGTCGGCCGAGGCGTTGGAGCACAATCTCGTCGCGCTGGAGACGTTCGCCGAGCGGCACGGCCTCGCCTTCGCCCCGCACGGCAAGACCTCCATGGCACCGCAGCTCTTCGCCCGGCAGATCGAGCGCGGAGCGTGGGGCATTACGGCTGCCACTCCCGCGCACCTGCGGGTCTACCGGGCATTCGGCGTTCAGCGGATCTTCCTGGCCAATGAGTTGGTGGACGCGGCGGCGCTGAGCTGGCTCGCGGGTGAGCTGGACGCCGATCCGGAGTTCCGGTTCGTGTGTTACGTCGACTCGGTGCGGGGCGTCGAGCTGATGAACGCGGCGCTGCGGGCGGCGGGGGGCTCGCGGCCGGTCGATGTGGTGGTCGAGCTGGGCGCGGGCGACGGGGCGCGCACGGGGGTGCGTACGGAGGCGGAGTGCGCGGCGGTCGCCGACGCGGTGGCCGCGGTGTCCACGCTGCGGCTCGTTGGCGTCGCGGGGTACGAGGGTGAGGTGCCGGATGCCACGCCGGAGCGGGTGACGGCGTGGCTGCGGCGGCTGGTCGCCCTGGCGGCGGACTTCGACAAGGCGGGGCGGTTCGCGGGGCTGGACGAGGTGGTGGTCAGCGCGGGCGGCAGCGCGTGGTTTGACGCGGTGGCTGAGGTCTTCGAGGAGCTGCCTCAGCTGTCGGCGCCGGTGCTGAGGCTGTTGCGGTCGGGGGCGTACGTATCGCATGACAACGGGCAGTACCGGAAGCTGACGCCGTTCAACCGGGTGCCGGAGGAAGGGAGTCTGCGGGCAGCGTTCACGCTGTGGGCGCAGGTCATCTCCCGGCCGGAGCCGGGGCAAGCGTTCGTCAACGCGGGTAAGCGGGATGCGGCGCATGACCTTCATCTGCCGGAGGCGAAGGTCGTACGGGACGCGGTGACGGGGGCAGTGCGGGGGGCGGATGGGATCGCGGTCACGGCGCTGTCCGATCAGCATGGGTGGTTGCGGGTTGGGGAGGGGGTTCGGCTGGAGGTCGGTGACTGGGTGGGGCTGGGGATGTCGCATCCGTGCACGATCTTTGACAAGTGGCAGTTGATTCCGCTGGTCGCGGAGGACGGCGCGGTTACGGATTACATCCGGACGTTCTTCTAGCGATGCGGGGTGCGGGGTGCGGGGTCCCAGGGGTGGGGTTCCCCTAAGCCCGCCCCTTCCCGAAACCGGGGCTTGCGCCCCGGGGCCCCCGGGGTTGGGCGGTGCGGGCCGGCGGCCGGGTGTTGTGCCCACCCGTTCCGCCCCTCGGGCGGACCGAGTGCCCACAACGGGGGGGGTGGAGGTTGTTGTGGAGGTTGTTGTTCGGGGGGCGTGGGTTGTTGATGGGGGTGGGGGGCCGTCGTATCGGGCCGATGTGGGGATTGAGGGCGGGCGGATCGCGGCGATTGGGGGGCCGCTGAGGGGCGGGCGGGTGCTGGATGGCGGTGGGCTTGTGCTCGCGCCTGGCTTTATCGATATGCACGCGCACAGCGATCTCGCGCTGCTGCGCGACCCCGACCACTCCGCGAAGCTCGCGCAGGGTGTGACGCTTGAGGTCATCGGGCAGGACGGGCTCTCCTACGCCCCGGTGGACGACCGGACGCTGGCGGAGGTGCGGCGGGCGATCACCGGCTGGAACGGTGACGGGGCCGATATCGACTTCGACTGGCGGACCGTCGGGGAGTATCTGGACCGGCTCGACCAGGGCATCGCCGTCAACGCCGCTTATCTGATCCCGCAGGGCACGGTGCGGATGCTCGCCATGGGGTGGGATGACCGGCCCGCGACGGAGGCGGAGCTGGGAAGGATGCGGCGGCTGGTCGCCGAGGGGCTGGAGCAGGGCGCGGTGGGGCTCTCCTCCGGGCTGACGTATACCCCGGGAATGTACGCCTCGGACGGCGAACTCACCGAGCTGTGCCGGGTAGTGGCGGGGTACGGCGGTTACTACTGCCCGCATCACCGCTCCTACGGCGCGGGAGCTCTGGAGGCGTACGCGGAGATGGTCGCGCTGGCCCGGGAGGCGGGCTGCTCCCTCCATCTCGCGCACGCGACCATGAACTTCGGCGTGAACAAGGACCGGGCGCCGGAGCTGCTGAAGCTGCTGGATGAGGCACTGGCCGCCGGGGCGGATATCTCGCTGGATACGTATCCCTATCTACCGGGGTGCACCACGCTCGCCGCGCTGCTGCCCAGCTGGGCGACGGAGGGCGGGCCGGAGGCGACACTGGCGCGGCTGCGAGATGCCGGGACATGCGCCCGTATCCGGCATGTCATGGAGGTCGAGGGCGCCGACGGGTGCCATGGGGTGCCCCTGGAGTGGGGGACGATCGAGGTATCCGGCGTCGCTCACCCCGGCAACCCGGAGCTGGCCCGCTTCGTGGGGCGGCGGCTGAACTCCTTTGAGCAGGCGCGGCGGCTGCTGACCGAGGACCAGCTCGGTACGACGGTCCTCCAGCATGTCGGTCACGAGGAGAACGTTCAGGCGATCATGCGGCACCGGGCGCATACGGGGGGCAGCGACGGCATCCTCCAGGGGGAGAAGCCGCACCCACGGGCGTATGGGACCTTCCCCCGGTATCTGGGGTACTACGTACGGGAGTTGGGCGTGCTGTCGCTGGAGGAGTGCGTCGCCCATCTGACCTCTCGGGCGGCCGCCCGGCTCCGGCTGGCGGACCGGGGGCTGGTGCGCGAGGGGTACCGGGCGGATCTGGTGCTCTTTGACCCGGAGACGGTGGGGGCGGGTGCGACGTTCGCGCGGCCGCGCGTGCTGCCCACGGGGATCCCGTATGTCATGGTCGGCGGCCGGCTCGCCATCGAGGACGGCCGCCGGACGGATGCGCTGGCGGGCCGCTCGGTCCGACGGCGCCGCGCCTAGCGGGGCGGGGGGCTCCCCTAACCCGCCCCTTCCCGGAACAGGGGCTCCGCCCCAGACCCCGGTCCTCAAACGCCGGACGGGCTCGAAAATCGAGCCCTCCGGAAACCCACGCGGCCACCGCCTAGGCGTGGCGGTATGCGACCAGCGAGATCCCTACGTAGTGCACCACGAAGGCCGCCAGGGTGAAGGAGTGGAAAACCTCGTGGAAGCCGAACCAGCGTGGTGATGGGTTCGGGCGCTTGATGCCGTAGACGATGCCGCCCACGCTGTAGAGCAGGCCACCGATCACGACACAGATGAGCACCGCGAGGCCGCCCGTCCGCAGAAAGTCGGGGAGGAAGAACACCGCGGCCCAGCCCATGGCGAGATAGCAGGGGGTGTAGAGCCAGCGCGGGGCGCCGACCCAGAAGACACGGAACGCGATACCGGCGGCCGCCGCCGCCCAGATGCCCCAGAGCAGGAGCTGTCCCCGGGCACCATCCAGGAGCAGGATCGTCAGGGGCGTATAGGTGCCCGCGATGATCAGGAAGATATTCGCGTGGTCGAGGCGGCGCAGCAGACCGCTGGCGCGCGGGCCCCAGTTGCCCCGGTGGTAGAGGGCACTGACGCCGAACAGCAGGCAGGCGGTCAGGGTGTAGATCGCGCAGGCCAGCCGGCCACGGGTGGAGTCGGCGAGCGCGGTGAGGAAGATGCCCGAGGCGAGCGCTGCCGGGAACATCCCGGCATGCAGCCAGCCGCGCAGTCGCGGCTTGAGGTGGAGATGGGGTATCGCGGGCTTTGACCCAGCTTCGGGGTCGGGCGCTGCGGCAGTCATGCGCACAGGTTACCGACGCCGCGCAGGTAAGACGGTGGTGCTAACCCCCGAGACTCAGAGGTGTAACCAGGGCCACCAGCACCGAGTGGTGATGCTCACCTGTGGGCCCACTGGACACATACGAGCGAGCGGGCCATGATCAGATGAGCGTGGTCGACACCGGATGAGCATCGCCGCAGCGTCCGGGTCGCAGCCCCCAAGGGGCCGAGCTTGAGCTCTTGAGCTGGACACCGTCTACAACTGGATATCAGCGGATATACGTGCCTGTATCCGTACAAAACCCTCAAACCTTGGAGCGATTGTGGCGCGCAGTACTGCGGCTCCCACCACCCCGGCCCGCACCCAGCACCAGGAACTGATCACCTGGGTCGACGAGATCGCCGAGCTGACTCAGCCCGACCGGGTCGTCTGGTGCGACGGTTCGGAAGCCGAATACGAGCGCCTGTGCGAGGAGCTCGTCGAGAAGGGCACCTTCAAGAAGCTCGACCCGATCAAGCGCCCCCACTCTTACTACGCCGCCTCTGACCCGTCGGACGTCGCCCGCGTCGAGAACCGCACCTTCATCTGTTCCGAGAAGGAGGAGGACGCGGGCCCGACCAACCACTGGAAGGACCCCGCCGAAATGCGGGCCGTCTTCTCCGGCGACAAGGGCGTCTTCCGGGGCTCGATGCGCGGTCGCACGATGTACGTCGTGCCGTTCTGCATGGGCCCGCTCGGCTCACCGCTCTCCGCCATCGGCGTCGAGATCACCGACTCGGGCTATGTCGCCGCCTCCATGCGCACGATGACGCGGATGGGTCAGCCGGTCCTGGATGAGCTGGGCACCGACGGCTTCTTCGTCAAGGCCGTGCACAGTGTTGGCGCACCGCTGGAGCCGGGCGAGGCGAATGTGCCGTGGCCGTGCAACGAGACCAAGTACATCTCGCACTTCCCGGAGGCCCGGGAGATCTGGTCCTACGGATCCGGCTACGGCGGCAACGCGCTGCTGGGCAAGAAGTGCTACGCGCTGCGTATCGCCTCGGTGATGGCGCGGGACGAGGGCTGGCTCGCCGAGCACATGCTGATCCTCAAACTGACCCCGCCGAAGGGCGAGTCGAAGTATGTCGCGGCCGCTTTCCCGAGCGCGTGCGGCAAGACGAACCTGGCGATGCTGGAGCCGACCATCCCGGGGTGGACGGTCGAGACCATCGGCGACGACATCGCGTGGATGCGCTTCGGCGAGGACGGCAAGCTCTACGCGATCAACCCGGAGGCGGGCTTCTTCGGCGTCGCGCCGGGCACCGGTGAGCACACCAACGCCAATGCGATGAAGACCCTGTGGGGCAACGCGGTCTTCACCAACGTCGCGTTGACGGACGACGGTGATGTGTGGTGGGAGGACATGACTGAGGAGCCCCCCGCCCACCTCACCGACTGGAAGGGCAATGACTGGACGCCGGAGTCCGGCACCCCGGCCGCGCATCCCAACGCCCGCTTCACCGTTCCGGCCGGGCAGTGCCCGATCATCGCCCCGGAGTGGGAGGACCCCAAGGGGGTGCCGATCTCGGCCATCCTCTTCGGTGGCCGCCGGGCGAGCGCGGTGCCGCTGGTGACGGAGTCCTTCAGCTGGCAGCACGGTGTCTTCCTGGGCGCGAACGTCGCTTCCGAGAAGACGGCGGCGGCCGAGGGCAAGGTCGGCGAGCTGCGCCGTGACCCGTTCGCGATGCTGCCGTTCTGCGGCTACAACATGGGCGACTACATGGCCCACTGGGTCAAGATCGGCAAGAACGCGGATCCGGCGAAGCTGCCGAAGATCTACTACGTGAACTGGTTCCGCAAGAACGACGCGGGCAGGTTCGTGTGGCCGGGCTTCGGCGAGAACAGCCGGGTCCTGAAGTGGATCGTCGGACGGCTGAACGGTGAGGCGGAGGGCGTGGAGACGCCGATCGGTGTCCTGCCGGCGAAGGGCGCCCTCGACACGGCCGGTCTTGACCTCTCGGAGGCCGAGCTCGACTTCCTGCTGACGGTCGACAAGGACGTCTGGCGGGATGAGGCGGCGCTGGTGCCGGAGCACCTGAACACGTTCGGTGACCACACGCCGAAGGAGCTGTGGGACGAATACCGCGCCCTGGTGGAGCGCTTGGGGTAATCACCTTCTGCGCGCAGGGCCGGGTACGCGACGTACCCGGCCCTGCGCGCAGTGATGTCAGGGTGTCAGGGGCTCGGCTGCAGGCCCAGCGCCTTCGCGTGGGCTTCCATACGGGCGGCCGCCAGCGCCTCGCCCGGTATGTCTTCCCGGGCCGTGGCCACCACCAGCGCGTTACCCGCCAGGGTGTGCGCTCGCTGGTGCAGCGACTCAATGTGCGCGGCGGAGCCGCTGCGCACGGTGGGATCAGCCCGCAGCGGAGCGCGCCCGTCGCGGAGCCGGGCCACCTGTGTGGCGAGCCGGTGTGCGGCGGTATCGAGCTCCACACTGGGCGTCAGCGCGCGCAGCTCATCGGTCACGGTCAGCAGCGCGGTGAGGTGTCCGGCAAGCCGGATGTCCAGCTCTTCCTCACGAGAGCGCTGCGGGAAATGGTCGGTGGAGACCGATGTGGTGCGGATCGGTTCATACATGGAGGCCTCCTGGCATATTCAGGAGACCATCCTAACTTAGACACTGTCTAAAGTTGTAGTGCATAGCAGGATCAGTCAGATCAGACTCGGGCTCGGGCTCGGATCGGGCTCAGTGCTGACCGTAACCGTCCAGGAAGGTGCCGATCCGCGTCACCGCGTCCGCCAGCTGCTTCTCCCCGGGCAGCGTGACAATGCGGAAGTGATCCGGCTCCGGCCAGTTGAAACCGGTGCCGTGCACAATCATGATCTTCTCCGCACGCAGCAGATCAAGGACCATCTCCCGGTCGTCCTTGATCTTGAAGACCTTCGGGTCGAGCCGCGGGAAGGCGTAGATGGCGCCCTTCGGCTTGACGCAGGTTACGCCCGGGATCTGGGTGAGCAGGTCGTACGCCACATCGCGCTGTTCCCGCAGCCGTCCGCCCGGCAGCACCAGATCATTGATCGACTGATGGCCGCCCAGCGCGGTGGCGACCGCGTGCTGTGCGGGCATGTTCGCGCACAACCGCATATTGGCCAGGATCGTCAGGCCCTCGACATAGCTCCCGGCGTGCGCCTTCGGTCCGCAGACCGCCATCCAGCCGCTGCGGTAGCCAGCGACCCGGTACGCCTTCGACAGACCGTTGAAGGTGAGCGTCAGCAGATCCGGGGCGATCGCGGCCGTCGGGGTGTGCGTGGCGCCGTCGTAGAGGATCTTGTCGTAGATCTCATCGGAGCAGACGACGAGGTTGTGGCGGCGGGCGATCTCCGTCAGAGCGCGCAGCATCTCATCGCTGTACACCGCGCCAGTCGGGTTGTTCGGGTTGATGATGACCAGCGCCTTGGTCCGGTCGGTGACCTTCCGCTCGATATCGGCGAGGTCCGGCATCCAGTCGGACTGCTCATCACAGCGGTAGTGCACGGCCGTACCGCCGGACAGCGAGACGGACGCCGTCCACAGCGGATAGTCCGGCGCCGGGACCAGCACCTCATCGCCGTCGTCCAGCAGCGCCTGCATCGACATCTGGATCAGCTCGGAGACGCCATTGCCCAGATAGATGTCCTCAACCGAAAGCTCGATGCCCCGCGTCTGGTAGTGCTGCATCACCGCGCGACGGGCGGAGAGCAGCCCCTTGGCGTCGCCGTAGCCATGCGCGCCTGCGACATTGCGCAGCATGTCCTCCAGGATCTCCGGCGGACACTCAAAGCCGAAGGCCGCCGGATTCCCGGTATTGAGCTTGAGGATGCGGTGACCCGCCGCCTCCAGCCGCATGGCCTCCTCGAGAACCGGGCCCCGGATCTCGTAGCAGACGTTTGCGAGCTTCGTTGACTGGATCACCTGCATAGCGGCCACGATACGGCGGCGTAACGCACAGCGCCTGGTGTTTTTCGCCACGTGGAGGCAGCCTCGCCACACTTCCGTGTCCGACCGTCGCCGTGACGCGCATCGTGACGTGCACCGTGATACGCAGAGCCCCCGGCTGTAACAAGCCGGGGGCTCTGCGTATGAGCGGGCGTATCAGCCCTGGTAGGGCTTGGCCTCCAGGACCCTCACCGAGGCCATCTTGCCGTTCGGCAGCTCATACTCGGCGTCCTCGCCAATCTTCTTGCCGTTCACGCCGCTACCGAGCGGGGACTGCGGGGAGTACGTCTCGATGTCCGAGCTCGCGTACTCCCGTGAAGCCAGGAGGAAGGTCAGGGTGTCGTCCGGGTCGCCGTCAAAGGCGATGGTGACCACCATGCCGGGGGCGACCACACCGGTGTCCGCGGGCGCCTCGCCGACCTTGGCGTTCTCCAGCAGCTGCGTTAGCTGGCGCACCCGCAGCTCCTGCTTACCCTGCTCCTCCTTGGCGGCGTGATAGCCGCCGTTCTCTCGCAGGTCACCCTCTTCGCGAGCCGCCTCGATCTTCTTGGCGATCTCGGTGCGTGCGGGACCCGACAGATACTCCAGCTCGGCCTTGAGCTGGTTGTACGCCTCCTGGGTCAGCCAGGTGACGTTGTCGCTGGTCTGGGTCACAGGTGCTCCTCGCAGGTACTCGGGATATAAAGCAACGCCCTACCCAGAAGATGCGCCTCCATGGGTGGGCGAAACATCGACCATAACAATTCCGAGCGGCGGACTGCTGCATCTTCCCGGGCGGGTGTAGCCGCGCTAACCCTCAGCGGCCACCCGTTGGCTCACAGCCGACGAGCTCCGCAGTGGTCGCCCGACCGGTGGTGCGCAGGGTGACGACCCTGTCGACGCGGCTCTCGCGCTGCTCGAAGGCGAAGTCCTTACGGCCGACCTCGGCCTTGTCGGCAGACAGCGCACGCAGTGCACAGACGCCCCTGACCTCGGCCCCCTTACGGACCTCAAGGTGCGCCTGCACCTCGTTGTCCGAGACAACCTTGAACTTGATCAGCTCCGCGCTGATGTCGCTGCTGGCGGAGATATACGAGATCCCGAACCAGCCGATCATCGCCAGGAAGGCCGCACCCAGCACCCCGCCGACAATCTTCAGTGTACGGTCCGCCCGCGCGTCATCGCCGGCGGAACGCCGTCCGTACCGCCCTTCGGGCAGTCTGCCGCGCAGGTCAGCCATGGTCACGTCCCTCAGGGGTCACAGGGAATACATCAGGGTGCTGGTTCGGTCACTATAGAAGCCGTCTTTGGTGACGAGTTAACGAGGATCGAGTCTTGACTGAGCAGCTGCGACTGATGGCCGTGCACGCGCACCCCGACGATGAGTCGAGCAAGGGTGCGGCGACCATGGCGAAGTACGTATCCGAGGGGGTGGATGTGCTGGTCGCGACCTGCACAGGCGGTGAGCGCGGCTCCATCCTCAACCCGAAGCTCCAGGGGGACAGATATATCGAGGACAACATCCACGAGGTCCGTCGTAAGGAGATGGACGAGGCCCGCGAAATCCTCGGTGTCAAACAGGCGTGGCTGGGCTTTGTCGACTCCGGACTGCCCGAGGGCGACCCGCTGCCGCCGCTGCCGGACGGCTGCTTCGCCCTTCAGGACGTGGCGGAGGCGGCGGGCGCGCTGGTACGGCTGATCCGCACGTTCAAGCCGCATGTGGTGACCACGTACGACGAGAACGGTGGCTATCCGCACCCCGACCACATCATGACCCACCGGATCACGATGGTGGCCTTCGACGCTGCGGGGGACGCTTCCCGGTACCCGGAGGCGGGCCCGGCCTGGCAGCCGCAGAAGCTCTACTACAACCAGGGCTTCAACCGGCCGCGCACCCTCGCCCTGCATGAGGCGCTGCTGGAGCGCGGCATGGACTCGCCGTACGAGGAGTGGCTCAAGCGCTGGGACGAGTTCCAGAAGAAGGACCGTGACCTGACGACGTACATTCCGTGCGCGGAGTTCTTCCAGGTCCGTGACAAGGCGCTGATCGCGCACGCGACACAGATCGACCCGGACGGCGGCTGGTTCCGGGTGCCGATGGATGTCCAGCAGGAGGTCTGGCCGACGGAGGAGTACGAGCTCGCGAGGTCGCTCGTGGATACGTCCCTACCCGAGGACGACCTCTTCGCCGGCATCCGCGACAATTGACGCCATGAGTGCCACCGCGACCCTGACGTACGCGCCCGAGCTCGTCCAGCTCGCGAAGGAGCTGGACGAGAACAAGGTGACGCCCGGCGTCCTCGGCTTCATCGTCTTCGCCCTGATGGGGCTGGGGGTCTGGTTTCTGATGAAGTCCATGAACCGCCACATGCAGAAGGTCGACTTCGACGAAGAGAAGCCGAACCCCTGACCGGGTGGGTTTCCCCTGACCCACCCCTTCCCAAAACTGGGGGCTGCCGCCCCCAGACCCCCACCCGTGTTGTGGGCAGTCGTTCCGCAGGGCGGAACGGGTGGGCACAACACCGCCCACCGGCCCGCACCGGCCAACCCCGGGGCCCGGGGCGAAGCCCCGGTTTCCGGGAAGGGGCGGGCATAGGGGAAACCCACCCACGGCAACCCCGCCACCGGGCGAAGCCCCGCCACGCGGCGGAGCCGCATATCGACACAGCCGGGAAGGGCCGGGATACGGGGACACCCACCCCGGGCACCCCACCCCCGGGGCGAAGCCCCGCCGCGCGGTGGAACCGCATACCGGCACAGCCGGGGAGGCGCGGGGTCAGGGAAGCAGCCGCCCCGCTGCGCCCATCACGTCCCGGGACTGGCGGCTGGGAACCATACCCAGCTGCCACACCCGCCACCCCGACTCCGGCTCGATGCCCCGTTCCAGCATCAGGGCATACGCCTCCGCACTGTCCTCCAGCACCGGATCCCGGGCCGGATGGCCCTCCCGCAGCAGCCCCGCCAGCTCCTCCTGGGCCACCGCGACGCCCACCACCGAGCCGCCCGGCGAGGCAAAGGGCAGCAGCGTGCAGCGCAGGAAGCGGGCCCAGTCGGCGCCCCGCTGGTCCGGGACGGCGCCCGGCTCGACGCCGTAACCGGCCGAGAAGAGCCCCAGCGCCTCATCCACCAGCTCCAGCGCCTGCGACGGCTTACCGTTGCCCGCGTCGATCACCGCCAGCTCCAGGCATGACCATGCCTCGCCGTGCGCCACCCCCGCCCGCCTGAAGTCCGTCCGGGCGTCCTGCAGCAGCTGCCGCGCGAAGCCGCTGTTGTGCAGCGAACCCGTACGGGTCGCCCGCTGGTCCCGGGTGACCCGGCCCAGATGGTGCCGGGCACAGGCCAGCCCGTACATGTCCCGCATCCGGCTGAAGCTCGCCCGGGCCCGTTCCAGCTCCTGCACCGCGCTGTCCCGGTTACCGGACTCCTCCAGTGCGAGGCCCAGGTAGTACAGCGTCCACGCCTCGCCGCGCGCGTCCTCGTTCTCCCGGTGCCGCAGCAGCGCGCCGTGCAGCTGCTCCACGGCTTCCGTGGGGTCCCCGACGTTCTCGGCGTACAGCCGTGCCCGGGCCAGCTGAGTCTGCGCCCAGGCCTGGCCACGGCCGTCCTGGGTGCGGCGGTAGTCCTCCAGCGCCTGGTGCAGCTCTGCCTCGGCGCCCGGCACCTCGCCGCCGCGCAGCAGGGTCTGGCCGAGGTGGTAGTGCGCCCACGCCTGGCCGTGCACGCTCTCGCTCTCCTGATGCAGGGTGAGGGACTCCTGCAGCATGTCCATCGCCTCGGGCACCCGGCCACGGTCCCGCTCGACCGCTGCCAGCGCGTGCAGTGTCCATGCCCGGTCGCCGCGCAGTCCCTCGTGGGCCTGTAGCTCCAGCGCCTGGTTCAGTTTGGCGGCGGCGTCCCGCAGCTGCCCCTGATGGTGCAGGGTGATGCCCAGCTCGCGCAGGGTGCGGGCGGCGCCCGCCGGGTGCTCGGCCTCCAGATAGAGATTGACCACCGAGGCCAGGGTCGTGTGCGACCGGTCCAGCTCCCCGAGCTGCCGGGCCGCGACACCGGTGCGCCACTGCACGGACCGGGTCAGCAACCCCTGGTCTATGGCCTGGGTGAGCTCATTCAGCTCACCCAGCCGGTAGAGATCACCGCGCAGCAGGCAGTAGTCGCACAGCGCGCCCAGCAGATGCAGTACAGCCGACTGGTCCACGCCCTCATCCGCGTGCCGCAGCGCCGCCGTGATGAAGCTCGACTCGTCGTCCAGCCAGCGCAGCGCCGCGTCCAGCGACGGAAAGCCATGGCTGCCGAACTCATCCGCCCGCGTCGACGTCTTGCCGTCCACCATCCGGATCACCGAGTCCGCCAGCTCCGCATAGGAGTGGATCAGCCGCTCCTGCGCGGCGGCCCGCTCCTCGGTGGTCTCCTCGTCCAGCAGCCGGTCCAGTGCGAAGCGCCGCACCAGACCGTGCAGCCGGTAGCGGTCGCCGCGCACATGCTGGATCAGCCCGGCGTGGGCCAGCGCCTTCAGCTGTCTCCCGGCCTCGTGCTCACCGGTGGCCAGCAGCGCCGCCCCCGCCGCCGCGCCCAGGCTGGCCCGCCCGGCCAGGGCGAGCCGCCGCAGCAGTCGCCGGGCCGGCTCGGACTGGTCGGCGTAGCGCAGCGCCAGCGTCCGCTGCATCGGGGTCAGCGCGCCGACGGGACCGTACGCCGCCAGATCGTCGGCCACCGCCGAGGCGCCGCGCTCCGCCGACAGCGCCGACCCCACGAGCCGCAGCGGGAACGGCAGCCCGCCGCACAGCTCGCGGATCCGGTCATACGCGTGGTCATACGCGTGCTGTCCTGACGGCTGAGCCGCCGCTTCCGTGGCGGCCGCCCGCAGCACCGCTTCCGCGCCCGCCGTATCCAGCGCGCCCAGCTCCATCTGGTGCACCCAGGCGGGCAGCTCCGGCGGCAGCTGGAGCGGTTCCGGCGCGGTGACCAGGATGAGGCTGTCGGAACGCCCCGGCACCAGAGCGGCCACCTGCTCCGCGTCGGTGGCGTCATCCAGTACGACGGTGACGGGCAGCCCGGCGAGATGCCGGTGATACAGCTCGGTCAGCCGCCGCAGATTCTGGTCCTGCGCCGGGCGTTCCCGGAACAGCAGCTGCTCCCGTGGCGCGCCCAGCCGGTTGAGCAGATGCAGCAGCGCCTCCCGCGTGGTCAGCGGCGTCCCCTCCTGGGTGTCGCCACGCATATCGACCAGGCAGGCCCCACGGAACTGATCGCGGAGCTCATGTGCGGCCCGGACCGCCAGCGTCGTACGCCCCGACCCCGGCGGCCCGTGCAGCACCACCACGGTCGGCTGGGTCTGCGTGCTGGCCCGTGCCTGGTGCACCCACTGGGCGATCTGCGTGAGCTGCCCCTTGCGTCCGGCGAACGGCTCGTCGGGGGCCGGGAGATGACCGAACGACTGCTCCAGTACGGACCGGCGGCGGTTCGCGGCGCTGCGGTCCCGGCCCCGCAGCTGTGGCTGCGTACGCCGCCGGGTGCCGCTGCCGCCGCGTGACGCCCGGGGGGCGACCATGCGCTGCTGCTCCAGATACGGCCGTATGCCGCGCACCTCCAGCGCCGTCAGCCACTCCAGCCGTAACGCCTCGACACCGCCGGGCTGATGGTGCGCCCCGGCGCCCCGCTGGGCCGCCCACAGATGGGCGATCAGAATCTGCAGCAGCGCTCCGAACGCGCCCACCACGGCGACCACCATGGCGGCGCCCACCGCGTCCCCGAAGCCATGGCCCCGGTCGAAGAGCAAAATCGCCACTCCGGCGGCGCACACGGCGCCCACAGCCGGGCCCAGGGCCCGCCCCGTGAACCGTTCCGCGAGCCGCCCGGGTGCGGCGGCGGCCAGCGCCCGTGCGTAGGCGGTGTACTCCTCGCCCGCACGCCCGGCCATCTCATCCAGCGCCGCCCGCGCCCGCGCGAACAGCACGCTCCCGTCGGTCGCCCCGCCGGAGCGCCGCACCTCTTCCTCGACCGCCTGCGCCAACACCTGTTCCGCCGCCGCACGATGACCCTCGTTCAGCTTCATCGTCGCCCCCGTCATACGTTCCCCTTCGTCAACCCGTGGCAGCAAGTCTTCCGCCTCTGGCGGATCTCTAACACCCTTCCGGGAAACTGCGCCGCGGCAGGGGTCACCGTGCGTGATCGCTGGGCGCGCGGCGTTCCCTGGGCTTTCCCCGCTGGCGAGTCAGGCAGGATGGGGATATGGCCAACCGACTCTCCGCTGAGACGTCCCCGTACCTCCTGCAGCACGCCGACAACCCCGTCGACTGGTGGCCCTGGTCGCCGGAGGCGTTCGAGGAGGCGAGACAGCGGGCGGTGCCGGTGTTGCTGAGCGTGGGGTACTCCAGCTGCCACTGGTGCCATGTCATGGCGCATGAGTCCTTCGAGGACGACGAGACCGCCGCGTACCAGAACGAGCACTTCGTCAACATCAAGGTCGACCGCGAAGAGCGGCCCGATGTCGACTCCGTCTATATGGAGGCCGTGCAGGCCGCCACCGGGCAGGGCGGCTGGCCCATGACGGTCTTCCTGACCCCGGACGGCGAGCCCTTCTACTTCGGCACCTACTTCCCGCCCGCGCCCCGGCACGGTATGCCGTCCTTCCGGCAGGTGCTGGAGGGCGTACGGGCCGCATGGGCGGACCGGCGGGACGAGGTCGCGGAGGTCGCCGGGCGGATCGTACGTGACCTGGCCGGGCGCACCCTCGCCTTCGACGCCCCGCAGCAGCCCGGGGCCGATGATCTGGCCGCCGCGCTGCTGGGACTGACCCGGGAATTCGACGCGGTACGCGGGGGGTTCGGCGGGGCGCCGAAGTTCCCGCCGTCGATGGTGCTGGAGTTTCTGCTGCGGCACCACGCCCGCACCGGCGCCGAGGGCGCGCTCCAGATGGTGCAGGCGACCTGCGAGGCGATGGCCCGGGGCGGCATCTACGACCAGCTCGGCGGTGGCTTCGCCCGCTACGCGGTGGACGCCGACTGGACGGTGCCGCACTTCGAGAAGATGCTTTATGATAATGCGCTGCTATGTCGGGTTTACGCCCATCTGTGGCGGGCCACCGGCTCCGACCAGGCGCGGCGGATCGCGCTGGAGACGGCCGACTTCATGGTCCGGGAACTGGGCACCCAGCAGGGCGGTTTCGCCTCGGCGCTGGACGCCGACAGCCCGGTGCCGGACGAGGAGGGCGGCGCGGGAGGCACGGGAGGCGCGGGACGGCACAAGGAGGGTGCCTTCTACGCCTGGACGCCCGTGCAGCTTCGGAAGGCGCTGGGCGAGGAAGACGCCGAGCTGGCCGCGCGGTACTTCGGCGTCACCGAAGAGGGCACCTTTGAGGAAGGGGCGTCGGTCCTTCAGCTGCCCGACCGGGAGGGCCTGGCGGACGCCGACCGAATCGCGTCCGTACGGGACCGGCTGTACGCCGCACGGGAGCGGCGGCCGCGGCCGGGCCGGGATGAGAAGATCGTCGCCGCCTGGAACGGGCTCGCGATCGCGGCACTGGCCGAGACCGGTGCGTACTTCGACCGCCCGGATCTGGTCGATGCCGCGACGGCCGCCGCCGATCTGCTCGTCGGGGTGCATACGGATGACCGTGGCCGGTTGGTGCGTACGTCCCGTGAGGGCCTCGCCGGTCCCAGCGCGGGTGTGCTGGACGACTACGCCTGTGTCGCCGAGGGCTTCCTCACCCTCTACTCCGTCACAGGTGAGACCCCCTGGCTGGACCTCACCGGGATCCTGCTGGATGCCGTGCTCCGCCACTTCACCGCTGCGGACGGCACGCTCTATGACACCGCCGACGACGCTGAACGGCTCATTCGCCGCCCGCAGGACCCGACCGACGGCGCCACCCCTTCCGGGTGGACCTCCGCGGCCGGTGCGCTGCTGACGTACGCGGCCTATACGGGCAGCAGCCGCCACCGGGAGGCAGCGGAGCGGGCGCTGGGTGTCGTGAAGGCGCTGAGCGGGCGGGCGCCGCGGTTCATCGGCTGGGGGCTGGCGGTGGCCGAGGCCGCGCTGGACGGTCCCCGCGAGGTCGCCGTCATCGGCCCGGCCGGTGACCCGGCCACCGACCGGTTGCACCGCACGGCGCTGCTGGGCGCGGCGCCGGGGGCGGCGGTCGCGGTCGGGGAGCCGGGGGAGACGGGTGTGCCGTTGCTGGCTGACCGGCCGTTGCTGGATGGTCGGGCGGCGGCGTATGTGTGCCGCGGCTTTACGTGTGACGCCCCTACGGCGGACCCCAAGGTGCTGGAGGCCCTGCTCCGCTGAGCCGGGTCCCGCCTACCGCGGTGCGGCTCCGCCGCGCGGCGCGGCTTGCGCCCGTTGCGGGGGTGCCGGGGTGGCGGGTTTCCCCGTATCCCGCCCCTTCCCGGCTGCACCGATATGCGGCTCCGCCGCGCGGCGGGGCTTCGCCCGGCTGCGGGGGTGCCGTGGGTGGGGTTGCCCGTATCCCTTCCCCAGCTACCGCTGGGAGGCGCCCCCACCTTCCCGGCTGCACCGACATGCGGCTCCGCCGCGTGGCGGCGCTCCGCCCGGCTGCGGGGTGCCGTGGGTGGGTTTCCCCAATTCCCGCCCCTTCCCGGAAACCGGGGCTTCGCCCCGGGGCCCATGGGGGTTGGCCGGGTGCGGGCCGGTGGCCGGTGTTGTGCCCACCCACAGCCCCTCGCGGGGCTGCGAGTGCCCACAACCGGGGGGTGGGGGTCTGGGGGCGGCAGCCCCCCCACGCGGCGGAGCCGCAAATCAGTACAGCCGGGAAGGGGTGGGGCCGGGGAAGGTATCCCGTCAGGCTGTTGCGGAGCGGTATTTGCGGACTGCCAGCGTGCGGAACAGGATGATGATCAGGAGCGAGTAGATCACCGAGGCGATCACCGGATGCTGCATCGGCCAGGCGGCCGGCGCCTCGTACCCCACCGGCAGGTTGCCGAAGAGATCGCGGCACGCCATCACCGTCGCACTGAAGGGATTCCACTCGGCGACATGCCGCAGGAACGTCGGCATGTTCTCCGACGGTACGAAGGCGACGGAGATGAAGGTCAGCGGGAAGAGCCAGATCAGCCCGCCGGAGGTGGCCGCCTCCGGCGTACGGACCGTGAGGCCGATCAGCGCGCCGATCCAGGTGAAGGCGTACCCGAGGAGCAGCAGCAGGCCGAAGGCGGCCAGCGCCTTCAGGATGCCGTCGTGCGCGCGCCAGCCGACCAGCAGCGCGACGATGGCCAGCACCACCAGCGTGAGCGCGGTCTGCACCGCGTCCGCGAGCGTACGCCCCGTCAGGACCGCGCCCCGCGCCATCGGCAGTGAGCGGAAGCGGTCGATGAGGCCCTTGTGCATATCCTCGGCGATACCCGCTCCCGCACCCGCCGTGGCGAAGGTGACGGTCTGCGCGAAGATGCCCGCCATCAGGAACTCGCGGTAGGCACCAGGGTCAAGACCGGCTCCCGGGATGTTGATCGAACCGCCGAAGACATAGCTGAACAGCACCACGAACATGATCGGCTGGATCAGTCCGAAGATGATGACCTCGGGGATGCGGAGCATCCGGATGAGGTTGCGCTTGGCGACGATGAGGGAGTCGGAAACGGACTGGCCGATGCCTCCGCCGCCCCTGGGGACAATGACCTTGCGGGGCGCTGTGACACTCACTTGGCAACCTCCGCGGTCTCTTCCTCGTCGTCCGCCCGCTCCTCGGCCGCGTGACCGGTCAGCGAGATAAAGACATCGTCCAGGGTCGGGCGGCGCAGCCCGATGTCGTCGATCTCGATACCGCGTGCGTCGAGATCGCGGATGATCTCGGCCAGCAGCTTGGCGCCGCCGGTGACCGGCACGGTCAGCTTGCGGGTGTGCTGATCGATGGTGACCTCGCCCTTGCCGAGGCTCCGGCCGTGCAGGACCTCCTCGACGCTGGGGATGTGCTCACGGTCGTGCACGACGACCTCGACCCGCTCGCCACCCGTTTGGGCCTTGAGCTGGTCGGAGCTGCCCCGGGCGATGACCTTGCCGTGGTCGACGACGGCGATGTCATCGGCGAGCCGGTCCGCCTCCTCCAGATACTGCGTGGTCAGCAACAGGGTGGTGCCACCGGCGACCAACTCCTGGATGACATCCCACAGCCCCTGCCGGTTACGGGGGTCCAGACCGGTGGTCGGCTCGTCCATGAACATCACCGGCGGGCTGACGACCAGCGCGGCCGCGAGGTCGAGGCGCCGTCGCATACCGCCGGAGTACGTCTTGGCGGTGCGGTCGGCGGCATCGGCGAGGTTGAAGCGCTCCAGCAGCTCACCGGCCCGCTTCTTCGCGTCGCGCGCGGACATCTGGTAGAGCTGGCCGACCATCTGGAGATTCTCCCGGCCGGTCAAGTACTCATCGACCGCCGCGAACTGACCGGACAGACCGATGGAACGGCGTACCTCATTGGGGTACTTGAGGACATCGAGCCCCGCGACGACCGCCGCGCCGCTGTCCGGCTGCAGCAGGGTGGTGAGCACCCGCACGGTGGTGGTCTTACCGGCGCCGTTCGGGCCGAGCAGGCCGAGCACGGTGCCTTCTGGGACATCGAGGTCAACGCCGTCCAGAGCCCTGACATCGCCGAAGGTCTTCACCAGACCTTCGGCGTATATGGCGCCTGGCATGTGTGGTCTCCCAAAGCTATGGGGTATTAAAGGAAAGAATCGTAAGTTCACAGCGCAGCAGACGGCACCTTGTAAAGACCCGATACATCGCGTTATTCACCAACCGGGGAGTTCCTTCACCCCATGACGGTGTAACCGGCCTTGCGCAGCGCCGCCGCTACGTCGACGCAGTGCTCCGGCCCCTTGGTCTCCAGGTGCAGCTCCACCTCCGCTTCCGTGAGCCCGAGCCGTGGGTCGGTCCGTACATGGCTCACATCGAGGACGTTAGCGTCCGCCACTGACAATTCCCCCAGGAGCGCCGCCAGCGCCCCCGGGCGGTCCGTCAGTCGCAGCCGCAGCGACAGATAGCGCCCTGCCGCCGCCATGCCGTGCCGCAGCGTGCGCTGGAGCACCAGCGGATCGACATTGCCCCCGGACAGCACCGCGACGACCGGTCCATCGAAGGACTCCGGCTCGGACAGCAGCGCCGCCACCGGGCTGGCACCCGCCGGTTCGACGACCAGTTTGGCCCGCTCCAGGCAGAGCAGCAGCGCACTCGAAAGCGCGTCCTCGGAAACAGTACGGACCTCATCGACCAGCTCGCCAATGATTTTGAACGGCACATCGCCGGGCCGTCCCACCTTGATGCCGTCCGCCATCGTCGACACCGAGTCCAGCGCCACCGGATGCCCGGCGGCGAGCGAGGGCGGATAGGCCGCGGCGCCCTCCGCCTGTACGCCGATCACCTTGACATCGGGACGCAGCGACTTCACCGCGAGCGCGATGCCGGCCGCGAGCCCGCCGCCGCCGACCCCGACGACGATCGAGCGCACCTCCGGGCACTGCTCCAGGATCTCCAGCCCCACCGTGCCCTGCCCGGCGACGATGTCCGGGTGGTCAAAGGGGTGGATGAAAACCGCGCCGGTCTCCGCCGCGTACTCCTGCGCGGCGTGCAGCGCCTCATCCACGACCTGGCCGTGCAGCCGTACCTCGGCGCCGTAGTCCTGGGTGGCCGCGAGCTTCGGCAGCGGGGCGCCGACCGGCATAAAGACGGTCGAGCTCACCCCGAGCAGGGAAGCGGCGAGGGCGACGCCCTGCGCGTGGTTCCCCGCGCTGGCGGCGACCACACCGCGGGCCCGCTCCTCGGGGGACATGGCGGCGATACGGACATAGGCGCCCCGGATCTTGAAGGAGCCGGTGCGCTGCAGGTTCTCGCACTTGAGGTGGACCGGGTCGCCGACCAGCCGCGTGAGATGGCGGCTGCCCTCCATCGCCGTAATCCGGGCGACCCCGGAGAGCGTCTTCTGGGCGAGACTGATGTCGTCGACGGTGAGGGCACGGGCACTGGCACTGGCACTGGCAACCATGTTGCCAGTCTCGCAGCCCGGGCCCACTGGTTCTCGCAGCACTGGTACGGGACGGGCCCGACCCGCGTACTCTGTGCCTCACCCTCTCAACCGTTCCCACGTCGTACTTCCAAAGAAGCGAGCACCCCGGCCATGCCCACGCACCCGGACATGACGACTGATATCGATCAGAACGCCCCCCAGAACAAGGTCCAGAACAAGCTCCAGAACGAGCTGCAGCACTCAGACCGCCCGGACGCCCCTCTTCTCGACGCGATGCAGCACCAAGTCGCCCTCTTCGCCCGCCGTGCCGAACAGACCCGGCTGGGCGGCGTCGGCCAGGCCCGCAACTCCATGGACCGCGCCGCGTATCTGCTGCTCAACCGGCTGGACCAGGATGGCCCGACCGGTGTGAAAGCCCTCGCCGCCGGTATGGGTATCGACTCCTCGACGGTGACCCGCCAGGTGGCACCGCTGGTCGACTCCGGCCTGGTCAAACGGACTTCGCACCCGGAGGACGGCCGTGCCGTCGTCCTGCAGCTCTCCCCGCGTGGCGCCAGCCGCCTGGAGCAGGTGCGGGCCTCGCGGCGCGAGCTGATGGCGCTGCTGACCGAGGACTGGTCGGAGGAGGAGCGCGATACGTTCTGCGCGCTCCTCACGCGCTTCAACAGCGCCTTCTCCGAACTGCAGTCATCGGTCACGCCTTCGTAGCGTCCTGGAGTCGTCGTAGAGTCGCAGCCTCCCAGCCTCGGGACCTCTTGACCGCTGCGGTCCGCTGCCGTCCTATAGCAGGGTGGGAGCGCGGCGGGATGCCCAAGATTGCCGCCGCGCCCGGGAATTCGAAACGTTTGTCGCGGGCGCGGCAGGCCGACTGCTGCATGCCGCCGCGCTGTTGACGACCGAGCCGCCCGGGCGGGCCTGCCCCGCCGCAGAGCGGCTGCTGACGGTGGCGCTGTCCCGTACGTACGCGGCATGGGACGGGCTGCGTGGCGCGGACCCGTACGACCACGCCCGCCAGGAGCTCGCCACCCACTTCGCGCGTACGGCCTGGCGGCACCGGCGTCCACGCGGCGGGCCGCTCAGCCGGCTCACCCCGCGGGAGCGGCTGGTGCTGGTGCTGCGGCTGTATGAGGGCATCGCCGAGGAGCAGACCGCCGCCGGGCTCGGGCTGCCGGTCGAGCGGGTCCGGACGTTGTGCACCCGGGCGGTGTCCACTGTGCGCAGCCGATGAGCCCGCCGGACCGTAAGGAGGAGCAGGTCCGCCGCCTGCTGGACGGCCCCCATCCGCCCGTACCCCCGGATCTGACCGCCCGCGCGGCCCTGCGCGGCCACCGGCTCCTGCGCCGCCGCCGCGCAGCCCGCGCCGCGCTCTGGGCCCTGCTCTGCCTGGCCGTCCTCGCCCTCACGGTCTGGGCGGTCCGCACCCCACCGGCCCCAGCGACCCCACCGGGCTTCAGCTGGTGACCAGCGGGGGCGGAGCCCCCTACCGCAGCGCCGCCGTCAGATCCGCCAGCAGGTCGTCGACCGACTCGATGCCGACCGACAGCCGCACCAGATCCGCCGGGACCTCAAGCGCCGAGCCCGCCGCCGAGGCGTGCGTCATCCGCCCCGGGTGCTCGATCAGCGACTCCACACCGCCCAGGGACTCCCCCAGCGTGAAGAGCTCGGCGCGGTTGCAAACCTCGACCGCGGCCTCCTCACCGCCCGCGACCCGGAAGGAGACCATGCCGCCGAAGGACCGCATCTGCTTGGCCGCGGTCTCGTGCCCGGGGTGCGAGGGCAGCCCGGGATAGAAGACCTCGGTCACCTTCCCGTGCGCGACCAGCATCTCCGCGACCCGCGCCGCGTTCGCGCTGTGCCGGTCCATCCGCACCGCGAGGGTCTTGATGCCCCGCAGCACCAGCCAGGAGTCAAAGGGCCCGGCGATCGCACCCATCGCGTTCTGGTGGAAGGCCAGCTCCTCACCGAGCCCGGCGTCCGCGGTCACCAGCGCGCCGCCCACCACATCCGAATGCCCGCCCATGTACTTCGTCGTGGAGTGCACGACGACATCCGCGCCCAGCGCCAGCGGCTGCTGCAGATATGGGCTGGCGAAGGTGTTGTCCACCACCAGCCGGGCCCCGGCCGTCCGGGCGATATCCGCGAGCTGCGCGATATCGGTGATACCGAGCAGCGGGTTGCTCGGGGTCTCCACCCAGACCACCTTCGTACGGTCCCGGAGCGCCGCCCGTACCGCCTCGGGGTCGGAGGTGTCGGCGACCGACCACTCCACTCCCCACCGCTCGACGACCTTGGCGAAGAGCCGGAAGGTACCGCCGTACGCGTCATTCGGGATGACCACATGGTCACCCGGCGTGAGCAGGGTGCGCAGCAGGCAGTCCTCGGCCGCCAGCCCGGAGGCGAAGGCGAGACCACGGCCGCCGCCCTCCAGCGCGGCCAGGTTCTCCTCCAGCGCGGTCCGGGTCGGGTTCGCGGAGCGGCTGTACTCATAGCCGCCGCGCAGCCCCCCGACCCCGTCCTGTTTGTACGTCGACACCTGGTGGATGGGCGGGACGACGGCGCCGGTGGCGGCGTCCGGCTCCTGTCCGGCGTGAATGGCGAGGGTCTCGAAATGCTGGTGACTCATGGCACGAGCGTAATGCGCCGTACCGTGGACCCATGGAGTTCCTGCTGTTCCTCATTCTGGTCGGCGCCGTCCTCGGTTTCTTCGTGATCCCGCACCTGCGCCGCCGCAAGGCCGTCAAGGCGGCCACCCAGGGCCTGAGCCGGTCCGAAGACCAGCGTGCGTACGGTTTCGTACCGGTCGACGAGCTCGATGTGCGGTTGCCCGGGCCCGACCCGGAGCTGGTCGAGGCGCTGGACGAGACCCAGCGCACCCAGGACTGGCGCCCGGTCGCCCAGCTGCTCGCGCTGACCGGCGACGACTACGAGCTGCGCTGGCAGCGGGTGCAGTCGCTGGCGGGCGCAGCGGCGATGGAGCTGGCACAGGCCCGCGCGGCCGGTGTCCCCGTGGACACCACGGAGCCGGCCAGCAGCGGGATCTCCTTCAGCAAGGCCCCCCAGGAAGGGGCCCAGGGGGCACAGGGGGCACTTGGGGCACAGCCGCAGGACGCCCGCTGGCTGCGGAACTGGCGCTCCGAGCAGCCGCAGGACCCGGGCGGCGCGCAGGTGTACGCGCAGTTCCTGGTCTGGCAGGCGCTGGCGTACCCCGGCTCGGCGGACCACCGGATCATCCTCGAAGAGGCCCGCAACGTCGCCCATGAGGCGGCCCGGCTGGCCGACGCGGACCCGACGCCGTACATCACCGAGCTGTTCATCGCCCGCTCGCTGAGCTACCGCAAGGTGGACTTCGAAGCCCTGTGGCACCAGGTCACCCGGCGGGCGCGGACCCATATGGGCGCCCACTTGGCCGCGCTGCCGTACTGGTCGGAGAAATGGCACGGCTCCCGGGACGAGGCCTACGGCTTCGCGCAGAGCGCGGCGGCCAGTGCCCCGCCCGGCAGTCTCCTTCCCGCGCTCCCCCTCTTCGCGGTCTATGACCACCTCCCGGAGGTCGACCTGGTGCGCGGGATGTACCAGAGCAAGGTCGTCGAGGACGCCATCGAGGCGGCGGAGTTCGCGGTCGACAGCGTCGCCGACGACCACCCGGTACGCCCCCACGTGGTCCATCTGCTGCTCTGCTTCCTGGTCCGCGCGGAGCGCTACGACGAGGCGATGGAGGCGCTGCGCATGGTCGACGGCTACGTCGGCGCCGTACCGTGGGTAAACAGCGGCAACCCGGCCGGGGAGTACGCCTCCTACCGCGCGCTGGCGGTAGCGGGCTTTGAGGGCCAGGGTGGCAATCCGGCGGCGACACCTCCGGCGTACTGAGGGAGCAGGGAACGATGATCTTCGGCAGCCACAGGAAACGTCTCCCTTCCCTGGAGGAGGCCCTCAGGGGCCGACCGGACCCCACGTTCACGCTCCCGGACCGGCATACGGTCCTGGGCACTCCGCTGCTCGGCCCGTACCCCGATCACCTGCAGATCGCTGACTTCGGTCTGGGGTGCTTCTGGGGGGCGGAACGGAAGTTCTGGCAGCGGGACGGAGTCTGGACCACCCTGGCCGGATACCAGGGCGGCTACACCCTGAACCCGACCTACGAGGAGGTCTGTTCCGGTCTGACGGGCCACACGGAAGCGGTCCGCGTCGTCTATGACCCCGCGCATGTCTCCTACGGCCAGCTGCTCAAGCTCTTCTGGGAGTCCCACGACCCCACCCAGGGCTTCCGCCAGGGCAACGACGTCGGCACCCAGTACCGTTCAGCGATCTACACCCACTCCCCCGCCCAGCACAAGGAGGCCGAGGCCTCCCGCGAGGCCTACCAGCGCATGCTGACGGGCAACGGCTACAGCGACATCACCACCGAAATCGTCCCGGCCGAAAGCCGCCCCTTCTACCCGGCCGAGCCCTACCACCAGCAGTACCTGGACAAGAACCCGGCCGGATACTGCGGCATCGGCGGCACGGGGGTCTCCTGCCCGGTGGGGATCGCCCCGGCAGACGGCTGACGGCGAACAGACGCTTACCGCTGCCCAGTCGGCGACCGCTGGGCGGCGCGCCGGACTGTCCGGCGTCAACATCCCCATCGGCGGCTGAGCCGTGTCACAAGCCGCAGCGCGCTCGCCTGGTCATCCCCTGAGGTAGTCGGTGACCGTGTCCGCTATGGCCTTGGTATAGCGGTCAATGCCCGGGGAGGGGCGGGGGCAGGGCCTGGGTGTTGAGGTGGTGGGGGCCAGACAGAAGTGAAGTGGGTCGTCGGCGCGGTGGAGTTGGGTGACGTCGCCTGTGCAGTAGCCGGGCCGGGTGCGCTCGTAGGCGTTGCAGGGGAGCTGCCGGGCGTATGTGTACCGGTCGTTCGCCGGGCTTACCCGGCGGCCCGCGTCGGCGAGGAGGTCACCGGTGGCGGCGGCGTGTGACCGGTAGAGGTCGTTGACCTTGCGGACACGGTCCCGGTTGAAGGCGTCCGGGCCCTGGAGAACCCAGACGATCTTCGGGCGGGGAATTCCGGCCCGTTTGGCGGACGCGGCGATCTCGGCCGTCAGCGCCCTCGCGTCGGACGCGTAGCGGGCGTAGTAGGCGGGGGTGTCCGACTGGGTCTCGTCCATGCACGGGGTGTAGCCCCAGGAGTTCCCCCAGAACTGGAGCACGATGACTCCCGGTTTGAAGGTGCGGACCAGGGCGGCCGCCTTGTCCTTGTCCGGCACCAGGGAGTCAGCCGGTCTGCCCTCCAGATAGTCGCAGAGCGTCGTACCGGAGTACGGGGCGCTTCGGTACGACGTCTGTCCTGACTTCTGGAGCCACTGGCCCAGCGCGTTCTGGGACTCCATGGCGAGGGAATCGCCCAGGTAGAGCACCCGGCTGGGTCGTGGCGTGTGCGGTGCGGCGGAGGGCTTGGAGGGCTTGGAGGGTTTCGAGGGTTTCGAGGCCGGGAGGGTGGGCGAGCTGGGGATGTACTCCGGGCGGTCGTCCTCGGGAGGCTGGGTGCTCTGGGCCGAGGTGGATGGCTGCGTCCAGCCGTAGGCCAGGACCAGGGCTGGGGCCAGCAGGCATACAGCCAGCAGCGCACCCCGCCAGCGCTTCCTCATCACTCACTCCCCCACAGCCCCAGGTCGGCACGTCAAGGAAACACAGAAGCGGGGCAGGACGGTAGGGGGAAACCGGCCACCCGGCTGCCGCCACACGGTCGCGCTGTGGCTACTCGGGAGCTGGGGGAATACGTCCACGAAGGCGGGGAACCTGTCCGGTCCGAGCAGCAGCCAGCCGCGGGAAGGACGTGAGGAACGTGCGGGTTGCCTTTCTCGTCGCAAACGAAGGCGTGGAACAGATTGAGCTGACCGATCCACTGGCGGCCGTGACCCAAGCCGGGGGAGAGGCGTCTGTGCTGTCCATCAAGAGCAGCGATGTGCAAGCCTTCAACCATCTCGACAAGGCCGACACCTTCGCGGTGGACCGGCTGGTGGCCGAGGCGCAGATAGAGGACTACGACGGGCTTGTGCTGCCCGGCGGGGTCGCCAATCCGGACGCGCTGCGGATGAACAACCATGCCGTGGATTTCGTCAGGGCCTTCTTTGACGTGGGCAAGCCGGTCGCGGCGATCTGCCACGCGCCCTGGACCCTGGTCGAGGCCGATGTGGTGCGCGGGCGCCGCCTCACCTCATGGCCGAGCCTGCGCACCGACATCCGCAATGCCGGGGGCGAGTGGGTGAATGAGCAGGTCGTGGTGTGTGACGGCGGGCCCAATATCCTGGTCACCAGCCGGAAGCCGGCTGACCTCAAGGCGTTTGACGAGGCATTCCTGAGGGAGTTCAGCAAGATCGCCGCATAGCAGCGGGCGCCGCCCCGGACCCCCAGGTCCGTAGACGGCGCCCACACCGCTCAGCTACTTGGGCAACCTTGGACAACGCTGCCCGCTCAGCTCAGACCGCCGAGCCGGCCTTCCAGTCGGCCCAGGGCATGTTCCAGCCGTTCAGGCCGTTGTCCGGGGCGATGCTGCGGTCCGGGGAGTTCTTGACCACGACCAGGTCGCCGACCATCGAGTTGTCGAAGAACCAGGCGCCGTGAGTGGAGCTTTCGTCCGCGCCCTTGACGTCCTTCAGGCCGACACAGCCGTGACTGGTGTTGCCGGAGCCGAAGGGGGCGCCCCAGTAGTTGCCGTGGATGAAGGTGCCGGAGGTCGACAGCCGCATGGCGTGCGGCACATCGGGGATGTCGTACTCGCCCTTGCCGTCGTCATCGGTGAAACCGACCGTGGCACCGTTCATCCGGGTCTCCTTGTGCTTCTCGGAGATCACCATCTGACCGTTGTAGGTCGGGTTCTCCTTGCTGCCCGCGGAGATCGGGATGGTCTTGATGGTCTTGCCGTCGCGGACGACCGTCATCGTGTACGCCGCCACATCCACGGTGCTGACCTGGGAGCGGCCGATGGTAAAGCTGAATTCGCGGTCCTGGACGCCGTAGATGCCGTCCGCGCCCTCGACGCCGTCGAGCTCCATCTTGACGTCGACCTTGGCGCCGGACTTCCAGTAGTCCTCGGGGCGGAAGTCAAGACGCTTGTCGTCGAACCAGTGCCCGACGACCTCCTGGCCGCTGGAGGTATTCACCTCGATCGCGGTCTGTACGTCCTTCCTGTTCTTGATCGGCTTGTCGAAGTTGATCGAGACCGGCATTCCGACGCCGACGGTCGTACCGTCATCGGGGGTGAAGTAGCCGATGAAGCTGTTGGCCGGGGAGACGGTGGTGAAGGTCGAGTTCTGCGTGGTCTCAAGGCCATCGCTGTCCTTGGCCGCAGCCTCGATCTTGTACTCGGTCGCGCGCGCCAGCTGGTCCTTAGGCTTCCAGGCGCCGTCGGCGGATATCTCGCCCTCGACGGCCTTGCCGTCCTCGGTGGCCGTCATGGTCACCTGATGGAGCTTGCCGCCCTTGACGGTGACCTTGACGTCATTGTTGATGCCGACGTTGTCGGAGCCGTTTTTGGGCGTAATGGATATGTGCGCGTCCGAGGAGTTCTTGGCCGCCGCCTTGTCGACCTCGTTCGAACTCTCTCCCCTGCTGGAGCCGTCCTCCCCGCCGCAGGCGGTGAGGAACATGGCGCCTCCGAGCAGTGCAGCCGTCACCGCGAGGCCTTTGCGGCGCTTGTTGGCCGTTATCACACGCTTCTCCATACGCTTCCGAGCTCTGGCTCCCCGAGCGACCCCCAGCCCATGAGCAAACCGGGCATGTGGCGTCACAGTTGTACGTATGAGAACGCGAGGGAGGGGTAGCGCGGTTCCACCCTACGTAAAACTGTGGGCCAGGACACCCATTCGAGATCACGATTTCAGAAGCGTTATGTGCGCCTATCCGCAGGTTCATACGTTATTGAAGGCCTTCAATGAAGATCTTCAATGAAGATCTTCGTCAACCTGCCAGTCCTCCGCGTCCGGGTCATAGTCGATCGTTTCGCTGCTCCAGGAGGCCTGGGTGAGCTCGACCCCGGGCACACCGTTGACCAGGTCCAAAGGGTCGACGAGATACGCGATGGCCTCGGCGGCGTCACCATTGACCGCGGTGGTGGCGTGACCACGCTCCTCATCCGGCATGAACTCATCACCCTCGATGTGCTCAAGGGCGGCTCGGCCCAGCTCGGCGGCGTCGGCGACTTCGAGCACCAGCTCGACCTGAAGCCGGACATATCGGGATGTGTCTTCTGCGCTCATGCCACGGAGGGTAAGCGGCAGAGCTGGCAGGACTTCCCCACGACCCGCCGCGCTGGCTAACATCGGCCTCCGCACTGCCGTTTCACCGCACGAAGGGGGCCCTAGTGGCCGCACACCGCCGACCACTGGTGACCTCCGCTGTCGCGGGGGGATTGCTCTGCGCACTGTGGTTTGTTCCGTCCGCGAACGCGACGGATGAAGCGGAGACCGAGGTCACACCGCCCCCGACGTCCGTGTCCGCCGACCAGAACGGGACGGGACCGCAACTCGCGGATACCGGCAGCTTCGATACGACGCCCTACATCACCGGCGGTATCGCCTTCCTGGCGGCGGGCGCGGGCCTGGTAACCCACTCCCTACGCCGCACCTCCCCCTCTTAACGGCGTCAGTGACATCAGTCGCTGCCGCGACGGCCCCTCCGCCGGCGGAGGGATCCCCCTAACCCAGCCCCTTCCCGAAACTGGGGGCTGCCGCCCCCAGACCCCCGGTGTTGTGGGCAGTCGTTCCGCTGGGGCGGAACGGGTGGGCACAACACCCGGCCACCGGCCCGCACCGGCAAACCCCGGGGCCCCGGGGCGAAGCCCCGGTTTCCGGGAAGGGGCGGGAATTGGGGAAACCCACCCACGGCGCCCCCGCACCCGGGCGAAGCCCCGCCACGCGGCGGAGGGAAAACCCAGCCCCACCCACGCACGGCACCGGCGCAGCCGGAAAGGGCGGTATAAGGGGACACCCCCCCTTAGGCCAGCGGCCCCGTCACCGACTCGGCCGCGGCCACCAGCCCGCCGCCCCGCACAAACGCGTCCGCCGCCGCCAAATCAGGCGCAAGGAAACGATCCGCACCCGCACCCCCGACGCCTGCCTCCCGCGCCGCCGCGAGGATCGCGCGCGCCGCCGGGGAGGGCGTGAGCCCGTCCTCCCCGCGCAGCTCAACCGCCCGCGCGGCGGCATACAGCTCCACGGCCACCACCCGCGTCACGTTGTCCACCGCCGTACGCAGCTTCCGCGCCGCCGACCAGCCCATCGAGACATGGTCCTCCTGCATCGCGGAGGACGGGATCGAGTCCACCGACGCGGGCACCGCCAGCCGCTTCAGCTCGCTGACCAGTGCGGCCTGCGTGTACTGCGCGATCATCAGCCCGGAGTCCACGCCCGCGTCGCCGGCCAGGAACGGCGGCAGGCCATGTGAGCGGTTCTTGTCGAGCAGCCGGTCCGTACGCCGCTCGGCGATCGACGCGAGGTCGGCGGCCGCGATGGCGAGGAAGTCCAGTACGTACGCCACCGGCGCGCCATGGAAGTTGCCGTTCGACTCCACCCGGCCGTCCGCCAGCACGACCGGGTTGTCGACGGCAGCCGCCAGCTCGCGGTCCGCGACCAGCCGGGCGTGCGCGAGGGTGTCCCGCCCGGCTCCCGCGACCTGCGGCGCGCAACGCACCGAGTACGCGTCCTGGACGCGCGGCGCGTCGTCCTGGTGGTGACCGGTCAGGCCGGACCCGGCCAGCACCTTCAGCATGTTCGCCGCGCTGACGGCCTGCCCCGGATGCGGCCGGATCGTGTGCAGCTCGGGCGCGAGCACCTTCTCCGTACCGAGCAGGGCCTCCAGCGACAGCGCCGCCGTAATGTCCGCGCAGGTGAAGATCCGCGCCAGATCGGCGCAGGCCATCACGAGCATGCCGAGCATCCCGTCGGTGCCGTTGAGCAGGGCCAGGCCCTCCTTCTCGCGCAGCTCGACCGGCGCGATGCCATGCTCGGCCAGCAGCTCGCCAGCGGGCCGTACGGCGCCGTCGGGGCCCTCCGCGTCGCCCTCGCCCATCAGGGTCAGCGCACAGTGCGACAGCGGCGCGAGATCGCCGGAGCAGCCGAGCGAGCCGTACTCGTGCACCACCGGGGTGATCCCGGCGTTGAGCACATCGGCCATGGTCTGTACGACCTGGGGGCGTACTCCCGTGTGCCCCGACGCGACGGTCTTGAGCCGCAGGAACATCAGGGCCCGTACGACCTCGCGCTCCACCCGCGGCCCCATCCCGGCGGCGTGCGAGCGCACGATATTGCGCTGGAGCTGGGCGCGCAGCTCGGGGCTGATGTGCCGGACGGCCAGGGCGCCGAAGCCGGTCGAGACGCCGTACACGGGGTCCGGCTTGGCGGCCAGGTCGTCGATGAACTGCCGTGCCGCGCCGACCGCGGTCAGCGCCTCGGCCGACAGCTCAACCCGCGCGCCCTCACGGGCGACGGCGACGACGTCCGCCGCGCTCACTCCGGACATCCCCACTATCACCGTGCTCTGCATATCCATATTCACGCACCCTAGGCACTGAATCTAGTTCTGTCACGAGCAGCGTACGGCCCAGCCCCTTACCGCCCCTCACAGCCCTCACGCCCCCGGAACTCACTCTCCCGCCCGCGGAACCGGCGCCGGTCGCCCGGTGGCGGGGGAGTCTCGTCCGCGAGGTGGACGATCTCCCGCCCCGCGACCACCGGCTTCCCCGACCGTGCCGCCTTCGCCCGGTACTGCGCGGCATCCGCGAGCCGCAGCAGCCGCCGGGCCGAGGGCAATGGACCGATCGGGTCGCCCGTCGACGCGACACCGCAGGCCACCCCCTCGCCCAGGCCCAGATTGCCCGCACGGCGGCACAGTTCGTTCACCGCCCGTACGACGTCGTCCGCCGGTGGCCCCACCGCCAGCAGACAGAACTCATCGCCGCCCAGCCGCGCCGCCAGCGCACCCGGCAGCATCGCGCCGGACAGCGACAGCAGCGAGCCGAAGCGTTCCAGCAGCCGGTCGCCCGCCGCATGGCCGTATTCGTCGTTGACCCGCTTCAGCCCGTTGATGTCACAGACGACCAGGCTGACCACGGTGCCGTCCGCCCGGTACCGCTCCAGCGCCTCATCGAGCCGTACATCCACCGCCCGCCGGTTGCCCAGCCCGGTCAGCGGATCGGTGAAGGCGAGCCGCCGTACCTCCTCCAGCCGCTCGTTCTGCGCGATACCGGCCGCGATCACGGCGGCCAGCACCGTCGCGAAATCCGCGTCGTCGCGGTCGAACACCGGAGCGCCGAGCCCACGCGCGACATACAGCTCGCCCCACGCCCGCCCATGCAGCACGACCGGCGCGACCACACAGCTGCTCCGGCCCCGGCGGCGCAGCGCGGCCACTCTCTGATGGAAGTACGCGCCGGCCCCTGATTCCGGCCCTTCCGATGCCTCCACCCAGGCATGCGGCTCACTGCCGCCGTTCGCCCAGCGCTCATGCAGAAACTCGGTGATCTCCGGGAAGTCGTGCACCGGATACGACTCATCCTCCGGGAAGGTCTCCTCACCCGGCGCCAGCTCCCCCACATTGACCAGCACCCGCAGCCGCCCCCGGGCCCGGTCCCACTCGGACACCGCGGCGAACGAGCCACCTATCGCGGCCCGAGCCCCCAGCGCGGCGGCATGGGCAACCTCGCGTGGCGTGTGCGCGGCGGCCATGGCCTGCGCCAGACCCACCACGGCCTTCAGCCGCGCGTCATCTCCCATACGCCCAAGATTAGGATCCTTAACGCCACTACGCGCTACGCGCGATGTTGTGGGCACTCGCAGCCCCGCGAGGGGCTGTGGGTGGGCACAACCCGGCCACCGGCCCGCACCGGGCCACCCCCGGGGCCCGGGGCGGAGCCCCGGTTTCCGGGAAGGGGCGGGATACGGGGAAACCCACCCCCGGCACCCGGGCCCCGGGGCGAAGCCCCGCCAGTCGGCGGAGCCGCAGAGGGGAGGAGGGGAACCCCCTACTCCCCCGGCCACTCCGGCTTGCGCTTCTCGTTGAACGCCGCCACCCCCTCCGCACGGTCACCAGAGAACGCCGCCGTGCGCCAAGCCGCGTCCTCGACCTCCAGCCCGGCGGGCAGATCCATCCCCCAGCCGGTGCGCAGCGCCCGCTTGGCGGCACGCAGGCCCACAGGGGAGTTGGCGGCGATACGTGCCGCGAGGGCCAGCGCCTCGGCGCGGTCCTCGCCCTCATCGACCAGCTGGTCGATGAGGCCCAGCTCGCGGGCCTCGGCCGCCGCCACCCGGCGCCCGGTGAAGATGAGCTCCGCGGCGCGGGCCGCGCCGACGCGGCGCGGCAGCAGCTGGGTGCCGCCGCCGCCCGGGATGACGCCGACGGAGACCTCCGGCAGGCCGACGACCGCGGTGCGGTCCGCGACAATCACATCGCAGGACAGTGCGAGCTCAAAGCCGCCCCCGAGCGCGAAGCCGTGTACGGCGGCGACGGTGGGCACCGGCAGCTCCAGTACGCCGTTGTAGGCGGCGCGGGCGTACGGGCGCTGACGGCCCAGCTCCGCGTCGGTGAAGGAGTTGCGCTCCTTGAGATCGGCGCCCACGCAGAACGCCCGCTCGTGGGTGGAGGTCAGCACGACGGCCCGGACATCGTGGTCCTCGGCGAGCGTGGCGCACGCTTCCCCGATACAGCGGGCCATCTCCGTCGATACGGCGTTCATGGCCTTCGGCCGGTCGAGCACCAGCTCAGCCACGTATGTGCCCGCGCCCGTACCCGCCTCCGCGTCCGTGCCCGTGTCCGCGCCCTTACGGACCTCAACCCACTCGCCGTACCGCGTCATCGCGACCTCCCACCAAGTTAACGGTCGCTCACACCCTACGCGGTGCCGACGCTCACGCCCGGCGGGACAGCAGCCATGGTTCGACGATGCCCAGGCCCCGGACCGGACGCTGGTACAGCGGCTGAAGGGCAAAGCGGTAGGACGTCCCCTCGTCGCTGTCGGAGTCCTTCTCCGACTCCGGCGCATCCCCGGCGGCCGTCAGTTCATTCCGTACGGCGCCGTCCACCAGCACCGCGTCCTTGGGCGCTATCGACGTCAGCCTGCTCGCCAGGTTCACCGTATTGCCGAAGACATCACCCATCCGCGTCGTGACCGTCCCGAAGGACAGGCCGACCCGAAGCTCCGGCATCGTCTCGTCGTTCTCCAGCGTCTCGATCATCCGGAGGCCGATCTCGGCCGCCGTACCCACCTCATCGGCGACGTACAGCACCTCATCGCCGAGGGTCTTGATCAACCGCCCGCCGTGCGCGGCAACCAGATCCGCCGCCGTCGTCTCGAACGCCTCGACCAGCTCGCCGAGTTCTTCCTCCTCCAGCCGCCGCGTCAGCCGGGTGAAGCCCACCAGGTCAGCGAAGCCCACCGTCAGCCGCCGGTCGACCATCTCCTCGTCGTCCTGCGCCTGTACGACCCGGCCGGTCGCCGCCGCGAGCTGCCGCCGCCAGACGTAGATCAGGAACTCCTCCAGCTCCGGCAGCAACAGCTCGACCAGCGGATAGGTGACCTCCATCCGGCTCATCCCGGGCTCCGGCGACACCGTGAGGCCTTCCAGGAAGGAGTCGATCTGCCACTCCGCCAGCCGGGCCGTCGTCTGGCCCGTGGAGCGTGCCACCTGGATCGCCATGGCCTCGTTCAGCAGCCCGGCTTCCACCAGACCGGCGAGCCGCCGCAGCGCCAGCACATCGGCCTCGGTCAGCGCCCGCGCCTGGCCGATGTCCGCGAAGCCCATCGCCCGCCAGAAGCGGGACGCCAGTTCCATGGGGACATCGGCCGCCCGCGCGGCCTGGAAGGGCGTGTACCGGCGTTCCGAGCCGAGGATCAGCTGCTCAACCTTGAGCGCCATCGGGTCCTCTTCGGACTCAGCCCCGCCACCGGCTCCGGCACCGGCTCCGGCTGCGGCCCCGGCCTCAGCGTCAGCCCCGGCCTCAGCGCTCTCCTCGCTCGGCGGGAAATCCGAGTCGTCCGCGGTCACTGCCCGCCCCTTGCCAGGTACCTGCGCACTGCCCTTCCGATCACTACCACCGCGCCCACCGCGCGCGCCATGGCTCTCCACCATACGGCAGATGTGCCCTAGCTCACGTCAGGAAGGCGTCCTGAGGTGCACGATGTCCCCCACGTCGACCGGCTGCTCCACCCCGCTGCCGGTCGCCAGGACGAGCCGTCCGTCGCCGTCGATCGCCACCGCCTCACCTTCCACACTGCGGCCGCCGGGCAGTTCGGCCCGTACCGTACGGCCCAGGGTCGCGCAGCCCGCCGCGTAGGTCTCCTGCAGTCCACACTCCCCCGCGTCACCGTCCGCGTCCCGCCACTTGCGGTACCAGTCCTCGATCGAGCGCAGTACGGCGCGCAGCAGCGGATCGCGGTCCGTGCTCTGGGCACCTGCCAGCAGCAGCGAGCCCGCGCTCTGGACCGGCAGCTCATCGGCGTGCAGCGTGACATTGAGCCCGACGCCGATCACCACCGTGCCGTGCGCGGCGTCCCCGATCCGCTCCGTCAGAATGCCGCCGATCTTGCGCTCCTCGCCGTCGACATCGACGAGGAGATCGTTCGGCCACTTCAGGGCCGTGGCGACGCCCGATGTCCGGGCGAGCGCGGTGGCCGTCGCGACCCCGGCGAGCAGCGGCAGCCAGCCCCAGCGCCGGGCCGGGATGCCCGTGCCGGGCCGTAGTACAAAGGAGAAGAAGAGGCCGCTGCGCGCGGGGGCGTCCCAGTGGCGGTCCAGCCGGCCGCGCCCGGCGGTCTGCTGCTCGGCGATGAGCAGGGTGCCCTCTTCGACCGGGCCCTTGCGGATCCGTTCGACCAGGTCCGTATTGGTGGAGCCGGTATCGGCGACCACCTCCAGCTCGGACCAGAGGCCCTCCGGCCGGATCAGCGCGCGGCGCAGCGAGGCGGCGTTCAGCGGAGGGCGCTCAAGATCGGACCAGGGGCTGCCAGAAGCGTCATTCGGAGGCATATTCGAGGTCATAACGCCAGCCTAGGTGTGGCCAACGCCGCACCGCCGACTTGTGCTCGCGCCGATACGCTACGAGTCGGTAGCCGCCGAGGACGAGTAGGAGCCGCTTCCCGTGTCCGAGCAGGAAAGCACCCCAGGTACACCAGATATCCACACCACCGCGGGCAAGATCGCTGACTTTCAGCAACGAGCCACGGAGGCGACCCACGCGGGCTCGTCACGCGCGGTCGAGAAGCAGCACGCGAAGGGCAAGCTCACTGCCCGGGAGCGAGTGGAACTGCTGCTTGACGAGGGGTCGTTCACCGAGCTGGACGAGTTCGCCCGGCACCGCTCGACCGCCTTCGGTATCGAGAAGAACCGCCCCTACGGCGACGGCGTCGTCACCGGCTACGGCACCGTGGACGGCCGTCCGGTCTGCGTCTACTCGCAGGACTTCACGATCTTCGGCGGCTCGCTCGGCGAGGTGTACGGCGAGAAGATCGTCAAGGTGATGGACTACGCGCTGAAGACCGGCTGCCCGGTCATCGGCATCAATGACGGCGGTGGCGCCCGTATCCAGGAGGGCGTGGTCGCCCTCGGTCTCTTCGCGGAGATCTTCCGCCGGAATGTGCACGCCTCGGGCGTGATCCCGCAGATCTCCCTGATCATGGGCCCCTGCGCGGGCGGCGCGGTCTACTCCCCCGCGATCACCGACTTCACCGTGATGGTCGACCAGACCTCGCATATGTTCATCACCGGGCCGGATGTCATCAAGACGGTGACCGGTGAGGACGTCGGCTTCGAGGAGCTGGGCGGCGCCCGCACCCACAACGCCACCTCCGGCGTGGCGCACCATATGGCCGGGGACGAGAAGGACGCCATCGACTACGTCAAGGCCCTGCTGTCCTACCTCCCCTCCAACAACCTCTCCGAGCCCCCGGGCTTCCCGGAGGACGTGGACCTGGAGACCTCGGACCGGGACCGTGAGCTCGACACCCTCATCCCGGACTCGGCGAACCAGCCCTACGACATGCACACCGCCATCGAGCATGTGCTGGACGACGGCGAATTCCTGGAGACCCAGGCGCTGTTCGCCCCGAACATCATCACCGGCTTCGGCCGGGTCGAGGGCAACCCGGTGGGCGTCGTGGCCAACCAACCGATGCAGTTCGCGGGCTGTCTGGACATCGACGCGAGCGAGAAGGCGGCACGCTTCGTCCGTACCTGCGATGCCTTCAACGTCCCCGTTCTGACCTTCGTCGACGTACCCGGCTTCCTGCCCGGCACGGAGCAGGAGTTCCAGGGCATCATCCGGCGCGGTGCCAAGCTGATCTACGCCTACGCCGAGGCCACGGTGCCGCTGATCACCGTGATCACCCGTAAGGCGTTCGGTGGCGCGTATGACGTCATGGGCTCCAAGCATCTGGGCGCTGACCTCAACTTCGCCTGGCCCACGGCCCAGATCGCGGTGATGGGTGCCCAGGGCGCGGTCAACATCCTGCACCGCAAGGCCCTGGCCGCCGCCGAAACCCCGGAGCAGCAGGAGGAGCTGCGCGCACGGCTCACCGGGGAGTACGAGGACACCCTCCTCAACCCCTACGCCGCCGCCGAGCGCGGCTATGTGGACGCGGTGGTTCTGCCGGCCGAGACCCGGCGGCACATCATCCGCGGCCTGCGTTCGCTGCGCTCCAAGCGGGAGCAGCTGCCCCCCAAGAAGCACGGCAACATCCCGCTCTGACCAGGAGGCTGACGGAACATGATCAAGGTTGTCCGGGGCAACCCGACCCCCGAGGAGCTGGCCGCCGCACTGGCGGTGGTTCAGGCGCGGGCGGCCGCGGCGGCCACCGCGGCGCCCGGCTCCCGGCCCGCCTCCGAGTGGTCCGACCCGGCCCGCGTAATCCCGCGCCGCCTCCCCCACCCGGGCCCCCACGCCTGGCGCACCACCTTCTGGCCCGCCTGAGGGGCGCCCTTCCCCTTCTTGACGGCGTCCTCGCATTGTTCGGCCCTGGGGGCCTCACAAGCTTCGGCCGCCTGCGCCGGACTCCGTCCGTCGGTGGTTGTGGCTGAGCGCCGCTGTCGGCGGAGGGATTCCCCTAACCCGGCCCCTTCCCGAAACTGGAGGCTCCGCCCCCAGGCCCCCGAGGTGTTGTGGGCACTCGCAGCCCCGCGAGGGGCTGTGGGTGGGCACAACACCGGCCACCGGCCCGCACCGGCCAGCGCCGGGGCCCGGGGCGAAGCCCCGGTTTCCGGGAAGGGGCGGGATACGGGGACAGCCACCCCCGGCCCCCCGGCAGCCGGGCGAAGCCCCGCCACGCGGCGGAGCCGCATATCGGCACAGCCGGGAGGGGGCGGGAATTGGGGAAACCCACCCACGGCACCCCCGCAACCAGGCGAAGCCCCGCCACGCGGCGCAGCCGCACACCGGTGCGACCGGAAAGCGGGAGATGCCCCCTCCGGCGCACCCAGTTGAGTACGCGTACTCAGGCGCCCGACCAAAACGCGTCGCAGTCTTGAGTACATGCTCTGGTCCGACCCCTCCGACACCCCCTCGGAGCGGCTCCGCGCCGCCCAGGCGCGACTACGCCGAGCGGGCTGGATCCTAGCGATCATGATCCTGGTGATGACCATCGCCATCGGCGTCAAGTGACCACTCTCGTACGATGACCCCATGACCTCGCGCCCCGTCCCTGACCCCGCCCCCGGCCCCACCCCCGCCCGCCGCCTCGTCCTCGCCTCACAGTCCCCCGCCCGGCTCGGGCTCCTGAGGCAGGCCGGTCTGCGCCCCGAAGTGATCGTCAGCGGCGTCGACGAGGACGCCCTCACCGCCCCCACCCCGGGTGAGCTGGCCCTGGCGCTGGCCGAGGCCAAAGCGGCGGCCGTCGCCGCCCGCCCGGAGGCCGCCGACGCCCTGGTCATCGGCTGTGACTCGGTCCTGGAGCTGGACGGCGAACCGCTGGGCAAGCCCGTCGACGCCGAGGACGCCACCGCCCGCTGGAAGTCGATGCGTGGCCGCTCCGGCATCCTCCAGACCGGCCACTGCGTCATCGACACCGCAACGGGTCGCCGCGCCTCCGCCACCGCCGCCACGACGGTCCACTTCGGCGACCCGACCGACGCCGAGATCGCCGCCTACGTCGCCTCCGGCGAACCGCTCCACGTCGCCGGCGCCTTCACCCTCGACGGCCGCTCGGCCCCCTTCATCGAAGGCATCGAGGGCGACCACGGCAACGTCATCGGCCTCTCCCTCCCCCTGCTCCGCCGCCTCCTGGCCGACCTGGACGTATCCATCACCGACCTCTGGTGCTAACCACGAAGCCGCTCAACCGCCCCCGCCCTCACCGCCCCGACCGTCCCGACCGGCCTGTCGTACGCCAACAGCGTCAGAACAATCAGCCCCAGGACAGTCATCACAGCGCCAAAGGCAAGCCACCCCACCAGACCCACCGAAAACGCGCCGAGCACCCCGTGCACCACGGCACAACTGACCAGCACCGTACGGAGAAAGCCACCCGGTGCCCGGTCACGTATGGCGGTACGGAGCAGGATCAGGCCGCACAGCACCAGATAGCCGCCGAAGAGGCCACCGGCGACCCAGGTGGAGAGGGTCATCACATGGGGGTCGAGCCCGGCCAGGGACATGGACTGCTTGTCCACGACCATGCCAAGGAACCAGTTGAGCAGGGCGATGAGGACCCCTTCGAGCATCAGCACCACGGCCGCCACCACGGCCAACGGTCTCCTGTTCGCCACCCCGCCCCCCTGCCTGACGTTGCCCTGACGCTGCCCTGACCTTGCCCAGACGCCGCCCTGGCGTCGTTACCGCCGGTATCGCAGGCCGCGAACGTTACTAGCGGGTAATGCCAGCGGCAAGAGGGTCAACCGCACCGCGCCGAGGGGTCACCCTCCACCCGCAAAGAATCCTCTGCCCGTTAGTAGGGATTCCACAAAAATCTGGGGGAACCAGTCGTCAGTGCATCCAGAGACCTTGGCCACATTCCGGCTCTCCAGTCAGGCTCGAATACCCGGCGTACCGTGGGACGACAAGGGAATTGAGGAGGGGGCGGCGGGTCCCGCTACATTCCGTGTGGGCAAGCTCACCCCGCTGGGTGACTCGGCGTGCGGTGTCGCCAGTACCTAAACTCAGCTTGTTTCAAGGAGGGAGTCATCGTGCGCAAGGTGCTCATCGCCAACCGCGGCGAAATCGCTGTCCGCGTCGCCCGAGCTTGCCGGGATGCCGGGATCGCGAGCGTAGCCGTCTACGCCGAGCCGGACCGGGACGCGCTACATGTCCGGGCCGCCGACGAGGCTTATGCGCTGGGCGGTGACACTCCGGCCGCTAGCTACCTGGATGTCGCCAAGGTGCTGAAGGCAGCCGCCGATTCGGAGGCGGACGCCATCCATCCTGGATACGGCTTCCTCTCGGAGAACGCCGAATTCGCCCAGGCCGTGCTGGACGCCGGGCTGATCTGGATCGGACCGCCGCCGCAGGCCATCCGCGATCTCGGCGACAAGGTCGCGGCGCGGCATATCGCCCAGCGCGCTGGTGCCCCGCTCGTCGCGGGCACCAAGGACCCGGTGAGTGGCGCGGAGGAGGTCGTGACCTTCGCGCGGGAGAACGGGCTGCCGATCGCCATCAAGGCCGCCTTCGGCGGTGGCGGCCGCGGTCTGAAGGTCGCGCGCACCCTGGAAGAGGTGCCGGAGCTCTACGACTCGGCGGTACGTGAGGCGGTCGCCGCCTTCGGTCGTGGCGAATGCTTCGTCGAGCGCTACCTCGACCGTCCCCGGCATGTGGAGACCCAGTGCCTGGCCGACCAGCACGGCAACGTCGTCGTCGTGTCGACCCGCGACTGCTCGCTCCAGCGCCGTCACCAGAAGCTGGTGGAGGAGGCCCCGGCCCCCTTCCTGACCGATGAGCAGAACGCCGAGCTGTACCGGGCCTCCAAGGCGATCCTGCGCGAAGCGGGCTATGTCGGCGCGGGCACCTGTGAGTTCCTGGTCGGCCAGGACGGCACGATCTCCTTCCTGGAGGTCAACACCCGGCTTCAGGTCGAGCACCCGGTAACCGAGGAGGTCACCGGCATCGACCTGGTCCGGGAGATGTTCCGGATCGCCGATGGCGAGGAGCTGGGCTACGACGATCCGCCGCTGCGGGGTCACTCCATCGAGTTCCGTATCAACGGCGAGGACCCGGGCCGTAACTTCCTGCCCGCCCCGGGGACCGTCACCAAGTTCGCCCCGCCGGCGGGCCCCGGCGTACGGCTGGACGCGGGCGTGGAGACCGGCTCGGTCATCGGCCCGGCCTGGGACTCGCTGCTGGCCAAGCTGATCATCACCGGCGCCACCCGGCGGCAGGCGCTGCAGCGCGCCGCCCGTGCGCTGGCCGAGTTCCAGGTCGAGGGCATGGCGACGGCGATCCCGTTCCACCGCACGGTGGTCGAGGATCCGGCCTTCACCCGGGAGCCGTTCGGCGTCCACACCCGGTGGATCGAGACGGAGTTCGTCAACGAGATCAAGCCGTTCGCCGGTGCCGGCGTAGCCGAAGAGGAGGACGAGGGCACCCGGGAGACGGTGGTCGTCGAGGTCGGCGGTAAACGGCTGGAGGTCTCCCTCCCGGCCTCCCTGGGCATGCCGCTGGCTCGTGCGGCGGTGGCCGGGGGTGCGAAGCCGGCCCGTCGTAAGGCGGCGAAGAAGTCCGCCTCGGCGGCGTCCGGTGACGCGCTCGCCTCGCCGATGCAGGGCACGATCGTGAAGGTCGCGGTGGAGGAGGGCCAGGAGGTCGCCGAGGGCGAACTCATCGTCGTCCTGGAGGCGATGAAGATGGAGCAGCCGCTGAACGCCCACCGCGCGGGCACGGTCAAGGACCTCTCCGCGGAGGTCGGCGCGTCGATCTCCTCCGGCACGGTGATCTGCGAGATCAAGGACTGACCCGCAAGCGCCGGAGGGGCTCACTGCGAGCCCCTCCGGCGCTTGATTTTTTAAGCCAGGGGAGAAAACACCCCCTACGGCCGCCGCCGGGGCGCCAGATCCGCGACCGGCGCCGCCGCGGCCCGCAGCGGCGGCGCGGAACCGCCCCCACCCGGCGGATGGTTACGACGCTGCCCCGGCAACGGGGGAACCTCGCGGCGGTTAACACCCCCGCCACCCTCCAGCACCGGACCGGGACCGGCCGCCGCGATCTGGACACCCTGGTCGGCCAACGCCTGAAGCTCCGCCACCGCCCGGTCATCCTGAACCGGCGGCTCATCCGTCACCAGCCGGGTGATGACATCCGTGGGCACCGTCTGGAACATCGTGTCGGTGCCCAGCTTCGTATGGTCAGCCAGGATGACCACTTCCCCAGCCGCCTGCACCAGCGCCCGGTCGACGCTCGCCGACAGCATGTTGGAGGTGGAGAGCCCGCGCTCAGCGGTGAGCCCGCTGCCGGAGATAAAGGCACGGGAGACGCGAAGCCCCTGCAAGGACTGCTCAGCGCCGCTGCCGACCAACGCGTAGTTGGAGCCGCGCAGCGTGCCGCCGGTCATCACGACTTCGACCCGGTTGGCGTGCGCCAACGCCTGTGCCACCAGCAGCGAGTTGGTGACAACGGTCAGCCCGGCGATCCGGGCGAGCCGCCGCGCCAGCTCCTGCGTCGTCGTACCGGCGCCGACGACAATGGCCTCACCCTCCTCGACGAGACTGGCCGCTAGATCGGCGATAGCCGTCTTCTCCGCGGTCGCGGACAAGGATTTCTGAGGAAAGCCGGACTCCCGGGTGAAGCCACCCGGCAGGACCGCACCGCCGTGCCGGCGGTCAAGCAGTCCTTCTGCCTCCAGCGCCCGGACATCGCGCCGGACGGTCACTTCGGAGGTCTGGACGACGCGGGCGAGCTCACGGAGCGACACGGCCCCGTTGGCTCGCACCATTTCGAGGATCAACTGACGACGTTCTGCAGCGAACACGAAACTCACAGTAACGCCAGCGACCGTCTGGTTTCAGCAGAATGCCTCAATTAACCGAAGTTGTTCACACTCGAACCCTCAACGTGGTATACGAGACCGACCTACCCCAGCCAGACCGTAGGGATGCCGAGCCAAGCGTCGTGTGCTACTGGGTCGGCAGCGCGATGCCGAAGGCATCGTCATGGCTGCCAGCGGGCTGACCCAAGTCGCCCTCAACCACTCCGAGTGACGGCAGCTGGGATGGGGCTGGCGAGCTGGAACCGTACGGCGTCTTCCAGCCGCCGCACGGCGGATCTGCATAGGGCGAACGAGGGGGTTGCCGATCCCCATTCGAGTCACAGCCCTCTGTTCGCACGACGAATCGGCTCCCCACCTGGTCTCCCGACTCCGTTGGCATGGTGCCAGCCGCGGGGCCCGAGGTAGCGCTCCCGTTCTGAGGCTGGTGAGGGTCATCGGAATAACGGGGAGTGGTGATCGAAGAGTTACTCAGCCGTTCTCTCGCACATACGTCCGGGTGGTTAAAGTCGCCAGGTCAGACGGTCCGTTCGACGCTCGGCGAGGCCGGACCCGCCCACCTGCACAGAGTGAGAGAGCACCAACAGCATGGCAGCCAAGCCGCCCTCGTCCGGAGCGTCCGAAGGCCCCGAGGAGGGAGCGTCCATACCGGACCCGGAGTGGGAGAGGTTCCAGCGGGACCTTGAGGTCGGCGCACGGGCCGCCGCCGCGCCCAAGGAGCCTTCCGCGCGGGCCCGGATGGTGGCTGAACGGCTGCGGCAGACGGACGAGGCGGCCGTGGCGCGGCAGCAGCGCAAACGCCGCTGGGGTCGGAAGCGGGAGCCTGAGCCCTGGCAGCCGGAGGGCTGGCGGACCGGACCCGCCTGGCAGGAGATGAACGGCAAGCAGCACAGGCTGGGCAAGTGGCTGGCCGGGCTCATGGCGCTGGCGGCAGTCGGTTGGGGCGCCACGATGCTGCTTGACCAGCGATACGGGCTCAACCTGGCTGGTGGAGCGGACGAGCCGCTGCCTGCCGAGACCGTGGCACCGACCACCGCCCCGCCGGGCGAACTGGCTCCCGATACGCCGACGCTGGAGGAGCCGTTCGCCGGTTCGCCCGCCCGGCGCTGGGCGGACGGCGCGGACGCGATCGAGCTGCCCAAGGCGCGGCGAACCGGGAATGTGTCGGCGGCGGAGGTCAAGGCGGGGCTGAAGACGTTCAAGGAGTTCCTGGTCGCGACGAACCTCGACCCGGACGTGCTGAACGGGGGCCGACCCAAGGCAGCGCTGGCGCTCATCGATCCCCAGCAGCCGGAGCTCGCCTCCATGCGCGAGGCGTTGAAGAACCCGAGTGAGCGGAACGATCCGATCGCATGGGTCTCCCGGTTCGCCCCGGAGGAGGTGCGGCTGGTCGGTGAGGCAGTGAAGGTGCGCGGCCGGATGAAGGTAAAGGAGGCGGAGGGCGGCAATGCTGCCATTCGCGCCGACTACACCTTCACCTACCCGGTGGAAAAAGTAGCGAATCCGGGCGAGGTCACGCGCACGATCGTCCGCAGGATCGTCGAAGTACAGGTGAGCCCCGCCGGGCAGCAGAGCGCGGCGGGCAAGATCTGGCTGATCGAGTACCGGGGGAATTTCGGCAACCACGCCTGCGACGACGGCGACGGGTTCCTGCATCCCGAATTCCCCTCCGACCTGCTTGGCAGCGACCGTCCGACCGGGCCGACGAGGGACCCCTACGACCGCAGCCGCCCGCTCGAGGAACTGGAGGAACTCGAAGAAGGGGAAAGGGAAGGGGAAGACTCCGAGAAGTGCGGGGCGGTGTCCAGAGTCTGAAGGCGCCAGCGCGTCACCCGCTCGTCATGGACCGGGCGGCCGAGTAAACGTCCAGTACGGCCAGCGCCAGGGGTGTGAGCAACAGCAGGAGCAGCCCCTCGCCGAGATCGAGGAGCCGTCCCCAGAACGGCGTCACCCCGGCCCGCGGGACGATCCGTCCGATGGCCGTGAGCAGCGCGGCCCCGCCGCCCAGGGCCACCGCCAGCCAGACCGTACGGATGCCCAGCGCACCATCGGCGGGTGTGCCCAGCGCGACCCCGAAGATCAGCAGGGCGACCGCCCCCAGACCGGCGGTCAGCACACAGGCCACCTGCACCGTGTAGCGGAACAGCCGGGCGCGCGTCAGCATCGCCAGACCGGCGGCGAGCGCGAGCAGTTGCCCCCAGCCGCTGCCGGAGAAGCCGAGCACGGCCACGGCGCCGAGGACGACGACGCAGCAGCCGCCAACGAGCCCGAGCAGCACCTCGTGCCCCCGGCGCGCCTGGCGCTGGCTGTCGTACGGGATCTGCGTGAGTACCGGTCCCGGCTTCGGTGGAGGAGCTGGAGTAGTTCGAGACCGACATGCTGGCCGGGTTGATCCTCGCGCGGGCCTCGGCGGGGCACCGCGCAGGCCGAGTCAGGCGAGCAGTGGATAGGCCGTAAAGCCGGGTCAGGCGGAACCGGTTCGCGACGCGGTGACGACCACCGTGGCGTAACGCATCGTGAAGCTGCCACCTATCGCGTCGATAGCGGCCCCGACGCCCTCCAACACCTCCGCCAGCTTATCCGGTGGGAGCCGGGTGAAGGCGCCCTGTGTGGGCATCTGGTCCAGCCACGCGTCCCGGGTATAAGTCCACTCCCAGTCGAACCGCCACTGCTCCGGTTCACCGAACCCGCCCACCTCTCGGATGCCGTCGGCGGCCTTGGCGAGCAGCACCTGGTACCCGTCCAGGGACCCCTTCGTCATCGCCTGGAAGTCGAACGGCGCGTCAGGCATCACCTGCTGGCAGACCGCAACGACGACTTTCGCCACGTCGGGCGGAAACTGGAAAATGTTCCAGAACGCCGCCAGCCGACCGCCAGGGCGCAGCACCTGCGCGGCCTTGGCCATTCCCGCGACCGGGTCGATCCAGTGCCAGGACTGTCCGGCGACGACCGCATCGAATTCCCGGTCGGCCGGGTCCCAGTCTTCGAACGTCGCTACGTCAACCTCGCCCCCGAGTTGCCGCGCCAGGTCAGCCATCCGCGCGTCTGGCTCTACCCCGAGCACCCTGCAGCCGGCCGCCTGGAACTGTCTGGCGGCGATGCCGGTGCCAGAGCCGACGTCGAGGACGTCGGGGCCGGGGCTGGCGCCGACGATCCGGTCCACCATGCCTTCGGGGTAGCGGGGCCGGGCCCGGTCATAGCGCTCGGCGTCCGAGCCGAACGACTCCGCTACCTCTCGGCGTTCATGAGGCTCGTGTTCGTAAAGAGGCGCTCGCTCCGGCGGTATAGTGGGCATGCGCCCACTATGAATGGGCGTGCGCCCACTCGTCAATCGGGACGGGCCGACGGAAAGTAAGGAGGAGATGCACGGTGCCGACGGGGGTAGTCATCCGCGACGTGCGCAAGCAGCTGTTCGACGCCGCCGAGCGTGTCCTGCTCCGGGACGGGCCAAGCGCGCTGACCAGCCGGGCGGTCACCACTGAGGCAGCCTGCGCGAAGGGCGTCCTGCACCGGCACTTCGCCGACTTCGACGCTTTCCTCGCCGAGCTCGTGCTGGACCGTATCGCCCAGATCGACAACCAAGCCGCCGCCCTGCGCAACTCCGCCGGGACCGCCACCGTCGCTGACAATCTCATCGGCGCCCTGACGGACCTGTTCGGGTCGGTCGCCGTGGCGATCGTCGGCCTCGTCACCTCCCGGGATGACCTACGCGCCCGGCTCCGCCGGACCACGCCGACCGGCATCCCGGTACTGACGGAAGCTACGGCCATGATCGCCTCTTACCTCACCGCCGAGCGCGAACTGGGCCGCATCGCGGCGGATGCCGACGTCGACACCCTCGCACCCACGCTGATCGGGACCGGACACATGCTCTTCGCCGACCGGAAAGGCACCCCACCGAAGGCCGGAGCCATCCGCAAGGTCGTGACTGTGGTCATCGCCGGCATTGTGCAAGAACCGCTGCGATGAACGGCCCATCAGCAAGTCCGGGGATCGGGCAGGGGGTCCTTCCTCCTTCGACTGCGAGATCGGCGACCTGCTGATCCCCGAGCCGGAGAAGGTCAGCCGCCCGGGACAGGCGGAGACGGAACGAGCGGCGGTTGGTGCCGGGACCGCCGTGACCGGCAGTGATCCCCAAGCGCCGGGACGGCCGGTCGCTGCCGCCGGAGTGAACTGATGGCGCGCTTCCCGAAGGGCTACGTCAAGCCCACCACCAGCTCCTGCCCAGGTTGTCCGGCCTGGGACGACTTCCGCAGGGCGGGCGAGGGGGTGAGGAGTTCGGAGGGCTCCAGGGGCGCGTTCATGCCCGGGACCTTCTCAATAAACGGTGGCCGTGGGGTTGTTGAAGCCCGAGGTTTCTGAAGGAGTTTTTGAAGGCGTGTCGCGGACGTTCGATCTTGAACGCCGGATCTTCAGAAAACGATGGCTTCTTGAAGCCTGTCAGCTCAGCGAACAAATAATCGGTTGCCTGTTGGCGATGGTGGTGGATGCAATGTCCGGCATGGTACCCAGGTGCGCCCGCCACGGCGAGATGAGATGAACGCGTACTACCGGGCCTTGCCACTCTGCGATCCGGGCAAGCTGCAACCGAATCGTCACTTGGGAGACGCCAACGCATGAATGCGCCACCATCGCCACCTGGAGCGGAGCGGACTGACGGTTCATCCGTCCAGATCGGCGCTCTCGTTCCGCTGACTCGGCCTGGCTGGGTCGAGGCAGGCCAACACTTGCTCGGTGGACTCGAGCTGGCTGTTCGCGAAGTCAATGACGCCGGCGGGATCGTCGGAAGACCACTCGAGCTGGTGGTCCGGGACACCGCGGCTGATCCACAGAGGGCCGCGGCGGCCGTAGATGAATTGGCTCGCCTGGGCGTGGCTGCCTTGGCGGGGGAGTATCACAGCGTCGTCGCTCGCGCCGCTGCCACCAGGGCCGACGCCCTCGGCCTGCCGTTCCTCTGCTCGTCAGCGGTTCTCGACGCGCTCACCGAACAGCCAACGGAATGGGTTGCGCGCCTCGCCCCGGCGCAGTCCCACGGCTGGCAGATCTACGCAGACTTCCTCCTCAGCGCGGGCTACAGCCGAATCGCCGTAGCAGCCGAGTCGAGTGTCTACTGGGCATCTGGGGCCCGCATTCTGCGGGACTACCTCGCTCCACGCGGCGGCACCGTCATCGAACTCGACATGCGCGCGCTCGCCCCCACGGCCATGTGCGACGAACTCGTCGACAATCGCGCGACAGCCCTCCTTCTTCTGGTCGGCCACCCGGAGCCGGCAGTGTCGATCGTCAAGTCTGTCCGCCGCGACCAGCGCCTCGCCGAGATCATGATTGGTGCTCCGGCCGGGCAACCGGAATTCGCCGAATGGGCAACGTTGCTGGGCGACGACAGCGCCGCGATCCCGTTCTTGCGCTACCTGCCCGAGCGCCTCAGCCCACTCGGTGCACGAGTCGAGACGGCCCTCCGCGAGCGGCTAGCCGAAGCGCCCTCCTTCGTCGCCTTCGAGGGCTACGACACGGTCGCCGTCCTCGCCGATGTGCTGCGTTCTCACGGCGCGGACTGGGCGCGCACTGCCGAATCCTGGCCGCGCGTTGCAGTCGAAGGCACCCGCGGGCAGATTCAGTTCTCCCGCACGCCAGGCATCAGCGTTTGGCAATGGGCTTGGACACCAATCCAAGTCGTTGATCGAGATCCGGCGGAACCCGACCGCTTTCGGACCCTTCACGCCAGCTGAGAGACCACGGAGGTCCGACTGCCCAGATCTGTCCGAACTTGAGGCTGTCTACCTGTCTACGTGTTAATACGGGGTCTCAGCTTCGCGGCGGGGCCCCGACCGCATTCTCAGACTATCGCGCGACAGCCGGCGCTAGCCCGGGGCAGCCCAGAGAGGGCCAGCAGTCGGACCGGCATCAAGACCAATCTCAGCGCCAACCACGGTTCCATTGACCCCCGACGCCGTACGCCGTCCGACTGCGGGCAGGGCGGCTGTTCTGGCAGCTGGCAGGGACGTGTCCGGGTGAACTGGACAAGATCATCGAGTGGCACCGGGACGGGAAAGGGAGCTTATCGTTCGGGTGACTTTCGAGTGATGACCTGGGTTCTTCACGTCACGTTCGAGATAATAGGAGGCAGCAATACACCAGCCCAGGGCTGGCGTTGAGGGGGGTGAGCGCCATGGGCGCTGTCGCGGTAGGTGTCGCTGATCCGGAGACGGCCGATGACTGGGCGGCCTATCTGGCGGTGATGCCAGTGGGGGCGGAGACCGCCGCGATGCTGCCGATCCTGCAGACCGGACAGCTCTCCGGGGCGGGCCGGATCGACGCGCTGCGGGCCTTTGAGCGTCACGCGGAGTGGATCCAGGCCCAGCAAGTACGGGTGCTGGCCCAGCTGGAGGACGATCCCCTCCCCTGCATCCCCGGCCGCCGCGATGAGCGGGCGGACTATGAGACCACCGTCGAGCACGTGGCCTGTGCCCTGCGGCTCTCGCACACCAGCGCCGCAAGCCGACTGCGTGACGCCCGCGAACTGACCGGGATCTTCGACCGCACGCTGAATCTCCTTGAGGAAGGAAAGATTCACTACATGCAGGCCCACGCCGTGGTCGACACGACAGCCAACTGCACCGAGGAAGCCGCCCGGCGGGTCGAAACACTGGCGCTCCCGCTCATGCCAGAACAGTCGGTGTCCGCGACGCGCAAAGCGCTGCGCCGGGCGGTACTCAAAGCCGACCCGGAAGGCGCCGATCAGCGCCACCAGCGAGCACGGGAGGACCGTGCGGTCTCCCACACCCCGGCGGAGGAGGGCATGGCCTGGTGGAACGCCTACCTCCCAGCCGAAGACGTCGCACGCATGGACGCCGCCATCGACACCCACGCCCAGGCCATCAAAACCGAAGACGATGAACGCACACTGGACCAGCGCCGCGCCGACGCCCTCGTCGACCTCGTCAACCGGAACACCCAAACCCCCGGTGATCTTGTCCAGTTGAACCGGACAGCCCCCACAGGCCGCTCCGCACCACTCCTACAGATCACCGTCAGCTTCGACACACTCATCGGCGCCAGCAATGATCCCGCCGAGCTCAAGGGCTACGGCCCCATCACCGCCGGACAGGCCCGCGCCCTGGCCCACGAGCCCGGCTCCATCTAGCGCCGCCTGCTCATCCACCCCACAACCGGACAACTCATCAAAACCGATCCCACCACCTACAAACCCACCGCAGAAGTCGAACGCCACATCATCGCCCGCGACCAGCACTGCCAATTCCCCACCTGCCACATGCCCGCCCACCGAAGCGACCTGGACCACATCCACCCCTTCAACCACACCCACCCGAAGGCAGGAGGACAAACCGTGCCAGAAAACCTCATCGCCCTCTGCCGCCGCCACCACGGCCTGAAACACCGCGCCGGATGGACCGTTCAACGCGACACCACCACCGGCCACACCACCTGGACCGCCCCCACCGGCCACCACTACACCACCCACCCCCACAGCTACGCCGCATAAAGCCCCACCACGACCGTGATCTTGGCCGATTAGAACGGACACCCCCGCCCACCATGAGACCCGCAGCCGGACGGCGTACCCCCACGCACCCGTCACAAAGCGGAGCGACCCCCACCGGCCCCAGCCACAGCGCGGCAGCAGCCCGCCACGGTGCCCACGAGATCCGGAACCAGGCACCCACCCGACTCCCACGGCGCCGGGGTGTGAACCTCAACCACCCACCAGCCCGCACACCGCAACCACCGAACAGCCACCCACCCCATCCCCTCCCGTAGCCAGCCCCCAGGCCACGCGCACAACCACGAAACCCGCAGACGGCACATCACGTGTCACGTAAACCCCCCACCCAAGCCGCCCCGACTAGGTCGTGTCGGACGGATTATGTGGGGGTGCGCAGGGTCTGGCGCACATCTGCACACCAGAACAACCTGCCCTCAGTACCAGCTCAACTTGAGGTCACTGCGCCCGCTCGGCGGCACTGCGCTCAACGCAGAATTCATTGCCCTCGGGATCGGCCAGGGTCACCCAGCCGGTCCCGTCGGGCCTGCGGTGATCTCCGACGACGGTGGCGCCCAGCGCGAGAATGCGCTCCACCTCCTCATCCCGCGACCGGTCCTGTGGCTGCAGGTCCACATGCACCCGGTTTTTAACAGTCTTGGCATCCGGCACCGTCACAAACAGCAGCGTTGAGCCCGGCGCCGTGACCAGTGCCTCTGGGTCTCCCGGGAAGTCGTCGGCGGCAAGCGAGCCGCCCAGGACAGTGGCCCAGAACTGCCCCAAGCGGTAGGCGTTGGAGCAGTCGAAGGTGAGGTGTCGTACAAGAGAGGCCATGCGGCGCACTATCGGTCAGGCCCGCCGGGCCTGTCCATCGGAATTCCCTCTGCCTGGAAAAGCGGGCTCAGGAGCCCGGCGCCGCGATCGGCGGGCCTGGATCCCTCAGCAGTTCGCAAGAACGTCCACACCAACGGGTGAAATGAACCAATTTCACGGTAGATCCCGTATACGAGGGGCAGAGACATCGCGTCCCCGTGCAGACAGGGGAGTTCAGGCACCCACCGAAGAACGTGAGGGAAAGCGACCAGAGTTGCACTGGCATCCGTATCCGCATCAGGCGGATACCGGGGGCGCCGCCCGGCAGATCGGTATGAGGCAAGGGGGACGTAATGGGGCTGTGCAGGAAGAGAGCAGCTGGTGCGGCTGCCGCGTTGGCGCTCGTAGCGGGGCTGACGGTAACGGGGAGCTCGGCGTCGGCGCAGGACGCCAAGCCCTCGGCGTCCACCAAGAACCATTGCACCGGGTGGCTGTGCGGGGGTGTGAACAACCAGGCCGAGGATCGGCACATGTGGTACACCACGGCCCTGGGAGCGTCAGGGCGGGACTGCACCGTCTGGAACTGGGGCGGTGGAACTCGGGAGAACGAGAATCGAACCGAGTGCGGGTTCCCGGATCTCCTCATGCCCGGCGAGTCCATCGGCGGTAACTGGAGCGGCCTCGCTGTAGACGCCTTCGCCTACAGCATCGACTACCGCGTCGCCTGGAAGCGCAGCAGCGCAACGACCGTCTACCAGACCGTCAGGGCGGGAACATGGACCAAGATCCGAGACCACGAGCAGGCCACCTGCATCTCCAGCCGAACGGACTCCGTCCCCACCTGCCTAGTCAGAAGGTCCCTTTGGTCATGATCGAGGAATGAGAATCTGCAGCACTGGACAGTCCAACAAGGCTGCTCGCCGGAGTAGCACGGCTTGAGCACCGACACGGTCACTGCGTCGCTCGCCCACACCGCCGCCATCGCCATCTTGCATGGACCCGGGGGCATGGGGCTTGCCGGGTGCGACCCCGGTGGGGGCTCACGGTGCCAGCAGCTCCCGCAGGGCCGGGTTGAGGTGGGGATGAGCGAAGGAGAAGCCGGCATCGAACAGACGTGAGGGCACACAGCGGCGACCGGTCAGGGCCAGCGCCGGATCGGTGCGCAGCAGGGCCGCGCCGACACGGACCAGCGGTGCGGGTGCAGGCGGGGCCGGTAGGCGGCGCAGAACCTGCCGCAACGTAGCCATGAGCTCGGCGTTGCGAACCGGGTTCGGGCTGGTGGCGTGGAAGATGCCGGTCAGGGCGGGGTCGTCCAACGACAGGCGGATGACGGCGAGGAGATCAGCGATGTGCAGCCAGCTGACCCACTGCTGGCCAGTGCCCACCCGGCCGCCCAGACCCCAGCGGACGAGCCCGGCCAGCCGGTCGAGCGCGGGGGTGTTCCGGTCGAGGACGATCCCAGTGCGCAGCACGACCTGGCGGCCGGTAGGTACACCGGCTGCTGCGGCCTCCCAGGCGCGGGCGACCCCCGCCATCTGCGGCGGGTCGTCAGCCGGTGGCGCGCTTTCGTCAAGGACGCGATCGCCGCCGTCCCCGTAGATGGCCAGCGTGCTCATCTGGATCCACACCGCGGGTTGCTGGTCCAGCGTCGCCGCGGCCTGAGCCAGAGCCCTGGTCGGTTCCACCCGTGACCGGGTCAGCAGTTCAACGTTGGCCGCTGTCGGCCTGCGGTCCACCAGCTCGCCAGCGAGGTTGACCAAGGCCGCCCCCTCCAGCTCCCGCGCCCACGGACCCACGCTGACCCCGTCCCAGGCCACCTGCCGGTACCGACCGCCAGGGCGGGGAGAACGGGTCAGGATCACTGTCTCGGCGCCGCGGGCGGACAGGTCGGCGGCGATACGTCGCCCCAGCGCACCCGTCCCACCAGCAAGTACCACCCGCACAGCGCATCTCCCTCATCCATGGCCCGCATCGCTCGATGGCCCGCACCGCTCGATCGATCGCCGCATCATTAGAGCACCCGCCATACACCTGCATGACGGCGGCCATTGCCGGGCGACACCGGTGCCTTGCCTCAGGAACCCTGAAGAGGAACCGGTTAATTCGGGCAAACACCTCGCCGGGCAGCTCCCGAAGACGCCAGCGCCGCCACACCAACAACCACGCCCCGCACATCACCCGCACGTTCAGCGGCTCAGCGATGCGTTGGCTGTGCGGACACTGGGAGTGCAGGACACGACTTCATGGCCTTCACCGCAAGGATTCCATATCGTCACGAAGTGGACAGAACTGCAATTAATACAGCAGCGAAACGATCGAAAAGTGCCAGGTCAGTGCCAATCTCCACGGTAGGCATGCATGAAAGCATGCGGATGTGCATACTCGACACATGGCTGATACCAGCGTACGAATCGACGAAGCGACGAAGAACCGACTCGCAGCTCTGGCCGCCGATCGCGGCATGAGTCTGCGCTCTTTCCTTGCGGAGTTGTCCAGAGAAGAAGAGAACCGGCAGCACCTGACCAGGGCGACGGTCGCATTCCGCACTGCCATCGAACGGGACGGCTTCGCCGACGCATTCGACCGTGACTTCGGCGGCACACCCGCGTCCGCCCCTAACACCCGCCGGGCGGCCTGATCAAGTGGAATTGCTGATCGATCACCGTTGGCTCCTCGACCGCCAGGAAGACCTGCTCGGCCATAAGGAGCTCGCGGTCCGCGACTACTCGGGCCTCGTCGCTGCCACCGCCCGGCACCGGGTGAATACCCCAAGCCTGGAAGTAGATGCCCCGGACGCGTACTGGCGAGCCGCCGCGCTGCTCGACACAATCGTCCTGCAGAGGCCGCTGCCCGCCCGCAACGAATTCTTCGGCTACGGCGTCGCGGTGGCGTACATCGAGGCCTCTGGCGAGACCGTGGAGGCGTCGTACGAACAGTGGCGAGACCTTATCAACGACATCCGCGCCCTGCGGCTCACCGCTTTCGATATCGCAGACCGCCTGAGATCCTGGAAAACCTAGCGGCAGGCCGGAATCATGCGGTGTCTGTCTTTGCCGCAGCGGCGCCGAGCACGGCGCCGGGCCAGCGAGGGTCGGCCGTCGCACCCGCAGTCTGGCCCCTGTGCGGCGGCTGTGACTGGGCGGGGTGATAGTCCGGAAATCGGCGGTTGGCTGCGGGGTCCCGGGTAAAGGCTTCCGGAAGTCACACGAGAAGGCGGGCCCGCATGAACGCCGGGACCACAGGCACGATCTGGACCGTGGAAGGCAATTTCTCGCCCTCTGGTGGGCGCGGCGTCAATCTCGTACTGCGCACCGTCGGGGAACGCACCACCGACCTGGCTCTCGCGCTGGCCATCAAGCATGTGCGCCCGAACCGGGTGCACATCGTCGACAACGTACGCCCGTTCTGGCGGGCCGTCGAGCGGATGCTGGAGATCGGGCACGGGGGCGCCTCACATGTGGTGTTTCTCGACGCCGACTGCCTCATCCTCGAAGACCTGCGCCCGTTTCTTGACGCGAACGAACTCGCCTATGTCGACTGTTATGTCCAGGATCCCTTCCGGGGCCGCGTTGCGTGCGGAGTGCACATCACGCGCATCGATGTGGTGGAGCGCATGCGGCGGACCGAACCGCCGAGGGACGACATCCGGTGGATGCTGCGTCCCGAGAGCACCCGCCGGTCCCTCGCACTGCGCGGTGTTCAGGACAGCGTGCAGTACAGGGGCGCCCACATCCTGCACGATCATTTCCAGCGCTACGACCACATCTTCGCCAAGATCGCCCTCCGGGAGCTCCGCAGCCGTACCGAGGCTTCCCGCCCCGTATTCGAGGCGGCCATCGAGCGGTGGGGCCAGGGTGCGGACTACGACGTTGCCCGCGCCGCCGTGGCGCACGCCCGAGAACATATTCCCCCGAGCTCACCTGCGCCCGAGGTCCAGAAGTACATCGAGAGCCTCCCGGACCTGGCGCACCGCGAGATCGGGGCGATGAACCTGCCGGAACGACCCGCACTGACCATGCGAGAGGTGCGGCAAGCGGGCGAACGTATCCGCCCCACGCAGGGACGAGGCGCGGAGCGGCGCAAGGTCTTTGGCGTGGGACTGCCCCGCACTGGTACCAGCAGTCTGCGGATGGCGCTGCATCTGCTGGGCCACGACGTCGCGCACTACCCCGTCGACCAGGCCTCGCTCAACACCCTGGCCCGGGGGGACGGCCGCTTCCCGCTGCTGGACCATTACGACGGCCTCGCCGACCTCACCACCGTCCCGTGCTTCCGCGAACTCGACGCCCTCCACCCCGGCGCGAAGTTCATCCTGACCGTCCGGAACAAGAGGAGCTGGCTGACGTCTCTCGAGAATCACTGGTGGGACCGCTCCGTGTCCGGCTCGCCCTACGGCGAGCCGGACAGTGCTCTGGCTGCCCCCATGGGAATCCGGCGCTTTCTGCAGGCGGCCGTCTACGGTTGCTACGAGTTCAACGCCGATCGTCTATCGCGCGTTTACGACGAGCACGTCGGCACCGTCCGTGATTACTTCGACGGCCGACCCGATGACCTCCTCGTACTGGACATCGTCGGCGGCGAAGGATGGGACAAGCTCGCCCCCTTCCTCGGCAGCGCAGCACCCGCCGACCCGTTTCCCCACATGGGCCTTCAGTCGCAGAGACCCGACAGGAATCACGCCCTCGCCTCCCATGACATGGCCACTCGGAAGTGAGCGAGCCCAAGTACACACCACCTACCGGAGGACTCATGGACTCTGCCCCATTACCTGAAGCGCCCCGTCGCGCCTTGGTCACGGGCATTGCCGGCTTCATCGCCTCTCATGTGTCCGACTCCCTGCTTCGCCAGGGCACGCAGGTCATCGGGGTCGACCGGCGTCTGCCTGACCGGGGGATCGCCGCCGTCAACCTCCGCAGCAGCCTGCGGCATCCCGCGTTCCGTTACCTCCACGCGGATCTGCTGCATCACGACCTGGCCCCGGCCGTCGCGGGGGCGGATGTCGTGTTCCACCTCGCGGGGCTGCCCGGTGTCCGGCCTTCCTGGGGCGCGGCTTTCCCCGACTACCTCGACTGCAATGTGCTGGCCACCCAGCGGCTGATGGCGGAATGCGAGAGACAGCATGTCCCCCGGCTGGTCCTCGCATCCTCCTCCAGCGTCTACGGGCAGACTGGCGACGGCCCTTGCCGCGAAGACACCGCGACCCGGCCCATCTCGCCCTACGGGATCACCAAACTCGCCGCCGAACAGCTCTGCCTCGCCTACGCGCGGCGCCACACCGCCACCACCAGCGTCGTAGCACTGCGCTACTTCACTGTTTACGGGCCACGCCAGCGCACCGACATGCTGATCGGCAGAGCATTGCGGGCAGGGCTGAGTGGGGTCCCACTGCACATATTCGGCGACGGATCAAACCGTCGTGACTTCACCTACATCGATGACGTGGTCACCGCGACACTGGCGGCGGCCACAGCCCCTGCCTGTGCCGAGGTCATCAACATCGGTGGCGGAGTCGGCACGTCCGTCAAAGGGCTCCTGGAAACCGTCGAACGAGTAGCCACGGTGGTGGTACGGACCATTGCCGCGCCCCCGCAGCCAGGAGACATGAGCACGACTCAGGCCGACACGCGCAAGGCGCGAAGGCTCCTGGCCTGGCGCCCCTGCGTGGACCTGACGACCGGAGTGACCCGCCAAATGGAGTGGATCAAACGGTCTGCCGGCAGGTCGGGCAAAGCCCTGTGCTCATAGCGCGGCCGTCCGTGCGGGGCGTCCGTCTTCCCCGCGATGCCAGCGGGGGAAGGATTGGTTCCAGGTGAAGTACGGCAAAGTGACCTCTGTGGCAAAGAGACTTGGGACGGTGGCCGTCACCGGTGCGGCCGGACGGATCGGTTCGGCGGTACGGGCCGGTCTGCGCGACGAGGTGTCCCGCCTGGTACTCATCGATCGTGCCGGCCTCACCGCGCAATCGCCCACGGAAGATGTTCACAAGCTTGACCTGCGTGACGCGGAAGCGGTGACAGCGGCCCTGCGAGGCGCGGACGCGGTGGTACACCTGGGTGGGATTCCTGACGAAGCCCCATTGCCGTATCTGCTGGACAGCAATGTCCAAGGGACATTCAGCGTGCTGGAGGGCGCGCGGCGGCAAGGGCTGCGGCGGGTGGTGCTCGCCAGTAGTAACCATGTGACCGGCTTCTATCCGGTCCTGGAGACCGTGACACCTGAGATGCCCACGCGTCCGGACAGTCTGTACGGGGTGAGCAAGGTCGCGGTGGAGGCGCTCGGGCGCTTGTACGCGGACAAGTTCGGCCTGTCGGTGGTGTGCCTGCGCATCGGGAGCTTCCAGGACCGGGTGAGCGAAGGACGACACCTGTCCACGTGGTTGAGCCCGCGCGACGGTCTTGGCTTCGTCCGCGCGGCTCTCACCGCCTGCGATGTACGCTTCGCGACGGCCTATGCCGTCTCCGCCAATACCCGACGGTTCTGGGACACCGATAGCGGGGCGGACCTGGGGTATGTGCCCATGGACAATGCCGAGTCCTTCGCGTCCCGCATCGCGGTCGACGGAGAGTCGGCCCAAAGCGTTCTGCAAGGCGGCGCGCATACCCGTGCGGAATATACGCTCCGGCACCTATGAAGACTGGCCCGGCTATTGCGGACTGGTCGCCATGACGCGGTACTCGTCGTCAATCGCCCTGTGGTATAGGGTGACTTCATGGGTCGGATAGAGAATCCACAGGTGTGCGTTGTCACGCCAACCAAGAACCGTCCGGACCGTTTGATACGCGCCATGGCGTCGGTTAAGGCCCAGGTCGGCGTGGCCTCCCGGCACATTGTGCTGGGAGATAACTGTCGTTTCCTGGCCGATCCGAGAAATGTCGAGAAGTTGCGCGGCAGATTTCCTGAAGCGACCATACACAATGTGCGACGATCCGATCTTGCTGACGTACCGGAAGAGGAGCTGGAGTACGTCGTTGGACGTCTGGCACACTTACGCAACCGGGGAATCGAGATGGCCGACGCGGAGTACGTGGCCCATCTCGACGATGACAACGTCTTCCACCCAACCCACCTCAGATCTCTGATGGACGTGCTGTGGACGAACCCGGCAGCTCAGGCTGCCCACAGCTGGCGTCGCCTGCTCACAAGGGAAGGCGTGGAACTCATCCCAGACGGCGAAGACCCATGGTACGGCGAGCCGGCCAAGCGCGCTCAGTCCTACGAGCGCTTACGGGCCCTGGGGATATTCGAGCCAGGATCATGCGTGATGCGGGATACCCTTCGTGTCGGTGACCAGATCCGAGGGGTCGACACGAGCGAGCTTCTGGTCCGGTCCAGTCTTCACGAGCGGATTCCGTTCCCCACACGGTTCTCGCGGGAGCAGCGGCGACTTGGCTACACGGAGGACCTGGCCTTCAGTCGCGAGCTGGTCCGACAGGAAGTACCGGTGCTGTGCAGTCGGCAGGCTACTGTCGATTACTACATGGGTGGGCATTCCAATAGCAGGGCCTTTGTGGAGCTTCGTGACGCCCGTTTGGATAACCAATAAAGGAACTTCCGGGCGATTACCGCCTTGGTCCGCAGCGAAGTCCACCGCTGTTCTTCCAGCCATGCGCCGCCGGCCCCCGGGTCAACTCCCGCTCCACCGACCGCTCGCTCACCCGCGGAACCTTCGCGATCACGGCCGCACGCCGGAAGGCGTGCTGGGTCCTTACTCTTCACCGAGCCGGATGGCTCGGTGAAGAGGACGGCGTACGGCCTCTACTCGGAGGGCGTTCACCTGCTACGTCCACCTAACGCCGTACCGGCACTCGGCCCTGGGCCGGTGCTGGTGTACGGGGATCGGCACCCTGGGGAACTGGGGTGCCGGAGGGTCGGGGGTCGGAGCCGCCCTAGCCCGCGGCCGTCTTACGGGTGTGCAGTTGCCGGGCCACCTCGGCGATCGAGCCCGACAGGGACGGGTACACGGTGAAGGCGTTGGCGATCTGCTCGACCGTCAGGTTGTTGTCCACGGCGATCGAGATCGGGTGGATCAGCTCACTCGCGCGGGGCGAGACCACGACACCGCCGACCACAATGCCCGTACCGGGACGGCAGAAGAGCTTGACGAAGCCGTCCCGGATGCCCTGCATCTTCGCGCGCGGGTTACGCAGGAGGGGCAGCTTGACGGCCCGGGCGTCGATCTTGCCCTCGTCGATATCGGCCTGCGAATAGCCGACGGTGGCGATCTCCGGGTCGGTGAAGATGTTCGCCGAGACCGTCTTGAGGTCCAGCGGGGCCACGGTCTCGCCCAGGAAGTGGTACATCGCGATACGGCCCTGCATGGCGGCGACCGAGGCAAGTGCGAGGACGCCGGTGCAGTCACCGGCGGCGTAGACGCCCGGGGCCGTGGTGCGGGAGACCTTGTCGGTCCAGATGTGCCCGGATTCCCTGAGCTTGATCCCGGCCTCCTCCAGACCCATATGGGCGGTGTTGGGGATCGCGCCGACGGCCATGAGGCAGTGCGAGCCGCTGATGACGCGGCCATCGGAGAGGGTGACCTCGACCCGGTCGCCGACCCGCTTGGCGGACGCGGCGCGCGAGCGCGCCATCACGTTCATGCCACGGCGCCGGAAGACGTCCTCCAGCACGGCCGCCGCGTCGGGGTCCTCGCCCGGCAGCACGCGGTCGCGGGACGAGACGAGGGTGACTCGGGAACCCAGCGCCTGATACGCCCCGGCGAACTCGGCGCCGGTGACACCGGAACCGACCACGATGAGCTCTTCGGGGAGCTCGTCGAGGTCGTACACCTGCGTCCAGTTGAGGATGCGGTCGCCGTCCGGCTGGGCGAGGGGGATCTCGCGGGGGTGGCCACCGGTGCAGACCAGTACGGCGTCGGCGGTCAGCGTCTCCTCGGTCCCGTCGGCCGCCCGTACGACAACCCTGCGCGAACCGTCCGGCGCCTGGTTCGGCTCCAGCCGTCCACGGCCGCGCATGACCCGGGCGCCCGCGCGGGTGACGGAGGCGGTGATGTCGTGCGACTGGGCGAGCGCGAGCCGCTTCACCCGTCGGTTGACCCGGCCGAGGTCCACGCCCACACCGTTCTCGGCGGTGGTCTCGCCGACCGTGATGCCCAGCTCCTGGTAGGAGGAGTCGAAGTTCGTCATCACCTCGGCGGTCGCGATCAGCGTCTTCGACGGCACACAGTCGGTCAGCACCGACGCCCCGCCCAGCCCGTCACAATCGACGACGGTCACTTCCGCGCCAAGCTGCGCGGCCACCAAAGCCGCTTCGTATCCGCCAGGTCCGCCACCGATAATCACGATCCGAGTCACATACTCCAGTGTCTCGTACGCAACGTTCGATCACCCGCCGACCCCCGGCAAGCGGACTTCGGTCACCCCCTTACCCGTACATCCCTCCCGTACCCTCGTGCACATGTCGCTCTACGCCGCATACGCCGGAAACCTCGATGCCCGGCTGATGTCCCGCCGTGCACCGCACTCCCCGCTGCGCTGCACGGGCTGGATCACTGACTGGCGGCTCACCTTCGGTGGCGAGCACATGGGCTGGGAAGGCGCGCTCGCGACGATCGTGGAGGCACCGCGCTCGGAGGTCTTTGTCGCGCTGTACGACATCGCGCCGATGGACGAGGAATCCATGGACCGCTGGGAAGGTGTCGGCCTGGACATCTACCGGCGAATGCGGATGAAAGTGCACACGCTGGACGGCGACGAGGCGGCGTGGGTCTACGTCCTGAACGGCTACGAGGGCGGGCTGCCCTCGGCCCGTTACCTGAGCGAGATCGCCGATGCGGCGGAGTCGGCGGGGGCGCCGCACGACTATGTGATGGAGCTGCGCAAGCGGCCCTGCTGACCGGGACCCGCGGCGGGAGCGCGGCGGGGGCGCGGCGGGGGCGCGGCGGGGTACGAAGGCACAAGGAGCGGTGCCGTTTCTTTGTGGGTTTCACCGCACTCTCGCATCCCTTCTACGCGCGTAGCCGAGAAAGGGCTACCCTCATCGCGTGAACGCATCTGATATCCCCACCGACCCCCACCGCGCCGCCGACGCGGCGGCCGACCGGCTGCGCGAGATCACCGGCGCGGAGAGCCACGACGTCGCCCTGGTGATGGGCTCCGGATGGGTCCCCGCCGCGGCGGCCCTGGGCGAGCCCGAGCACGAGTTTCCGGTCACCGAGCTGCCCGGCTTCCCGCCGCCCGCGGTAGCGGGCCACGCGGGCAAGATCCGCTCGTACAGGATCGGCGACAAGCGTGCACTCGTCTTTCTGGGCCGCACCCACTACTACGAGGGCCGCGGTGTCGCCGCTGTCGCCCACGGCGTACGTACGGCCGTGGCCGCGGGCTGCAAGACCATCGTTCTGACGAACGGCTGCGGTGGTCTGCGCGAGGGTATGCGGCCGGGCCAGCCGATCCTGATCAGCGACCACATCAATATGACCGCCGCCTCGCCGATCGCCGGTGCCAACTTCGTCGACCTGACGGATCTCTACTCACCGCGGCTGCGTGCGCTGTGCCGGGAGATCGACCCGTCGCTGGAGGAAGGCGTCTACGTCCAGTGCCCCGGCCCGCACTATGAGACGCCCGCCGAGATCAATATGATCCGCACCATCGGTGGTGACCTGGTCGGTATGTCCACCGTGCTGGAGGCGATCGCCGCCCGTGAGGCGGGCGCCGAGGTGCTGGGGATCTCCCTGGTCACCAACCTGGCGGCCGGGATGACCGGCGAGCCCCTCAACCATGAAGAGGTCCTGCAGGCGGGCCGCGATTCCGCTGCGCGGATGGGGGCGCTGCTGGCGCAGGTGCTCGGCCGGGTCTAGGCCGCGCCTGGACCGTGGCGGGGTGACCTTTCCCCGATCCCCCAATCCCCTCCCCTTCCCGAAACTGGGGGCTCCGCCCCCAGACCCCCTGGGGCCCGGGGCTCACCCGGGCCCGCTCGTGAGAGGCGCATTGCGTGACGCAGCACCATGACGTGATCGCACAGGCCCGGGCGTGGCTGGCCGAGGACCCGGATCCGGAGACCCGGGAGGAGCTGGCCCAGCTGCTCGACCCGGGCGACCCGGCCGAGCTGGCCGACCGCTTCTCCGGCACGCTGCAGTTCGGCACCGCCGGACTACGCGGTGAGCTGGGCGCCGGGCCGATGCGGATGAACCGTGCCGTTGTCATCCGGGCCGCGGCCGGGCTGGCCGCATACCTCCGTCGGGAGGGCCACGGCGGCGGGCTCGTCGTGATCGGGTATGACGCCCGCTACAAGAGCGAGGACTTCGCACGCGATACGGCCGCCGTGATGGTGGGCGCGGGACTGCGGGCGGCGCTGCTGCCCCGGCCGCTGCCGACGCCCGTGCTGGCCTTCGCCATCCGCCACCTCGGCGCGGTGGCGGGCGTCACCGTGACGGCCAGCCACAATCCGCCACGCGATAACGGCTACAAGGTCTATCTCGGCGATGGCTCGCAGATCGTGCCCCCCGCCGATACGGGCATCGCCGGGGAGATCGCGGCGATCGGTTCGCTGGCCGATGTGGCGCGGGCCGAGGGCGGCTGGGACATCCTGGGCGAGGAGATCGTCGAGGCGTATCTGGCCCGTGCGGAGACCGTCCTCACTCAGGGGTCGCCGCGCGAGGTACGGGTGGTGCACACCGCGCTGCACGGTGTCGGCGGCGACACCGTGTCGGCTGCGTTCGTACGCGCCGGGTTCCCGGCGCCGGTCGCCGTCGCCGAGCAGGCCGAGCCCGATCCTGACTTCCCGACCGTGGCCTTCCCGAACCCGGAGGAGCCGGGGGCGATGGACCTCGCGTACGCCACGGCACGGGCGGTGCGGCCCGACATCATCATCGCCAACGACCCGGACGCGGACCGCTGCGCGGTGGCCGTGCCGGACGGCGGCGGGGCGGGTACCGGCTGGCGCATGCTGCACGGTGACGAGGTCGGCGCGCTGCTGGCGGCGCATCTGGTGCGTAAGGGCGCGACGGGGACGTTCGCCGAGTCGATCGTCTCGTCCTCGCTGCTGGGGCGGATCGCCGCAGCGGCGGGGCTGGGGTACGCGGAGACCCTCACCGGCTTCAAGTGGATCGCCCGGGTGCCGGGGCTGCGCTACGGGTACGAGGAGGCGCTGGGCTACTGCGTCGACCCGGAGGGCGTCCGGGACAAGGACGGCATCACGGCGGCACTGCTGATCGCGGAGCTGGCGGCGGAGCTGAAGGCGGCGGGGCGGTCGCTGACCGGTCTGCTGGACGAGCTGGCCGTCGAGCACGGACTGCACGCGACGGATCAGCTGTCGGTCCGGGTCTCGGATCTGTCGCTGATCGCGGCGGCGATGCGGCGGCTGCGTGAGGCGCCGCCGGTCTCGCTGGCCGGGCTGGCCGTCACCTCGGCGGAGGACCTGAGTGAGGGCAGCGAGGCGTTGCCGCCGACGGACGGTCTGCGCTATCGCCTCTCCGGCGAGGTGGACGCCCGGGTCATCGTCCGGCCGAGCGGGACGGAGCCGAAGCTGAAGTGCTACCTGGAGGTCGTCGTCCCGGTGGCGGATGAGGGGGCGCTTTCCGCTGCGCGGGAGCGCGCGGCGGGTGTGCTGGCGCGCTTGAAGTCCGACTTCGCGGTGGCCGCGGGTATCTGACGGCGGGGCTTTCCCCTAACCCTCCCCCAGCTACCTCCCCCAGACTCCGTCTGGGAGGTGCCCCCAGGAGGTGCCCCACCTTCCCGAAACTGGGGGCTGTCGCCCCCAGCCCCCGGGTCCGGAAGTCCCTCAGGTGTCAGGGCATCCGGCCGATGTGAATCACGGTGATGCTGACCACGGCATCGGCTACCTCGTACATCAGGCGTTGGCGGCCGATGTGGACGCGGAGCATGTCAGGTGACCCGTACGCGTGAGCACCTGTGGGACGCGGGCTGTGCGCAAGCGCGTTCACGGCGTCTGATCTTTTGCTTGGCGGACGCGCGCCACTCGACGCGGTAGGTCACGCGGCGTTGCCCCGGGGCTCGCCCTCGGCTTCGCGGACCACATGGTCGTGCGAGACGGTGGTCACCGTGCCGGTGGTCTTCTCCAGCTGGTACTCGGCCAGAGCGAGGCTGTCTTCGAGGTCGGCGAGCTCCTGTGGATTGATCAGTATGGCCGCGATGTGCCCATGGTCGGTGATGGCGACGCGCTCGCGGGAATGGGCAGCCCGACGCACCAGCGTGCCGAAGTTCGCGCGAGCCTCAGTCATGGAGTACGTGTCACTCATGTCGAGAACTGTACAGTTCTCGACATTCCTGTACTCGGCATTCCTGTGTACGCAGGAGGCCCGCTACCGGCCAGCTACCTCCCCCAGCTAACGCTGGGCGGTGCCCCCAGGGCGGTGCCCCAGGAGGTCCCCACCTTCCCAGAACCGGGTGCTTGCACCCCGGCCCCGGGCTCCGGGCTCCGGGGGTCTGGGGGGCGTCAGCCCCCCAGTTTCGGGAAGGGGCCGGGATTGGGGAATCCTCGCCCGGCGGACGTCAGGTGCGTGTTCGGCCTCGTCCCCGGAACAGCCGGAAGGTGATGTGCTGGCCGGGGCGGGTCTGGGCGGCCAGGGGGAGGTCGGTGGTGGTGACGACGCCGATGACCGGGTAGCCGCCGGTGACCGGGTGGTCGGCGAGGAAGAGGACAGGCTGACCGTCGGGCGGGACTTGGAGGGCGCCGGGGACCATCGGCTCGGGGGGCAGCTCGCGGGGGACGCGGCGTTGCAGGGCTGGGCCGCGGAGCCGGAGGCCGACGCGGTTGCTGTGCTCGGTGACCTCGTAGGCGGCCGAGGTGAGTTGTGTGAGGGCGCCGGGGGTGAACCAGTCGTCGCGGGGGCCGGGGGTGACCCGTAGTACGGGCTGGTCGGGCCAGGGGGACTGGGGAGCCAGGTCGATGGCGGGGTGCGGGAGTGCGGTGGTGCCGATGGGCAGGGTCTGGCCGGGCTCCAGCGGGGCGGGGCCCAAACCCGCCAGTACGTCCGTAGCCCGGGCGCCCAGGACTTCCGGGACGTCGATGCCGCCCCGGATGGCCAGGTAGGTGCGCAGTCCGTGGGCCGGGTGCCCGATACGGAGCCGCTGGCCCGGGGCGGCGGAGAGCGGGGCGTACATATCCACCGGGCGGCCGTCGATGCGGGCCGGGCAGGGAGCTCCGGTGAGGGCGACAAGGGTGTGGCGGGTGAAGCGGGCGGTGAGACCGCCGTGGGTGAGTTCGAGCCCGGCGGCGCCCTCGGGGTTGCCGACGAGCCGGTTCGCCAGGCGGAGGCTGGGCCGGTCGGCGGCGCCGGACCGGCCCACGCCGAGGTGGGCCAGTCCGGGGCGGCCAAGGTCCTGGATGGTGGTGAGCGGGCCCGGGATGAGGATCTCGATCACGCGGTCACCCCGGCGAACTCAACAAAGCGGACGCGGGTGCCCGGTGCGAGGGCCATCGGCGGATCGTGGTCGAGGTTCCAGACGGGCAGATCGGTATGGCCGATGATGCGCCAGCCGCCGGGTGAGGAACGGGGGTAGACCGCCGTGAACTGCCCGGCCAGCGCGATGGCGCCGGCCGGGACCCTGGTACGCGGGGTGGCGTGGCGCGGCACCTGAAGCGCCGGGTCGAGGCCGGTGAGATAGGCGAACCCGGGGGCGAAGCCGGAGAACGCCACGGTGTAGTCGCTCGCTTGGTGCCGGGCGATGACGGCGCGGGGGCTCATTCCGGTGAGCTGGGCGACCTGGGCGAGGTCATCGCCGTCGTACCGGACTGGGACCTCCACCAGCCGGTCGGTGGTGTGTACGGCATGTGCCAGGTCGAGGCGCCGCACGTCGCTGGTCAGCCGGTCGATGGTGGTACGGGCCGGGTCGTAGCGGATGAGTACCGTGTGCGCCGCGGGCACGAACTCGGTTGTGCCGTGGGGCGGTTCCTGGCGCAGCGTGGTGTACAGGCTGAGGACCTGCTGGGGCTCGTCGAGTTCGACGAGTGCCGCGTGGTCGCCGCAGGGCAGGACGCGCATCAGGCCGCCGCCCGGCCCGTGAACGGGGCCAGCCCGACGCCCGCGTCGGTCAGGCCCTGCCGCACCCGGCGGGCGATCTCAACGGCCTGGGGTGTGTCGCCGTGTACGCAGATGGAGCGCGCGGGCACCGAGAGCGCCGTACCGTCGACGGCGTCGATCTTCCCCTCGGTGGCCAGGCGTACGCAGCGGTCCGCGATCACTTCGGGGTCGTGCAGGACCGCGCCGGGGAGGCGGCGGGAGAGCAGTTGCCCGTCGGCGGAGTAGGCGCGGTCGGCGAAAGCCTCCGGCACACCGGTGAGGCCCGCCGACTCGGCTGCGCGCAGCAGCTCCGAGCCGGGCAGGCCGAGCACCGGCAGGCGCGGATCGTAGCGGCGTACCGCCTCCACCACCGCGCCTGCCTGGCCGGGATCGGTCATGGCCGTGTTGTACAGCGCACCGTGCGGCTTGACGTATCCCACCCGTTCACCGGCCAGCCGGGCGAATGTGTCGAGCGCGCCGATCTGGTAGAGGATCTCGTCGGTGAGCTCGGCCGGGTCGACATCGATGCGCCGCCGTCCGAAACCGGCCAGGTCCCGGTAGCCCACATGGGCGCCGATGGTCACCCCGTCGGCGGCTGCGCGCTCACAGACCCGGCGCATGATGGTCGGGTCACCGGCGTGGAAGCCGCATGCGACGTTCGCGCTGGTCACCAGGGGCAGCAGTGCGTCGTCGTCACCCATGCGCCAACTGCCGAAGCCCTCCCCGAGATCGCAGTTGAGATCGATGAGCCGATCGATGAGCCGATCGTGCTTGTCGCGCTTGTTCGACATGGTGGAATTCGCTCCGGATGTAGTCAGCCGCGCAGCCGCGTCGGCCCGTGTCAGCCCGTGTCAGCCCGCGATGCCGAGTGCGCGCAGGATGTTGAAGAGGCCGAGGCCGGTGGCTATGAGCACCACGGCGCAGCCCAGCACATTGCGGGTGAGGTTGTTGCGGTAGCCGCCGAGCAGATCGCGGCGGTTCATCACCCTCAGCAGGAACACCGCGATGACCGGCAGGCACAGCCCGTTGGCCGCCTGGGCGAAGAGGATCGCGGCCACCGGGTTCTCGCCGAGCACCGCGAACGCCGTGCCCGCGAGGATCACCAGCGCCCACACCGTACGGAACCTGGCGGACTTCAGGTCCGGCCGCCAGCCCAGCGCCCCGCTGACCGCGAAGGCCGCCGCCAGCGGTGCGGTGATGGCGCTGGTGAGACCGGCGGCGAACAGCCCGGCCGCGAAGAAGCCCTGGGCCGCCGGTCCGAGCAGGGGCTCCAGCTGAGCGGCCATATCGGCGGCGCTCTCGACGCGGAGCCCCTTGGCGAACATGGCCGTCGCCGCGGTGGTGATCACCGCAAGGGTGATCAGGCCGCCCAGCCCGATGGAGAGATAGGTGTCGCTGCGCGCCTCCGTCAGCGCCCGGTCGACGGGTGTGTCATCGGTCCACTTCTGCCGTACGGAGCTCGCGTGCAGAAACAGGTTGTACGGCACGACGGTGGTGCCGATCAGCGCGATCACCGTAAGCGTCGCGCCCGAGGGCAGTTGTGGCACGAGCCCGCCGAACAGCTCCGTCAGATCCGGCCGTACGATCACCGCCGTCGCCACGAACACCACGCTCATCACGACGACGAGGGTGATCACCGCGCCCTCGATCAGGCGGTAGGTGCCGGTCAGCAGCAGGACGAAGGCCGTGATGCCGACCACCCCGGCCCACAGCTGTGGCGATGCCCCGGTGAGCGCTTCAAGTCCCAGGCCCGCGCCGGTGAGGTTGCCGGTCTGGAAGGCCGCGTTGCCGAACGCGATCGCCACCACGACCAGCGTGATGGCGCCATAGGACACGACGGGTTGGCGGAAGGTCGTACGCAGCGCCTCGCCGAGGCCGCCCCGGCTCACGATCCCGAGGCGGGCCGACATCTCCTGCAGCACCATCGCCGCGCCGATGGAGAACACCAGCGCCCACACCAGCGCGAAGCCGAAGTCGGCACCGGCGATGCTCGCGGTGGTGACCGTCCCGGGGCCGATGAAGGCGGCGGTGACCAGCAGCCCCGGTCCGAACCTGCGGGGCTTGGGGCGTTGCGTCTCGGTTGGCTTGACTTGGCTGACAGGTTCGCTCATGGCGGGGCTCCTCACTGGTTGAAAACCGCGTCCAGGCACCTGCTTTGAGACCCCAACGTAAGGATCGTTCAACAATCCTGCAATGGTTGCGTAGAACCTTTCTTGAGTAGGCTGTCCGGCGGGAGGTAACCGTGGTGGCAGCACGCGCAGCGGAGTCCGGTGATTCAGCCGCCTTCGCCGAGCTGGCGGGCGACCGGCCGCTGCTGGGCCGGACCAGCACCGTCGAGCGGGTCGCGGAGATCCTTCGGGCACGGATCATCGAAGGTCTGCTGCGGCCCGGCGCCCGACTGTCCGAGGAGGCCATCGGCGGTGCGCTCGGCATCTCCCGGAACACCCTGCGCGAGGCCTTCCGGCTGCTCTCCCATGAACGCCTCGTGGTACATGAGCTCAACCGGGGCGTGTTCGTCCGCACCCCGACCACGGCCGACGTCGTCGACCTCTTCCGGGTCCGCAGGCTCATCGAGACGGCCGCCGTAGGGGGTGCCGCCGACGCGATGAGCGACGAGCGGCTGCACGCGCTGCGAGCGGCCGTGGCGGAGGGTGAACGGGCCGCCGCCGAGCAGCGCGGAGCGGACATCGGCACCGCCAATGTGCGGTTCCACCAGGCCATCGCCGCGCTCGCCGGGAGCCCGCGCATCGACGAGCTCATGCGCCAGCTCCTCGCCGAACTGCGCCTGGTCTTCCACGTTGTGGAGAACCCAGGGAAGCTCCATGAGCCATACGTCAAGCGGAACCGCGAGATCCTGACCCTGCTGGAGGCCCACGATGTCACCCGGGCACAGCGCGCGCTCGCGGCCTACCTCGACGACGCCGAGAAACAGCTCCTAGCCGCGCACTGACGCGAGGATCACGACAAGGGCGATGCCGCCCACCACGAGCGGCGCGAGGATCTCGTACGCCCAGCGCGCGGAGGGCGTGCCCGTGCTGTCGGCATGCCGCTCGGCAAGCTCACGGAGCTCGGCGACCGCCTCATCACTCGGCGCCTTCCGCTCGGTCGCGCTGTCCTCGATATGCCTCATGCCGAGCAGCCCCCGCATGGGCTGCCCACCGGGCCGCCCGCTCGCCAGCCGCTCATTGTGCCGCTGCGCCTTCTTCCGGTCGCGCAAGGAGACCGGGATCGCCCAGAGCTGGTACTTCTTGCCGTCCGCGATGACCTCACTGGAGTAGCCCGCCCGTACGGTGTCGACCGTGGCCCACGGCAGTGTGACCGTGCGGAACGGGTTACGGATCCGCAGCCGCTCCGGGCCCGCGTAGACCGCGGGCCGCAACGTGAAGGCGACGACCAACGGCACTGCGAAGAGCATCGCCGCCGCCGCGACTACGGGCGTACGGCCCTCACCACGGATCATGGCGTCACCGCCCAGCCAGGCGGCCAGCGCGAGCAGCAGTACCCCTCCCGCCAGGGCGGCGCCGGAGCGATAGCAGCGGTCGGCGTACGTGGGCGGCTCACTCGTCATACGCCCGATTCTGCCCGACGGCGGCGATGCGGATATGAGGGCAGGGGGGATGACAGGCCGCTACGCGCGTAGATATGCTCAGCTGGTGACCATGCCATCCACGCCCACGGCGGTACCCGCACTGGCGGACGCCACCGCGTCCGATTCCGCGCTGCGCCGCTATCTGCACGGCCTGCCCGGTGTCGACACGGTTGGCCTCGAAGCCCGCGCCGCATCCCTCGGCACCCGCTCGATCAAGACCACATCGAAGGCGTACGCCATCGACCTGGCCATCTCGATGATCGACCTGACCACCCTCGAAGGGGCCGATACGCCCGGCAAGGTCCGGGCGCTCTGCGCCAAGGGGATCAACCCGGACCCGACGGACCGCGGCACCCCCAAGGTCGCCGCGATCTGTGTCTATCCGGACATGGCGGCCACCGCCAAGCAAGCCCTGCTGGGCGGCGGTGGCCCGGACGTCAAGGTCGCCTCTGTCGCCACCGCCTTCCCGGCGGGCCGGGCCGCGCTGCCGGTCAAGCTCGCCGACACCAAGGACGCGGTGGAGGCCGGGGCCGACGAGATCGACATGGTGATCGACCGGGGCGCCTTTCTGGCCGGTCGCTATATGCAGGTCTTCGAGGAGATCAAGGCCGTGAAGGAGGCGTGTGCGCGCCCGCAGGGAGACGCGGCCCGTCTGAAGGTCATTTTCGAGAACGGCGAGCTGTCCACCTACGACAACATCCGCCGCGCCTCCTGGCTGGCGATGCTCGCGGGGGCCGACTTCATCAAGACATCCACGGGCAAGGTGGCGGTGAACGCCACTCCCGCCAACACCCTGCTGATGATGGAGGCCGTGCGTGACTTCCGCGCCGCGACCGGCGTCCAGATCGGGGTGAAGCCCGCGGGCGGCATCCGGACCACCAAGGACGCGATCAAGTACCTGGTGATGGTCAACGAGACGCTGGGCGATGACTGGCTCACCAACGAATGGTTCCGTTTCGGCGCCTCCAGCCTGCTGAACGACCTGTTGATGCAGCGCCAGAAGCTGCGCACCGGCCGCTACTCCGGTCCCGACTACGTAACGGTGGACTGAGACACACCATGGCAATGGCTTTTGAATACGCACCCGCACCCGAGTCCCGCGCGGTCGTCGACATCGCGCCCTCCTATGGGCTCTTCATCGACGGCGAGTTCCGCGCAGCGACCGGCGGCAAGGTCTTCAAGACCATCTCGCCCGCGAGCGAAGAGGTCCTCTCCGAGGTCGCCCAGGCGAGCCCGGAGGATGTCGACACGGCGGTGAAGGCCGCCCGTAAGGCCTTCGAGAAGTGGTCGGCGCTGCCCGGCGCGGAGCGCGGCAAGTACCTCTTCCGAATCGCCCGCATCATCCAGGAGCGCTCCCGGGAGCTGGCCGTCCTGGAGACGCTGGACAACGGCAAGCCGATCCGCGAGACCCGCGACGCCGACCTTCCGCTCGTCGCCGCGCACTTCTTCTACCACGCGGGCTGGGCCGACAAGCTCGGCCACGCGGGCTACGGGCCGGATCCGCGGCCGCTGGGCGTGGCGGGGCAGGTCATCCCCTGGAACTTCCCCCTGCTGATGCTGGCCTGGAAGATCGCCCCCGCGCTGGCGACCGGCAACACGGTCGTTCTGAAGCCCGCCGAGACGACCCCGCTCTCCGCGCTGTTCTTCGCGGACATCTGCCGTCAGGCGGGTCTGCCGAAAGGTGTCGTCAACATCGTCACCGGCGACGGTTCGACGGGTGCCGAGCTGGTGGCGCACCCCGGCATCAACAAGGTGGCGTTCACCGGTTCCACGGCCGTCGGCAAGGAGATCGCCCGTACGCTCGCGGGGACGGACAAGAAGCTCACCCTGGAGCTGGGCGGCAAGGGCGCGAACATCGTCTTCGATGACGCCCCCATCGACCAGGCCGTCGAGGGCATCGTCACCGGCATCTTCTTCAACCAGGGGCAGGTCTGCTGCGCGGGCTCCCGCCTACTGGTCCAGGAGTCCGTCCACGACGAAGTGCTCGACTCCCTCAAGCGCCGTCTCCAGACCCTCCGGATCGGCGACCCGCTGGACAAGAACACCGACATCGGCGCGATCAACTCCGCCGAGCAGCTGGCCCGTATCAAGGCCCTCGCCGAGACCGGTGAGGCGGAGGGCGCCGAGCGCTGGTCCCCTGCCTGCGAACTTCCCACCTCCGGCTACTGGTTCGCGCCCACGCTCTTCACCGGCGTCACACAGGCGCACACGATCGCCCGCGACGAGATCTTCGGCCCCGTGCTCTCGGTGCTGACCTTCCGTACGCCCGATGAGGCGATCGCCAAGGCCAACAACTCCCCCTACGGCCTCTCCGCGGGCATCTGGACGGAGAAGGGCTCGCGCATCCTGGCGATGGCGGGCAAGCTCCGGGCGGGTGTCGTCTGGGCCAATACGTTCAACAAGTTCGACCCGACCTCGCCCTTCGGCGGCTACAAGGAGTCGGGCTTCGGCCGCGAGGGCGGCCGCCATGGTCTGGAGGCGTACCTCAATGTCTGACCGACTCAGCGTCCTGAAGACCTACAAACTCTTCATCGGGGGCAAGTTCCCCCGTTCCGAGAGCGGGCGGGTGTACGAGGTGACCGACTCCAAGGGCAACTGGCTGGCGAACGCTCCCCTGTCGTCCCGTAAGGACGCCCGCGACGCGGTTGTCGCCGCGCGTAAGGCCTTCGGCGGCTGGGCGGGCGCCACCGCCTACAACCGTGGCCAGATCCTCTACCGCGTCGCCGAGATGCTGGAGGGCCGCCGCGACCAGTTCATCGCCGAAGTGGCCGACGCGGAAGGGCTGTCCAAGCCCAAGGCGACCGCCCAGGTGGACGCGGCCATTGACCGCTGGGTCTGGTACGCGGGCTGGTCCGACAAGATTGCCCAGGTGGCGGGCGGCGCCAACCCGGTGGCGGGCCCGTTCTTCAACCTCTCCACCCCGGAGCCCACCGGCGTGGTCGCCGTCCTGGCCCCCCAGGACTCGTCCTTCCTCGGTCTGGTCTCCGTCATCGCCCCGGCGATCGTCACCGGCAACACCGCCGTGGTGGTCCCCAGCCGGAAGTCCCCTCTCCCGGCGCTCTCCCTCGGCGAGGTGCTGGCCACCTCCGATCTCCCGGGCGGCGTGGTCAACATCCTGTCCGGCAAGCCCGCCGAGCTCGGCGCCCCGCTGGCCGCACACCAGGACGTCAACGCGATTGACCTCGCGGGGGCGGAGCCGGAGCTGGCCAAGGAGCTGGAGATCGCGGCAGCGGACAACCTCAAGCGCGTTGTCCGGCCCCATGCCGCGGACTGGTCCGCCGACCCGGGTACCGACCGGATGCTCTCCTTCCTGGAGACCAAGACGGTCTGGCACCCCACAGGCAGCCTGGGCGCCTCCGGCTCGTCCTACTGACGCGCTCCTCCTACTGACGCGCTCCTTCTACGACGCCGTTCGTCCTGCCGGTGCTCGGCACAAACCGCCCCGCTCCCCCGCCGTCCGGGGAGCGGGGCTCGCACGTGCCCCCGGTCACCCGGGGAGCAGGCGGGTTACGTCGGCGGTGAGGGGGAGGTCGGACAGGGTGCCGCCGCCGGTGATGGGGTCCGTTGCCGCTCCGCTGGTGACCGGCTGGAAGTCGGCGATCTGGGCGCCGACCACATTGTCGAGGGGGTCCACGCCGGTGTTGGCCAGCGGGTGGAGCTGCAGTCGCTTCAGCGGGGTGAGGGCATGGCCCACCGTGGTCTCGGGGTCATCGAGATTGATGATGTCGGCGTGTGCCCCACCGGCCCCGCCGAGGACCGCCGCGCCCGCAGCGGTGAGGGCGAGTCCGGCGCGCAGCAGCTTCGGGGTGCCGGTGCGGGCGTGACGGGTGTGACGGGCGTGACGGGTGTGCGAGGCCATGAGCCACCTGCCAGGGTCGCTAGGTAATCGGGCGGACTCGGAGAGTAGTTGAGCACGCCCGGCAGGTCACGCCGCCAGTCCCTGGGGGTCACCCGGTCGGCTGAATGCGGGACAATGGCGTCTCGTGAACGACACCGCCCGCGTGATCCTGCTGACCGGCCCCTCCGGCTCTGGGAAGTCCTCGCTCGCCGCCCGTACGGGCCTGCCCGTGCTGCGCCTCGACGACTTCTACAAGGAAGGGGACGACCCCTCGCTGCCGCGGATCGCGGGCGGAGCCAGCGGCAGCGGAGGCGGAGGCGATACGGACTGGGACGCCCCCGGGTCCTGGGACGCCGAGGCCGCCGTGGCGGCGGTGCGGGAGCTGAGCGAGACGGGGCGTACGACCGTGCCGGTGTATGACATCGCGGCCAGTGCCCGGGTCGGAAGGGCCGAGATCGAGCTGGCCGGCTCGCCCCTTTTTATCGCGGAGGGGATCTTCGCCGCGGAGATCGCCGGACGCTGCCAGGAGCTGGGGCTGCTCGCTGACGCACTGTGTCTGCGCGGGCGCCCGGCGACGACCTTCAGGCGAAGGCTGGTCCGCGATGTGCGGGAGGGGCGTAAGTCACTACCGGTGCTGGTGCGGCGGGGCTGGCGCCTGATGCGGGCGGAGCCGGCCATCGTCCGGCGGCATGCCGCGCTGGGTGCCTATCCCTGTCGCAAACAGGAGGCGTTGGCCCGGATCGCGGAGGCCAGCGCGCTTACGGTTTGACGACCGGGGCAATACCCTCCGCGCATGTCCCCGACCCTGCAGCAGTTGCGCTATCTCGCGGCGGTGGCCGACTGCCGCTCGATCACCGGCGCGGCCGCCGCCGTCTATGTCGCCCAGCCCGCGCTCTCCAGGGCGATCCAGGCCCTGGAGCGGGATCTGGGGGTGGAGCTCCTGATCCGTACCGGCCGTGGTGTGGAGCTGACCCCGGAGGGGGCCAGGGTGGTGCGGCTGACCCGGATCGTGCTGAGCGCCGTCGACGCCATTGAGGACATCAGCCCGGCGCGTGGCCATGGCGCGCTGTCCATCTCCGCGACACCCACCCTCGCGATCGACCTGGCGACCGCGCTGCTGCCCGGCTTCACCCAGGCGCACCCGGGGGTCCGGGTACGGCTGGTCCAGTACGACAGCCGGGAGGCGGTGGCCCAGTCGCTGCGGGACGGTGACAGCGCGCTCGCGCTGGTCGATCTGCCGGTGGACAAGGAGCTGGCCAGCTTTCCCTTGCAGGAGCGCGAGGTGGTGCTGATCTCGCCGACGGGGACCAGGCTGCCGGATCCGATGCCGTTCGACCGGCTGGACGGGCTGCCGCTGGTGCTGCCGACGCCCGGCACCGGGCGGCGTACGGAGCTGGAGGAGATGTTCGGGCGGCTCCGGGTGCGCCCGATGGCCGCGCTGGAGGTGGATGAACGGCTCGCCTGGGTCACCGCCGTAAGCGCCGGGCACGGCTCGCTGATCTGGTACCGGGATACGGCGGTACGGGCCTTTGGGAACCGGGTGGAGATACGGTCCTTCGTACAGCCGTTGCTGCGGCCGGTCGGCATCGCGCACGCCCGGCGGGCGCTGGACCGCGACGCGCGGGCCTTCCTCACGTACGTCCGGCTGGGCGGGCCGGTCCGGGAACCGGCCCGGTAGGGGCGGGCCCCGTAGTGACAGCCCAGGCATACATGAGAGAGCGGGCCCGGTCAGACCCCCCGGCCGACCGTGCCCGCTCTCGCCCCCGTTGTCCCCTTATTCCCTTATCCCCTGTTCCCTCGGGTTGCCCCGCTTTCTTCCTCCCCCGGCTCCCCCGGCTCCGTGCGGCAGGCCGTCAGGCGACCAGCTCGCCGAAGCACTCCTCCTGGTCCCGGCCGAAGGCCAGTACCTCGTCATCGCGCAGCCGGCGCAGCGAGCGCCAGATGCTGCTCTTCACGGTGCCGACGCTGATGCTGAGGATGTCGGCGATCTCCGGGTCCGTACGGCCCTCGTAGTAGCGCAGCACCAGCATCGTGCGCTGCAGCTCGGGAAGGCGCGCGAGGGCCTGCCAGAGAACGGCGCGCAGCTCGGTGCCGCGCATCGCGTCGTACTCTCCGGCGGCCGGCGCCTCGGGCAGCTCCTCGGTCGGGTACTCATTCAGCTTGCGGCGGCGCCATGCGCTGATGTGCAGGTTCGTCATGGTGCGGCGGAGGTAGCCGCCGACGGCCGCCTTGTCGCTGATCCGGTCCCAGGCGCGGTACGTGGAGAACAGCGCGCTCTGCAGCAGATCCTCGGCCTCGAAGCGGTCACCGGTCAGGTGGTAGGCGGTGGCGTACAGGGAGGCGCGGCGCTCACGTACATAGGCGGTGAACTCCGCCTCGGAGACCGCGTCCTCGCGGCTTCCGTCCCTGTCCGCGCCCTCCCCCTGGCGGTCCCCCCGGGCCGCCGTTGTTGCGCCATCGGTCACCGCGGCGATATACGCCGGGCGCTGACGCCCGGTGCCGCGAGCGCACCCCCGCCCTCCCCCAAGCTTGGAGGTGCCCCCATCAGCACCGGACTTCTCCGCGCTCCGGGCGACCGGAACCGAAGTGGTGTGCAGACGCGTGTGCAGAACTGCGCTGGTCTTGGTTCCGTGCAGTGTGGTCATCTCGCGCCTCCCTCGGAAAGCCAGCCCGTCGCTTGCCTTGTGACCAACACACTGCCCGGCCAGTTTCATGACTGGGTCCCCCGACTGTCACAGCGCTGTCACGGAACCCGGTTGCGGGGTTGGCGAGAGTCGTTGTGGTTACTGTGGGTGGTGGGTTATGTGGGGTTCTGCTCTGTAGCGGGGTTCGCCCCCGTACCGCCTGATGGGCCAGAATGGCGCGCGTGCCTTTCCTGTTGCTGATCGAGGACGATGACGCTGTCCGTACCGCCCTGGAGATGGGTCTGACCCGTCAGGGCCACCGCGTGGTGACCGCCGCGTCCGGCGAGGACGGCCTCAAACTGCTGCGTGAGCAGCGCCCCGACCTGATCGTGCTGGATGTGATGCTCCCCGGAATCGACGGCTTTGAGGTCTGCCGCCGGATCCGGCGCACGGACCAGTTGCCGATCATCCTGCTGACCGCCCGCAGCGATGACATCGATGTGGTGGTGGGCCTGGAGTCGGGCGCCGACGACTACGTGGTGAAGCCCGTGCAGGGCCGGGTGCTCGATGCCCGCATCCGCGCGGTGATGCGGCGTGGTGAGCGGGAGTCCAATGACGCGGCGGCGTTCGGCAATCTGGTCATCGACCGTTCGGCGATGACGGTGACGAAGAACGGCGAGGATCTGCAACTGACCCCCACCGAGCTGCGGTTGCTGCTGGAGCTGAGCCGACGGCCCGGTCAGGCGCTGTCCCGGCAGCAGCTGCTGCGACTGGTGTGGGAGCACGACTATCTCGGTGACTCGCGGCTGGTGGACGCCTGTGTCCAGCGGCTGCGCGCGAAGGTCGAGGACGTGCCCTCTTCCCCGACCCTGATCCGTACCGTGCGTGGGGTCGGTTATCGGCTGGACACACCCCAGTGAGCCGACGGCCCAGCCGGGTACGGCGCTGGCTGGCCGGGATACTGCCGAGCCTGCGGCTGCGGCTGGTGGTGGTCTTCGCGCTGGTGGCGCTGACCGCCGCGGTGGCGGCCTCGGGGATCGCGTACTGGATCAACCGTGAGGCGGTGCTGACCCGCGCGCAGAACGCCGCGTTGAACGACTTCCGCAAGACGCTGGGCGATCACGCGGGCACCCTCCCGCCACGGCCGGAATGCGACCAGCTGAAGGAAGCCGCCGAGGCGATGGCGAACACCACCCAGAACTACGAGGTGGTGCTCATCGACCGGCAGGAGGACGGTGCGCCGTGCGCGGTGACCTCCGGTGAGAAGTTCACGCTGGCCGCGGTGCCGAAGAAGCTGCAGGAGGCGGTGAACAAGGAGCGCCCGGTGGATGCCGCCAATACGGCGCCCTACCACCTCTACTGGCAGCGGATCACCCAGGGTGACACCCCGTATCTGGTGGGTGGCGCCACCGTCATCGGGGACGGTCCGACCGGGTACATGCTGAAGTCCCTTGAGCCGGAGCGGGACGACCTCAACTCGCTGGCCTGGTCGCTGGCGATCGCCACCGGACTGGCGCTGATCGGCTCCGTGCTGCTGGCGCAGGCGGCGGCCTCGACGGTGCTACGGCCCGTACAGCGGCTCGGCGACGCGGCGCGGCGGCTGGGTGAGGGCAAGCTGGACACCCGGCTGAAGGTGTCCGGGACGGATGAGCTCGCCGAGCTGTCCAGAACGTTCAACCGGGCGGCGGAGTCGCTGGAAGAGCGGGTCGCCGACCTCAGCACCCGGGAGGAGTCCAGTCGGCGCTTTGTCGCGGATATGTCGCATGAGCTGCGGACACCGATGACCGCGATCTCCGCGGTGACCGAGGTGCTGGAGGACGAGCAGGACAACCTCGACCCGATGATCGCGCCCGCGGTGCAGCTCGTGGTGAGCGAGACCCGTCGGCTCAACGATCTGGTGGAGAACCTGATGGAGGTCACCCGCTTCGACGCGGGGACGGCCCGGCTGGTGCTCGACCATGTGGATGTCGCGGACCAGATCACGGCGTGTATCGATGCCCGCGCCTGGCTGGACGCGGTGGAGCTGGACGCGGACCGCGGGATCATGGTGCGGCTCGACCCACGGCGGCTGGATGTGATCCTGGCGAATCTCATCGGCAACGCGCTCAAGCACGGCGGCTCACCGGTGCGGGTGTCCGTGCGGACCGCGGACGACAGCCTGACGGTGGAGGTCGCCGACCAGGGTCCGGGCATCCCGGAGGATGTGCTGCCGCATGTGTTCGACCGCTTCTACAAGGCCAGCGCGTCCCGGCCGCGTTCGGAGGGCAGCGGTCTCGGTCTGTCGATCGCCCTGGAGAACGCCCATATCCACGGCGGAGAGATCACGGCCCGTAACGCACCGGAGGGCGGCGCGGTCTTCACCCTGCGGCTGCCCCGCGACGCGTCGCGGGTGGCACCGAACGACGACGCCGACTCCGATTCCGACGAGGAGGAAGAAGAACGGTGACCACTGCCCGTATGACGGTGGCCACCGCGCTCGCCGTGGCCGCCCTTGCCGGATGCGGGATCCGGCCCACCAGCCTGCCGGTGGACGCCGGGCCGGCACCGTCGCGGGTGGCGTGCGCGGTGCGTGGCGGGGATACGGAAACCAGGCAGCCCGGGCAGCCCGAGCCGAACGGGGAGACCGGGGAGACCACAGGTGCGGTGGAGGTGCGGATCTCACTGGTGTGCAGCTCGCGCGTCGTCGATGTGGAACGGCGTGTGGAGCTGCCCCGGAGCGACTCCGCCCGGGCCCGGCTGACGGTGGCCCGTAAGCTCCTCGACGAGTTGCGGCGCGAGCCCGGTGAGGAGGAGCGGAAGGCGGGGTTCATCACCGCCGTGCCGGACGGTCTGCGGGTGAGCGAGCCCGCCGAGGGCGACGACAAGAGCGCGCTGCGGCTGAGCCAGCAGCCGGACCGGCTGCCGTCCTTCGCTCTCGCACAGATCGTATGCAGCTACGCCGGGACGCGGCTCGCCGATATGAACCGCCAGGTGCTGCTCGGCGGCCCCGCGGACGAGGACGCCACATCGCTGCGGCTCTATGAGTGCGGCACCGCCCTGCGCACCACTACCGAGGCGGCCGAGACGGCCGGGGTGCCGTTCTAGTGACGTCCAGGGAAGTTACGGAACCGCACCGCCGGTGCGCGACGTCCTCCCCTCCGTGCAGCGTCATCGTCCCGGCGGCCGCGCCGCCTTCCGTATCCGGGCAGCAGGTCTCGCACTGTTCGCCGGATATCTGCTGTTCGTCGGCTGGCTGACGCTGCGGCCACTGGCCGTGCCATGGGTCGACCCGGTGAATGTGGAGCTCTTCGCGACCATCCAGGCGGATCTGGCGCGTGACCCGCGCGAGGCCCTGTGGAGCATCGGCGGGGATCTGCTGCTGCTCGCCCCGCTGGGTGCGCTGCTGCCCATGGTGTCGGGGATGCTCGGTTCCCGGCTCGGATCCTTCGCCCGTACGGTGTTCACGGCCGGGCTGATCTCGCTGAGCCTTGCGGCACTGCGCTCCCCGGTGCCGGGACAGATGGCCAACGTGGATTCGGTGGTGCTGCATGTGACCGGGGTCGCGCTCGCTCATCTGCTGCTGTACCCCGTGGTACGGGGCTGGTTCCGCCGGGCGGACCAGGCGCAGAGGACCGGGACCGCCGCCCGTACGAAGGAGCGGCCTCAGGGTCGTACCCCGAGGACCGCCAGGGTCGAGATCGCCCCTTAGACCGAGGCCTTCAGCGGCCGCAGGCCGTACGTTTGATTTGTGCCGGAAAGAGGTTCGAGTCAAGCGAAGGAGTTGTTCATGGCCACACTTTCCCGCCCTCGCGAAGGCCGGATGATCGGCGGTGTGTGCGCCGGGCTGGCTCGCCGTTTCGGAATCTCACCGACCGCGATGCGAGTGATCTTTGTCCTCTCGTGTCTGCTGCCGGGCCCGCAGTTCATCCTGTACATCGCCCTGTGGATCCTTCTCCCCCAAGACGAGGAACCCACCACCTGGTAAACGCCCCAATCCCACCCCTCCCCGAAACTGGGGGCTGCCGCCCCCAGACCCCCACCCCCTGTTGTGGGCACTCGCAGCCCCGCGAGGGGCTGTGGGTGGGCACAACACCCGCCCACCGGCCCGCACCGGCAAACCCCGGGGCCCCGGGGCGAAGCCCCGATTACGGGAAGGGGCGGGATCGGGGAAACCCCCACGGCACCCCCGCAGCCAGACGAAGCCCCGCCACGCGATGGATCCGCACACCGGCACAGCCGGAAACGGGAGGGATACGGGGAAACCCGCCACCCGGCCACCGGCCCGCACCGGCCACCCCGGGGCCCCGGGGCGAAGCCCCGATTACGGGAAGGGGCAGGAATTGGGGAAACCCACCCACAGCACCCCGCAGCCAGACGAAGCCCCCGCCACACGGGCGCAGCCGCACACCGGCGGGCCGTATCCCCAGGGTGGGGATACGGCCCGTTGGTGTCGTATCAAAAACGTCGTATCAAAAACTCAGAGGGGAAGCCCGCCAAGCGGCAGCTGGTCCGTCGGCAGCTGCGCAAGGTCACCGACCTGAAGCCCCTGCGTCGGAAGCCCACCGAGCAGCCCAGTGACCTCGGAGAGCGGGTCAGTGGTCTCCTCAGCCGCCTTGGCCTGCTCCATGACCTCCTGCGTGGCGCCAGCGCCCCGGGCGACGCTGTCAGGGAGCGCCGAGACGTTGTGGTCAACGGCCATGTTCTGCGGCCCCGCGATCTCCGCGAAGGTGTCGGCCGGGCTTGCGGCGGCAGCGGTGCCCGCGGCACCCGTGGCCATGGCGGCGCCAAGGGCGGCGGCACCGAGAGTCTTGATCGTTCCCTGCTTCATCTTCAGCTACGTCCTCGTCGTGGTGGCTTGAGCAGCTCGGAGAACGTAGCCAGTTTTTTGGATGAGTAGCAAACACCGAAACGCGGTCGGAAGTCTTTGACTTCAGGCCACTTTTCGATTTTCTTCGCTTCCTTGGGCGCTCTCCCCGCCCTACCCCTGGTACCGGGAGGAATCGCTGGTCATAGCGCGATCGGCGGCGGTCTGCTGGAAGAGCCATTCGGCCTTCAGTTCCGCATAGCCGGGCTTGATCACGTCATTGATCATGGCGAGACGTTCATCGAAAGGAATGAACGCCGACTTCATGGCATTGACCGTGAACCACTGCATGTCTTCGAGCGTGTACTGGAAGGTCCGCACCAGATGACCGAACTCGATGCTCATACTGGTGCCGCTCATCAGCCGGTTATCGGTGTTGACCGTGGCCCGGAAGCGGAGACGGCGCAGCAGTCCGATGGGATGTTCGGCATATGAGGAGGCCGCGCCGGTCTGCAAATTGGAGCTCGGGCACAGCTCCAGTGGAATGCGCTTGTCGCGCACATACGCGGCCAGTCGGCCGAGCTCCACCGAGCCATCTTCGGCGATCTTGATGTCGTCGATGATACGGACGCCGTGACCGAGCCGGTCGGCGCCGCACCACTGGAGGGCCTGCCAGATGGAGGGCAGACCGAAGGCCTCACCGGCGTGAATGGTGAAGTGGTTGTTCTCCCGCTTGAGGTATTCGAAGGCGTCCAGATGACGGGTGGGCGGAAAGCCCGCCTCGGCGCCCGCGATATCAAAGCCGACGACGCCCCTGTCACGGAACCGGTTGGCGAGCTCGGCGATCTCCAGAGCCCGGGCGGCGTGCCGCATGGCGGTGAGCAGCGCGCCGATCCGGATACGGAAACCGGCCGCCCGGGCGCGGCGCTCGCCCTCACGGAAGCCCTCGTTAACGGCCTGTACGACCTCTTCGAGCGTCAGCCCCTTCTCCAGGTGCTGCTCGGGCGCGTACCGCACCTCGGCGTAGACGACGCCATCGGCGGCCAGATCCTCCGCGCACTCGGCCGCGACCCGGAACAGCGCATCCCGGGTCTGCATCACCGCACAGGTGTGCGTGAAGGTCTCCAGGTAGCGCTCCAGCGAGCCGGAGTCCGCGGCCTCCCGGAACCACACGCCAAGCGCTCCGGGGTCGGTCTCGGGGAGACCGTCATAGCCCGTCTCGCGGGCGAGCTCGACGATGGTGGCCGGACGCAGACCGCCATCGAGGTGATCGTGCAGGAGGACCTTGGGCGCGCGGCGGATCTGGTCCTCAGAAGGCTGGGTATTGAGGGTCTCGCTCGTCATCTCCGTACTCTAGTCCCTACGCGCGTAGACGCACTAGAGGATTCACGAGAACGCGACACCCCCCGCCATACGCGTTCCCCTTCCGCAGTACGAACCGATACGAAAAAGTGACTCCTCATACGTTCCGTATACCTTCCCTTCTGCCATCGTTTTCCCATGGCTCAGCAAGCGTTGCCCGCTCGGGATGCACGGTTGGGGCGGCCCATAGGCACGGTCGGCGCGGACAGCCCGGTTGGCGGAGTGGTCCTTCTGCTCCCGGGCGGTGAGCCCGAGTCCACCCGCCGTGGCTCCCCGCTACTGGCCACGGCCGCCATCCGCCCGCTGGCCCGGCGGATGGTGCGGGCGGCGGGCGAGGACTCCCTGCTGGCCCATGTCGTCCACTACCGGTGCCGTGGGTGGAACGGCGAGGCGGCGCACCCGGTCGCGGACACCACCTGGGCGGTGGACGAGGTGGTACGGCGCTACGGCGACGTACCGGTGTGCCTGGCCGGAATGGATATGGGTGCCCGGGCGGCGCTGCGAGCGGCCGGACATCCGGCGGTCAGCTCCGTGCTCGCACTGGCCCCCTGGCTCCCGGAGGCGACGGAAGAACCGGTCGAGCAGCTCGTCGGCCGCCAGGTGCTGCTGGCCCACGGCACGGATGACCGGCACACCGACCCGGAACTCTCCTACCGGCTCGCGGAGCGGGCCAAGAAGATCAACGCGGATGTCTGCCGCTTTGAGGTCCATACGGACCGGCACGCCCTGCGCCATCGCCGCCCCGAAGTCCTGGAGCTGTCCATGGACTTCGTGCTGGGCACGCTGTGCGGCCGGGACTTCTCCCGTCCCCTCCAGGATGCCCTGGCAGCCCCGCCCCCGCTGGGCCTGCGCATGCCCCTGGCCGCGGGCTTCGGCCAGCGGCCGCGCTAGCGGCCCCTACTCAGCCGGGGTCTTGATGCCTGCCATCGCCAGCGTCCGCTCCTCACGCCAGCAGTTGCCCACGGCGGCTGAGCAGGAATTTCTTGAAGGCCGCGACCGGTGGCGTGTCGGGGTGGCCGTCGAGCCAGGCGACGCCGATCTCACGGACCGCGCGGGGAGCGGTGACGGTGAGCTCCCGCACGCCCGGGCGGGAGACGGTGGGTGGCGGGAGCAGCGCGACGCCGAGCCCCGCGGCGACCAGACCCCGCAGGGTCTCGGCCTCTTCGCCCTCGAAGGCGATACGGGGCCTGAACCCCGCCTCGGCGCAGAGGGCTTCGAAGATGCGGCGCATGCCGTAGCCCGGCTCCAGGGTGATGAAGGATTCATCGGCGGCCTCGGCGAGGCGAACGCGTTTACGGGTGGCCAGCCGGTGGTCGTCCGGCACGACCAGACGTAGCCGCTGTTCATCGAGGCGGCGGGCGACCAGATCGGGCGCGTCCGGGACGGGGGACGTAAGACAGAGGTCGAGATCGCCCGACCGGAGCCGGTCCAGCATGGCTTCGCCGTAGTTCTGTACGAGGGAGAAGCGGACCCGGGGGTGGTCCACGCGGAAGGTGCGGATGAGCTCCGGGACCGTCTCGGAGCCGAGGGTGTGCAGGAAGCCGAAGGCGACCTTCCCCGTTGCCGGGTCGGCGTCGGAGCGTACGGCCTCGGCGGCCTGCTCAACGGAGGCGAGCGCGCGCTCGACCGAGACCAGGAACGTACGCCCAGCCGGGGTGAGCGAGACCGTACGTCCATGGCGGGCGAACAGGGCGATGCCCAGGTCGGCTTCGAGGCGGGCCATCGCCCGGCTGAGCGTGGACTGCGGAACGGTCAACTCGCGGGCGGCGCGGGTCACATGCTCATGGCGGGCGACCGCCACGAACTGGGCGAGACGCGGGGTGAGGGAGGCCGCCCAGGACTCGGCGTCGATGTCGGCCGTAGGAAGTGTTGCCGGTATGTCTTTTTCGTTGCCTGGTGGTGACATGGATGGCTCTCAGCTGTGCTTATGCGTTGACACATTGATTCTTTCAGTTTTGTGCATTGGACGCATCAGCTGGTGCACTCTACGTTCGTAGCATGCCTTCCGTCGATACCGGGGCACCCGTCACCACGGGTGCCTCCACGCCGTCGTCTCCCGCTCCCGGCAACAGCCGCATCAACCTCGCGCTCTTCGCGATCGGGCTCGCGACCTTCGCACTGCTCTTCTCCACACAGGCGCTGCTGCCCGCGCTCTCCACTGACTTCGGGGTGACCCCCGACCAGGCGAGCTGGACGGTGTCCGCCGCGACCATCGGGCTCGCGGTGTGTGTGCTGCCGCTGAGCATGCTCTCCGAGCGGTTCGGGCGGCGGCGGCTGATGACGGTATCGCTCGCGGTCGCGGTGGGGATCGCGCTGCTGCTGCCGTTCGCGCCGGACCTCGCCACGCTGATCGCGCTGCGCGCGGTACAGGGCGCGGCGATCGCCGGGATTCCGGCCTCGGCGATGGCGTATCTGTCGGAGGAAGTACAGCCCAAGGCGCTGGTCGGCGCGATCGGGCTGTTTGTCGCGGGCAACAGCGTCGGCGGTATGGCCGGGCGCGTCGTCACCGGCTGGGTCGCCCAGGGCTGGGGCTGGCGGGCCGCGTTGCTGGCGATCGCCGGTGTTTCGCTGGTGTGCGCGGTGGCGTACCGGGTGCTGGCCCCCAAGTCGCGGGGGTTCAGCCCGGCGGCGCTGGAGCCGCGTGCGCTGGCCCGCACGGTCCGCACTCACCTGGCCAATCCACTGCTGCGGCGGCTGTACTTGATCGGGCTGCTCTTCATGGCCGTCTTCGGCGCGGTCTATACGGTCGTCGGATACCGGCTGGTGGACGAGCCGTTCGGGCTCTCCCAGGGACTGATCGGTTCCATCTTCGTGATCTACCTGGTGGGGACGGGATCCTCGGCGGCGGCCGGGCCGCTGGTCGCGCGGCTGGGGCGGCGCGGTGCGCTGTATCTGGCGATCGGCACGGCTTCGGCTGGGCTGGCGCTCAGCCTCGCGGATCGGCTCTGGGCGGTACTGGCCGGGCTGGTGCTCATCACGGCGGGCTTCTTCGCGGGGCACGCGACCGCGTCCAGCGCGGTGAGCCGGACGGCGACATCGGGGCGGGCGCAGGCGTCGGCTCTTTACCAGATGGCGTACTACGTGGGCAGTTCGCTCGGCGGCACGGTAGGGGCGTTCGCCTTCCACGCGGCGGGGTGGGCGGCGACGGTCGCCTTCGCCCTTGCCGCGCTACTGGCCGCGGGCGGCATCACGCTGTACGCGACCCGGCGCGCGGTCGCCGAGCGGCGGCTGGCAGCGGCGTAACGGGACCGGCGCCGCCGCTCGCTCGGCTCGGCTGCTACGGCTGGGTGCTGTGCAGCACCTCGGCGTGCCGCATCTCGTGGACCGTACCGATTCGGCTGAAGAAGCCTGCCGCGGCGGGGTCGCCGGGCATCTCCTGGGCGGCCCGCGCGGCGGCTTCGGGCGAGGACCACACGATGAAGTCGAGCAGGGAGCCGTCCTCGAAGCGGGCGAGATGCGCGCCGAGGAAGTCGGAGCCGTATCGCTCGCGCAGCAGGGAGACCAGCTGGTCCCGGTGGGCGGTCAGCTCCGCGGGATCGGTGGTCTCGAAGCGTACGTACTCAATGGTCGCGGTCATGGCGTGTCCTTCCGACAGTGCACTCACGGATTCGGGAGAGCTAATGCGTGAGTGAACGTATCACGGTTTTGCGTTGCCGAATCCGGTGGTCGGGTAGATTGGGAGGATGACGATCCGGACCCTGCACGCGATGCCATGGATCGGCGAGGACCCTGTCCTGGATCTCGCCAACACGGTGGTGCACGGCGCCGGTCCGGAGCGCGGCGACATCGATCTGCTGTCCGACCCTCAGCTCCTGGCCTCCTGGCGGGACCGCGCCGCGGACCGCCGGCTGGCGGGCCTGCCGCTGGCGGACCTGGTGGCGTTGCGTGATCTGGTCCGGTACGCGCTGGACGCGGCCGCAGAAGAGAAGCCCTTGCCCGACAGCGTGCGCACGCGGCTGAACGCTCTCGCCGCAGCGGCCCCCGTGATCTTCCTCGTCGACGCGGACGGCAGGCTCGCTCAGCGCGAGACGGACGGCCCGGCCGACGCGGCGGTCGCCCGCCAGGCGCTCACCCTCGCGGCGGGACCGGATCAGGCCAGGCTGCGACGCTGCAACGCCCCCAGTTGCGGCATGTTCTTCCTCGCCCGCAGACGGGACCAGGCATGGTGCTCACTCGGCTGCGGCAACAGGGCCCGGTCGGCCAGACGGCAGCCACAGCCACCCCGTACCGTCAAGCCGCCGCGCGATAGACGCTGAGGTCGCCGTACCCCGACAGCACGGCAGCCAGGTCACCGGGCTTGTCCCGCAGCGTGGTGTCCAGGAAAGCGATAGAGGCGGCGGCGGTGACACGCGTGCCCTCGGTACGGCCCAGGGACCCGACGAGCGCCGGCACAGGCGGCAGATAAAGGGGAGCGTCGGTGAAGGTGAGATGCCCCGCACCGGGGATGGTGAGCCGGTAGCTCGTCGCGGTGCTGAGCCCCAGGACCCGCGTAAGGCGGGGGATGTAGGCCGGGTCGGTTTCCTCGCCGATGGCCTGGGTGAGCGCGAGCACCGGCTGGTGGAAGGAGCGCGGGGCGGGGTCGTGCGGAAAGCCGTCCAGGTTGATGACGGCAGCGAACCGACGGTCCTGGCGGGCCGCCTGCAAGGCGGCACCTCCGCCCAGCGAGTGACCGGCCACCGCCACCCGACCGGTGTCCAGGCGCCCGGCCACAGGACCCGTCAGCTCGCCTTTGCCGAGACGGCCCAGCTGCGTGAGAACGAAGCTGAGGTCGGCGGCTCGAACCCTCGTCCAGCCGACCGCCAGCTTCTCGTCTTTGTCCCGGTCGCCCGTGGCGGCGACCCTCGTGCGAATCGTCCGGCCGTCAGCGAGGACGACGGCGGCGGAGTCGTAGGGGTGGTCAAGGGCTGCGACAACATAGCCGCGGCTGGCCAGTTCCTCCGCCCACGCCGTGTTCTGCGTACGCACCCCTCCCAGCCCGGGGGAGAACAGCACGACGGGGAACCGTCCTCCGTCAGCCACCGCAGCGTCAGAAACCGAGTGCGTACGGGCACGCGGGACACCGTCGAGCACAAAGCCGGGCACGCCCACATAACCCGCAAGGGCGTCAGAGACGCTACGTGCCTCCTCCCCGGTGCGTCCGAGGTACCGGGCCCGCTCCACGCCCGCGGGGCTCTGCTGCGCGGGATACCAGAGCTGGACCACGACAGTGCGCCGGTCGCCAGGTTCAGCAGTAGCGGTCTCCGGGCGGCCGGGGTCGGTCCACTCCAACACGCTGGTCCCGACCGGGAAGTGACCTGACGGCTCAGGAAACACCGGCACGGGAAGGGCCCAGGCCGCCACCGGCCCCACGGCGATCAAAGCCAGGCACACCACCGACCCCGGCAACGCCACCCACCACCGAACCCGCCGCGCCGCCCGACCAGTACGCCGCCGCAGCACACACGCGAGGGCGAACGGCAACGCGACAACAGCGCCCGCCAACACCGGCGCCATCTGCCACCGCACCCCCACCACGCCCAACACCGCCCCGGACAGCACCACAACAGCAACCGCCCCGATCGTGACTGGCCGACGGACGCCGGGGGAAAGCCAGCGGGCCAGCACCAGAGCAACGGCCCCCAGCACCAGAAGGATTTCCAGGGGAGACATCTGCGGTCCCGCGATTATCTTGGTCACCCGGCCATCCTTGACGCGGGTACGCGCCGCCGCATCAACCTCAAGTCCCGGTCATATGCGACCTGAGTCGCACCGAAGAACCGTCCAATCTCCCCCTGCCCGCGTACTCCTTGACGGGCCCGCATCGCGGTCGACCCAACTCCCGTGCACCTCAGCGCTGTCCACGGCGTGAGGGGGTGGGTAGGGGTGGGTTGTTCCGGACGCTTGCCCGTGATTTGTGGGCCGACACTGACCTCACCGGCCAACAGAACGTAACCGGGTGTCGGGCCGTAAATCATGGGTCCGGAACGTTCCACCCCGGACTGCCCCCGACCCACCCGCCCACAGAGGCTGGGGGCGAGCATGCGCTGCTGGGCTTGGCCCCGCGTCAGGCGATGCGGTCCAGGACGATGGGGGTGGGGGCGTAGGGGCCGCCTACCTCTACCGCGTCGTCCAGGGCGCGCAGCGCATAGTCGAAGGCTTCCGGGGTGTCCGTGTGGAGAGTGAGCAGGGGCTCGCCCTCGCGGACCTTGTCGCCCGGCTTCGCGTGGAGTTCGACGCCCGCGCCCGCCTGGACCGGGTCCTCCTTGCGGGCGCGGCCCGCCCCCAGGCGCCAGGCGGCGGCGCCGACCGCGTAGGCGTCGAGCTTCGACAGGACGCCGGAGGCGGGGGCCTTGACCACGTGCTGTTCCCGGGCGACCGGGAGCCGCGCGTCGGGGTCGCCGCCCTGGGCGGCGATCATGCGGCGCCAGTGGTCCATCGCCGAGCCGTCGGCCAGCGCCTTCGCCGGGTCGGCGTCCGGCAGACCCGCCGCGTCCAGCATCTCGCGGGCCAGAGCCAGCGTGAGCTCGACTACGTCCGCCGGGCCGCCGCCCGCCAGGACCTCCACGGATTCGCGGACTTCGAGTGCGTTGCCCGCGGTCAGGCCGAGCGGGGTCGACATGTCCGTCAGCAGGGCGACGGTCTTCACGCCGTGGTCCGTGCCCAGGCCGACCATGGTGCGGGCCAGTTCGCGGGCGTCCTCGAGGTTCTTCATGAAGGCGCCGGAGCCGACCTTCACATCGAGGACCAGCGAGCCGGTGCCTTCGGCGATCTTCTTGGACATGATGGAGCTGGCGATCAGCGGGATGGCTTCGACCGTGCCCGTGACATCGCGCAGCGCGTAGAGCTTCTTGTCGGCGGGGGCCAGTCCCTCGCCCGCCGCGCAGATGACCGCGCCCACGTCCCGTAGCACGGCCATCATCTCGGCGTTGGAGAGCAGCGCCCGCCAGCCGGGGATGGACTCCAGCTTGTCGAGGGTGCCGCCGGTGTGGCCGAGGCCCCGCCCGGAGAGCTGCGGGACCGCGGCGCCGCAGGCGGCCACCAGCGGGGCCAGCGGCAGCGTGATCTTGTCGCCGACGCCGCCCGTTGAGTGCTTGTCGGAGGTGGGGCGCGGGAGGGACGAGAAGTCCATCCGCTCCCCACTGGCGATCATCGCGGCGGTCCAGCGGGCGATCTCCGTGCGGTCCATGCCGTTGAGCAGAATGGCCATGGCGAGGGCCGACATCTGCTCATCGGCGACCGCACCGCGCGTATACGCGTCGATGATCCAGTCGATCTGCTCGGGGGTGAGCGACCGTCCATCGCGCTTGGCGCGGATGACGGAGATCGCGTCCATGGGGTCTCCTTCGAGTTCAGTTCAACAGGGTCAGCGCGTCAGCGGTCTGCCAGGTCCGTAGGACCAAACGCGTCCGGGAGGAGCTCGGAAAGCGGACGGGGACCTGTGGTGGTGTCCACGAGGAGTTCCGGGCCGCCGTGTTCCCACAGGAGCTGACGGCAGCGGCCGCACGGCATCAGGATGTCGCCGTGCGGATCGCAGCAGGTGAAGTGGGTCAGCCTGCCGCCGCCGGTGGCGAAGAGCGCGGAGACCAGGCCGCACTCGGCGCAGAGCGCGACACCGTAGGCCGCGTTCTCGACATTGCAACCGCTCACGATGCGGCCGTCGTCGACCCGGGCGGCCGCGCCCACCGGGAAACCGGAGTACGGGGCGTAGGCCCGGGACATGGCGTCCCGGGCCTCCGTCCGCAGCGCGGCCCAGTCGGCCGGACCCACATGCGCGCTCATTTGCCCTGTCCCGCTCATTTGCCCTGTCCTCTGCGATAGGGCTTACCGATGGCTTTGGGCACCCGCAACCGCTGGGAGAACAGGGCGAGTACCAGCAGGGTGGTGAGGTACGGGCTGGCCGCGACCAGCTCCCGGGGCACGGTCTCCGTGGTGACGTACCAGACGACCAGCAGGCCGCCGATAACGCTGTTGATGAGCGCCTGACGCTTATGGCCCTTGCGCAGCTTCCACAGCGCGATACCGATGAGCAGCACCGCGAAGAGCAGCAGCAGCGCGTGCACCGTGGTACCGCCACCGCGCAGGCGCAGCGCGTCCGTGAACCCGAAGAGGCCCGCGCCCAGCGCCACACCGCCCGGCCGCCAGTTACCGAAAATCATCGTGGCCAGACCGATATAGCCCCGGCCACCGGTCATCTGGTCCTGGTAGAAGTGAACTCCGATGGCGAGGAAAGCGCCACCGAGGCCTGCCATCGCACCGGAGATGACGACGGCGTAGTACTTGTACGTGTACACGTTGACGCCCAGCGACTCCGCCGAGAGCGGGGACTCGCCGCAGGAGCGCAGCCGCAGGCCGAACGGCGAGCGCCACAGGATGTAGAAGGTGCCGATGAAGAGGGCCACGGCTACCAGCGTGAGCCACGAGACATCGTTCACCCCCGCGCGCAGGATGCCGGCGGCGTCGGAAACGAAGAACCAGTGCTGCTGTTCGATCCGGCCCAGCCAGTCGGCGAGGAGGGGAACGGTGAGGGTGGGCATGTCCTCCATGGGCGGGGACTGTTTGTCGTTGCCGCCCGCCGCCGAGGCCGCGCTGCCCTCGGCGCCGAACCAGAGCTTCGCCAGGAACTGCACCGTGCCCAGCGCCAGGATGTTGATCGCTACACCGGAGACGATGTGATCGACGCCGAAGGTGACGGTCGCGATGGCGTGCACCAGTCCGCCGAGCGCACCGCCGAGGACCCCGGCGAGTGCGGCCATCCACGGCCCGTGCTGCCAGCCGATCCAGCCTGCGGCGAAGGTGCCGAGCATCATCATGCCCTCAAGGCCGATATTGATGATGCCCGCGCGCTCGGCCCAGAGGCCGCCGAGGCCCGCGAGGCCGATCGGCACCGCGAGGCTGAGGGCGGCCGCGTACTGGGTGGAGGCGGTGATGCTGGTGGCTCCGGTGACGACCCGGAGGGTGGAGAGAGCGATCAGGGCGCCCGCGATGATCAGCAGGATCACCGGATAGGAGAAGCGGGACTCGCGGCCCGCTGAGGTGCCGCTGTTCTTGCTGCTGAGCCCTCTGGTGATCAGGGCGGAAAGGTTCGTACTCACGCGGACACCTCCGCCGTGTCGCTGGGACCCTTGCCGTTACGGCCGTTGTTTTCCGTCGCGGCGGCGAGCTCTTCGCCGACCTTCCGCTGCTGGAGCTTCAGCCCGTAACGGCGTACGAGCTCATAGGCGATGACCACGCACAGGACGATGACGCCCTGCATCACGCCGACGATCTCCTGGGCGAATTCCTCGAACTCCAGTCGAATGCCGGTGCGTTCCAGGAAGCCCCACAGCAGTGCGGCGAGGACCATGCCCACCGCGTGGTTGCGGCCCAGGAGGGCGATGGCGATACCCGTGAAGCCGACACCCACCGGGAAGTCGGTGCCGTAGTTGTAGGACTCGTTCAGCAGCGTCGGCATACCGACCAGACCGGCGACGGCGCCGGAGAGCACCATGGAGGTGACCACCATGCGCTTGACGCTGACGCCGCTGGCCTGGGCCGCCGTCTCCGACGCGCCGACGGCGCGCAGGTCGAAGCCGAACCGGGTGCGGTTGATCACGAACCAGTAGCCGATGCCGACGAGGATGGCGATGACGACCGTGCCCCAGATGGGCTTGACGGCGGTCGGAATGGTGAAGAAGTGGCTGGAGGCCGGGAGATCGGGGGTGTGGACGAGGTTGCCCTCCCGCTCGCCGAGCCTGCCCTCCCGGAGGAAGTAGGCGATGATCAGACCGCCGATGGAGTTCAGCATGATCGTGCTGATCACCTCGCTGACGCCCCGGGTGGTCTTGAGATAGCCCGCGATACCCGCCCAGACAGCGCCGACCAGCATCGCGGTGATGAGGATGACCGGAATCTGGATGATGCCCGGCAGGGTGAGCGCGCCGCCCACGACGGCGGCGAAGAAGGCCGCCATGCGGTACTGGCCATCGACACCGATGTTGAACAGGTGCATCCGGAACCCGATGGCGACGGCCGCCGCGGACAGGTAGTACGGGATCGCCTTGTTGATGATCCAGACCTGGCTCTCGGGCGTGGTGCCAAAGTTGATCATCACGGAGTAGGCATGGAAGGGGTCCCTGCCGGTCGCGGCGATGATGACCGAGGTGATGGCGAGCGCCCCGACGATCGCGAGAACAGGCGCCGCGACAGCGAGCAGCACCCTCTCCGTGTCGAATTTCTTCGTTGTCTTCAACGTCTTCAGCGTCTTCAACGTCTTCATCGTCTTCATCGGGCGTCACCGTCCGATGGCTCCTCGTGGTGCTCAAGGTGGCCGCTGGCGGCACCGGTCATGGCGGAGCCCAACTCCTCCGGGGTGATCGTGGCGGGGTCGGCGTCCGCGACCAGACGGCCGCGGTACATCACCCGCAGGGTGTCGGAGAGGCCGATCAGCTCATCGAGGTCGGCGGAGATCAGCAGCACCGCCAGTCCCTCGTGCCGGGCCTCCCGGATCTGGTCCCAGATCTGCGCCTGGGCACCGATGTCGACACCGCGGGTGGGGTGTGCGGCGATGAGCAGCTTGGGATGGTGGCTCATCTCGCGACCGACGATCAGCTTCTGCTGATTGCCGCCGGAGAGGGAGGCTGCGGGAACCTCGATGCCGGGGGTGCGGACGTCGTAGTCGGCGACGATCCGCGCTGTGTCGGCTCGGGCGGCCTTGATGTTCAGCCGCCCGCCCTTGCTGTTGGGGGGCTCGGTGACATGGCCGAGGATACGGTTCTCCCACAGCGGGGCTTCCAGCAGCAGACCGTGCCGGTGCCGGTCCTCGGGGATATAGCCGATGCCGTCCTCACGCCGCCTGCGGGTGGGCAGGTGGCTGATGTCCTTGCCGTCCAGGACGATATGGCCGCCGTCCGGGTCGCGCATGCCCATGATGGCCTCGACCAGCTCGGCCTGGCCGTTGCCCTCCACTCCGGCGACGCCCAGCACCTCGCCCTGGTGGATGGTGAAGGAGATGCCGTCCAGCACGGACCGTACGACGCCGTCCGTGTCGGTGGCCGACAGACGCAGCTCCGAGACGGTCAGCATCGGGATATCGGTGACCGTGGACTCGCGGGTCTCGGGGGTGGGCAGCTCGGTGCCGACCATCAGCTCGGCGAGCTGCTTGGGGGTTGTCTCCGAGGGGTGTACGGAGGCGACCGTGGTGCCGCGCCGTATGACGGTGATGTCATCGGCGACCGACAGGACCTCGCCCAGCTTGTGCGAGATGAAGATGACGGTCAGGCCCTCGGCCTTGAGCTCCCGCAGATTGTCGAAGAGCGCGTCGACCTCCTGCGGGACCAGCACGGCGGTCGGCTCGTCGAGGATCAGGGTGCGGGCGCCCCGGTAGAGGACCTTGAGGATCTCCACTCGCTGGCGGTCGGCGACGCCGAGGTCTTCCACGAGAACATCGGGGCGGATGTTCAGGTGGTAGGCGTCGGAGAGCTCCTTGATCTTCTTACGGGCCGCACCGCTGATGCCGTACAGCTTCTCGGCTCCCAGCGCGACGTTCTCCAGGACCGTGAGGTTGTCGGCAAGCATGAAGTGCTGGTGCACCATGCCGATGCCGCGCGCGATGGCGTCGGCGGGGCTGTGCAGGGAGACCTGTTCGCCGTCGAGGGTGATGGTGCCCTCGTCCGGCTTCTGCATGCCGTAGAGGATCTTCATCAGGGTCGACTTACCGGCACCGTTCTCACCGACGAGCGCGTGCACGGTGCCACGGCGGACGGTGATGTCGATGTCGTGGTTGGCTACGACACCCGGGAACCGCTTGGTGATCCCGTGGAGCTCGACCGCGGGAGTGCCGCTGTCGGCCGGGGGGCTGCTGCTGGACGCTTTGATGGCGCACTCTCCTCGGGGCTAAGGAGTGGGGCGGTAGAGGTGGGTGTGAGGAAGGCGACGTTATCGCGCTGCTGGGGACGGGACGGGGTAGCGGGGGGTGCTACGCGCGTAGCGTCCGGGGCTAGAGGCGGGCTCGGCAGAAGCGCGGAGCTTCTGCCGAGCCCGGGCCGTACCGTCTACGGGATCAGCCGTTCACGGTGCTCTTGACCTTGATCTTTCCGTCGATGATCTGCTTCTTGGCCGCGTCGATCTCGTCCTGGATGTCGTCGATGAAGCCGCCCGAGGTGGACAGCGAGACGCCGTTGTCCTTGAGGGCGTACTCCCGGTCGCCGGTGATCGGCTCACCGTCCTCGACGCTCTTGACCAGGTCGAAGACCGCGACGTCGACGTTCTTGATGGCCGAGGTCAGGATCGCGTCCTTGTACTTGGCCAGACCCGGCTGCTTGTACTGGTCGGAGTCGACCCCGATCGCCCAGGCATCGCCATGCTTGCTGATCGCCTCGATCGCGCCGGTACCGGACCCGCCGGCCGCGGTGTAGATCACGTCGATGTTGCGGTCCAGCATGCCGGAGGCCTTCTGCTTACCGGCGCTGGGGTTGTTGAACCCGCTGTCGTTGCTCTCCTCGATGTACTCCGAGGTGACCTTGATCTTGGGGTTGGTGTCCTTGACGCCCTGCTCGAAGCCCGCCTGGAACTTCTGGATCAGCGCGTTGTTAACACCGCCGATGAAGCCGACCCGGTCGGTCTTGGTCTTCAGGGCGGCGGCGACACCGGCCAGGTAGGAGGACTCGTGCTCGGCGAACTGGAGGCCCGCGACGTTCTTCTCCTGGGAGGGGCTGTCGACGACGGCGAAGGTGACGTTGGGGTAGTCCTTCGCGACCTTGTTGATCGACTTGCCGTAGGCGAAACCAACGCCGATCACCGGGTTGTAACCCGCCTCGGCGAGGGACGTGAGGCGCTGCTCACGGGTCGCCTCGGTCTCATTGTTGCCGGCGGTCATCTCCTTGCCGCCGACACCCAGCTCCTTCTTGGCCTTGTCGAAGCCGCGGGCCGCGGCTTCGTTGAAGGAGTGGTCATCACGGCCGCCGACATCGAAGGCGAGGCCGACGCCCTTGTCGCCATCGGTCTCGGTGGAGCTCTGACCGCACGCGGCGGTGGTGAGTGCGAGGGCCGCGGTGGCGGTGACCGCGGCGGCAAGCTTGGTAACCCGACGCAAGAGGAGGTCTCCTTCGACTCTCGGAAGCGCCTCTTCCGGCGCTGGCTTCGGGCTCAGAGTAACGCGCGTAGATGTCAGGTAAAGGGGTAGCTGGCCTCCGTTACCGTTTCGGTGTTAACGAAGGGTTTCAGCCACGCACGGGGTGTGTGCGGGCCGGTACGTTCTGCGCTGCCGGGCGGCGGGTGGGGGCCGGCTGTGCCGGTGTGCGGCTGCGCCGCGGGGCGGGGGTCCTCCCGGCTGCCGGGGGTGCCGGGGTGGGGTTCCCCAATTCCCGCCCCTTCCCGGAAACCGGGGCTTCGCCCCGGGGCCCCCGGGGTGGCCGGTGCGGCTTCGGTGCCCACCCGTTCCGCCCCTCGCGGGGCTCCGCCCAGGGGGTGGGTGCCGTGGTGGGTTTCCCTGTATCCCTCCCCTTCCCGGCTGTGCCGGTACGCGGCTCCGCCGCGGGGCGGGGCTCCGCCTGGGCTCCTGGGGTGCCGTGGGTGGGTGTTCCCCAATTCCCGCCCCTTCCCGGAAACCGGGGCTGCGCCCCGGGGCCCCGGGGGTGGCCCGGTGCGGGCCGGTGGCCGGTGTTGTGCCCACCCACAGCCCCTCGCGGGGCTGCGAGTGCCCACAACACGGGGTGGGCGGGTGCTCACAACACCTCGGGGGTCTGGGGGGCGGAGCCCCCCGTTTCGGGAAGGGGCCGGGTTAGGGGAATCCCTACCGTCGGCAACGGCGCCCAGCCACCACCCGGCGGACGGAGTCCGGCGCAGGCGGCCCGAAGCCCTCGAGGCCCCCAGGGGCCGAGAGGTGCGAGGGCGCCGTTAAGAAGGGGTGGGCGCCGTCAAGAAGGGGCGGGCGCCGTTAAGAAGGGGTGCCCAGCAGTGCGGCTGCGGTGAAGAGCTCTACGCCTACCGCGATCGCGCTCTCATCCGCGTCAAAGTCGCCCTGATGGATATCGCGGGGCGTGTGATCCCCCGGGGAGCGGACGCCGAGGCGGGCCATGGCGCCGGGGACATGCTCCAGGTACCAGGAGAAGTCCTCGCCGCCGAGGCTCTGCTCGGTGGACTCCAGCGCGTGCGGCCCCCGCCGGACGGCCATGGCGTCGCGCAGCAGCTCCGTCGTACTGACCTCGTTGACGACGGGCGGGACGCCACGGTGGTAGCTGATCTCGGACTTCGCCCCATACAGGGTCGCGATCTCATCGACGGCGGCGTGCACCAGGTCCGGGGCGGCCCGCCAGCCGGCGAGATCGAGGCAGCGGACGGTGCCGGAGAGCTCGGCATGCTGCGGAATGACGTTGCAGGCGTGGCCGGAGACGACGCGGCCCCAGGTCAGGGCCAGCCCGGAGCGGGTGTCGACGCGGCGGGAGAGCAGCGCGGGGACCTCGGTGACCAGCTTGGCGGTGGCCGTGACCAGGTCGGTGGTGAGGTGCGGGCGGGCGGTGTGGCCGCCCGCACCGGCGAGGGTGATCTCCAGGCGGTCGCAGGCGGAGGTGATCGGGCCAGGGCGTAGTCCGATCTTGCCCGCGTCGACCCGGGGGTCGCAGTGCACGGCGATGATCCGGCCGACGCCGTCCAGCGCCCCGCTCTCGATCGCGTCGGTGGCGCCGCCGGGCAGGACCTCCTCGGCGGGCTGGAAGATCAGCCGTACAGAGTGCGGGAGCCGGTCCGTACGGGCCAGCTCGGCGAGGACGAGCCCGGCGCCGAGGACGGTGGTGGTGTGCACATCATGGCCACAGGCGTGTGCCCGGTCGGGGACCGTGGAGCGGTAGGGCACCGTCTTGGTGTCCGGGATGGGGAGCGCGTCGATGTCGGCGCGCAGCGCGAGCATCGGCCGGAAGCCGTCCCAGCCGTCGGTGGAGCGGGGGTGAATATCACAGATCAGCCCGGTACCGCAGTCAAGCGCCCGGGGGCGTAGCCCCGCCTGCTCAAGGCGGGCCTTGATGGCTGCGGTGGTACGGAACTCCTGGTTGCCCAGCTCCGGGTGCATATGCAAGTCCCGGCGGAAGGCGATGAGTTCAGCACGGAGCGCCTCCGGGAGGGTGCCGGGCAGGGGCGTCTCATCGGCGGTCCGGGTGCTGGACTCTGGCGACAGCAGTTGGCTCACCCAACCGAGCGTATGCCCAGTTGGGCCGCAACTGGGCATCGATCAAGGAAAGTTAATCCACACAGGCGAAAATTTAATATCCACCCGGCGCATACGTCCATACTCAGCTGGGTATGCCCAGAGGTTCACAAAGTCACGGGTGTGGCCGGTACGGACGCCAGCCGGTGCACATCACGGGCGCTGCCGGTGACCGAGGAGAGGAACCCCTGGGCACGTGGTGCGGCGCCCTCGGTCAGCCAGGCCGGGTCCACATCGCAGACGGCGACCTTCACCTCGGTGCCCGCGAGAGCCAGCGGCAGGGTGTGTACCACGGTAGACGGGAAGCTGAGGATCATACGACCAATAGGGCCACGGCGGGCGACCAGCTCAAGGGGCAGATCGGGGCGTACGACCTCAAGGCCCGCCTCGGTGGCGACCCGGCGCAGCTTGTCCGCGCTCTCCCGGCGATGGGCGAAGTAGCGGGTGGCGCCGTGGGTACGGGCGAGCGAGGTGACGGCCTTCAGATAGCGGTCACCGTCCACAACTCCCGTCTCCACCAGGGACGTTCCCACCAGGTCAGTGCCTCGGGTGAGCCGGGGCGGGCCAAAGCGGGCCCGCGTCCATGCGAAGTCATTGGCGGTGACGGTGACATGCCCGGGTGCTTCCACTGGCATGGAGCTGAAGACCTCAACCCGGCGGACATCGGTCGGGGTCAGCCGACGGCGCGCGGACGCGGATATCGGCGCGAAGAGCAAGGCCCGTACTCCCCCGGCGCCTTTGCGGTGCCAGCGGACGAAACGCCTGTCCCCCCGGGCGAGTTGGGAGACAAACTCCATGGTCGCGGTGCCATCATCCACCACGGTGATCTCGGGGGCGCGGGTGAGGAACAGCAGGAGCTGGACATAGCGGGAGAACGGGTCACCTATGACGATCCGCTGTGCGCGGCGCAGCGGCCGGGCGAGCCAGCTGACGGTCTTGAGCGGGGCCATGGCTCCGCCGCGCGCCTTCGCCCACTCCACGGTGTGCCCCTCGTCGCGGGCGAGCTGTGCCATCCGGCGCAGCTGTCCCCGGGTCATGGGGTCGTGCGGCGGCAGCACTATCAGAGTGAGGGGGGTGGGGGTGGGGGTGCCCCCGGCATCCGGGGCGGCGGCATGGACGTGTGCCCACTCCAGGACGTTGAGCAGCTGGGCGGGGCTCTCTACGAAGGCCAGGGTGCCCCCGGCCCGCAGCTGGTGCGGGCCGGGGGCGTTGGCGGCTGTGGTCACTGGATGGCCGTATCCGTATATCCGTATCCGTATATCCGTCAGAATATCCGTCAGACCGAGACGGGCTCGCGGTCGGCGGTGTTCTCGGGGGCCTCTGCGGCCTCTGCGGCCTCCTGGGCCTCCGCGATGACGCCCTTGACGCGGCGCAGCTTCTTCATCGGGGCCAGCTCGCTGTCGTAGACCTTCTTGACGCCGTCGCCCAGCGAGGACTCGATGGTGCGGATGTCACGCACCAGCCGCTGCAGACCACCCGGCTCAACGGAGGCGGCCTGGTCGGAGCCCCACATGGCGCGGTCGAGGGTGATGTGCCGCTCCACGAAGGCGGCGCCGAGGGCGACCGCCGCGAGGGTGGTCTGAAGGCCGGTCTCGTGGCCGGAGTAGCCGATCGGGACATTGGGGAACTCCGCCTGCAGGGTGTGGATCATCCGCAGGTTCAGTTCCTCGGCCTTGGCCGGGTAGGTGGAGGTGGCGTGGCAGAGAAGGATGTTGTCGCTGCCCAGCACCTCGACCGCGTGCCGGATCTGCTTCGGTGTGGACATACCGGTGGAGAGGATGATGGTGCGGCCGGTCGCGCGCAGGGCCCGCAGCAGCTCATCGTCGGTGAGGGAGGCAGAGGCCACCTTGTGGGCGGGCACATCGAACTTCTCCAGGAAGGCGACCGCCTCGGTGTCCCACGGGGAGGCGAACCAGTCGATGCCGCGCTTCTTGCAGTGCTCGTCAATGGCGCGGTACTCGTCCTCGCCGAACTCGACCCGGTGCCGGTAGTCGATGTAGGTCATCCGGCCCCAGGGGGTGTCGCGCTCGATGTCCCACTGGTCGCGCGGGGTGCAGATCTCCGGGGTGCGCTTCTGGAACTTCACCGCGTCACATCCGGCGTCGGCGGCGGCGTCGATCAGTGCGAAGGCGTTGTCCAGCTCGCCGTTGTGGTTGATACCGATCTCGCCGGTGATGTAGACCGGACGTCCCGGACCTGCGGTCTTGGAGCCGAGGGTGCGAAGACGGGGGCCAGCGGCAGTAACTGTCATGATGGCGGGACTTCCTTCTTCATTAGAGCGTTAGAGAGAGGGACCGAGAATCCACGAGGCGATCTCGCGGATGGCGCCGGCGCCTCCGGGGGTGGAGGTGACCGCGCGGGCTGTGCCGCGTACGACGTCATGTGCGCTGGCCACCGCGACCGGCCAGCCGACCAGGCCGAAGCACGGCAGGTCGTTGACGTCGTTTCCGACGTAGAGCACGCGCTCCGGCGCGATGCCCTGCTCCTCGCACCACTGCTTGAGGGCGAGGTCCTTCCGGTCGATGCCGTGCAGCACGGGGAGCGCCAGCTTGCGGGCCCGTGCGGCGACGACCGGATTCTGTTCCGTGGACAGGATCAGCAGCTTCAGCCCCGCACGGCGGAGTGCTGCGATACCGAGGCCATCGCCGCGGTGTACGGCGACGAGTTCCCGTCCATCGGAGTCGACGAGCACCCGGTCGTCGGTCTGGGTGCCGTCGAAGTCGAGTACGACCGCGTCGATGTCGTCGCGGGAGGGCAAGCCACCCGGACGGTGCTGGTCGAGCAGCGGCGCGAGAGCCCGGGCGCGGGCGAGCTCATGCGGGTCGTCGACCTCCAGCACCCGCGCCGGGTCGGTCCGTACGAGCTCGGTGCGGCCGAAGAAGCGGTGCCCGGCCGCGCGGAAACCGGCGGCGTCCATGGCATAGGCCGCGCCGGTCTCCAGCAGGTCCTCCGGGCGGTCCTGGCGGCGTGGCCGGTACGCCTTGTCGTGGTTGACGCCGTGGCCCCCACCGGAGCCTGCGGCCCCGGAGCCTTCGGCGTCGCGCCACAGGAAGCCGTGGAAGGGCGCCACCGTCAGCGCGCTGTCGGCGCCCCCTTCGGCGACCGCCGCGGCGACACCCTCCACATCCGCCCGGACCAGGAACGGGCTGGTGCACTGGACGAGCAGCACCACGTCCACCGGCTTGCCGTGCGTCGCCTCATGCGCGTCCATGGCGTGCAGCACGGCCGCCTCGCTGGTGGCGGTGTCGCCCGCGATGTCGGCGGGCCGCTCGATGACCTCGGCGCCCGCGCCCCGGGCCGCGGCGGCGATGGCGGTGTCATCGGTGGAGACGGCGACATCGGTGATGTGCCGGGCGCCCAGGCACTCCCGTACCGCGCGGGCGACCAGCGGGACACCGCCGACCGGGGCGAGGTTCTTGGCGGGTACGCCCTTGGAGCCGCCCCGGGCGGGGATCACGGCGAGGACGGTGGGGGCCACAGCGGCTCCTTGGATGACGGGGGTGATGGGGGTCACAGCTGCCCCATACGGCGGATGACGGGGGCCACGCGCTGCACCCCGTGCCGGTAGGCGCCGCGGGCCACCTTGCGTACGGCGCCACGGGCGGCCCGGCGCAGGCCGGATGCGGACTCGGCCGGGGAGCCCGCGCGGGGCGCGCCGTCCGGGCCCAGGCCATGGCGGGCGAGCACACCGGGGAGATAGCCGGGGGCGGTGACCGGGGTGTAGTAGGGGGCGATGGGCGGGAGTTCGTCCCGGCTCAGCAGCTCGGCGAGCCGCTTACGGGCGGTGTCGAAGGCGGCTTCATACGGTCCGTGGGTGGCGACACCCTGACGGGCCGTCCACTCCGGGTCGGCCATCGGGAGATGGCCCTCGTCGAGCCGGTCCCAGGAGGTGAGGCAGCCGGAGCCCAGAAAGTGGTGGTTGCCGAGGGCTTCGCGGATGCCGAGGTCGGTGAGGATGGCGGTGGGGATGGCGCGGTGCAGTGACTCCAGGGCCGCGGTGGAGCTCACCGTGACCAGCAGGTCGGTACGGTCGAGGACGTCGCCCATATGTCCGTAGACGAGCTGGCAGTTGTCCGGCAGTCCGCCGGGCAGCCGCTCGGCGAGCTTCTGGTACGGCTGCTCCTCGATATGCGTGGTCTGCTCGCCGGGCTTGCTGCGGAGCTTGATCAGCACCTCGCGGTCAGGGAACGCATGGGCGTGCGCGGCGGCCCGGCGCAGCAGGTAGAGCCGGTCGGCCCGGCTCGCGGGGACCGAGGGCTGGACGGCGAAGGTGACCGTGTGGGGCCGGTCGCCGGAGGACGCGTACGGCGTTCCGCCCAGGAAGGGGAGCGCGCATTCGACGACGGGGGCGGTGCTGGCGCCGACGCCCGCGTAGACCTCGCGGAAACGTTCGGCGTCATAGCGGGAGTTGGCCAGGACCATATCCGCGCCATTGCGCAGCAGCAGCCCGTCGGCAAGCTTTTCGTAGACCACTCCGACATATCCGGTGACAACCACCGGGCGGCGGGTGCGGCCCCGCCACTCATGCGCCAGACCGTGCAGCATCGCCTGGACGGTGCCGCCCACGCAGGAGATCACCACCACGTCATACGGCGCCGCCCCGGTGAGGAACTCGGCCGCCGTGACCTCGCGCAGGGACGCGGCGTGCACTCCGACCTCGTCGAGCTGGCGGGCGGTGGGTGTGGCCCGGCCACGCAGCAACAGCCCGTCGATCCGGGCGTTCTGAGCGTCTGGGGCGAGGCGGTGAGCGGTGAGCGCGCCCCATTTCCAACGGGTGTCGGAATCGGCGAGCACCGCTATCCGCGGAGTGGTACGTGATGGCACGTCCCAGACGTTAGGAAGCCATGTGGCTGCACGGCCCAACGCCAGCACAACATACGGTTAACAGCGCACCGACGAATGACCAACCGGCCCATTAGGCATTGGAGTTCACCGCCGGGACATGCGGAGTTCACTCAGGTGCCGAAAATCAGTAAAGCCGCATGCCGAACGGCCATCTACCGTCCCCCGTGTGGTTAAGCTCTCCATTATTGTGCCGTTCTACAACGTGCACCCCTATGCGCCGGACGCACTGCGCAGCCTGCGGGCGAATGCCCGGGACGACTATGAGTTCATTCTGGTCGACGACTGTTCGACGGACGGGACGACGGGGCTCCTGGAACGCGCCGCGCGGGAGCTCCCGGGCGCGAGACTTCTGCGGCGCCCACAGAATGGCGGAATCGCGGCCGCACGCAATACCGGACTCGATGCGGCCCGGGGCGAATTCATCACGTTCCTGGACGGCGATGACTGGCTGGCCCCCGGTTACTACCCGGATCTGGTCGCCGCGATCGAGGAGCTGAGCTGCGATTTTCTGCGTACGGACCATGTGCGGTGCACCGGCCCCGCCCGCATGGTGACCCGGGCGCCGCACGGGCGGCGCGGGGCGGTACTGGATCCGCGCGACGCGATCCTCCCGGCGGGGCGCACCACATCCGTTGACTACTCCTACGCCTGGGCGGGTATCTACCACCGCCGGCTGCTGGATGACGGACTGCTGTACTTCCGGAACGGTCTGCGGACCGCGGAGGAGCGGCCATGGATCTGGCGGCTGCACCGTGAGGCCACGTCGTTCGCCGTGGTCGGACTGCTGGGCGTCTTCTACCGCCGAGGGGTGTCCTCGTCCCTGACGCAGATCGGCGATGAGCGGCAGCTCGACTTCATCCGGGCGTTCGATCTGCTGATCGAGGAGACCGCCCGGGACCGGGAGGCAGACGCGCTGCTGCCCAAGGCGGTCCGTACCTACTGCGCGATCATCCATCACCATCTGGTGAACGACCGCTATGAGCCCCGTATCGCCCGCAAGGCCCGGGAGCTGAGCGCCGCCGCGCTGCAACGGCTGCCCTCGGCTCTGGTGAGCGAGGCGCTGGGGTCCATGGATCTGGAGCGTGCCACACGGCTACGCCGACTCGACCGACGCGACCGGTTCTCCCGGTTCTCCCGGTTCCGCCGACGCCCGGAGGTGGCGGCCTGATGGCTCTGCCGCCGACCAGCACCCAGCTTTTCACCGCCGCGACCTTCCGCGCCGCCGCGACCCTGGCCGCCGCGCTTGACGCGGGGCTCTTCCCCAGCACCGGCCAGCGGATCCTCGTTGTGTCCCACCACGCCGCCACCCCCGAGGCCTCCCCCGCCCTCGACACCCTGCCCGGGTTTGCGCGGCTGCGCGGGCGATTTGACCGGGTGGTGTCCTGGAATGAGACCATCCGTCCCTTCCATCCGGGCGGCTGGGAGCCGCGTCCGGGCGACGTCCCCCTGTGGGAGCGGCAGCTGCGGCTGCTGTGGGGGCTGGGGAACACCCCCGTGGAGCTGATCACCGAGTCCCCCGCGCAGCCGCTCGCGCAGCTCTTCCCGGATGCGCCCGTCGATGTGTACGCGCCCGGTCTGGCCGGTTACGGTCCCACTCCCCACAAGCTCGACGGGTTCACCGGGACCCGCGTCGGGCGGCTGCTCCACCTGGATCTGCTGCCGGGAGTTGAGCCGCTGCTTCTCACCGAGTTCGGCGTGCCCCCCGAGCCCATCCCCGGCAAGGCGTTCCGCGGTGTGCTGAGCGAGCTGGCGGCACCGGAGGCGTCCCGAGTCCAGACCGGGGGCGAGGGCGAGGGCGAGGGTGCCGCCCTGGTGATCGGGGAGTGTGCCGGGCTGCGGGCCGCGTATGAACTCGGGCACCGGGACATCGTCGCCTTCCGGGCGGGCCCTTCAGCGGCGCTGAAGAAGGAAGCCGGGGAGCTCGGCGTCAGGCTGACGGTGGTGGCGGAGGAGGAGGACCAGGCCGCTGCCCTGCCCGAAGTGCTCTATGAGCGGCTACGTCCCCCGGTGGTCATCGGGCGGCCTACCACCGCCCTGCTGATCGCGCACTGCCTCTACGGCCTGCCGGTCATCCGGACCGGCACCGAACCGCTGCTGGGCGAGCTGACACCGTATGAGAACGGTGACCGGATACCGCTGACGGTGGCGGACGCGCTGCTGCCCGGAGTGCGCGAGCCACGCCTGTACGAGGACCCCGCCCAGCTCGGCGGTCTGCTCAGGGCCGTCGCCTTCTGTATGCAGCCCACGGTGCACCCGGCGTCCCGCGCGGCAGCCGAGCGCTATCTGTCCGCTCAGCTCACACCACGCACCCGGCGATACTTCACCCAGCGCCGTTTGGCCTCCCTGGGCCTGCCCGGTGGCCTCCCCTCCCGGCTCTCCTTCCTGGCCCGCAGCCCCGCGCTCCGCCGTACGGTCCGCAGGGCACGCGCCCTGCGGACGGGACGGCGGACGGGACGGAAGTAACCGTTCAAACAAGCGCTCAGACAAGCGCTCAGACAAGAGAGAGGGGAGACACCGCCGGGCAGTTGCAGTGTGCTGCTGTGCACAGATCCACTGCGGCGAGGGGGCGAAGGACTGCCCTTTGGTGTCTCCCTACAGCCATCAGTACGCAGGCGGGATCGGAGGCGTTCAACGCTTCTTCTGAGAATCTGAAAATCCTGAGAAGACTCATTCCCACCGGGGCCAGTGGTGCTGCCAGTGCTGGTCGGCCTCCAGCTGAGCGGCGAGGGAGATGAGGAGGGGTTCGCTGTTCGCGGGGCCGAGGAGTTGTGCGCCCAGCGGCAGGTTCTGCGGGGTGCGGCCCGCCGGGATGTTGATGCCCGGCCAGCCCAGGACGTTCCAGGGCCAGGCGTACGGACAGTGGGCGATCATCGTGCGGTCCGTCTGCCAGCCGGACAGTCCGGCCAGTGCGCCGATGCGGGGTGGCGGGGTGGCCGTCGTAGGGGCGAGGACCACGTCATAACGGCGGAAGATCGCGCCGACGCGGCGGTGCAGCGGGGCCTCGGCGGCCCGGGCCAGCCGGAGGACGGGGCCGCCCAGCAGGCGGCCGGTGCGGGCGGCGCCGCGCGTACGGGGGTCCAGCAGCGCCTGGTCGGGGGCGCGTTGGGCCCAGCTCCGGACGCCGGCCGTGGCGCGGGGAACGAAGGTGAGGCCGATGGGGCCGTAGTGGGGGTCGGCTTCCGCCACCTCGTGGCCCAGGCGCGCCAGGCGTTCGGCGAGGGCGGTGACGGCGGCGCGTACGAGGGGGTCGAGCTGCTTCGGGGTGGCCGTGAAGGCCATCCGGGTGGAGAGCGCGATCCGGAGCCTGCCGGGGTCGCGGGACGCGGCGGCCAGCGCCTCGATGGGTGGCGGCCTGTGCAGGTCGCCGTCCACATTGCCGTCGGCCACATCCAACAGCAGCGCGGCGTCGGCGACGGTACGGGCCAGCGGGCCGTGGCAGGTGATGCCGTTGAAGGCCTCCGGGTCCGGCCAGGTGGATATCCGGCCGCGCTGCGGCTTGATACCGACCAGATGGCACCACGCCGCGGGGATACGGACCGAACCGGCGCCGTCCGAGCCCAGCGCGGCCGGGACCAGACCGGCGGCGACGGCGGCCGCGGAGCCGCCCGAGGAACCGCCGGGGGTGTGGCCCGTATGCCAGGGGTTGCGGGTGGCGCCGAAGGCCGGGCCCTCGGTGAAGGGCCACTGGCCCAGCTCCGGGCTGTTGGTCTTGCCGACAATGACCGCACCGGCCGCCCGAAGTCGCCGTACGGCCTCGGCGTCCGCCGTCTTGACCGGGAAGTCACCGGGGCAGCCGAACGCGGTCGGCTCACCGGCGATATCGGTGTCGTCCTTGACCGCGACCGGCACTCCTAACAGCGGCAGCCGCTCCCCCGCCGCCAGCCGCCGGTCGGCGGCGGCCGCTTCGGCGGGTGCCGTTTCGGTGCGCAGGACCTTGAAGGCGTTGAGCGTGGGCTGGCTGGCGGAGATACGGGCCAGGGCCTCGTCGACGAGTTCGCGGGCGGTGACCTCACCGGCGGCCAGTGCCCGCGCCTGCTCCGCGAGCCCTGTCCGCCCGGTCCCCTGCCCGGTCACAGCGCGTCCACCGGGACATAGGCGCCCCAGATCTCGCGCAGGGTGTCGCATACCTCGCCGACCGTCGCCCTGGCCTTGAGGGCTCTCTTCATGGGATAGAGGACATTGCCGGTGCCCTGCGCGGCCTTCGTGAGCTCGGCGAGTGCGGCGTCCACCGCCGCCTGGTCACGCTGGGCGCGCAGCCTGGCGAGCCGTTCGGCCTGTTGCCGCTCAATGGCCGGGTCGACCCGCAGGGGGTGATACGGCTCCTCCTCGGCGAGCTGGAAGCGGTTGACGCCGACGACGACCCGCTCGCCCGCCTCCGTCTCCTGGGCGACGCGGTAGGCGCTTCGTTCGATCTCGCCCTTCTGGAAGCCCTGTTCGATCGCGTTGACCGCGCCGCCTCGCTCCTCGATCCGCTGGATGAGGTCGAGGGCGGCCCGCTCGACGTCATCGGTCATGGACTCGATGGCGTAGGAGCCCGCGAAGGGGTCGACGGTCGCGGTGACGTCTGTCTCATGGGCCAGCACCTGCTGGGTACGCAGCGCCAGCCGGGCGGACTTGTCGGTGGGCAGGGCGATGGCCTCGTCATAGGCGTTGGTGTGCAGCGACTGGGTACCGCCCAGCACCGCTCCCAGGCCCTGGATGGCGACGCGCACCAGGTTCACCTCGGGCTGCTGTGCGGTCAGCTGCACCCCCGCGGTCTGGGTGTGGAAGCGCAGCATCAGCGACTTGGGATCGCGCGCGCCAAATTCCTCCCGCATGAGGCGGGCCCAGATCCGGCGGGCCGCCCGGAACTTGGCCACTTCCTCCAGGAATGTCGTACGGGCGACAAAGAAGAAGGAGAGCCGGGGCGCGAAGTCATCCACGTCCATACCGGCTGCGATCGCCGTACGGACGTATTCCATACCGTCGGTGAGGGTGAAGGCGATTTCCTGCGCGGGCGTCGCCCCGGCCTCGGCCATGTGGTAGCCGGAAATCGAGATGGTGTTCCACTTGGGAATCTCGGCCTTGCAGTACCGGAAGATATCCGCGGTCAGCCGCAGGCTCGGCTTGGGCGGAAAGATATAGGTGCCACGGGCGATGTACTCCTTGAGCACATCGTTCTGGATGGTGCCGGTGAGCTTTCCGGACGGAATGCCCTGCTCCTCAGCGACGAGTTGGTAGAGCAGGAGAAGCAGCGCGGCGGGGGCGTTGATCGTCATCGAGGTGGACACCTGGTCAAGCGGAATCCCGCCGAACAGCACCCGCATGTCCTCAATGGAGTCGATGGCGACCCCGACCTTGCCGACCTCGCCATGGGCGATCGGCGCGTCCGAGTCATGGCCCATCTGGGTGGGCAGGTCGAAGGCGACCGACAGGCCCATGGTGCCGTGCTCAATCAGCTGCCGGTAGCGGGCATTGGACTCGGTGGCGGTGCCAAATCCCGCGTACTGCCGCATCGTCCAGGGACGGCCGGTATACATGGAGGGGTAGACACCGCGGGTGAAGGGGTACGAGCCGGGCTCACCCAGCTTCTCGGCCGGGTCCCAGCCGGTCAGCGCGTCCGGCCCGTAGACCGGCTCGATCGGCTGCCCGGACTCCGATACGCGTGCCATGGCGGTCCGCCTCCCGTTTCGCCTCGCCCATGCGCTGCGCCCATGCTCTGCGCGCCGTTGCTGCGCCCCTTCGCTGCGGACTGTAGCGCGACGTTGCCCACAAGGGTTACGGGCGAGTATCGACCGGCGGGTCAGGGAACCGATAGGGGGCACAGGGCGTCTGCCTGGCCGAGAGAGCGGGGATGCAGGGGGAGCTGGAATGACGGGGATTCCGAACAGACGCAGTCGGACACTGGGGACGCTGGCGGGGCTCGCCGCGCTGGCGCTGACCGTGGGATGCAACGCGCGGGCGGCGGACAACGGGGCATACGGCAAGGACGGAACGGCTCTGTCCGCGAGCACCAGCCCGGCCAGCCCGATGCCGGCACCGCCGCCGACACCGGCACCAACGCAGCGGCGGACACAGCCGCCACCACAGACACCTCTCACAGCGCGACCAGCGCAGACGGAGCGGTCGGCACCAGCGCCGACGCCACCGAGGCCAGCACCGACGCCCGGTATGAAGAACGTCCCGCTGCTGACCAACGGCAGCGAGGGCGAGGCGGTGCGGGAGGTGCAGGCACGGCTTCAGCAACTGGGGCTGTTCAACCGCAATGCCACGGGCTACTACGGGTCGTTCACGGCGGCTGCCGTACAGGCGCTGCAGAAGAGGCAGGGCCTGGCACAGACGGGGACGGTCACCGAGGCCACCTGGGCAGCGCTGCGGAAGCAGACCAGCGAGCCGACGCGCGAACAGCTGTACCCACAGACGAGCTTCCCGGTCGGCAATCCCGATCCGCGCTGTCTGTCCGGCCGGGTGCTGTGTATCAGCAAGGAGAGCCGGACGCTGGCGTGGATGGTTGACGGCAAGGTCATCTCGGCGATGGATGTGCGCTTCGGCTCGCAGTACACCCCGACCCGGGAGGGCACCTTCAAGGTTGACTTCAAGAGCCGACACCATCACTCGACTCTCTACGACACCCCGATGCCCTACGCGATGTTCTTCAGCGGCGGCCAGGCGGTGCACTACTCCGCGGACTTCGCGGCGACCGGCTACAACGGGGCCTCGCACGGCTGCGTCAATGTCCGGCAGAAAGAGAAAATCGCCCAGGTCTTCAACGCGGTGAAGCCGGGCGACAAGGTCATCGTCTACAGCTGAGCCCTCCCCGGTCAGGGGGAGAGAAGAAAGGGCGCGGGCGGAATCGGGGGAACGTATCCCGCCCGCGCCGTCGCGCGACCCCGTAGGTACGGGGGGAACCTCGGGTGGCGCGCTCGCCGATGACCAGTCGGCTCACTCTTTACTGCGCCGGGCCCGCAAAAAGTGTCACACCTTGGAGCGCGGAGTTTTTTCCGAGCCGGGCGCGGGGGTTGTGGGCTCCGGGCTCGCGCCCGGCGCGCTGGCAGGGTCACTGGCAGATGCCCTCCTGGGGCCGCCCTTGTCAGCGCTCTTGGCGGCACTCTTGGGGCCGCCGCGCTGACCGGCGCTGGCGTCACCACGGTACGTACGGCCCTGACCACCACCGTGCCGGGCACCCTGGCCGCCAGCGGCGGGGCGGCCAGCGTCGCCACCGCCTGGGCGGCCGCCGTTGCCATGTGCCCGGTCGGAGCGAGCCTGCCTGTCGCCGCCGCTCTCGCCGCCGCGGGCGTCACCGCGCTCGCCGCCGCCTTTGTTCTCGCGCTTCTTCTCGCCTTTGTTCTCGCCCTTGGAGCCGCCCGAGTCGCCGGTGTTACCCGAGCTCCCCGAGCTCCGCGAGTTTCCCGAACCACCACCGTGCTGCTGGCAGAAGCCGTGCACCTTGGTGGAGCCGCCCGCCGCCTCTTCCAGGCGTCTGCGCTCGCTCTCGTCGATCTTGCCGTTCGCATACGCCTTGCACAGGGCGGCCAGCACGGCCTTGTCAGGCTTCCCGGAAACCAGCGGCTTACCGTTCTTACCAGCGGCACCGGGCTGCTTGCCGTCCTCATCGCGGTCCGCACCGGCCGCATCACGGTTGTCACCGTCGGCGGACTGACCAGAGCCCGCGGATTTCTTGTCCGAGTCCGGATCACCGTCCGGGTGCGTATGTCCGCCGTGCTGCCCGGCAGAAGCGCTCGGCCCATGGGGGGCGGACTGCGGCGTACCGTTTCTCGGCCCGTCCGGCAACGCCGTGCTCGACGCGGGCTTCGCGCCGCCACCGCCGCCGAACGGCGAAGGCAGCGCACCGGTCGTGGCGGCCACCGCGACCCCGCCGATCGTGCAGCCCACCAGTGCCACAGCGAGCCCCGCCCGCAGCGGGCGGCCGGACAGCCGCAACGCGCGTAGGCCCCGCCCGGAACGCGGCTCCAGACCACCGCTGTGCACTATCTGGCTGCGGGCGTCCCGGAAGGCGACCAGCGCGGCGGCCTCGCCGGGGAGCTCACTCTTCGAGGGGCAGGTCACCGCGATGTTTTCGAGGGCTTCCGCGAGTCGTCCGGCGTACTCCGCCGCTGCGGCATCGACCGGCTGCCCGCGCAGCAGCCGCTCCGCGGCCTCCTCATCCAGCCAGCTATACCGGTCGTCGGCCATCACGTTTCCCTCAGCGTCCGCGCGGCCTTTTCCGTCACACCACAAGATTGGTCCTGCCGCTGATCAGGAATGGTCCCATCCGCCCCATCGGCCTCGTCATGGCCGTCCAGTAGCTCCGCGAGCTTCCGCAGTCCACGGTGCGCCGCGGTGCGGACAGCGCCCGCCCGCTTGCCCAGCACCTGTGCCGCGCTCTTGGCGTCCAGCCCGACGACCACCCGGAGGACCACCGCCTCGGCCTGGTCGCGGGGCAGCTGGGAGATCAAGGCCATGGTGCGTCCGGTGCCCAGCGCCTCCAGCGCCTCATCGGCAGTATCGGCGCCATCGGGCATCCCGGTCAGCTCGCTCTCGTCCCCGCCGCTGGCCGGACGGCGGCCCCGGGCACGGATGTGATCCAGGGCACGGTTGCGGGCGATCCGTGCCGCCCAGCCCCGGAACCGGTCGGCGTCGCCGGAGAAGCGGCCGAGGTCGCGGGCGATCTGGAGCCAGGCCTCAGAGGCGACGTCCTCGGCGTCGGCATCGGGAACCAGAGTCCGTACATAGCCGAGCAGCCGGGGATGGACAGCGCGATAGACGGTGCGGAAGGCGGACTCGTCCCCCTTCTGCGCCGAACGCACTGCCGCGGTCAGCTCCGCGTCGTCCCCCTGCACGCTGTCGTCCTGCCCTACCTCGCGACGTGGTGGCCCGATCACGCCCCTGGCCGGGCGCGCCATCCTGTTCAACCTTCGACCATTATCGATGCAGAGCAGAACCGTACGGCCTAGGGTGCACCCACGTCCATGCCGGACCGGCCAGTAGATGTACTTGCATCTGTACGTGCAGGTGTACTTGCAGCCTAGCTCGTAGCTGCGGCGTAACACATTGTGGGCTCCTGGCGCTGAGTGGAGTACGGACCTGCCTGTGCAGTCCGTACTCGACGACGGCCGGGGTCTCTCCTGTGGGGGGTGGCGACCCCGGCCGTCTTCGCTTGTCCGGGATCGCGGACCCCTGGGCCCCTCCGGCCCCACCTCTTGCACATTTCTCTCACGTCAAGACCGCCAACCGGTTCACATCCCCAGAGTCCCTGCACACCCTCTACCTGCTCCTTCACGGCCGCACCCCCACCCGGGGGCATAACCGCCACGAGGGGCGGAGCCAACGGCCCCGCCCCTCACCAGCGACAAACAGCCTCAACTCTGGGAGGACTTACCCTCCTCCGTCCCGTCATCATCACGACGAAGCCGCTCCTCGCGACGGCGCAGATCCGCTTCCCAGTCCTTGAGCAGCCTCTCGTCCTTCTTGTTCTCCTCGCGGAGCGACTTGAGGAAGTCCGGGTTGTCGTCCGGAGGCACTGGCGTGGGGCCGTAGTTACGGTGCCACTCCGACGGAGTGCTGCCCTTCTTCCCCACGGACCCACGGCGCTCCTTACCCACCGCGAGCCAGGCGATGGGACCGATGAGCACCTGACCGAAGAGCAGCACGATGATGACCCAGACCACCTTCGGCAGATGCCGGACCTCCTCCTCCGGCGTGAGTACGCAGTCGATAAAGGCATAAAGCCACAACACCAGGATGAGGAGGAACGGCAGATATCTGAGCACAGCAAGCGCCCCCAAGAGCTCTGAGTAGGGCGCGGAACCGCGCCGAGGACAACGCCAGATTAGTCGCGGACATGCCATCCCCCACCACCGGGGTCGCCCCCTCAACTGCGCGAAAACCGCATCCCATTCACCGTCCTCAACACTCCCACCGGGCGGCCTGCAGATCAGCGAGGTTCTTACCGCAGTGACGAAGTCACTGCGGTCGCCCCCAAGGTAGACCAGGACCCGACGGGACTCGATCCGTACGTCGCCACCGACGTCCCTGGTGGAGCTGACCATCAGGTCATCACGCCCGTGTCCCGGGACATGCGGGCTCGTTCTTAGAGGTGTACTTCTTAGAAGTACACCTCTAAGAGACCGGGAGGTCGTATGGCTCGGCCCGCAGCGCAGGACCTGCCCAAACCGTCGGACATGTTCGACCGGGAGTGGGAGTGGAGCGAGCTGACGGCCTTCGCGACGGGTGCGGGCGCCGGGCCACGTCTGGGGGTCATCTCGGGGCGGCGTCGTCAGGGAAAGAGCTTCCTGCTCCAGGCGCTTGCCGAGGCCACCGGCGGGTTCTACTACGCGGCCGTCGAAGCCTCAGCAGCCGAATCACTGCAGTTGCTCGGCGACGCGGTCGCCCGCTACACGGGTGCCGCCGTCCCCCATCGGCCGGCGAGCTGGGAGGAGGCACTGGAACTGCTCTTCGATCTGGCGGCGGACCGCCCTGTCCCCGTAGTGATCGACGAGTTCCCCTACCTCGTACGGAACGCACCCGCTCTGCCCTCACAGCTACAGGCGGCCATCGGCGTGCGATCCGGCCGCCATCTGCGGCGGCACCCGCGCATCCTGCTGTGCGGCAGCGCGATGTCGTTCATGGGCGGGCTGCTGTCCGGGACATCACCCCTTTATGGCCGGGCCGGACTCGACCTTGTCGTGCACTCCCTCGGCTACCGGGAAGCGGCCGAGTTCTGGGGCATCGACGATCCACGGCTGGCCGTCCTCACCCATGCGATCGTGGGTGGTACCCCCGCGTACCGCCAGGAGTTCGCCGACGACGACGTACCCGAAGGGCCGGACGACTTCGACGCCTGGGTCTGCCGGACCGTGCTCAACCCCGCCCGCCCCATCTACGGCGAGGCCCTGTTCCTGCTGGCAGCCGAGCCGGACCTCCGTGACCGCTCCCTGTACCACTCCGTCCTGTCCGCAGTGGCCACCGGCAACCACACCAGCGGGGGCATCGCCAGCACCGTAGGCCGCAAGGCCACCGACATCTCCCTCCCCCTCACGGTCCTGAAGAGCTGCGGCCTCCTCACCGCCGAGCCGGACGCCTTCCGCAAGAACCGCACCACGTACCGCGTCGCCGAGCCACTGATCGCCTTCCACCACGCGGTCGTACGCCCCGAGTCCGCCCTGCTCAGCCGCAGGCGCGGCGCCGCCGAAGTCTGGGAACGCAGCCAGGCCACCTTCCTCAGCAAAGTCGTGGGCCCGCACTTCGAGCAGCTGTGCCGCGAGTGGGTGGAATGGCACGCGGACCCGGCCACGTTCGGCGGCATGCCGATCCAAGTCGCTTCAGGGACAGTCGCCGACCCCGAGGCCCGCACCAGCCACGAACTCGATGTCGTCGTCCACGGTGCCATCGACCAGGACCAGGGCATCCTGCTCTCCGTCGGCGAAGCGAAATGGCACAAGGTCATGGACCTGCCCCACCTCGAACGCCTCCGCCACATCCTGAACCTGCTGTCCGCCAAGGGCGTGGACACGAGCCACGCCACCCCCGCCTGCTACAGCGGCGTGGGCTTCACCCCGGACCTCCACGCCGCCGCCGACCGCGGCGAGGTAAGCCTCGTCGACCTGAACCGCCTCTACAGCGGCTCGTAGCGGTCCGAAGGCGGCGCTGCGGGCTCGAGAGCGGATCCCGCCCCGCCCACCTACAGCAGACGGGTACGCCATAAATCAATGGTTTGCCCACGGCTCCTGGGTCAGCCTGGCGGCCATGGAAGAACAGAAGCACAACGTCCGTGCCCTCCACACGACATCCACGGTCACCGTCTACCAGGCGTACGACCCGCACATCGGCCTTCCCGCAGCGCGCGACGGCCGCTTCCCGGCCGCCTGGAAGCGAGACCGGATGACCTGGATCAAACCGTCATTCCTGTGGATGATGTACCGCTGCGGCTGGGCCACAAAAGAGGACCAGCAGACCGTCCTGGCAGTGGAGATCACCCGAGAAGGGTTCGAGTGGGCACTGCGCCACGCATGCCTGTCGCACTACGCACACGGCCTGCACCCCGACCGTGCCGCCTGGCAACGAGAGTTGAAGCGCGCCCCGGCCCGGGTGCAGTGGGACCCCGAGCGTGACCTGCACCTGCGGCCGCTGCCTCACCGGTCAATCCAGCTCGGCCTTTCCGGCGAGGCGGCACGCCGCTACGCGGACGAGTGGACGGTCACCATCACCGACGTGACGGCCCTCGCCCATGAGATCCACACCTTGGTACGCCACGGCGAGCTGGACGCCGCAGCCGGGCTGCTCCCCGAGGAGCGCCCTTACCCAGCTGGGGATGGTCTCCTAGCCCACCTGCGCCCATAGTCCACACACATCGCCACCGCATCGCCGCCTTCGCCACCCGCCGTCCACACTGCAAGATCGCAGCGGACACGCTCACCGCCATCACCGCACCGGTACGAGGAACGCGAGGAAGCCGCCCCGCTAGGGTGCGCTGACAACATCTCGCGAGTGGGGGTACCGGTATGCCGGAGCTGCAGGGCAGCTACAGAGTGCACTTCGTCCTGGCATTGGCTCTCTGCGGTGCGGAACTGCTGCTCGTGTGCGCGACATGGCTGCCCGGCGAGCCGGTCGTACCGTCGGGGCTCGTGATCGGCTTGTTCATCCTCGTCTTCCCGGTCTTCGCTTCCGCCCTCATCCGCACCCTCATTTCTGGGGTTGGGGCTGTGCTGATGGGCCCCGAAAACGCCGGACGGCTCGTCAGGTACGTGGGGCTCCTGCCACGCGTAATGAAGTTCACCTATGGGCTCATCCTCTGCTTGGCGGTCCTGGGCATCGCGACCGCGGCCAGCGATGCCCAGGATGCGCACGCCGACGAAGACGGCTACTACTACACGCGCTGGAACAATGACACGAGGCAGAGCGAGCGAGTGCCGCTCACCCGGGACGAATTCCACCAGGCGCACAAAGACCAGAACCGCATCTTTGCCGCAGGTCCGGCCCTCTTCTACGGCATGAGCAGCTTCCTCGTCCTCGCCTCCGCATCAGCGACAGCCGGTACCCGATCAGCAGCGTAGGCAGCGTCCCGTCACCCTGGCGGAGCGCCCCGATCCAGGCCCGGCCATACACACCGGGGTGTGCTGCCGGATCCCGGCAGACCCGGTTCAGTCGATGGCGATCCTGGGCTTGCTGCCCGGTTTGATCCAGCTCATGATCCGGTCCATCGTCGCGCGTGGGACCGAGACACAGCCTGCGGTGGCGCCCCGCCCGTTGACGTGCAGGAAGATGCCGGCGCCGCGGCCGGGGACGGCTGGCCACCGGTTGAAGTTGATGACAAGCGCCTTGGCGTACTGAGTCGGGTAGTTGATGAGGTGCTCGCTGCCCCGCTCGCCCTCTTCGGTCAGCGGGAAGTCCGCGCCCTCCTCGGTGTGCATCTGGTTGTAGAACTTCGATTCGGGGTCCTGGACCCACCAGTGGCTGTCATTAATGACGGTGTACGGCATGGCGGTGCCTCCGGATACGTGCGCGGCTAATTCGCGATGCCGTCGCCCCGGCAATCGCGGCAGTAGCCAGGTGTGGGGGAGCGGAAGGGCCGGTCGCAGCCGGGGCATTCCTGGAGGAGGACGGGGAGTGATGTGCGGCTGGGTGCGAAGGGGGCCGGGCCCTGGGGTGGGATGAGGGTGCGCAGGCGGTAGGCGAGCAGGCCGACCGGACGGCCGCCCTTGAAATGATCGGGCAGGCCGGTGACGAGGGCGTCGATGATCTCGGTGGGCCAGGCGCCACGGTCGAACCAGGCGTCGACGTCCGGGCCGAGCTGGTCGATCTCCCGCTGGGAGAGGCTGAGCCGGGGGTCGTGCGTGCGCAGAGCGGCCAGGACCCCGATGGCTGGCTGACTGGCCCGCTTGGGCTCGGGGTCGGGCTGCGTTTCGCTCTCCGGCTCCGGATCGGGGTCCCGCTGGGGCTCCGGCTCGCACTCGAGCGTGGGTTGCGGCTCGGGCGTGGGTTGCGGCTCGGGCACGGGCGGAGCCTCCGGTTCAGCCCCGGCTCCCGCTCCCGCAGGGGCGGCTGGGTCGTCGTAGACGAACGTTCGCGTACGCAGCCGACCCTGCTCGCCCCGCTCGATCCGGCGCTCCAGCCAGCCCTCGGCCTCCAACTCGTTCAACGCCCGGGAGATCCGGGTCTCCCCCTCGTCGAAGTGGTCGCACAGCGCCTCGATGGTGACAGGCCGCCCGTCCTGAACGGACATGAGGTACACGGCGACGCCGACGGTCACCGCGCTGCCGGGGCGCTGGGCCAGCCGGTTGGCCAGGATCGTAAATTTCTCGGTCAGCCGCGACCGGACGTGGATCACTCCGGAGGCAGGCACGTTAACCTGGGCTACAGCCATCGGGAAGCTCTCTTCTTCCTGATCGGTCAGGCCCCTTGCCCGGGACGGCAATCCCGGCTTGGGGCCGTACTTGTGTGGTGTTGTCGTCGCCGAACGTAACACCCTCAAAGCCACGTTCGCCCCCAAGTCACCCGTCCGAGTGACGACTTGCGGAGGGTGGGTGGGATGGGAGGTCCTGTCCCCCAGTCCTTACCTAAGCCCCCCGACCCACCGGCCCCCGGCCCACCGGGACCTGGCCCGGCCCCACCGGTCCCCGGCCATCCCGGATCCGGCCCGACCTGCGACGACACCCCTCCCGGAGCGGTGTCCGGGTCCGGGCCTTACGGAGAGGGTTCGAGGTAGAACGAGATGTCCGAGCAGTCACGGGGAGTTGAGTGCCACCGCCTGCGAGGTCGACCACCCAACGGGAAGCCGGGACGGCCACCAGGCGGGATGTTGGTCGGCGCACAGGCGGCCTCCCAAGCGGGACCCGCCGGAATGTGCCAGCGACCCATTGCGGGCCGGAGCAGGACAACGGCAACAGTCAACGCTGCGAGGACAAATAGGGGTGCCATGTCTCCCTATGTTGTCAATTCACGCCTGCGGGAAGCTTGATAGCCCCGTCAAATACGCCCTGCATCTCCTCTTTTACGTCCTGCTTGTAAGTAATGCTCTGACCCCCATAGGGGATGAGAAAGCTAATTTTTAGCTGGTGGGTTTTTATCTGGTGCGTTTTGGCATCCAAGACTAGTGTCTCTTCCAGCCGGGACAGCGTGAGCTGCGTTTTATTTACCGGAACCCCGGCCTTTTTGAGTTGCTCCAAGGTGGGTTCCATTTCCCGCACCGCCTTCTCTACGAAGGCCCTATCCTGGACCTCCGGCAACTTCTTTGAAGAAACGCCGACTTGGAGTTGAACCTCCCCGTCTCTCTTCGCCAAGGTGACATCATCCGCCGATCCCTTCAGGTACTGACGGAAGGCTTCGATGGCCATCACTGGGTCTTCTACTTTGTTCTTCGTCTCTGGATCGGAGAGGGGGCTTTGTTTCCAGCCTTCGCCTCCTTCTCTGATGTAAGCTGTGCCGCCGATCACAAAGATCTCTTCCGGCTTGTTTTTTCCTTTGCTGGTGGTGATGGTCCCTTGTGAATGAAAGGCTTCAGGCTCCTGGGTTCGTTTTACCGTGGCTTTGTAGGAAGCCGTGTTCTCTTGCCCTTGCAGGACGAGACCCTCGTTTCCCTTCACCCTGAACATCCAGCCCTTCTCTCCTCCCATCGCCTCTTCAGCGCGGTCAAGAAAGTCTTCTGGAGTCTTCGGCTCCGATATTTGCTCTTTCTTCACTTCGGGGATTTTCGACTCAGCTGGATCCGCTTGGTTCTCTTGCGTGGAGCAGGCGATCAGCGAAAAAGAAAAAGGGAAAACCAGCGCGACGAATCTGAAGCGGATGTTCATTCCATGCCCATTCTTTGCCCGGCGTACCATCTGGTACGTGCGCTGGATGATACAGGAGAAATAGGCGAACACCGCGTGCCGCCACCATATTGACGTCTGGATCCACATGGCCCCGCCGACTACGCGATGGTATACGCATTACTGAAGGAAATTTCGCAGTCAGGTCTGTATTCGACAACAAACCGGCGTTAGTGCCTATCTGCCGGAATCCGCGATCGTTGCATCAGTGATGCCGCCACCGAACCATGCCCGTTGGGCTATTCCTCGCCGAGGATGCGGAGGTCGTAGTGGTCCTTAAAGTAGGCGTAGTCCTTGAGGTTCAAGGTAGCCAGCGGGAGGTCGTAGGCAAGGCAGCAGGCAGCGACCCACATGTCGTTCGTCGGCTGTGGCCGCCCGGCCTTCCTCCCAGCGGCGGACAGCTTGCCCCAGGTTGCGGCGACAGCTTCGTCACCGGGCAGGACAGGGATACCGGAGAGCCAGTCGGCGAGCTCCTGGCGGCGACGATTGCCCCAGTCACGAATTTCCATCCACTGTGTGAGCTCGCCGAAGGTGACGAAGCTGATCAGCGGCTTGCGGCCGATCAGGCGAGTGGCCAGCGGGCCAGAAAGCTTGCCCTTGTGGGCGAGCGAGGCGACGTCGGTGTCGAGGACTACGGGTTGCATGGCAGTCGTTTCAGGCGACGTCGCGCCGACGTTCGGCGTAGGTGAAGGCGAGAAATTCCTCAAGTTCCTCGTCGGATTCGAAGGTGTCTGCCTTCAGGTCCTCCAAGGACTTGATCGGCTGCGTGTTCTTCGCGGCCAGCAGTTCCTCGGCTGTAAGCCGCGGCCGGAATGGCGGATAGATTGGATGTTCGGGTTCTGCTGCGCTCATGATGAGAACCTCCCCGCTGACGCCGGTCACTCCCTGCTCCGGCTCATGATACGGGCACCCGCCCCACTCCGGGGCTTCTGCCCGGTGTGGGGCCGGTCGCGCTCTGGGGACCGTACGCTGGCCTGGCGGCAGGGCAGGCTGTCGGCAACGGTCCCGCGTAGTCGGTTAGCAGTCGCAGTCATGGCCGAGATCCTCGATCATGCGTCTGACCTCGGGCCGGGCGAAGCAGCCGGAGGGCCGCCTAAGTGGCGCGGTCGGCGCTGGCAGGTCAACTCTTAGCCTCGACGACGCCTGGCCGTCGGATGGTCCAGGAAGCAAGTCCTGGTCCACCCTCGGACAGAACCAAGGGGGCCGCTGCATTACCGAGCTCGAATCCCCGGATGCCGACCTGCTTTCACGAATCTAGCCGTCGCCACTGGCTGTCAGCAGATCTGGGTCACCGTCAATCAACAAGACTGAGCGGAAGGGAATGTCAGGAGGTTGCGCGAAACAGGCAGGCCTCAGGCGTCGAGCAGCCCGCCGTTGCCCACCTGGATCTCGAGGACCTGGGATGCCGGGGGCGCCACGGCGCGCACGGGCTTGCCATACTGCGAGAACTCAATCTTCATCTCGGCACCCTTGTACTCGCCCTCCATGAACTGGATGTACGGCTTGCCCTCGGCGGCCACGTACATCGTCAGGTCCTCGTCACCCTCGGGGCCGCGCACCGGGATGACCCGCTCGCCGTTCCGCTCGACGACAGGCCGTTGCCGGGCCCCCTTACCGTCCCGGGGTACGGACGACAGCGCCTTGTCAAGGTCGCACTGGCCCTGCGAGGCTCCGGAATCCGCTGGCATCTTCAGATACTTGCCGCGCGCCAGTGCCGTGCGCTTGTTCGCCCGCGCGCTGACCTCGGGCCCGCGCCGGGCGGCCTCTTTGCGCCACTCCGCGAGCGCTTCGTCGGTGTAGCGCACATAGATCGTGTCCTCACCGGCGACCCTGATCACGTCCCCCCGCTGCATCCGACCCATGTCGAAGGTGCCCGCGCAGTTGCCGTCCCGGTCGGCGTGCAGCGAGAACCGCGCCCGCATCCGCGGTGCGTTCATCGAGATCGACAGCCGCATCGAGTCCGACTCTCTGAGCAGAGAGAACGCCTCCTCCGCAGTGCGCTCCCCGGGCGGCCGCGGCGGCTTCTTGGGCACCCACTCACCAACGGCATCGCCTACCACCGGGGACGACTCCCAGTACGACACGTTCCCGCTGCTGCACCCCACCAGCAGCCCTGCCACCAGACAAAGCCCTACCGCGCGCACCCGTCCCGGACGTATTCCCGCCATGCTCGATCCCTCCTCAGGGGCCAACTCGACTGCGGTAACGGGCTGTTGCCCGAACAACGGGGTAGGCCCTGACAACATCTGCTACGGGCGTCCCGCAGGCTTCTCTCGCCCACGCGTCCCACCCCTCGGCCGGAGACCCACAACAGAACCTCTGGAGTCGCGGAAACGTCAGCCGGCCCTCATTTCCCCAGCGGCTGCCGGCACGAGAGCATCACGCCTCCCAGACGTGCCGCTCCTCACATCACGGCATCACTCATCCGCGCAACCCCTCCCAGAGTTGGGCGTTAGAAACCTCTCGACCGGGCCTCGTTCCCGGAATTGGTGTGTTAGCGCTCCGCGCTCCGGCCCGCTTCTTTTACCGGCTTCGCATCTGCTGAGGACGCAAGGCGAGTCAGGCGCGAGGAGTCAACATGGGCCTCCGCTACCCGCAGGACCCACCGATCCCGCGAGTACGCCACATCCTGGTGAGCCTGCTCTTCTGGCAGGAGCGCTACGAATCCGCCGTTGAGCAGCTCTGCCACCAACAGCCCTGCCTGGCCGGACCCCGCATCCCGGAGGAATCACCCGGTTCGCAGGGACCATAGCCGAGTCCATACAGGCGAAAATGGATAGGTACAGTTATAATAAGCGCACCTATCTAAGGTGGTGATGGTGGCGATGGCGGTGGCCAAGCCAACGGAAATGTTCGACCGCGACTTCGAATGGTCGGAGCTGACCCGTTTCGCGACGTACGAGGCACCCCAGGCCACACTTGGCGTCGTATCCGGACGACGCCGCCAGGGCAAGACGTTCCTCCTGGACGCCCTTACGCGGGCCACCGGCGGGTTCTTGTTCACCGCGACCGAGACCACCGAGGCCGATGCGCTGCGACAGTTCGGTGCCGCCCTCGCGGCTCACCTCGAGGAGCCGATCCCCTTCCGTTTCACCCACTGGGACGAGGCCATTTCCCGGCTCATGCGCATCGCCGTGGATGGACCGACCACCGTCGTTATCGACGAGTTCCCCTTCCTCGCGCGGACCACTCCCGCACTGCCCTCACTGATTCAGCGCGCCCTCGACCCGGCAGCCCAGCACACCAACACCCCTGTGCGTCTGCTGCTGTGCGGCTCCGCCCTGTCCTTCATGGGGAAACTGCTGGCCGGCAACGCCCCGCTGCGCGGACGGGCCGGTCTCGACCTGATCGTTCCCACCCTCGACTTCCGCCTCGCGGCAGAGTTCTGGGGCATCACGGACCTTCATACCGCAGCGCTCACCAACGCGATCGTGGGCGGAACCCCCGCCTACCGACGTGAGTTCACTCAGGGCGATACCCCTCAGGGCCCGGACGACTTCGACGACTGGGTCGTACGCGCGGTCCTCAACCCCGGCCGCCCGCTCTTCCGGGAAGCCCGCTACCTGTTGGCCGAAGAACCCGACCTACGCGACACCGCGCTCTATCACTCCGTGCTGGCGGCTATCGCCGACGGCAATGCCACCCGCAGCGGCATCGCGAACTACCTCGCCCGCAAGTCCACTGACCTGGCCCACCCGCTCGGTGTCCTCGAAGACGTCGGCATGGTCAGCCATGAGACCGATGCGTTCCGCAAGAACCGCTCCGCCTACCGCATCGCCGAACCACTGGTCACCTTCTACCACGCCGTGATGCGTCCCGCCTGGGGCGACCTGGAACGGCCCGGTCGCGCGCACTCCATCTGGCACCGCACCCGTCCGGCCTTCCTGAGTAAAGTCGCCGGACCACACTTCGAGACCATGTGCAGACAGTGGGCCCGCTGGTACGCGTCCCCCGAGACCTGCGGCGGCTACCCCTCGCGCGTTGCCGCCGGGACCATCAACGACGCAGCGGCGAAGACGAACCACGAAGTCGATGTCGCAGTCTTCGGCCGCGATGACGGCGACCGGGAACACCTGCTCGCCATTGGCGAAGCAAAGTGGCAGGAGAAAATGGGCGTCGGCCACCTGCAACGCCTCCAACACATCCGCGAGCTGCTCCGCAAACGCGGCGACATCCGGGCGCAGAGCGCTCGATTGCTGTGCTTCAGCGGCGCGGGCTTCACCGAAGAACTCCGCCGGATCGCCGATACGGACACCACAGTCCAGCTCATCGACCTGGAACGCCTCTACTACGGGAACTGAGGACTGGCCCCCCGTAAGCTCCGGCGGGCGGGTGCCGTCGGCAGCACAGGGGCGGGGGCTGAGAGGTGGCGGTAGCCGATGAGGGGGCTGCGGCGATACCGACGAGGGCGTACTGACCGGCGTTCACTGCGATGAGCTCGGTGAGGATCGCGTTACCGACGCGCTATTAGTCAACCGTGCACGAGGCCCTTAGATGAATCCTGTTCGTATAGCACTTTCACCTCATGCGGTGCCGACCACTGCGCCATCACGTTCAGCGAGACTCCTGCCACGCAGCCATACGTCGGTAGCCGCACAGACTCCAATCCCCACGATCAGGAACGCCACAGCGCCCTGAAGCAGCCCAGCCTCGTAGTAGCTGCGGCCCGGGAGCAACCGAACAGCTGCGTACGCCGCGGCCGACCCCGCCACCACGGCGAGCACGAACTGCGCCGCCAGCAGCGGCAGCCGCAGAGCCACGCCGTGCCGCAGAGCCTCCCTCCGCCCGTCCCGAACCGCGAGCATGACGGCCACCACGGCGATCAGGCATCCGGCCCCAGCCGCCAGCACCGGCGTGCCGAAGGTGACGCCGTACCGGATCGCAAGAGCAGGTACGAAGAACAGGGCGAGCCACCGCCGCAGACCGTAACCGACCACAGCCACCGCAGTGCCCGCCCTCGCCGGCTTCCTCACCCTCCCCGCCGCCAGCCGGGCAGCGGCCAGCACACCCAACGCGATAACCGCTCCAGGCCAACTGTCCCCCAGCTTGCCCAGGTTGTAGAGCAGAGCGGTCTCATAGACCGTGAGGACCAGATACCCCAAGGCCCCCAGAGACACAAAGAAAAGGAGCAGTTGGACGACAGAGAGCCGCTGACCACTCTCCGCTCGCTCCCGGTCCGCCAGCCGGGCGGCAAAGAGGGGCGTCACCAGCGCCGCGATCACCCTGATGATGATGTCATCGACCGTGTAAGGATTACGGAGATCCCACTCCACCGCGCAGAACGCCGCGGTGTACGAGGCCGATGCCGCCCACGCCAGGGAGGACTGGGCCGTCCTGCGGTACAGGCGGGGGTCGAGCCATCGCAGCACCACGAGGAACGCGAAGATCACGAAGGGCAGTTCCAGAAAGGCCTGCACCCGCAACACGGAAGGCGCGAGAAGCTCGGGGAAAGGGAAGTGCACCGCCAGCCACTGCAGCACCGGGTTACCGTCCGCGAGCGCGAACCACCCCTCGGGAAAATACCGAGCAATGAATGACACATCACTGCTGTGCACCCGCACGACATAGATGGTAAACAACACCTGATTCAGGAAAATCATCCCTGTCACTACGGCAAGCACGACTGCCGGTCCACTCCAGCGGCTCAGAGACCCTACCCTCTTCGAATTCCGCTCCCCCACATGCGGCCCTGAACTCAACGACACCGCAACAGACGCCACAACAAGGACGTTGACCAGCACTACCGTGGTGTTCAAGTGAGCTCCACCCACACCTTCACTTCGCAAGCTCCGTCAAACCGGCAAGGCACTGCCCTTCTGCCGCACCGAATGTACACTCCGAGGCAGTTCCCTAATCAGCCTGCTGTCGGCCGGCCCGAGGACACGCCGTAGCGACGACGGCAGGCCCGCTGGGGTGTGGTGCAGCCACCACATGCTGCCCCAAGAGTCACATTGCAGAGCGTGCACAGCGCCCTGCTTACTCAGCGGTCGCGCCGGTCTTCACGTTCAGCCTCAACGACGCCCTGACGCTTACCGCACGACGCTAGGGGATTCCGAGAACGTCAGCAACCGCTTCCTGAACCTGGCCCGCGATACGCTTCAGATTTGCAGCCTCTACTTCATTATTCGTCGCTCTTTCCATCTGCCACTCAATGAACATCGGGGCGAACCAGATCAGCCGAACTAGCGCCGAATCGACGGTTTCACCAATTGGTGGAATTCTTGAGAGAAGTGCCACATAGGCTTCGCCTGCATCTTGATCGAACTCTTGCGACCGAAGTTTTCCCAGGAATCCAGACTCGTCATCCCACGCTTCGTCCAGCGCCTCCAGCAATTCTTTCACGAGTACCACTACCTTCCTGGCCAGTGCCCCACGATCGCCTCGCTTGGCACATTCTGGAAGAGGAGAACTTCCTGATCCTTCCTCGCATAAGTGCTATGCCTCCTGCTGGGGGAAGGGACCTGAGTCTGCCGTCCCCGTCCGGACCCGGGCCCGGGAGCCGGGAGCCAGGCTCACTCCACGCGGTCGGCTAGCTTCTTGAAGTCAGCCCAGCTCCGCTTCGGCTCGCGTGGGTCCCACAGCTTCTGGGACACCGCCCGCAACGGCAGCCGGATCCCCTCAGCCACCTGCTCCGTGGTCTGGGCACCGGCCAGATCGCACCAGATCGCGAAACGCCCGCCCACTATGCGGTCCGGCCCGGCCATCGACTCGGGGACCGGCTTGGTGCCGCGCAGTACGGCCGGGGTCCACTCCTCGTAGATCCGCCGACCGGTCGGGTAGGTGAAGTCGTGCGGCTCGCCCAGTACGTAGTAGAGGTACTCGTCGTTCAGGTTGACGATGTTCCAGCCCTCGCGCAGATACTCCTCCGGCTCCCGGGCGCCTATCTCCTTGCCGGTCCAGTACGTGACCTCACGGTCACGGTGCGGGGTGACCACTCCGCCCCGGTGCATGCCGTCGTTCCAGACCTGCGGTGTCTTGCCGTGGCCGCGTACGACGGCGGCACGGTCGTTGAGCCAGCCGGTGGCGAGGTCCTGGACGGTGGCCCGGTCGCCGTACTTGCGCTGAGCGGCCCGGTGCAGTCCGGGATGGGCGGCCTCCGGGTTACGGGCGAACAGCGCGGCGTACTCATCGCCGCCCAGATGCCAGTAGGTGCCGGGGAAGAGCGGGGCGTACTCATTGAGCAGGTCGTCGATGATCCGCGCGGCCTTCGGCTGGGCGATGTCGATCGCGCCGCGCACCGGCTTGCCATTGACGTCCCGCAGCTGGAGGTCGGGGTGAGCGGCCAGTACGGCGCCCAGGTGGCCGGGTGAGTCGATCTCGGGGATGACGGCGATATGGAGCGAGGCGGCCAGCTTGACGATCCGGCGTATCTCCGCCTTGGTGAGGTGCGGGTCCGAGACCACCTCCGGGTGGCTGTCGCTCTCGATCCGGAACGCCTGGTCGTCGGAGAGATGGAGCTGGAGCTGGTTGAGCTTGAGGTCGGCCATCTCACGTATCCGGGCCTCGATCCACTCGGCGCTGAAGTGCTTGCGCGCGATGTCCAGCGTCATGCCGCGCTGCGGCCGGTCGGGCCGGTCCCGGATGACGCCCTCGGATATCCGGCCACGATCGCGCACGGACTGGAGCAGGGTGCGGGTGCCATAGAAGACCCCGGCCTCGGCGCCGCCGGTGATGGTCACCCGTTCGTCCTCGGTGACCAGCTCATACGCCTCACGGCCGCCCGGTGCCGCGGTGCGCAGTGCCAGCTCGACGTCGCCCGCGCGGGCGGGCCCGGGTGAGTAGCGGACCTTCAGCTCGCGGGCGAGCAGCCGTGCCTCATCGGTGAGCGGGCCCTTCGGGTCGGCGACGACCCGGCTGCCTTTCGCGGGCTCCCAGCCGGGGCCCCGGCCGGGGGTCCAGTCGCGGATGGCGGGGATGGTGCGCGGCTCGGGGGCGGGCGCCACCCGGGGGCTGTCCGGAGTCGCCGGGGCCGACGGCGCGGTGGCGCGGGGGCGCCCGTCATCCGGTGGCGCGGTGCGGTCCGTATCGCGTGCCGGGCCGTCGCCGGAGAGCTGGGTGACGGTCAGCGCGCCGGCCACGGCGGTGGCGGTGAGCGCGGTCACGCCCAGCGCGACTTTCTTCCGGCTCACCCGGCTCATCCGGCGCGTACGTTCCATACAGCCACGGTATTCCCCTCTTCATAAACGTCAGTCGTCAGCTATGCGCCCGCTCCATCTCCCTTACGGGTGGCAGTCGCGCATCCGTCGGACGATGCCCGGGATGCGTCGTTACGGTGGTCGCATACCGTCTCATCCCCGTCTCATCAGTTCCCCTGCCCCAGGAGACCACCGAGGAGACCATGCGCCTCCCCACCCAGCGCGGCATGGAGACGCCGCTCGACCAGCTGAACAACGCCGCTGTCGAGAGCGCCGAAGCCACCCTGCTCACCTGCTGCGGCAGCCGCCGGTGGGCGCGGCGGGTCGCCGGCCACCGGCCGTATCCGGATCCCCAGTCGCTGCTCGCCGCCGCCGACGAGGCCAGCTACGACCTCACCGACCAGGATGTGGCCGAGGCGCTGGCCGCCGAGTCCGGGGCCCAGCACCCTTCCGAGGGCCCGGGCGCGCTCGCCGCGCACACCGCGCTACGGGCCGCACACGCAGCGTATGAGAGCCGCTTTGGTTATGCCTTCGTGATCTGTCTGGACGGCTTACCTCCCGAGGAACGGCTGGACGCAATACTCGCCGGGATCCGCACCAGACTGGGCCATGAGGCCGAGCAGGAGCTCGCCATCACCGCTGATGAGCTGCGCCGCCTCGCCCAGGGCAGGCTGCTGCGGCTGGTTGTACGCGATCTCGCCGCAGGGAGCCCGACGGGCAGGTCGGCGGGCAGGCCGACGGGCAGTCCGGCAGGTAGGCCGTCCGTGCCTGATTGATCACATCTGAGCCCCCCGGGCTAGGGAACCGACAGCACGTCGCTACGATGGCGGGCGGCCGGTGGACCGTACCCGGCCGGGCCCGACCGACACCGAAGCCGGCAGGCCCTTTCCCCGCATCCGGAGGGTTTTTCCGTGCCGGCTGGAACGCTGTACCGCGGCCGGGAAGGCATGTGGTCGTGGGTGGCTCATCGAGTCACCGGTGTCCTCATCTTTTTCTTCCTGTTCGTCCATGTCCTCGACACCGCACTTGTCCGGGTCTCCCCCGAGGCGTACGACGAGACCATCGCGGTGTACAAGACGCCCCTCGTCGCCCTGATGGAGTACGGCCTGGTCGCCGCTGTGCTCTTCCACGCGCTGAACGGCCTGCGGGTCGTCGCGGTGGACTTCTGGTCGAAGGGCGCCAAGTACCAGAAGCAGATGCTGTACACCGTGATGGGCATCTGGATCGTGCTGATGGCAGGCGCCTTCTGGCCTGTTCTGTCGCACGCCTTCCACGAAGTCTTCGGGAGCTGATGACGATGTCCGTCGAGATCACTGAGCCGTCCGGCACTCCCTCCGTGGAACGCCCGGCGCCCCTCATCGAGCCGCCCCGTGCCCGCACCGGGAAGACCCCGAAGGCGACGCGGACCAACTTCGAGCTGCACGGCTGGCTGTTTATGCGGCTGTCCGGCATCCTGCTCGTCGTCCTGGTCATCGGCCACCTGCTGATCCAGCTCGTGCTGGACGGCGGTGTGCAGAAGATCAGCTTCGCGTTTGTCGCCGGGCGCTGGGCCTCGCCGTTCTGGATGACCTGGGACCTGCTCATGCTGTGGCTGGCGATGCTGCATGGCGCGAACGGTCTGCGCACGATCATCAATGACTACGCCGAGCGGGACAACACCCGTTTCTGGCTGAAGATGCTGCTGTACACCGCCACGGTGTTCACCGTTCTGCTGGGCACGCTGGTGATCTTCACCTTCGACCCGAACATCCGCTGAGGGCTGAGGTAGTGAGCTCAATGAAGATCCACAAGTACGACACCGTCATCGTCGGCGCCGGTGGCGCGGGTATGCGCGCCGCCATTGAGTCGACGAAGCGCAGCCGCACCGCGGTGCTGACCAAGCTCTACCCGACGCGCTCCCACACCGGTGCCGCCCAGGGCGGTATGGCCGCGGCCCTCGCGAATGTCGAGGAGGACAACTGGGAGTGGCACACCTTCGACACGATCAAGGGCGGCGACTACCTGGTCGACCAGGACGCCGCCGAGATCCTGGCGAAGGAGGCCATCGACTCCGTACTCGACCTGGAGAAGATGGGCCTGCCGTTCAACCGGACACCGAACGGCACCATCGACCAGCGCCGGTTCGGCGGCCACAGCCGTAACCACGGTGAGGCCCCGGTGCGCCGGTCCTGCTATGCGGCGGACCGCACCGGCCACATGATCCTTCAGACGCTGTACCAGAACTGCGTGAAGGAGGGCGTGGAGTTCTACAACGAGTTCTACGTCCTGGACCTGATCCTCAACGAGGTCGATGGCGTCAAGCGGACCGCTGGTGTGGTGGCGTATGAGCTGGCCACCGGCGAAATCCACATCTTCCGGGCGAAGTCGGTCATCTTCGCCTCGGGTGGCAACGGCAAGTTCTTCAAGGTCTCGTCCAATGCCCACACCCTGACCGGGGACGGCCAGGCGGCGGCCTGGCGGCGGGGGCTGCCGCTGGAGGACATGGAGTTCTTCCAGTTCCACCCGACCGGCATCTGGAAGATGGGCATCCTGCTGACCGAGGGTGCGCGTGGTGAGGGCGGCATCCTCCGCAACAAGGACGGCGAGCGCTTCATGGAGAAGTACGCGCCCGTCATGAAGGACCTCGCCTCCCGTGACGTCGTCTCGCGCTCCATCTACACCGAGATCCGCGAGGGCCGGGGCTGCGGTCCCGACAAGGACCATGTCTTCCTGGACCTGACCCACCTGCCGCCGGAGCAGCTGGACGCGAAGCTCCCGGATATCACCGAGTTCGCCCGGACGTACCTCGGTATCGAGCCCTACACGGACCCGATTCCGATCCAGCCGACCGCGCACTACGCGATGGGCGGCATGCCGACGAACGTCCAGGGTGAGGTGCTGGCCGACAACACCACGGTGGTGCCCGGCCTGTACGCCGCCGGTGAGGTCGCCTGTGTCTCCGTACACGGCGCGAACCGTCTGGGCACGAACTCGCTCCTGGACATCAACGTCTTTGGGCGCCGCGCCGGTATCGCCGCCGCCGAGTACGCCTCGAGCGCGGACTTCGTCGAGCTGCCGGAGGCGCCGGAGAAGTTCGTGGTCGAGCAGGTTGAGCGGATGCGGGACGCCAAGGGCAACGAGCGGGTCACCGAGATCCGTACGGCGCTGCAGGAGACCATGGACAAGAACGTCATGGTGTTCCGCACCGAGCAGACGCTGAAGGAGGCGGTCGAGGAGATCGCCGCCCTGCGCAAGCGGTACCTCAACGTCAGCGTGCAGGACAAGGGCAAGCGGTTCAACACCGACCTGCTGGAGGCCATCGAGCTGGGCAACCTGCTTGAGCTGGCCGAGGTGACGGCCGTCTCCGCGCTCGCCCGCAAGGAGTCCCGCGGCGGTCACTACCGTGAGGACTATCCGAACCGTGACGACGTCAACTTCATGCGCCACACGATGGCGTACCGCGAGGTCGGCGACGACGGCACCGAGTCGATCCGGCTGGACTACAAGCCGGTCGTCCAGACCCGCTACCAGCCGATGGAGCGTAAGTACTGATGGCAACTCCAACGATGGACAAGGCCAAGGCGGGCCGGGATGATTCCGCTGCCGCTGCCGCCGACCACCTGATCACGGCCACCTTCCGGATCCGCCGCTTCAACCCTGAGGCCGCGACGGAGGCGTACTGGGAGGACTTCACCCTCCAGATTGATCCCAAGGAGCGCGTCCTGGACGCCCTCCACAAGATCAAGTGGGAGGAGGACGGCACCCTGACCTTCCGGCGCTCCTGCGCGCACGGCATCTGCGGCTCCGACGCGATGCGGATCAACGGCCGTAACCGGCTGGCGTGCAAGACGCTGATCAAGGACATCAACCCGGAGAAGCCGATCACCATCGAGGCCATAAAGGGCCTTACGGTCCTCAAGGACCTGGTGGTCGACATGGAGCCGTTCTTCCAGGCGTACCGCGATGTGATGCCCTTCCTGGTCACGACCGGGAACGAGCCGACGCGCGAGCGCTACCAGTCCGACGAGGACCGGGCCCGCTTCGACGACACCACCAAGTGCATTCTGTGCGCCGCGTGCACCACGTCGTGCCCGGTGTTCTGGAACGACGGCCAGTACTTCGGGCCGGCGGCGATCGTCAACGCGCACCGCTTTATCTTCGACTCGCGTGACGAGGCTGGGGAGCAGCGGCTGGAGATCCTTAACGACAAGGATGGCGTCTGGCGGTGCCGTACGACCTTCAACTGCACGGATGCGTGTCCGCGCGGTATTGAGGTTACGAAGGCTATTCAGGAGGTTAAGCGAGCGTTGATTACGCGGCGCTTCTGAGGATGGCGGCGCTTTGGCGTTGCGGCGCTTTGGCGTTGCCGAGGACCCCGTTCCGGGGGGGGCGGGGTTCTCGTGCTGTGGGTGGGTTTCCCCTATGCCCGCCCCTTCCCGGAAACCGGGGCGTCGCCCCGGGCCCCGGGGGTGGCCGGTGCGGCTTCGGTGGCCGGGTGTTGTGCCCACCCGTTCCGCCCTGCGGAACGACTGCCCACAACACTGGGAGGCTGAGTGCTCACAGCGTGGCAGATTACGGGGCAGGTTTGGGGTGGGTCAGGGCTCGGGTCAGGTACTGGCTGTTGATGGGGGGCGGGTCGGGGAGGTCGGCGACGAGCTGGAGCAGGTTCGCGCGGTCGTAGGTGCGGTGATGTGCGCCCATGGCGAGCAGATTCGACGCTTGTTGCATGGCAGCGGACTCATATGGGGTGGGGTTGGTGACGGTCGGCGTCAAAGACACCTTCAGTCCTGGATAGCGGGCCTCAAAGGCTCGCAGGGTGGTTTCGAAGGAGGTGTTGTGCGGGTGGGTGACATGCACCGTGCGCACCCCCGCACCGGAACGGCGGGCCGCGATACGCACCATGGCCCGAGCCGCGTACTCCACAGGGACCAGGTTGATGGCGCTCTCAGAATCGCCCCGCAGCCGAAATCGCATCCCCTCGACATGGATGTCTCCGTCACCCTCATGCCCCTTGTCGCGCAGCACACCGTCGATGAGCTGGATGAGCAAGTCAAGCGGCTGGCCTGGCAGTCCTTGCGGGGTGACCCGGTCGTCGACGAGCAGGCTGGGGCGCAGGACGGTAACGGTGCGGCCATTGCGCTGGGCCCAGGCATGGACCGCGCGTTCGGCCGTGTACTTGCTCTCCTCGTAGTAGGTCTGGAAACCCTCGTCTTCACTGAGGTCAGTCTCCAGGATGTGTCCACTTCGCCGACCGCCGGCGACAAAGGCCGTGCTGATGTGCAGCAGATGCGCGCCGACCGCCTCATCGGCGAGTTCAAGCACGCCGCGGGTCCCCAGAACATTGGTCTTGAACACGGGGGCCGGGTCGCCCAGGAGAGCCACCAGCCCGGCGCAGTGCCACAGGGTCCTGACGCCCTTGGTCGCCCGTGCGCGGTCGCCCGCGCTGAGGCCGAGTCGGGGCAAGGTGAGGTCGGCGCTGATGTAGCGCAGGCGGTCCCACGCGCTTGGGGCGAGCGGCTGGGTGCCTGCCCCGGACACGGCCGTCCGCACGCGGTCGCGCAGTGAGTCGGGGGCTCCACGACCGAGGACGGTGATCGCTTCGTCGGACTCCTCGGTGAGCAGTTCACGCAAGAGACGGCTGCCGAGGAATCCGGTGGCACCGGTGAACAGTACTGACATGGCGAGCTCCTTCCTGCGCCGAGTGTCGGCAGAAAGACACCACAGCACTGGCATGGCCCTCACCGGGATGCTGCCCCCTAACCACTCGAAAGAGCCATGGAACCAGCGGGAACTCTCGCCTCGATTGAGTGAACAGCGTGCTGTGGCACTTCCCAAGGAGCACCGTGCGGCCACCAATGAGGCGAGGAAGCCGCCATAGCCGCCATCGATGAGGAGGCCGCGCATATGTGTCGACACCAGGACGCCGAGGCTGAACGCGCGATCGCCATCGTGGGGGCTGCCTGCCGCTTCCCCGGGGGTATCAGTGGCCTCGACGAGCTCTGGGTCGCGCTGCGGCAGGGACGCGACCTGGTCAGCGAGGTGCCGGCGGACCGGTTCCAGAGGGAGCGGTATATCGACACCGCGATGCCCCGTACGGGCAGGAGCTACACCGCGGCGGGTGGCTTCCTCGACGACATCACGGGTTTCGACGCCGCCTACTTCGGGATTTCCCCCAAGGAGGCGGCCCAGATGGATCCACAGCACCGGCTCCTGCTGGAGCTGACCGCCGAGGCGCTGGACGACGCGGCCATCGATTCCGCGACGCTGGCCGGGTCGGACACCGCCGTATACGTCGGCATCTCCGATGCCTCCTACGGGGCCTTGCAAATGGCGTCGTTGCGCACTGTCAACGCGTACACCATGTCGGGCGCCGCCTCGTCCATCGCGGCGAACCGTCTCTCCCACGCGTTCGACCTGCATGGCCCCAGCATGGCGATCGACACCGCGTGCTCCTCGTCGCTGGTCGCGCTGGACCGTGCCTGTCACACCCTGTGGGCGAACACCAGCCGGGCGGCGCTGTGCGGTGGTGCCAATATTCTGCTCAGCCCCTTCCACTATGTCGGTTTCTCGCAGGCGTCCATGCTCTCCGTACGGGGAAAGTGCGCGGCCTTCTCCGCACACGCCGACGGGTTCGTACGGGCCGAAGGCGGCGGCATGGTGCTGCTCAAGCGGCTCGGGGATGCCCTCACCGACGGCGACCGGATCCATGGTGTGATCTTGGGCAGCGGCTCCAACAGCGACGGCAAGACCATGGGCCTGTCCTTGCCGAACCCGGTGGCACAGGAGGAACTGCTGCGCCGGGTCTACGCGGAATCGGGGGTACACCCGGACGAGCTGGTCTATTTTGAGGCGCACGGCACCGGTACCCCGGTCGGCGATCCGCTGGAGGCCACCGCCATCGGCCGTGCGCTGGGAATCCGCCGTACCGCCAGTGCCCTGCCCATCGGCTCGGTCAAGACCAATGTGGGCCATCTGGAGCCCGCCTCCGGCATGGCGGGACTGTGCAAGGCGCTGCTGGTGCTGCGGCACCACACGGTGCCCCCCTCACTGCACGCGGACCCGCCGCATCCGGACATCGACTTCACCGGGCTGGGCCTGAGCGTAACCAGCGACACGCGTGCCCTGCCCGCCACCGAGCGGCCCACCGTGGGCGTCAACTCTTTTGGCTTCGGCGGCTCCAACGCCCACGTCATCCTCACCTCCGCGCCACCCCGTACGGAACCCTCCCGCCCGGAAGCGGACAGCTGGACGCCGCCCGCCGAAGGGCTCCCGGTGCTGGTCTCCGCGCGCTCGGCCGGGGCTCTGACCGAAGCGGTCAACAAGACCGCACAGCGCCTGTTGGCCGCCGCGCCGGAGGAGTTCTACGACCTCGCGTACACCTCCTGTATGCGGCGCGGCAAGCATGAGCACCGCGCGGTGGTGCTGGCGCAGACACCGGATGAGGCCGCCCGGGAGTTCACCGCGCTCGCCGGGGAGGCGCCACCGGGAGAGTCGCAAGCAGTCCAAGCCCACGCGGTCGGCGCTACCGCCAAGGCCGTGACCGGCGGTCGGGTGGCATTCGTCTTCTCCGGCAATGGCTCGCAGTGGGCGGGTATGGGCGCCGACCTCCTCGCCCAGGACACGGTCTTCCGCGAGACGGTGATGTTGGTGGACAGGGAGTTGACGCCGCTTCTGGGCTGGTCCGTGGCGGAGGAGCTGGCCGCCGCGCCGGAACGCTGGCGGCTCGCGGCCACCGAGGTCGCGCAGCCGCTGCTGTTCACGGTCCAGGTGGCGGTGGTGGCCATGCTGCGCGCCTATGGGGTCGAGCCCTGCGCGGCGCTCGGGCACAGCGTCGGGGAGGTCGCCGCAGCCCACACCAGCGGCGCCCTCAGCCTCGCCCAGGCGGCACAGGTGATCGCCGAACGCAGCCGGGTGCAGGCGGACACGGCCGGTACGGGGCGGATGGCGGCGGTTGGACTGGCACCGGAACAGCTGGAAGACGAACTCACCTCTTACCAGGAGAAGCTGGAGATCGCGGGAATCAACAGCCCCCAGGATGTGACCATCAGCGGGGACGCCGCCTCCCTGGCCGCCCTGGGCGTGGAGCTGGACAGACGCGGTGTCTTCTTCCGTGATCTGGGACTGGACTACGCCTTCCACAGCCGCGCCATGGACGGGCAGCGAGAACGCCTGACCCAGGCGCTGGCCGACCTGGAACCCGCCCACGTCACGATCCCGTTCTACTCCACCGTCACGGGTATGCGGGCTCGGGGAACGGAACTGGACGCGGAGTACTGGTGGCACAACATCCGCCAGCCGGTGCATTTCTTCCCGGCGGTCGAGCGGGCTGTCGACGGCGGCGCGGACATCTTCCTTGAGATCGGCCCCCATCCGGTGCTCCGCACCTATCTGCGGCGGATCGCCGCGAAGCGCCCCTGGAGCACGGTGGCCGTCCTGCCCACGCTGCGCCGCGACACCGACGGGCCGCGAGGGGTCACCACCGCCCTGGCGACCCTGATCGCCACGGGTGCCAACATCGACTGGAACCGGTACTTCCCGCGCCCGGGAAGGGTGGCCGACCTGCCCGCCTACCCCTGGCAGCGGGAACGGCACTGGTGCGGCACACCGCAGTCATGGGTACGCACCAGCGGGAACGGGCAGCTCCAGCATCCCCTGCTCGGCGAACGGCTGCCCGCGCCACTGCCGGTATGGGAAGGAACGATCGAGCCGCCGCTGGTCCCCTGGCTGACCGACCACCGGGTGGCCGGGTCCGTCGTCATGCCCGCCACCGGGTTTGTGGAGATGGCACTGGCCGCCGGACGGGCGGTGCTGGGCGGCCCGGTGGAGATCGAGCATCTCGACATCAGCAATGCCCTGGTGGTGCCCTGGGCCGATGCCACCAGCGTCCGCACCCAGGTCTCCTTCGAGCCGGACGCCGGAACGGTGGCGATCACCAGCACCGACAGCCACACCGGCGACCAGAGCGGCGACCCGCGCCCGCACGTCCGCGCACAGGTGCGGTCCCAGCTGCACCGGCAGCCGGCGCCCCTCGACCTGGATACGCTGCGACAGCGCTGCCCACGCCGGGTCGAGGCCGCGGAGCACTACGCGTCCTGCGCGGCGGCCGGGCTGCGCTACGGCCCCAGCTTCCAAGTGCTGCGGGACATCCGGGTGGGCGGGGACGAGGTGGTGGCCACCTATCGGCATGACGCGCCCGGTGACCCGTACACCGTGCATCCGGCGCTCCTGGACGGGGCGCTGCAAGCCGGGGCGCCCCTGCTGGCGCGGCGCCTGGCCGAAGGGCACGCGTATCTGCCCGCCGCCATGGATTCGGTACGGCTGTGGGGCACTCCGGCCGAATCCGGAGCCGTGCTGGTCCGCGAACGGTCCCGTACGGAGGGTGAGGTGTGCTGGGACATCACCCTCACCGACGACAACGGCGCCATCACGGCCCAGCTGGAAGGCTGCCGCCTGCGCCGCTTGACGGCCGCCCAGCGCACCCCGCTGAGCATCTGCCACACCGTGCTGCGGGCGGCCCCACACAGCGGTGCCCCCTGCGGGCCCTCCCCGCTGCCCTCCCCCGAGCGGATCGCCACGGCGGCGCGGCAGCGGATCACCGAGCTTCGCGAGGGCTGGCGGGACTTTCATTACGAGGCGGGCATCACTCCCCACAAGGAGCTCACCGCCCGCAGCCTCGCGGCGGCCATCGCCGGCCTGCTGCCTGACCCCGCCGGGCCGTTCTCCCTGGATGACCTCGTTTCAGCGGGTATGTCGGCACAGCACCGCCGTCTGATCGCCCTCCTCGCCCCGCTGATGGAGCGGCACGGGGTGCTCGCCGGGGAACACGACGGCCAGTGGCGTCTGACCGCGGCGGAGTTCCCCACCAGCGCCATCATGCGTGAGACGCTGACCACGTTGCCATGGAGCGCCACGTATACAGCGCTGGCAGCACAGCAGGCGCGGCATCTCGAGGGGGTGCTGCGTGGGGCGGTCGATCCACTGGAGCTCATCGCCTCGGAAGCCACCGCGGCCGCCCTCGAGCAGTTCTACGACACCTTCCCTGTCACCCGCTTCCACAGCCGCCTCGCCCAGGCGCTGCTGACGGAGATGCTGCGCCACTGGCCGACGGACCGTACCCTGCGTGTACTGGAAATCGGCGCGGGGACCGGAGGCACCGCCGCCGCCCTGCTGCCGCTGCTTCCCGCCGACCGGACCCGCTACTACTTCAGCGATATCTCCCCGCTGTTCTTCACCCGTGCCCAAAGCCGCTTCATCGCCTACGACTTCGTCGAGTACCGCACCTTCGACCTCGACGCGGACCCGGCCGAGCAGGGGTACGCGGAGCACAGCTTCGATCTGGTCGTGGCCGCCAACTCCCTGCACACGGCGGAAGACCTGGACGCCGCACTGCGGAGGGTGACCACCCTGCTGGCACCGGGGGGCCAGCTGCTGGGCATCGAAACACACGACGCCGAGACGCTGGCACCGATCTTCGGCACGCTGGACAGCTTCTACAGCAACACCGACACGGCTCTTCGCCCCGACTCACTGCTGCTGCCCCGCGATCAGTGGCCCGTCCTGCTGGAACGGTGCGGCTTCACCGGAGTGATCCAGACCGGCGACGACCAGGAACCCGCTCGCGACCACTACTCGCTCTTCCTCGCCGCCACCCCTTCCGGCAGCCCCGAGCCACCCTCCGGCCTCCCCGCCCGCCGGGCGGACACCGCGTTTGTCATCGCCGCCGAGAGCCCGGAAGCCGACGGCGGGGGAACGGACGGCGCGGCAGCCGATCCGCTGGCCCCGGCCGTGGCCGACACGCTGGCAGCGGACGGCACTTCCGTGCGTACCGCCCCCGCCAGCACCGACGCACAGGACTGGGGTTGTGTCCTTGGTGACCTCAGCACCAGCACGGTCTCCATCACGCTGATCCTCAGCAGCAGCTCACCCGGGGAACCGGCGGAGCTGGTGGCACAGGCCACCCGGCGCGCCGCCACGCTGCGCGCCATCGCATCCGCCTGCGCACATCTCCCCAGCGGCGTCACCGCGGAACTGTGGCTGGTAACCCGGGTGAGCGGTGCCCTCCCCGTCCTCGGCGAGTGCACCCATCCTGCCGACGCGGCCCCATGGGGTGTGGCGCGCTGCCTGGCCAACGAACAGCCGGACCTGGTCAACCGCCGGGTAATGCTGCACCGTAGCGCCGACGTGTTGGCCGACGCACGGCGCCTCGTACGCGAACTGCTCAGCCAGCCGGACGAGGATGAGATCGTTCTGACCTCCCATGACCGGTTCGTCCCCCGCGAGAGGGAACGGCCCGCGGCGCGGCCGACACCCATGGGGACCGCGCCTTTCCGGCTGCGGGTGCGCAACCCCGGTCTGATGTACCAGCTGGTCTGGGAGGAGACCCGGCAGCCGGAGCCGGGGCCCGGAGAAGTCGTTATCGAGGTGCGTGCCGCAGCCCTCAACTACCGCGACTTGATGCAGTCCGCCGGGTTGCTTCCGAGCGAAATCGTGGACGGTATCCCGCCCGAGGAGGGGCTCGGTCTTGAGTGTGCCGGTGTCGTCACCGCGTGCGGACCAGGGGTGATCGGCCTGAAACCGGGCGACCGGGTCGCCGGTGTGGCGCAGGCCGCTCTGGCCAGCCACACTATGGCCGACGCACGGGCCGTGTGGCGCCTGCCCCCGCACATCTCGTTCGCCGCGGCCGCCACAGCTCCCGTGGCCTTCGCCACCGTCCACTACAGCCTTGGGCACCTGGCCCAGCTCCGCCCGGGTGAGACGGTGCTGGTGCACGGCGCGGCGGGCGGGGTCGGGCTGGCCGCCATCCAGTATGCGAAGGCGCGTGGCGCGCGAGTGATCGCCACAGCGGGGAGTGATCTCAAGCGCGCTCTCCTGGACGGCCTCGGCGTCGACCATGTCCTGGACTCCCGCACCCTGGACTTCGCCGTACAGGTCAAGGAGCTCACCGAGGGCCAGGGTGTCGACGTGGTACTCAACTCCCTTGCCGGGGAGGCGATCGCACGTGGCCTGGGCCTGCTCCGGACGGGGGGCCGCTTCCTGGAACTCGGCAAGCGGGACATGTACGAGAACAAGCCGCTGCCGCTGCGCCCCTTCAACAACAACATCGCCTTCTTCGGCGTGAACCTTATGAAGTTGATCCACGATCCGCTGCAGCTCAGCCCGCTGCTGGACGAGGTCAGCGACCTCATCATGGACGGCGACTTCCACCCACTGCCGCACAGCGTCTACCCCGCCGCCCGGGTGGACGAGGCATTCCGCCTGATGCAGCGCTCCCGGCACATCGGCAAGGTCATCGTCGCCTTCGACCCACTGGATGAGCCCCCGCTGGTCCAACCGATCCTCCGGGCACCCCGGCTGAACGCGGAGGGCACCTACCTCATTACCGGTGGAACAAGCGGTTTCGGGGCCGCGACCGCATCCTGGCTCGCCGACCTGGGCGCCCGTCATCTGGCCCTCGTCAGCCGTCGCGGCGCGGAGGCCCCAGAAGCCGCGCCCCTGCTCACCGCGCTCGCCGAGCGCGGAGTCCAGGCCACCCCGTACGCGGCCGACGCGGCTGATCCGGCAGCCATGCGGAACATCGTCGACCGGATCGATACCAGCGGCCACCCGCTGCGGGGGGCGGTGCACTGCGCGATGCACCTTGACGACGCCCCGCTCGCCGACCTCAGTGACGACCGGCTCGCCGCCGTGATGGCGCCCAAGATGGGCGGAGCGGCCGTCCTGGACTCCCTCACTCGGGACCGTGAGTGCGATCTGTTCCTGCTCTACTCCTCCTACAGCGCGACCTTCGGCAACCTCAAGCAGGCCCCGTACAACGCCGGAAATCTCTACCTTGAGGCGCTGGTCCGGCAACGGCAGCAGTCCGGGAACTGCGGACAGGCCCTCGCCTGGGGAGCCATCGGAGAGACCGGCTATGTCGTACGCAGCGAACTGACCGAATCCCTGGCAGGCCTCGGTATTGAACTTCTCACCCCGGGCGAGGCGTTCAGCACGGCGGAGCGTCTGCTGGCCGCCCAGGCCAATGTCACGGCCGTCATCCGGGGCGACTGGGCGCGGATGAGCGTACTGCTCCCTCTGCTCGACACTCCTCGGGTACGGGATCTGGTCCCGGCGCGGGGCCAGACCGGCGCCCCCAGCTTGGAGGAGCTGTCGCGCACTCTCGCCAGCATGTCCAGTGAGGAAGCCCTGGCGTTCCTCATGGACACCCTGACCCAACTGCTCGCCGACGCGCTCAATATGGACCCATCGCAGCTCGAGCCCCACCGTCGCCTGGACGAATACGGCTTGGATTCCCTGATGGGCGCCCAGGTCCTGGTCACCATTCACCAACGCTACGGGATCGAGATCCCCCCGCTGGAACTCCTGCGCAGCAACGGTACCGTTGCCGATATCGCGCAGATTATCCAGCTGCGCCTCGGTATCAGCCAGAGCCCGGACGCCGCCCCGCAGAGCAGCCTCCCGAGCTCACCCACAGGACAAGAGTGACCGGACGCCGAGCGGGCCGCCGGTCGTGCGATGAGGGGAGTCCCACCAGATGCCGGGCACTGTGGTGGCGGTCAGCCGGGATGAGGGGCACAACTTCGGCAAGCCGGTACGGGCGGGCATTCGGCTGCTGGCCGGGCTGGGTGTGGAGCGGGACGCGCTACCAACGTGGGTTGCTGGCTCAGGTGTTGGGGCGGGACGAGGGCGGTGGGCTCGTCCGTAAGGCCGGGGTTATGGGAGTCGTGCGTACGGGCGGTGAAGTCCGGTCGGGCGATTGTGTTCGGGTCGAGCTGCCGGATGGGCCGTACCGTCCGCTGGTGCCGGTATAGGGCGTAGATTTCGGCCATTTCTCTTGACGTGGTCCTGACGCACGTGCGTTTCCGGTGGGACCCTCTCCTTCTGCACACCGCATCCGCACCTCGTCTGCCCGGGCCGCCCAACCCGCGTCCCGGCCCCCACCGCCCGCGTGGCACACACCACGCGGCCGTCGCAGAAGGAGCACGCGTGAAACGCAATCCCCGTTCTGCCCTCGGTTCCCTGATCGTCGTTGGTGCCCTGCTGACCGCGGGGGCACTGGCCAGCCCGGCCGGCGCAGCGCCGGCCTCGCCCGCAGATCCCTCCGCCGATTCCATATCCGCCCGATCCGCCGCGATATCGGCCACCGCCCAGGAGCGGGTCAGTGGTCACTGGACCGCCGAGCGGATGCGGAAGGCCACTCCGCTCGATCAGCTCTCGGTCAGCCGCGCCGATGTCCCGGCGCTCTCGGCCGCCGTGCCAAGCGGCGCCAGAGCGACCATCGACCCCATCAGCCCGAAGAAATCCGTGGGGAGCCAGGCCTTTCCCGAAAGTGGGGGGCCATGGACGAGCGGCGGTGATGTCGTCGCCACCGCCGGACGGGTGTTCTTCACCTACAACGGCCGTAGCGCCTCCTGCTCGGGTAACGCCGTCACCAGCGACAACGCCAGTACGGTGATCACCGCCGGGCACTGCGTCAAGCTGAACGGCAACTGGCACACCGACTGGGTGTTCGTGCCCGGCTACCACGACGGTCAGGCCCCGCACGGCAAGTGGACGGCGGCCAAGACGCTGGCCACATCCCAGTGGGTGGCGAGTGAGGACATCAACTACGACGTCGGCGCCGCCGTCGTCAACCCGCTGGACGGCAAGCGGCTGACCGATGTCGTCGGTGGTCAGGGCCTCGCCTTCAACACCGGCTACAACAAGGACATGTACGCCTTCGGCTTCCCCGCCGCCGCTCCGTACGACGGGGAGAAGTTCATCTACTGCGGCGGCAGGACTTCACGCGACTTCCTGCTCACCCGCAGTCATGGGATGACCTGCGATATGACGGGCGGTTCCAGTGGCGGTCCGTGGTTCACCGCGTTCGATGAGGCCACGGGCAAGGGCTTGCAGTCCTCGGTGAACAGCTTCAAGTACAACTTCCGGCCGAACACGATGTACGGCCCGTACTTCGGCGATGACGCCCAGAAGCTCTACCAGGAAGCGCAGTCAAGCTGACAGCCCGGCCGCCGACCACCACCACGCACGGCCGGCTTCGCCGGACCACGCCGGGTTTCCGGTTCATGGTCCGGCGAAGCCTCGCGCATACTGAGCGGCATGAAGCTCAGTCGCCCCGTGTCCTGGTTCCTCCTGGCTTTCGGTGTGTGGTCCTGGTTCATCTGGATCACGTTCGTGAAAAACCTGTGGAAAGACACCAGCGGGCTCGCTTTTGATGATGCGGGCAATCCCACCGGGTACTTTTGGGTGCATCTGCTGCTCGCGATCACCTCCCTCGCGCTGGGCACGGCGATCGGGATCATCGGCCTGCGGGGGCTCCGGGCGCTGCGGAAATCAGCCGATCAACCGTAGGGCGGGGAGCCGGGCATGGCCATCTTCATCGTGATCGCGCTGTCGGTCCTCTGTGTCTTCAGCACCGTGCACTGGTACCTCTGGCGGCGGCTGGTCCGCGATGTCTCGGCCCCCGGCAGCGGCTACCGCCGCATCGGCACGGCCCTCGCCTTCGCCCTCCCGGTGCTGGCCGTCTGCGCCCAGCTGGCCGAGCGGCTGGGGATGCCCTTCCCCGTCCAGCAGATACTCGCCTGGCCGGGCTTCCTCTGGTTCGCACTGCTGGTCTATCTGCTGCTGGCCCTGCTGGTACTGGAGCCGGTGCGGCCACTGGTCCGCAGAGCGCTGGAGCGGCGCGACGCGAGGCGGCCGGTCACCGGGGAGACCGAGTCGCTCGGGCCGCTGGGGCAGAGCAGCATCGCCGCAACTGGTACCGCGGCCGGTACCGCGGGCGGCGGCGTCGACCTGCGGCGCAGGACAGCGGTCGCCGCCCCGGCCGGCTCGCGCGATATGCAGCCGCAGCCGTCCCGGCGGCTGTTCATCGCACGAGCCGCCGCCGTTACGGCGGGCACCGTGGCCGCCACGACGGTGGGATACGGGGCGTACAGCGTGGTGGGCGCCGGGCCCAAGCTGAAGCGGGTACGGATTCCGCTGGCCAAGCTGCCACGGGGTGCCCATGGCTACCGGATCGCCGTGGTCAGCGATATCCACCTCGGGCCGATTCTCGGCCGTGCGCACACCCAGCGCATCGTCGACATCATCAACAAGACCAGCCCCGATCTGATCGCGATCGTCGGCGATCTGGTCGATGGCTCCGTGGCGAACCTCGGCCCGGCCGCCGAGCCGCTCGCCCAGCTCACGGCGCGCGACGGAGCGTATTTCGTCACCGGAAACCATGAGTACTTCTCCGGCGCCGGGGAGTGGGTCGACCACGTACGTGAGCTGGGCATCCGGCCCCTGCGCAACGAGCGCGAGGAGCTGCGGCACTTCGATCTCGCCGGGGTCAATGATGTCGCGGGCGAGAACTACGGTGACGGCCCGGACTTCGACAAGGCGCTGGGCGACCGGGATATCTCCCGGGCCTCCGTTCTCCTCGCCCACCAGCCGGTGCAGATCCATGACGCGGTCCGGCGGGGCGTCGACCTGCAACTTTCCGGCCACACCCACGGCGGCCAGATGTGGCCCGGCAATATCCTCGCCGACCTGGCCAACCCCACGCTCGCCGGGCTGGAGCGCTACGGCGACACCCAGCTCTATGTCACACGGGGCGCGGGCACCTGGGGACCGCCGGTCCGGGTGGGCGCCGAGGCCGACATCACCGTGGTGGAGCTCGCAGCCAAGCAGGCCTGACCGGCCGGCGCGCGGCCAGGCCCGCCACGCCGTGCCGCCGCGCCGACGTGGGGACGACGCGGGGATACGGTCGTGCCTATGCGGCTTCCAGAGGCAGAGGCACGGAAACGGCTGGAAAGGATGCGCGTTCTGCGGCTGGCGACCGTGGATCAGGAGGGGCGTCCGCACCAAGTCCCCATCCTCTTCGCGGTGCGCGGCGATGTGGTGGTCACGGCGATCGACGACAAGCCCAAGAGGCATCTCCACCTCCGGCGGCTGAGCAACATCCGTACCAACAGCGCCGTATGCGTGCTCGCGGATCTGTACAGCGACGACTGGTCGGAGCTGTGGTGGGTCCGCGCGGACGGCACGGCCCAGATCCTGCAGGGCTCCGCCCGCACCGAGCCCGTCCGCCTGCTCACGGAGAAGTACCCGCAGTACGCGGAACGGCCGCCGGAAGGCCCGGTGATCGAGATCGCCGTGACGCGCTGGTCCGGCTGGGCGGCTACGTCCCCCACCCACTGAGCGGGCCACCGCCGCGCCACTCCACCAGCTCTGGATCGTCCAGAGCGGCGTCGTCCTCGCTCAGCCCGGCCCGCCGGAGGAATTCCAGCAGGTCGTGCTGGCTGTGAGCCAGACCCAGGATCTCCCCGGCCCGGGTCGTGACCCGGCGGCCGCCGGACGGGGAGGGTGGGTGCACGATGATAGGCGCAGCCATACCGTCAGAATCCGCCGAAACGGCCCGGCCCGCATGTCGGGGTTGGGTGGGGCTCCCCCAATGCGGCTCCGCCGCGTGGCGGGGCTTAGCCCCGTTGCGGGGGTGCCGCAGGTGGGTGTCCCCGTATCCCGCCCCTTCCCGTAACCGGGGCTTCGCCCCGGGCCCCCGGGGTTTGCCGGGTGCGGGACGGTGGGCGGGTGTTGTGCCCACCCGTTCCGCCCTGCGGAACGACTGCCCACAACGCTGGGGTCTGGGGGCGGCAGCCCCCAGTTTCGGGAAGGGGTGGGTTAGGGGAAACCCTCCGGCGACCGGGGTGGTCAGCCGCTCCGCTGGGTCAGGGGAGGAACTCTCCGGCCTCTTTGGGTTGTTGCAGGTGGTCCTGGAGTTGGGAGACGTCTACCGATTCCTTCGATGAGGGCCTCCGGTCGGGGACCGGCTTGTCGTAGTCGGAGATCGTCAGGCTGCCCCGCTGGACCGCGTCCTGCCGTTCGACCTTCAGCGGATAGGGCTTGCCCTTGGCGGCCACAAACAAGGTGATGCGGGTGCCGTCCCGTTGACGGCTGATCGACATCGCTTTCTGGCCATTGACCGTGGTCTGTTTCCCCTTGCTCCACGGGGAATCCTCGGAGTCCTCGCTCGCCGCGCGGAAGCCCGCCATATCGCACGGGGCGGCCACGGCCGCCAGTATCGGGTCATCGGTAGTGCCCCTGATATAGCGGTTCTTGAAGAGCCGGGCGATGAGATCGCCCTGTTCGCCGCCGATCTCATGCTTCCAGAAGGCCGAGTCGGGCTTCATCCAGACCACTTGGCCGCGTTTCAGCAGCTCTACGGAGCCGTTCTCCCCACGGTCGATGGAACCGGCGCAGTTGTCGTCCTCATCCAGCGCCAGCTTCATGGTGAAGGGAAAATCCCCTCCTTGCTCCAGGGTGAGGCGCAGGGATTCCGCGGAATCCAGTGCCTTCTTCGACCGGTCGGCGATTTCCTGGCCCGAGAGGTCCTCCAGGTCCGCCACGGCAGCCCCGGCGGGGGTGGCGCCGAGCAGGGCTATGGCGCATACACCGCCCGTAAACGCACCGTAACGCTTCGGCATGTCTCAGCCCTCCGGTGCTCATACCGGGATAAATAACCCTTTCACCGTACTTTCCGTCCACTGATGGCGCACCCCCACCGTGAGGAAGGCCACTTAGGGCGGCTTTATTGACATGAGAGGAAGAGGACGGGGCAGGGGTGCCAGTTGCCAGTGCGACTGGCATGTAACAAATCGGTCAGGAAAGGCAGCAAGCAGACGTGTCGGGAATCGAGACCATTCACGTAGACGGAGTGTGGCGAACCGCCACAGCCGGTAACACCCGGGACGTCCTGGACCCCGCGGACGCCAGCATCCTCGCGACCGTGGCCGAGGGCGGCACCGAGGACACCGACGACGCCATCGCCGCTGCCCGCCGTGCCTTCGACGCCGGTGACTGGCCGCAGACCCCTACCGCCGAGCGCGCCGCCCTGCTGCGCCGCGTCGCCGATCTGCTGCAGCGCGACCGGGCGGAGATCGCGCTCATCGAGTCCCGCGACACCGGTAAGACCCTCGAAGAGGGCCGGGTCGACGTCGATGACGTCACCAACGCCTTCCGATACTTCGCCGACCTCGTCATGAACGAGTCCGGCGGACGGGTGGTCGACGCGGGTAGCGCGGACGTTCACAGCGTCGTCGTGCACGAGCCGGTCGGCGTCTGCGCGATGATCACGCCCTGGAACTATCCACTGCTCCAGGCCAGCTGGAAGATCGCCCCGGCACTGGCCGCGGGCAATACTTTTGTGATCAAGCCCAGCGAGGTCACCCCCCTCTCCACCGTCCACCTGATGAAGCTCCTGGTGGAGGCCGGACTCCCGGCCGGAGTCGGCAATGTGGTCACCGGCGCGGGCAACCCGGTCGGCGCCCGGCTCGCCGAGCACCCCGATGTCGACCTCGTCTCCTTCACCGGTGGACTCATCAGCGGTGTCAAGGTCGCCCAGGCCGCCGCCCCCACCGTCAAGAAGGTCGCCCTGGAGCTGGGCGGCAAGAACCCCAATGTGGTCTTCGCCGACGCCTGCGCCACCGAGGAAGGCTTCGACACCGCCGTCGACCAGGCGCTCAACGCCGCCTTCATCCACAGCGGCCAGGTCTGCTCCGCCGGCAGCCGCCTCATCATCGAGGAGTCGGTCCGCGACCGGTTCGTCACCGAGCTCGCCCGCCGCGCTCAGCTCATCAAGCTCGGCCGGGGTACCGAGGACGGCGTTGAGTGCGGACCGCTCGTATCCCAGCAGCAGCTGGACAAGACCGAGGCGTATGTCGCCTCCGCACTGGCCGAGGGTGCGACGCTGCGCTGTGGCGGTGAGCGCCCGAAGCCCAGCGAGGCCCGCCCGGCCAGCGGCTACTTCTACTCGCCGACCGTGCTCGACCACTGCCACCGCGCCATGAAGGTGATCCGTGAGGAAACCTTCGGGCCCATCCTCACCGTGGAGACCTTCACCAACGAGGACGAAGCGGTAGAACTGGCAAACGACACCGAGTACGGTCTCGCGGGTGCGGTCTTCTCCGGCGACACCGCCCGCGCGCGCCGGGTGGCCGCACGGCTGCGTCACGGCACCATCTGGATCAACGACTTCCACCCGTATCTGCCGCAGGCGGAGTGGGGTGGCTTTGGCAAGTCCGGTGTCGGGCGTGAGCTCGGCCCGGCCGGCCTCGATGAGTACCGCGAGACCAAGCACGTGTACGAGAACCTGCGTCCCTCCCCCGTTCGCTGGTTCGCCGGCTGACCGACGACGCTCAGCACAACCCGAGGCATCCCCGCGCTTCACCCCTCAAGGAGAGCAACACCCACCCATGATCAGCTACGACTACGTCGTCATCGGCGGCGGCACGGCGGGTTCTGTCATCGCTTCCCGCCTCACCGAGGATCCGAACGTCACAGTGGCCGTCATCGAGGGCGGCCCCTCCGATATCGACAAGCCGGAGGTGCTGACCCTGCGCCGCTGGCTCGGCCTGCTCGGTGGCGAGCTCGACTACGACTACCCCACCACGCCGCAGCCGAACGGCAACTCCCACATCCGGCACAGCCGGGCCAAGGTCCTGGGCGGGTGCTCCTCGCACAACACCCTCATATCCTTCAAGCCGCTGCCGTCCGACTGGGATGAGTGGGAGGAGGCGGGCGCCGCAGGCTGGAACGCCAAGGCGATGGACCCGTACTTCGGCAAGCTGCGCAACAACATCGTTCCCGTGGACGAGAAGGACCGGAACGCCATCGCCCGCGACTGGGTCGAGGCGGCCGTCTCGGCCCTCGGTGTTCCCCGGGTTGAGGGCTTCAACAAGCAGCCCTTCGATGAGGGTGCGGGCTTCTTCGACCTCTCGTACCACCCGGAGACCAACAAGCGCTCCTCGGCCTCCGTCGCCTACCTCCACCCGCATATCGAGGCCGGTGACCGCCCCAATCTTCATCTGCTCCTGGAGACCTGGGCGTACAAGCTGGAGCTGGACGGCGACCGCGCCACCGGTGTCCACGTCCGTACCAAGGACGGCGAGGAGATCCTGGTGGAGGCCGCCCGCGAGGTGCTGGTCTGTGCCGGCGCGGTGGACACCCCGCGGCTGCTGATGCACTCCGGCATCGGGCCGAAGAAGGACCTGGAGGCCCTGGGCATCCCGGTGACCCACGATCTGCCGGGCGTCGGCGAGAACCTGCTCGACCACCCCGAGTCGGTCATCGTCTGGGAGACCGACGGACCGATCCCCGAGAACTCCGCGATGGACTCCGACGCGGGTCTGTTCGTCCGCCGGGACCCGGAGTTCAAGGGCCCGGATCTGATGTTCCACTTCTACCAGATCCCGTTCACCGACAACCCCGAGCGGCTGGGCTATGAGAAGCCCGAGCACGGGGTGTCGATGACGCCCAACATCCCCAAGCCGCGCAGCCGTGGCCGTCTCTACCTCACCAGCGCCGACCCCGAGGTCAAGCCCGCGCTTGACTTCGGCTACTTCACGGACGAGGCGGGCTACGACGCCCAGACCCTGGTCGACGGCATCAAGCTCGCCCGTGAGATCGCCAGGACCGAGCCGTTCGCCACCTGGCTGGGGCGCGAGGTCTGCCCCGGACCGGAGGTCACCTCGGACGAGGAGATCAGCGAGTACGCCCGCAAGGTCGCGCACACCGTCTACCACCCGGCGGGCACCTGCCGGATGGGCGCGGCCGACGATGAACTCGCCGTTGTGGACCCTGAGTTGAAGATCCGGGGGCTGGCCGGTATCCGTATCGCGGATGCCTCCGTCTTCCCGACGATGACCGCGGTCAACCCGATGATCGGTGTGCTCATGGTCGGTGAGAAGGCGGCTGACCTGTTGAAAAGTTCGTCCTTGACACCGGGAGGTGTTGCGTAATGTCTGTGTCTGAAGCCGCAGCCACCGAGCCGGTGTTCTCCGTCCGCAATCTGTGGAAGGTCTTCGGTCCCAAGGCCGGCCGGATACCCGGCAACAAGGAACTCGCCGGGCTGAGCGCCGGCGAACTGAGCGAGAAGACCCGCTGCACGGCGGCCGTCCGCGATGTCTCCTTCGACGTCCACAAGGGCGAGGTCTTTGTCGTGATGGGCCTCTCCGGCTCCGGCAAGTCCACGCTGGTGCGCTGTCTGACCCGGCTCATCGAGCCGACTAGCGGCACGCTCGAGATCGACGGCGAGGATGTCCTCGCCATGGACAAGAACCGGCTGCGCGAGCTGCGCCGGCACCGTGCCGCCATGGTCTTCCAGCACTTCGGTCTGCTGCCGCACCGCACCGTCATCGACAACGTCGCCTACGGCCTGGAGATCCAGGGCATGGGCAAGGCCGAGCGCCGCCGGCGCGCCGCCGAGATGGTGGCGAAGGTCGGACTGGACGGACTCGCCGACCGCCGCCCCGGCCAGCTCTCCGGCGGCCAGCAGCAGCGCGTCGGCCTGGCCCGCGCCCTCGCCTCCGACCCCGAGGTCCTGCTCTTCGACGAGCCGTTCAGCGCGCTTGACCCGCTGATCCGCCGCGATATGCAGGAAGAGGTCATCCGGCTGCACCGCGAAGAGGGCCGCACGATGGTCTTCATCACCCACGACCTCTCCGAGGCGCTGCGTCTGGGCGACCGTATCGCGCTCATGCGTGACGGCGAGATCGTGCAGCTCGGCACCCCCGAGGAGATCGTCGCCAACCCGGCCGATGAATACGTACGGGACTTCGTCCGCGATGTCCCGCGCGAGCAGGTCATCACCGTACGCCGCGCCATGCGCCCGGCCGGCAGCACCGAGACCGACTCGGGCGTGGCCGTCGCACCGGGCACCCTGGTCGTCGACGCGATCGAGGCCGTGGCCCGCAGCGGCGAGCACGTCCGTGTCGTCGAGAACGGCCGCACCCTCGGCATCGTCGACCATGAGCGGCTGCTCGCCGTGGTCGCGAACGTGGACCAGGAAGCCGAGGACCGGGACGCCGACGGCGGGGAGGCCGAGGACGGGGAGGACCGAGAGGTGGCGGTTGTATGAGCGCCGCTGAGACCCTCACCAAGCCCGAGTCCCCGCCTGCCGCGGCACCGCAGCCGGTGTCCGCGACCGGCCCGGGACCGCTGGCGCGGCTGCTGAACAGCCCCCGGGGGCTGCTGCTCACCGTGACGTTCCTGTTCGTCGTGGTCAGCGCCGTGGTGACCGGCTCCGGCGGCTGGCCGGGCGGGCTCACCTACGATGTGCGCGCCCCGCTGGAAGACCTGAACAACTGGCTGATCGACAACCGCACCACGCACTGGATCTTCCTTTACTTCCTGCTGCACATCAGCAACGCCGCCGAAACTTCGGTGTACAGCCTGGTTGAGCTCTTCGAGTCGCTCAGCTGGATCGGCGTCACCGTGATGGGCACGCTGATCGCCTGGTACGCGGGCGGCGCCGGGCTGCGCAAGCGTGCGCTGCGTACGGCCGGTACCGCACTCGGTGTCTTCGCGGCCTGCGGAATGCTGGGCGTGTGGGACCGGACCATGGAGACCCTGGCACTGATGACGGTGGCCGTCGCCGCCGCCGGTGCCCTCGGTCTGCTCCTGGGACTCGCCGCTGGGCTCTCCGACATCTGCGACCGCATGCTGCGGCCGGTGTTCGACACCATGCAGGTGATGCCCGCGTTCGCGTATCTGCTGCCGTTTGTGCTCCTCTTTGACATCGGAGTGCCGTCGGCTCTGATCGCGACCGTCATTTACGCGGCTCCGCCGATGGCCCGGCTCACCTCGCTGGGGCTGCGCGGCGCCGACCCGGCCGCACTGGAGGCCTCCGCCTCGCTCGGAGCGAGCCCGCTGCAGCGGCTGTGGACCGCCCGGCTGCCGCTGGCGCGCAAGGAGATGATGCTCGGCCTCAACCAGACCATCATGATGTGTCTGTCGATGGTCGTTCTCGCCTCCGTGGTCGGTGCCGGTGGTCTCGGTAACGAGATCTACACCGCGCTCGGCCAGGTGGACGTCGGCTTGGCGCTCGCCGCCGGTATCGCTATCGTGCTGCTCGCCGTGCTGCTGGACCGTACGACCGCGGCCGCGGGTGAGCAGCTGGCCGAGACCACCGAGCACAGCGGCGGTTCCGGCTGGGCCGCACGGCTGCGTGGCTGGCCGTCCTGGCTCGGGCTCGCGGCGGTTGGCGGCGTGCTCGCCGCGGTCGGCTCAAGGCTGGCGGAACGGGAGTGGCCCTCGGCGTGGATCGTGAACATCGCCGACCCCGTGAACAGCTCCATCGCGTGGTTCGAAGAGCACCTCGGCGAGGGCATCCCGGTGGTCGGCGGCACCCTCGTCTGGGCGGAGAACTTCACCGTCTGGGTCCTCAACCCGCTGCGCAGCGGGCTGAACGCCACACCGTGGTGGGCACTGCTGCTGCTGGTCGCCGTGCTGGCCTGGGTGGCGGGCCGCTGGCGGGCCGCGCTCACCGCCACCGCCGCCATGGCGGTGGCCGGTGCGCTGGGCCTGTGGACCAAGTCGCTGGACACCCTCTCCCAGGTGCTGGCGGGTCTGCTGCTGACGCTGCTGCTCGGCTTCCTGATCGGCATTGTGGCCGCCCGTGTCGAGCGGGTGGAGCGGCTGCTGCGGCCGGTGCTCGACACCATGCAGACCATGCCGCAGTTCGTCTATCTGATCCCGGTGATCGCCCTGTTCGGCGTGGGCCGCACCGCGGGCATCGCCGCGGCGGTGGTCTTCGTCCTGCCCGCCGTGGTCCGTATCACCGCCCAGGGCATCAAGCAGGTCGATCCGGCAGCGGTGGAGGCCGCCCGCTCGATGGGCGCCACCAGCTGGCAGCAGCTGCGCCAGGTGCAGTTGCCGCTGGCCCGTAAGGCCTTGCTGGTCGCCGTGAACCAGGGCGTGGTGCTGGTGCTGTCCATGGTGGTCATCGCCGGCATGGTGGGCGGCGGCGCCCTGGGCATCGATGTGATCGAGGGGCTGTCCAGGGGCGATCTGGCCCTCGGCCTGCCCGCCGGTATCGCCATCGTCTGCCTCGGCTTGATGCTCGACCGGATCACCCAACCAGGTGCCCGTACACCGGACCACCGATGAACGAACCGATACATTCCAGGATTTTTGCCACCACACCACAGGAAAGAGCACGACTCATCATGAACAGCAAACTGATACGTACGTCCCTCATCGCCGGTACCGGCGTGCTCGGCATGATCGCCCTCAGCGCCTGCGGCGCCGCCGACACCGGCGCGGGGGGCGATGGCAAGGGTGCCAAGAAGGTCACCATCGCCGTCCCGTCCTGGGTCGGCGCGCAGGCCAACGCCGCGGTGGCGGCCCAGCTCCTCGAGGACGAGCTGGGCGTCCGGGTCAAGCAGGAGCAGATGGACGAGTCGGTCGCGTTCAACGCCCTGAACAGCGGCAAGGCCGACGCGATCCTGGAGGACTGGGGCGGCGCTCCGGAGAAGGTCAAGCGGTACGTCGACGACAAGAAGACCGTCGTCAAGGGCGGCGGCCTCGGCGTCACCGGGCACATCGGCTGGTTTGTCCCCAAGTACTACGCGGACAAGAACCCCGAGGTCCTGGACTACAAGAACCTCAACGACTTCAAGGACGACTTCAAGACGTCCGAGTCCGGTGGCAAGGGCCAGTTCATCGGTGCGGCCCCGTCGTACACCTCCTACGACAAGTACCTCATCAAGAACCACAAGCTGGACTACAAGATCCTGCCGACCGGCAGCGAGGCGGCCCAGCTCAAGGAGATCCAGCGGCTCTACAAGGCTGAGAAGCCGTTCCTCACCTACTGGTGGGACCCGCAGTGGATGAACTCCGAGATCGACATGGTCGAGGTCAAGCTGCCGGAGTACACCGAGGGCTGCAATGAGCCCAAGGAGAAGACCGAGTGCGGCTACGACACCCTCATGCTGCAGAAGTACTTCAACGCCGACTTCGCCAAGGACGGCGGCGACGCGGCGGAGTTCCTGAAGAACTTCGAGTGGGAGACCGAGGACCAGAACGAGGTCGCCAAGATGATTAAGGGCGACGGCATGTCCCCGAAGAACGCGGCGGCCAAGTGGATCAAGGACAACGAGGACACCTGGAAGAAGTGGCTCCCGAAGAAGTGACCCGCTTTTCTGCCTGATGCGCCGTCGCGGCTGAGTGCCGCACACTGAGAGGGCCCCGGAACGCCGTGCGTTCCGGGGCCCACCCGTTGTGGGGGGATGCTGCCGACCGTCTGTCCAGAGGAGAGAAGTTCCCAGATGCGTGACAGCAAGCGGATACGGACCACCATCGGCGCCGGAACCGCCGCACTCGGCCTGCTTGTGCTGAGCGCGTGCGTCTCCGGCGGGGACGGGGACGACAAGAACGGCGCCGGATACGAGGAGATCACCATCGCGGTGCCGAGCTGGGCCGGGGCCCAGGCCAATGCCGCCGTGGCCCAGCACCTCCTGGAGAAGGAGCTGAACGTCCGCGTCAGGACTGAGGAGATGAACGCGGGAGACTCCTGGGACGGGATGAACGACGGTACGGTGCACGCGGTTCTGGAGGACTGGCGGGGCGAGCGTGAGCGGGAAAAGAAGTACATCGACGACAAGAAGACCGTTGTCGAGGGCGGCGACCTGGGAGTCACCGGGCACATCGGCTGGTTCGTGCCGAGGTACTACGCGGACGAGAACCCGGAAATCACCGACTGGAAGAACCTCAACAAGCACGCGAAGGACTTCAAGAGCGAATTCCTTGGCCCGGACAAGTCCTTCACCTCAAACGACACGCACCTCATCAAGAACCTGGAACTGAACCTCACGATCAAGCCCACCAAGGGCGAAGCGGGTCTGCTCAAGGAGATCGAGGCGAAGTACGCGGCCCGGGAGCCCTTCCTCACCTACTGGTGGGAGCCGCACTGGAAGAACCTGGACCTGGACCTGGTGGAGGTCAAGCTCCCGGATTACGCGGAGGGTTGTAACAAGCCGAAGAAGTTCACGGACTGCGCCTATGCCAACACCCCGCTGCAGAAGTATTTCAACGCCGACTTCGAGGAGAACGGCGGCGACGCGGCAGAGTTTCTGAAGAACTTCCGCTGGTCCACACAGCAGCAGAACGAGGTCGCCAAGATGATCGAGGGCGACGGGCTGCCTCCGGCGGAAGCAGCAGCCAAGTGGACAGCGGCCAACACCGACGTATGGCGCAAGTGGCTCCCCAAGAGCTGAGTTCCCGCGCAGGACAGTGTGCACGGACCCGCAGGTGTGTACATTTTGTGCGATGAAGACCTATCCACTCGTGGAAGCGCGCAGCCGCGTCCGCGCTGGGAGTTCCGGGTAAAGCTGCCACCGTACATGTCATCAAAGTCGGCAGGGTTGTCTGACGCGTAGGGCGCGTCGGATATCAGCCGAGTTCTGGCGGCATCCGGGTGGTGACGGCGATCCGGTTCCAGGAGTTGATGGTGAAGATCATGGCGATGATCTGGGCCAGCTCCGGCTCCTCGAAGTGCTTGGCGGCCCGCTCGTAGGCCTCGTCCGGCACGAAGCCGTCGGTCAGTACGGTGATGGCCTCGGTGAGGGCGAGGGCGGCCCGCTCCTTCTCGGTGTAGCACGCGCCCGCCTCTTCCCAGGCGCTCAGCAGGTAGATCCGCTCCTCGGTCTCACCCTGCTTGCGGGCATCCTTGATGTGCATGTTCAGACAGAACGCGCAGTGGTTGAGCTGAGAGGCGCGGATCTTGATCAGCTCGGCCAGGGTAGGGTCAACGCCCTTACGGGCGGCCGCGTCGAGGGCGATCATGGCCTTGTAGACCTCTGGGGCGTTCTTGAAGAAGTCCATGCGGGGCGTGTGGTCGTGTGTGGTCATGATGGTGACCCTACGGCCGTACTGGTCCAGGGACATGTCAATTTTCCCCGGTTGAGCACGCCTTCGGCGGGGCGCTGGATGCTCTGTGTCGGTTGCTGCCGTAGTGGGTAAGCGGGCAAATCACCCTAAAAATCATGGGGAGACGCCAGTTCGGACCCTGTTAGAGTTTGCGTATTTCCCCCACCCCTGCCATTGGTTGAAGAAAACACGCACATGTTTGCTATACGCGCCGGTAAGTGCTCCCGCAGGGCCCTCGTCGCCGGGACCGGAGCATTCGCTCTGCTCGCCCTGAGCGCTTGTGGGACCGACTCCGCAGCCAAGAAGGAGCCCGTCTCGCTGGTCGCCCCGCTGTGGACCGGTGGGCAGGCCAATACGGCTGTGGCCAAGTACATCCTGGAGAAAGAGCTGGGCTATGAGGTCACCGTCGAGGAGATGACGGAGGCGGACGGCTGGAAGGCGCTTGGCGAGGGCAAGGCCGACGCCGTGCTTGAGGACTGGGGCCTTCCCGAACAGGTCGAGCGGTATGTGGAGAAGGAGAAGACGGTCGTACCCGGCGGGCCGCTGGGTGTTACGGGCCGAATAGGGTGGTTTGTTCCGCGCTACCTGGCGGATGAGAACCGGGAAATCACCCGCTGGGAGAACCTCAACAAGTACGTGGAGCTGTTCCGTACTCAGGAGAGCGACGGAAAGGGTGTCCTGTTCCAGGGAGACCCCTCGTTCAAGTCCCAGGACGCGGCGCTCATAAAGAATCTGGACCTCAACTACAAGCTGGTACACCTCGGTTCCGAGGAAGCTCAGCTGGAGAAGATCCGCACGCGGGCCGAGAAGGAGAAGCCGTTCCTCACCTACTGGTGGACACCGCACTGGGTGGAGGCCGAGGTCGGGCTCGCCGAGGTCCGGTTGCCCGAGTACTACCCGGGGTGTGACGCCAAGGCCGAGAAGACGGCCTGTGGCTATCAGGAGACCGAGCTCCAGAAGTACCTCAATGCCCACTTCGCCAAGAAGGGCGGCAACGCGGCGGAGTTCCTCAAGAACTTCGAGTGGGGCGAGGATGAGCAGAACGCGGTCGCGAAGATGATCGCCGGGGATGGGATGTCGCCGGAGGGTGCGGCGGAGAAGTGGGCCAAGGAGAATGAGGGCATCTGGAAGAAGTGGCTCTGGGGCGTGGACGACTGATCGGTATGCGTGCCGCGCAGGGGCGGGCACGGTGCGGGGTGGCCCCGTTTCCGGGGTGGGTTCCCCTGTCCCTCCCCCAGCTACCTCCCCCAGACTCCGTCTGGGAGGTGCCCCCAGGAGGTGCCCCCACCTTCCCGGAAACCGGGGCTTCGCCCCGGACCCCGAGGTTGGCCCGGTGCGGGCCGGTGGCCGGTGTTGTGCCCACCCTCCCCCAGACTCCGTCTGGGAGGTGCCCCCACGCCCTGCGGAACGACTGCCCACAACACCTCGGGGTCTGGGGGCGGAGCCCTGCTCTCGGCTTACTCGGCCAGGACTTCGCGTAGTTGGGTCAGGGCCCAGTCCAGGTCCTCCTTGCTGATCACCAGCGGTGGGGCGATCCGGATCGTCGACCCGTGGGTGTCCTTCACCAGCACCCCCTTGGCCATCAGCCGCTCGGAGATCTCCCGCCCCGTGCCGTGCGCGGGCGCGATGTCCACGCCCGCCCACAGACCGCGCCCGCGCAGCTCCTCGACCGCGCCGGTGCCGACCAGCAGCCCCAGCTCACGGTGGAGATGGTCGCCCAGCTCCGTGGCCCGCTGCTGGAACTCGCCGCTGCGCAGCATGGCGATGACCTCCAGCGCCACCGCGCAGGCCAGCGGATTGCCGCCGAAGGTCGAGCCGTGCTCACCGGGCCGGTAGATGCCCAGGATCTCGTTGGACGACACAATCGCCGAGACCGGCACCACACCGCCGCCGAGCGCCTTGCCCAGTACGTAGATGTCCGGCACGACGCCCTCGTGCTCGCAGGCGAAGGTCTTGCCCGTACGGCCCAGACCGGACTGGATCTCGTCGGCGATGAACAGCACCTGCCGGGAGCGGGTCAGCTCCCGTACCCCGGGCAGATAGCCGGGCGGCGGTACGAGGACGCCCGCCTCGCCCTGGATCGGCTCCAGCAGGACGGCGACCGTGTGGTCACCGTGCTTGTCGAGAGCTGCTTCCAGCGCGGCCAGATCGCCATAGGGGACGATCTCGAAGCCGGGGGTGTACGGGCCGTAGTCCGCCCGTGCTTCCTGATCCGTGGAGAAGCTGATGATCGTGGTCGTCCGGCCGTGGAAGTTGTTGGCGGCGACGATGATCTTCGCCTGGCCATCCGGTACGCCCTTGACCTTGTAGCCCCACTTACGGGCCGTTTTGACCGCTGTCTCCACCGCCTCGGCGCCGGTGTTCATCGGCAGTACGGACTCCATGCCGCACAGCTCGGCCAGCTCGGTGCAGAAGGCCGCGAAGCGGTCATGGTGGAAGGCCCGTGAGGTGAGCGTGAGCCGCTCCAGCTGGGCCTTGGCGGCGGCGATCAGCCGTGGGTGGCCATGGCCGAAGTTGAGCGCCGAATACCCGGCGAGCATGTCGAGGTAGCGGCGACCCTCGACATCGGTCATCCAGGCCCCCTCCGCGGAGGCGACAACGACCGGCAGCGGATGGTAGGTGTGCGCGGTGTGGGCGTCAGCGGTAGTGATCAACTCTGCTGCTTTGCCTGGTGAAACGCTGGACATCGCGGCGCTCCGTTCATCTTGCATGCTGAAGGCGGTGCCTCTTTCTATCGTCTGTCACTCGGCGGTCTCTAGGGCCGGAACCGGGCCAGACCGGTGCGGGCCTGGTGCGCACCCCGGCGCCCGCACACCCTCCGTCACACCACGCGCCCGGGAAAGGTTCCCTCTCTGCGAGAATGGCGCGTATGGCTAACGATCGTCCCCGTGTGCTGTCCGGTATCCAGCCCACCTCGGGCTCTTTCCACCTCGGCAATTACCTCGGCGCTGTCCGCCAGTGGGTAGCACTGCAAGAGAGCCACGATGCCTTCTACGCGGTCGTCGACCTGCACGCGATCACGATCCCGCAGGACCCGGGGGAGCTGCGGGCCGCTACCCGGCTTTCCGCCGCCCAGCTGCTGGCCGCCGGTCTCGACCCCGAGCGCTGCACTCTCTTCGTCCAGAGCCATGTCCCCGAGCATGCCCAGCTCGGCTGGGTGATGAACTGTCTCACCGGCTTTGGCGAGGCCTCCCGCATGACCCAGTTCAAGGACAAGTCCGCCAAGCAGGGCGCGGAGGGCACGACCGTCGGTCTGTTCACCTATCCGATCCTGCAGATCGCCGACATCCTGCTGTACCACGCCAATCAGGTGCCGGTCGGTGAGGACCAGCGGCAGCACATCGAGATCACCCGGGATGTCGCTGAGCGCTTCAACGCCCGGTTCGGCCAGACGTTCACCATCCCGCAGCCGTACATCCTCAAGGAGACGGCGAAGATCTACGACCTCCAGGACCCGTCGATCAAGATGAGCAAGTCGGCGTCCACGCCGAAGGGCATCGTCAATCTCCTCGACGAGCCCAAGACCACCGCGAAGAAGATCAAGAGCGCGGTGACCGACACGGAGACGGAGATCCGTTACGACGTGGAGAAGAAGCCGGGCATCAGCAATCTGCTGACCATCTACTCCACACTCACCGACACCACCATCGCGGAGTTGGAGCGCCGATACGAGGGCAAGGGCTACGGTGCCCTCAAGACCGACCTCGCCGAGGTCGTCACCGACTGGGTCGGGCCCTTCCGGGCGCGCACCCAGGAATATCTGGATGACCCGGAGACGCTGGACTCCATCCTGGCCAAGGGAGCGGAGAAGGCGCGCACTGTCGCCGCCGAAACCCTCGCCCAGGCCTACGACCGGGTGGGCTTCCTGCCCGCCAAGCACTGACTGGAGCTGGGGAAGGGAGACACCGTGGGGACAGCGGGGACCGTCACGCTCGGCGTATCGATCGCGGTCCCGGAGCCGTACGGCAGCCTGCTACAGGAGCGGCGCGCGGGCTTCGGCGACCCCGCGGCCCATGGCATCCCCACACATGTCACCCTGCTGCCGCCCACCGAGGTCGACCCGGCGGCCCGGCCCGTCATTGAGGAGCACCTGGCCGCGGTCGCCGCGGCCGGGCGCGCCTTCCCGATGCGGCTGTCCGGCACGGACACCTTCCGCCCGCTCTCCCCGGTGGTCTTCGTCCAGGTCGTCGAGGGCGGCTCGGCCTGCCGCTGGCTGCAGGAACGGGTGCGGGCGGCCGACGGCCCGCTCGCCCGGGAGCTGCAGTTCCCGTATCACCCCCATGTGACCATCGCCCACGGCATCGCCGAGGAGGCCATGGATACGGCATACGCGGAGCTGGCGGACTTCGAGGCGGCCTGGACCACGACCGGCTTCGCCCTCTACGAGCAGGGCGAGGACGGCGTCTGGCGGCTTCAGCGGGAGTTCCGTTTCGGGGGCCAGCCGGGTCAGCCCCCGCCGCTGACGACCGTGCCGCACCAAGTTGATCTGGGCCGCCGCCCGGCGGCCCCGGCGCCGTAAGCCTGGCATCCTGCCTGTCGGAACAGGTGCAGGGCGGGGCGTGGGGGTAGAAACGCGCCCATGGACTGGTTGACGCGGCAGCCCGTTATCGGACCTCTGGTCGTTCGTCTGATGCGGTCGCATCTATGGCGTACCTATGTGCGCCTCGACCACACGCACTGGTCCCGGCTGGCCGCCGCCATCACCTTCATCAGCTTTCTCGCGCTCTTCCCGATGCTCGCCCTCGCCGCCGCGATCGGTGCCGCGATGCTCACCCCGGGGCGGGTCGCGCAGATGGAGGAGTGGCTTGCCGATCAGGTGCCGGGCATCTCCGATCAGCTCCCCCTTCAGTCCCTGGTCGACAACGCTCGTACGGTCGGCCTGATCGCGGGTGTGCTGCTGCTGTTCACGGGTCTGGGCTGGATCCGCTCGCTGCGGGAGTGTCTGCGCGAGGTGTGGCTGCTGCCGGAGGAGAGGGCCAACCTCGTCCTCGGCAAGCTCAAGGATCTGGCCCTGCTGGCCGGGCTCGGCACGGTGGGCATCCTCTCCCTGGGCGGTTCGGCCTTCGCCGTCGGGGCCGTGGACTGGGCTGCCGATCAGCTCGGCGTCGATCAGACCGGGCCCGGTGGCTGGCTGCTGCGGACCGCCCCGGTCGTGGCGGCCGTCGCCGTTGACTTCCTGCTGCTCTGGTATGTACTGACCCGGGTGCCCGGGGTACGCCCTTCACGGCGGGTGGTCATCGAGGCCGGGCTGCTGGGCGCGGTCGGTTTCGAGCTGCTGAAGCTGCTGCTCGGCGGCTATCTCAGGGGCGTCGCGGCGAAGAACATGTATGGCGCCTTCGGCGTGCCGGTCGCGCTGCTCGTCTGGATCAGCCTGATGACGAAACTGCTGCTGTTCTGCGCCGCCTGGACGGCGACGGAGAACAGCAGCGGTGAAGGCGAGGGAGAGGGGCCTAACCCCGCTCCTCCGGAGGACGAGATCGCTGAGGCGCTCCCCGGGTGATCGCGATGGGCAGGGGCCAGCGCCGGTTCACCGCGAACGCCGCCGCTCCGAGCACGACCAGCGTGGCGCCCGCGATGCCGAGGGCTATCCCAAAACCGCCGGACCCCTGCTCGCCGCCGACGGCGGTGTTGTCGACCGCGTCCTTGTCACCGTCGCTGTTCTTGCCGTTACCCGCCTTCACGGCCTCCTGCTCGGTCACCGGCGGCACCAGTTCCCCGACCGGCTGCACCTTCCCGGCCGCCTTGAAGCCCCAGTCCAGCAGCTTGGCCGTCTCCTGGTAGACCCTGTTGCGCCCGCTGTCCGGGTGCATGACCGTCACCAGCAGCTTCCGGTCGCCGCGTTGGGCGACACCGGTGAAGGTGAAGCCCGCCTTGCTGGTGTAGCCGTTCTTGATTCCGGCCAAGCCCTCATAGGGCTCCAGGCCGTAGTCCCCGATGAGCAGCCGGTTGGTGGTCTGGAGTTCGAAGTACTCCCGCTTCTTCTTCTCCTCCTCGTCCTTGTACCCGCCCGGGAACTTCGCCCGTACGGTCGAGGCGTACCTGCGGAAGTCGGGGTTCTGCATTCCGGAGCGGGCGATCAGCGTCAGGTCGTACGCGGACGAGTGCTGCCCCTTGGCGTCGTAGCCGTCCGGGCTGACCACATGGGTGTCCCCGGCGCCCAGCTCCTTGGCGCGCGCGTTCATCTCCCGCACGGTCTTCGTCACGCCACCGTTCAGCGCGGCCAGCGCGAACACCGCGTCATTGCCGGACCTGAGGAACACCCCGTTCCATAGGTCGTCGACCTTGTAGGTGTAGTCCTCCTTGACGCCCACCGAGCTGCTGCCTTCGCCCAGCCCCGCCAAGTCCTCGGGCAGGATGGTGTGCTCCATGTCCTTGCTGAGCTTGGGCAGCAGGGTGTCAGCGAACAGCATCTTGATCGTGGAGGCGGGCGGCAGCCGCCAGTGCGCGTTGCGCGCGGCCAGTACCTCTCCGCTCTCCGCGTCCGCCACGATCCATGACCGTGCGGTCAGCCCTTTTGGCACCTTGGGCGCCTTGGCTCCGTCGATCGGCTCTATCTGGGTGCCGGGACGGCCTAGCCGTTCACCCCCTACCGTGGACATCTTGGCGGGCGGTTTGGCCTCGTCGGTGTCCTTCGCGTACGCGGGGACGGCACCGGCGAGCAGGGCGGGCAGCAGCGCCGCGGCAGTTGCCGTTATTCGGACGGCGGTATGAAAAGTCTTTGGCACGCTGTGAACGTACAGCTTTACTCCCCTAATGGGGACATCCACCAGGGCTCCTCGGGTGAACAGCTTAGGCCAATAGGTGTACCCAGTCGGCGTGTCAGATTCGTCCCAGCCGCCATAACCGCCATAGCCGCCACAACCGCCACGGTTCGCGGCCGCCTCGGTCCGCCGTCGTCGCCAGAGGTATTGGATGCCCACAATATCGGGGATGCCCAGCGGCTGGCCTGTATAGCCCGGAAGTGTAGAGCGCAGTGGGGCTCTCACCAATGAACCTCTCTGCCGCATGAGTTATCGCATATGTGCACGAGGCACCGGTCTGTCTGGATCCGGTCATACGGACGGTCGCCACCGGTAGCGGCTGGGTAGGCCTCGGGGTGCAAACCGACTCCACAGGGGAGGGCCTATGGGAGAAACAGCACGGCGGCTGTCCGGGACCGTGGCACTGGTGACCGGAGCGACCAGCGGAATAGGTGAGGCGACAGCCCTCGCCCTGGCCGCTGAGGGAGCGGCGGTCGCTGTGGTGGGGCGGCGCCGCGATCGTCTGGACCGGCTGGCCGACCGGATCCAGCGCGACGGCGGCGACGCCACGCTGGTACGGCAGGCCGACATCACCGATGAGGACCAGGCGCGCGACGCCGTGGAGCAGACCGTCAGCGAGCTCGGGCGGCTCGACACGGTGGTCAACAACGCGGGACTGATGCTGCTCGGCCCCGCGGAGGAAGCCAAGCTGGACGAGTGGCAGCGGATGGTCGAGGTGAACCTGCTCGGACTGATGTACACCAGCCACGCCGCCATCCCCCATCTGCTCCGCGCCGCCACCGACGGCGACCGCCGGGTGGCGGACCTCGTCAACGTCGGCTCCACACTGGGCCGCCGCACGAAGAGCGGCCGCGCGGTCTACAGCGCTACGAAGTTCGGCGTGGGTGCCTTCAGCGAGGGCCTGCGCCAGGAGCTGACCGCACGACACGTCCGGGTATCGGTGATCGAGCCCGGCAGCACGGTCACGGAGCTGCGCACCCACAACCGGCCGGAGATCCAGCGGGAGCTGGACGCCAAGGCCATCGAACGGCTCGAAGCCCGCGATATCGCGGAATCCATCGGCTTTATCGTCACCCGGCCACGCCATGTGTCCATCTGCGAGCTGATGATCCGTCCGACCGACCAGCTCTAACCAGCCCTCCCTGGTCTCTTGACGGTGGTCTGACAATCGTTAAGTCTAGACCAATTGGCGATGTGAAGAACCCACTCGCCTCCCCCCACAGTCAACGAGGCCGCCGAAGCCCTCAACCCCCATTTGAGCGGCGGCCTCCATCAGGGAGTTGGCATGCACAAGAACAGGAAGCTGGCCGTCGCGATCGGCGCGGCAGTCGCCCCTCTCCTCGTCATCACGCTGCCCGCCAGCCCGGCGAGCGCGCACGGATATGTGAACTCACCCCCCTCCCGCCAGGCCCAGTGCGCAGCCGGAACGGTCTCCTGCGGCGACATAAAGTACGAGCCGCAGAGCGTCGAAGGGCCAAAGGGCCTGCGGAGCTGCAGCGGTGGCAACGGACGGTTCGCCGAGCTGGACGACGACAGCAAGGGCTGGCCCGTCACCCCCGTCAGCAGCAGCCAGTCATTCCAGTGGCGGCTGACCGCCCGGCACGCCACCAGCACCTGGCAGTACTTCGTGGGCGGCACCAAGGTCGCGGAGTTCAACGACGGCGGCGCCCGGCCGGGCGAGACCGTCACGCACCAGGTCAACTTCGGTGGCATCAGCGGCCACCAGAAGGTGCTCGCGGTCTGGAACATAGCCGACACCCCCAACGCGTTCTACGCCTGCATCGACATACGCATCGGCAACTGACCGCGGGTAGGGCTCCACCTTGTTGTGGGCACTCGCAGCCCCGCGAGGGGCTGTGGGTGGGCACAACACCCGGCCACCGGCCCGCACCCGGCAAACCCCCGGGGCCCGGGGCAAAGCCCCGCCACGCGGCGGAGCCGCATATCGACACAGCGGGAAGGGGCGGGATACGGGGAAACCCACCCACAGCACCCCGCAACGGGGCGAAGCCCCCCCGGCGTGGCGGGGAGCCGCGCACAGGGGGCTGGGGGGAGGGAACCTCAGATCAGGCCAAGGCCGCGGACCGCTTCGCGCTCCTCCGTAAGCTCCTGAACGGAGACATCAATACGAGCCCGCGAGAAGTCGTTGATCTCCAGACCCTGGACGATCTCGTACGAGCCGCCCGAGCAGGTGACGGGGAAGGAGGAGATCAGGCCCTCCGGGACCCCGTAAGAGCCGTCCGAGGGGATACCCATGGAGGTCCAGTCCCCAGCCGGAGTGCCATTGACCCAGGTGTGGACGTGGTCAATGGCGGCATTGGCGGCCGAGGCCGCCGAGGACGCGCCCCGGGCCTCGATGATCGCCGCACCGCGCTTGGCGACGGTCGGGATGAACTCGTCGGCGAGCCACTTCTCATCGTTCACGGTCTCAGCCGCGTTCTTGCCCGCGACCTCCGCGTGGAAGATGTCCGGGTACTGAGTCGCGGAGTGGTTGCCCCAGATCGTGAGCTTCCTGATCTCGGAGACCGGCACACCGGTCTTCTTCGCGAGCTGCGACAGCGCACGGTTGTGGTCCAGGCGAGTCATCGCCGTGAACCGCTCGGCCGGTACGTCCGGCGCCGCGGCCTGCGCGATCAGCGCATTCGTGTTGGCCGGGTTGCCCACGACCAGCACCTTGATGTCGTCCGCGGCGTGATCGTTGATGGCCTTACCCTGCGGCTTGAAGATGCCGCCGTTGGCCTCGAGCAGATCGCCGCGCTCCATGCCCTTCGTCCGCGGCCGGGCACCGACCAGCAGGCCGACGTTGGCGCCGTCGAAGGCGACGTTCGGGTCGTCGGTGATCTCGATGCCCTGAAGCAGCGGGAAGGCGCAGTCCTCGAGCTCCATCGCGGTGCCCTCGGCGGCGCCCAGCGCCGGAGTGATCTCCAGCAGACGGAGCTTGACCGGCACATCCGGGCCGAGCAGTTGGCCAGAGGCGATACGGAAGAGCAGCGCGTAGCCGATCTGGCCGGCGGCTCCGGTGACGGTGACATTGACGGGAGTGCGGGTCATGGCGGTCTCCGTTGAACCTGACAGTCGGTGGCTGGATCTCTTGGATCCCTTGAATCTCTCTACATCAAGAGACCCGGCGTCAGGCTATCGTGCATCCCCCCGCGCGGACACGCAGGGCAGCCGCCCACTCAAGGAGGGGGGAGCGTGGGCGGCTGCCGGGCGCGCGGTGCCGCACCCGTGGGGGGTTGTGAAAGCATCTGCCCCGGATCGTGGCGCGCATGCCCCCTATTCGGGCCGGCCCTTACGACGTGGTGCAGCCCTCGGCGCCGACGGCCGTCTCCAGACAGACCCGAGCCGCCTCGGCGTTCTTGGCGGCGACCATCTTGGTGTAACCGTCCGTGTCCTCGCCGACCTTGCTGTCCTCTGTCTTCTGGTCGGCCGTTATACGCACCGTGGCGCCCGGCGCGGCGTCGGTGACCCGGGCCCAGGCCGCCTTGCACACCTCGCTGTACCGCACCTCGATATAGGCGCCGCTGAAGATGGCGTCGGAGGTGGTCTCGGCGTACTGACCGCCACAGCCCATCAGCTCCGGATCCTCACCGGCACAGTCCTCGCCCGAGCACTTGACCCCGGCCGGGAGTTTCGGGGCGGGCTTCGTGGGGGCCGTCGTCGGCTCCGCGGCGGCCTGGTCCTCGCCGCCGCCCAGATCGAAGAGGAACACCGCGGCCCCTATGACCGCCAGCGCGCCCACCACTCCCGCCAGGAACATCCCCGCCCGGCGCGAGCCGGAGGGATGGCCGCCCCCGCCCTGGAGCGGCGGCGTGGCAGGACCGGCAGGGCCGGGCGGCTGCGGCGCGTGGTACCGCCGGTCCCGCGGCGCGACCGGCTGCGCCGGAGCCCGGGACTGACGGCGGAGCACCGTGGTTGAGTCGGTCTCCTCCGGGCCTGGCGGCAGCGGGGTGGCGGCATTGACCGGCTTCGTCCTGTCCCGTCCCCTGGCCTTCTTCTTCGCCGCCGGGGCGTCCGGTTCGAACGCCCCCAGCGCCTCCCGGGCCTGGGAGATCCGTATGGCCTCCATCGTCATGTCGTGCCGCATCTCGGCCCGGCTCCAGGCCCGTTCGGCCAGCTCCCACATGGTCGCCAGATGCCGTACGTCTGTGCCGGTCACCTCGGCCAGCGCGGAGATCGCCCCCTGCGGCGGGAGCAGCCGTCCATTGAGATAGCGCTCCCAGGACGTCTTGCTGTAGCCGGTACGGTCCGCGACCGCGGCGATGCTCAGTCCGCTGCGGTCCACAAGACGTCGCATCTGGCCCGCGAACTCACGGATCTCTGGATCCAGCTCCTCCGGCAGCGCCCTCCAACGAGGCATTGCCTCCCCCTCCTCCCCCTGTACGTGCTGTATGTGCTGTACGTGCTGTGGTGAATCCCCCATGTGCCAGTGTGCCACTAGGGAGGAAAGCACTCGCGCTCCCCGCCGTCCTTCGGCAGCAGACAAGCCCGCAGCTCCGAACGGTCAGAAGCCCACGTCATACGGGTGTACACATAGCCGTCCGCGTCATATTCATCGTCGACCCGGGCGACTTGAGAGGCACCATTCTTATCAGCCGAAGAGGTGACCAGCACACGGTCGCCGATATCCGCGTTCCAGATACGGCCCCAACCCGCCGAGCACACCGTGCTGTAGCGGATCTCCAGCCGCGCCCCGCTGGCGGACCGGTACTCGGCGACCGTCACAGGGTCAGCATGCGCGGCGCCGCACGCGTTCTGCTCGGGGTCCTTGCCGGTGCACTCCGCCCCACGGCAGCCGGTGGTCAGGGCCGGTGACGGCGATGGCGAAGCATCGCCCGACGCGCTGCCGAGGAAGCCGAACGCGAAGGCCGCCCCGACCGCAGTGAGCGCCCCCGTCCCGGCCAGCACCGTGGTGACGGCCCCCCGGCGGCCCCGTACAGCCACCCGCCAGCCACCCCGCCGGGCAGACTCCCCGGACTGCCCAGACTGCCCGGACTGCCCCGATGCCGCTGACGCCGCTGACGCCGAAGGTTCCGTAGCGCCGGACGGCTGCGGCTGCGGTGGCGGTGAGGCCCAGCCGCCCCGTCCGGACCAGGCGGCATCGGCCAGCTCCCAGAGGGCGCCCAAGCGCCGGACAGCCTCCCGCTCGGCCCGGCACACCCGGACCAGCTCCTCGACGGCCTGCCGGGACGGGAGCTTCTTGCCGTTCAGATAGCGCTCCCAGGAGGACTTGCTGTACGAGGTGCGCTCGGCGAGCGCGGCCAGACTCAGCCCGCTGTCCGCGCGCAGCTCCCGCATCGCCTCCGCCAGCCGCTCGCACTCCACCAGCTTCTCGGGCATCAGTCGCGGAGGACCTTCCAGGTATGCGGGCCGATCTTGCCGTCGACCACCAGCCCATGTTCCTCGCGGTTCTCGCGCTGAAAGCGCTTGACCGCGCGCTCGGACTTGTTCCCGTACACGCCGTCGACACCGCCGAGCTCAAACCCGTGGTGGACCAGCAGGCACTGGGCCTCGACAACCTCCCAGCCGGCGCTGCCCTGCACCAGCAACGCCGTGTCCGTATCGCTGCGGCCCGCGTGGAGCTTGCCGTTCTCGCGGGTCACATCGCAGCTGTAGGTACGCCCCGGCTTGTGCTCGAACACCGCTGCCTCGGCTGGCGGTTGGGTGTCCTCCCGCTGCCACGGCCGGGCGGCCAGCAGCCCGGCGCCCGCGACGATGAACACCGCTACCACGGCCAGCGCCACCCACAGCCCACGGCGATGTGGCACGGGCGCGGCCACCGGCTCGGCGGCAGGCTCCCCGGCCGTCTCCCCGGTCGTCTCCTCGGTCGTCTCCTCGGTCGTCTCCTCGGTCGTCTCCTCGGTCGTCTCCTCGGTCGTCTCCATCCCCCCGTTCCAGGACTGCTCCGCCACTTCGTGCAGCACCAGCAGCCGGGACGGCTCGGTGCCACAGGCGCGGGCCAGTTCCTCCACAGCCTGACGTGAGGGCAGTTGCTTGCCGTTGAGATAACGCTCCCAGGACGAACGGCTGTACGCGGTCCGTCCTGCCAGCGCGGCCAGGCTCAGCCCACTGTGATCCTTCATTCTCCGCATCTGTACGACGAGTTGACGGACTCGCTGGTCCAGCGAATCCGGCAGCTCCTTCCAACGCGACATGCTCCACCCCATTCGCGTCCGCACCCGGCACGGTCAAGTCCGGGTTTTTTCGGAACGATGCCCGAAAACTACCGCCCGGCGCGGGTACCGCCCCCATCGGCCATCCGTTCCAGCCATCGTTCATGGCTGTCCCACATCCCAGCACGGTATCCGCGCGGCAGTCATCCCAGCAGGTCAGGGCCTGGGACATCCCAGTTTGGCCCACTCCAGCCGTCTGTTGTGGCGGCGGATGCGATTGGCGAGCAATCTCGGTTACGCACAACGGGCGGCGTGGTCCACCCCGCGCCGCCCCATCGACAGGGTCCCCAACAACAACTGGGGAACGCCAAACGGGAGGAACTCATCATGAACATCCGTAGGAGCATCGTCGCCGGTGCGATGACCGCCGCCATCCTCGGCGGCGCGGGCGCGCTGGCTCCGGCCGCCCAGGCCGGCACCACCGCCCAGCCCGCCACTCAGCAGTCCGGCGATGTCTCCATCACCGCGTCCTGTGGCTACTACGGCGGGAAGGCACTGACCATGCGGGGGCACACCGGAAAGCGGGTGAAGGAGGTGCAGTGCCTGATCAACAAGCTGTGGCAGGGCGGTAACCCGCTGAAGGTCGACAGCATCTTCGGGCCCGAGACCGAGCGGTGGGTCAAGAAGTTCCAGCGTGACCACGGCCTGGCTGCCGACGGCAAGGTGGGGAAGAACACCTGGGCGATGTTCCGCGCGTACTGAGCCACATCACGTACAGCACGTCACGCAGGAGCACGTCACGTACGGAGCACATACGGCGTTGGCCCGTCCTCACGGGGGAGAGGACGGGCCAACGGCCTGTATGCGGTCCGGCTTACACCTCGGCCATCTTCTTCTTCAGGCCCTCGTCGAGCGCGTCCAGGAACTCCTCCGTGGTCAGCCACGGGGTCTCGGGACCGATCAGCCGGGCCAGATCCTTGGTCATCTGGCCGCCCTCGACGGTGTCGACGCAGACCTGCTCCAGAGTCTCGGCGAACGTGGTGACCTCGGGGGTGCCGTCCAGCTTGCCCCGGTGGGCCAGACCACGGGTCCAGGCGAAGATCGACGCGATCGGGTTGGTCGAGGTGGCCTTGCCCTGCTGGTGCTGGCGGTAGTGGCGGGTGACCGTGCCGTGCGCGGCCTCGGCCTCGACCGTACGGCCGTCGGGGGACATCAGCACGGAGGTCATCAGACCGAGGGAGCCGAAGCCCTGCGCGACGGTGTCGGACTGGACGTCACCGTCGTAGTTCTTGCAGGCCCAGACGTAGCCGCCCGCCCACTTCATGGCGGCGGCCACCATGTCGTCGATCAGACGGTGCTCATAGGTGAGCCCGGCCTTGTCGAACTCGTCCTTGAACTCCGCGTCGAAGACCTCCTGGAACAGGTCCTTGAAGCGGCCGTCGTAGGCCTTCAGGATCGTGTTCTTGGTGGACATGTAGACGGGGTAGTGACGGGCCAGGCCGTAGCGGAAGGACGCGCGGGCGAAGTCGCGGATGGACTCGTCCAGGTTGTACATGGACATCGCGACGCCGGAGCCCGGGAACTCAAAGACCTCCAGCTCCATGGGCTCGGAGCCGTCCTTCGGGGTGAAGGTCATGGTCAGCGTGCCCTCGCCCGGGACCTTGAGGTCGGTCGCGCGGTACTGGTCGCCAAAGGCGTGACGGCCGATGATGATCGGCTTGGTCCAGCCCGGGACGAGCCGGGGCACATTGCTCATAATGATCGGCTCGCGGAAGACCACACCACCGAGGATGTTACGGATCGTGCCGTTCGGCGACCGGTACATCCTTCTGAGGCCGAACTCCTCGACCCGGGCCTCGTCCGGGGTGATGGTGGCGCACTTGACGCCGACGCCATACTCCTTGATCGCATGTGCCGCGTCGACCGTGACCTGGTCGTCCGTGGCGTCGCGGTGCTCGATCCCGAGGTCGAAGTACTTCAGGTCGACATCGAGGTACGGCAGGATCAGCTTGTCCTTGATGAATTGCCAGATGACGTGGGTCATCTCATCGCCGTCGAGTTCGACGACGGGGGCTGCAACCTTGATCTTGACCATGAGTACGGTACGTCCCTCTCGCGCGCCTCCAGTCGAAGTATCTCGCCATCAAGATACTCGGCCATCCCAAGACTGCCCGCAACCCGGCCCGTCAGCGGACGGAGAATCCCACGATGTCCTCCAGGAAGGGAATCGTCAGCCAGGGCTCCGGTGGAGCCATCAGCGCCAGGAGCACGATTCCGGTGCCGAGCGCCCCGTAGGTCAGCACATCCGTGAACCGGGAGCGGACCGCCAGCATCCCGACCGAGGGCAGCAGCCAGCGCAGTACAGCCCCCGTGAGCAGGGCCGCACCTATGACCAGCGCGCCGATCCGGGCCTCGACGAGGGTGACCAGCAGGCCCGCCGCGGCCCCGGCCAGCACCGTGAGCAGCGGCCACTGCCGGTACGGCGCCGGGGCGTGCCCCGCCGCGGCCCGCTCCCCGCCCTCCGGCCGGGCGGTGTCCCGGGTCAGCGACGGGAAGCGGCGGGATCCCTTACGCGGCGCCGAGGCGTCCGGGGCTGCGGCGCCGTTCACACCGTTTACGCCGTTCGCACCGTTCACACCGGCCGCACCGGACTTACGGCCCCGGGGGGCGCCCGTGGAGTCTGTGCCCATGGCTCAGCCCGCGTTCCGTTCGGCGGCCTCGACGACATTGGCGAGCAGCATCGCCCGGGTCATCGGGCCGACGCCGCCCGGGTTCGGCGAGAGCCAGCCCGCGACGTCCGCCACGCCCGGGTGCACATCGCCGACGATCTTGCCGCTCTCATCCCGGCTGACACCGACATCCAGCACGGCCGCACCGGGCCTGATGTCCTCCGGCTTGATCAGATGCGGCACCCCGGCAGCGGCCACCACGATGTCGGCCCGGCGCAGATGCGCGGACAACTCGCGGGTCCCGGTGTGGCACTGGGTCACGGTGGCGTTCTCCGAGCGGCGGGTCAGCAGCAGCGGCAGCGAACGGCCCACGGTCACCCCACGGCCGACCACCACGACATCCGCGCCCTTGATCTCCACCTGGTGGCGGCGCAGCAGCTCGATGATGCCGTTCGGGGTGCAGGGCAGCGGCGCCGCCTCACCCAGCACCAGACGGCCCAGGTTCATGGGGTGCAGCCCGTCGGCGTCCTTGCCCGGGTCCATCAGCTCCAGCACCCGGTTGGTGTCGATGCCCCGGGGCAGCGGCAGCTGCACGATGTACCCGGTGCACTCCGGGTTCGCGTTCAGCTCCCGTACGACCTCCTCGATCTCCTCCTGGGCAGCGGTCTCCGGCAGCTCACGCTGGATGGATGCGATGCCCACCTGGGCACAGTCACGGTGCTTGCCCGCCACGTACTTCTGGCTGCCGACGTCCTCACCGACCAGCACGGTGCCCAGTCCAGGCGTGCTGCCACGGGCCTTGAGGGCCGCTACCCGAGTGACGAGCTCGGATTTGATCGCGGCCGCGGTGGCCTTGCCGTCGAGAATCTGCGCGCTCATAGTCCCATCCTCCCGGATCGGGTGCCGAGGTCTCCAATCCAGGTCTCCGATCCGGGGCGAGTGCATTGCAGCTTCGCCACGGTTACGGGCCCCGAGTGGACAGCGTTCACGGTAGGCGATGATGATGGCCGGCAGTGCTGCGGCCGACGGGGACGGCTGTGGGGGGACACCGGCACTGACTCTCCCTCCCTTCTTCCTCCGGCAGAACGGCACGGCAGTCCCGTAAAGACCGCTCGGAGGAAACAGACAGTGAGCTACCCGAACCCGAACAACCCCTACGGCCAGCAGCCGCCGCAGCAGCCCTACGGCGGCGCCCCCCAGCAGCAGCCGGGTTACGGGTACCCCCAGCAGCAGCCGCCCCAGCAGCCGCCCGGTTACGGGTATCCCCAGCAGCAGCCGGGCTATGGGTACCCGCAGCAGGGCGTGCCCCCGCAGCAGGGCTACCCCGGCGCCCCGTACGGCCACCAGCCCGCCTACGCGGGCTGGTGGGGACGGTTCGCGGCCGCGTTCATGGACGGGCTGATCGCCTTCGTGCCCGCACTCGTCCTCGGTCTCATCGGCAGCGCGATCCTGGCGGGCAGCACCGAGTGTGACCAGTACGGGCAGTGCAGCCCGGAGGGCGGTGGGTTCGGGATTGTCCTGGTGATACTCGGCTATGTGGCGTCCTTCGGCATCGGCCTGTACATGCTCTATCTGAAGGGCACGCGCGGGCAGTCCGTCGGCCAGAAGATGGTCGGCATCCGCATGGTGCGGGAGGCCGACGGCCAGGTGCTGGGCTTCGGTATGGCGTTCGTCCGCTACCTCGCGCACTTCCTGGACGCCCTCCCCTGTTACCTCGGCTTTCTGTGGCCCGCGTGGGACGCGAAGAAGCAGACCTTCGCCGACAAGATCGTGGGGTCGGTCGTCATCAAGTCCCAGTGACGCACCCAGTGATGCGCTGTGATGCGACGCCGAAGGGCGGCCCTGCCACACCGGCAGGGCCGCCCTTCGGCGTCACGGCGCCAGCAGTGCCGCAGCCCGCCGCCGCTACCTGGTTCAACCGGCCCCGATAGTGAGCACTCTGTCCTGAGAGATCCGTGTCGCACCGTTGGAGACGCCATGAGCAGCCCGGACCCGCATAACAGCCCCTACGGTCCCCCGCACACAAGCCAGCAGCCGCCGCAAGGCGGTTATCCCGCCTATCCGCAGGAACAGTACGGCGGTTATCCCGGGGCGCCCGGGACAGCCCCGGAGATGCCGGGCACGCTCAAAGCGGCACGGACGCTCCTGTTCGTCCTGGGCGGCATTTCCGCACTGCTCGCCGTTCTCCTGCTCATCACCGCTGCCGCGATCACCACCGAAGACCTCAAGGATTTGAATGGCCTGGACGACCTGGCTACCGCGCGGGTCGCGATCGTCGTCGTGGCCGTCATACTCGGGGCCCTGGCGGCCCTGCAGATCATCACCGCAGCGCTCTTCGGGCGCGGCCGGGGCGGGGTGCGCATCAGCTCGATCATCACCGGCGCGCTGGTCATCCTGCTCGGACTGCTCTTCCTCGTCGGTGTCCCACTGATCGGACTGGTCTTTGTGACCTGTGGCATTCTTGTGATCGTTTTCTGCTCCAAGCAGGACGCCGGTCACTGGTTCAACCACCCGCCGTCCTCGGTGGGTTGAGCATGATCCACCACCACGGCGAAGGCCGGGCCCGCAGAAACCGGGGGTTGGCGCCTTCGGCCGAAGTCCGCGCCTCCGTATGAGGGGAGGCGCGGACCTCGTACATTCTGCTCAGTGGAAGAAGTGCCGGGTGCCCGTGAGATACATGGTCACGCCTGCGGCCTTCGCCGCCTCGATGACCTGCTCGTCGCGGACCGAACCGCCCGGCTGGACCACGGCCTTGACGCCCGCCGCGGTCAGCACCTCCAGCCCATCGGGGAAGGGGAAGAAGGCGTCAGAGGCGGCGTAGGAGCCCTTCGCCCGCTCCTCGCCCGCGCGCTGGACGGCGAGCTTGGCCGAGTCGACCCGGTTGACCTGGCCCATGCCGACGCCGACCGTGGCGCCCTCCTTGGCGAGCAGGATCGCATTGGACTTCACCGCGCGGCAGGCGCGCCAGGCGACGGCCAGCTCGGCGAGTTCGCCCTCGGTCAGCGCCTTCCCGGTGGCCAGCGTCCAGTTGGCCGGGTCGTCACCCTCGGCCTGGAAGACATCCTTCACCTGGGCCAGGCCACCGCCGTCGATCGGCTTGAACTCCGCCGGGGGCTGGGGGGCTTCGGGACAGCGCAGCACGCGGATGTTCTTCTTACGGGCCAGGGCATCGACCGCGCCGTCCTCGTACTCCGGGGCGATGATGACCTCGGTGAAGATCTCGGCCACCTGCTCGGCCATCTCCTTGGACACCGGGCGATTGACGGCGATCACGCCGCCGAAGGCGGAGAGCGAGTCGCAGGCGTGCGCCTTGCGGTGCGCCTCGGCCACATCCGTGCCGATCGCGATGCCGCACGGGTTGGCGTGCTTGATGATCGCGACACAGGGGTCGGAGTGGTCGTACGCGGCCCGGCGTGCGGCCTCGGTGTCCACATAGTTGTTGTAGGACATCTCCTTGCCGTGCAGCTGCTCGGCCTCGGCGAGACCACCGCAGCCGCCGCTGTAGAGGGCGGCGGGCTGGTGTGGGTTCTCGCCATAGCGCAGCACGTTCTTGCGCTGGTATGTGACGCCCAGGAAGTCCGGGAAGGCACTGGTGTCCACGGCGGCGTAGTCGGCGGCGAACCAGCTCGCCACCGCCACGTCGTAAGTGGCCGTGTGCTGGAACGCCTCGGCGGCGAGCCGCTTACGGGCGTCGAGGTCGAAGCCGCCGTCAGCGACGGCCTTCAGAACGTCCGTGTAACGCGACGGGTTGACGACGACCGCCACGGACGGGTGATTCTTGGCGGCGGCACGGACCATCGACGGACCGCCGATGTCGATCTTCTCAACGCAGTCGTCAGGGCCCGCGCCGGAGGCGACGGTCTCCTGGAACGGGTAGAGGTTCACGATGACGAGCTCGAAGGGCTCGACCCCGAGCCCGGCCAGCTGCGAGCGGTGGTCCGCCAGCCGCTGATCAGCGAGGATGCCCGCGTGCACCCGCGGGTGCAGGGTCTTCACCCGGCCGTCCAGGCACTCCGGGAAGCCGGTCAGCTCCTCGACCTTGGTGACCGGGACACCGGCCTCGGCGATCTTCGCCGCTGTCGAGCCGGTCGAGACGAGCTGCACACCGGCCGTGTGCAGCCCCCGCGCCAGCTCCTCCAGGCCGGTCTTGTCGTAGACGCTGACCAGCGCGCGGCGGATCGGCCGCTTCGTACCTTCGGCGGTCACAGGATCTGAACCTTTCGTCCCTCAATGCGGTAGCCGTCGCGGGCGAGGCGACCCACGACATCGACGAGCAGCCGTCGCTCGACTTCCTTGATCCGCTCATGCAGCGCGGATTCATCGTCCTCACCCCGGACCTCGACCACGCCCTGGGCGATGATCGGACCGGTGTCGACGCCGTCGTCGACGAAGTGAACGGTGCACCCGGTCACCTTCACGCCGTACGCGAGCGCGTCGCGTACTCCATGGGCGCCGGGAAAGCTGGGCAGCAGGGCCGGGTGCGTATTGACGAACCGGCCGCCGAAACGGGCAAGGAACTCCTTGCCCACGACCCTCATAAAGCCCGCCGACACCACCAGGTCCGGCTCATACGCGGCCGTGGCCTCGGCCAGCGCCCGGTCCCACGCCTCCCGGGTGGGGTGGTCCCGCACCCGGCATACGAAGGTCGGCAGCCCGGCGCGCGCAGCACGCTCCAGCCCGGTGATGCCGTCCCGGTCAGCGCCGACGGCCACGATCTGGGCACCGTAGGCGGCCGGACCGGCCATGGCGATGGCATCGATGAGGGCCTGCAGATTCGTACCGGAGCCCGATACGAGCACGACGAGCCGGGCGGGATGCGAAGACGCGGTAGCAGCCACGACGAGGCTCTTTCTCGGGGTGATGTACGGCTTAGTGTGATCAGACAAACGACGGAGGCGGGTGAATCCGGGGGACCCTACGAAGCGGCCGACCGTCAGCAACGATACCGGCACTCCAGACGGCCCCCACGGGACGGGGGGAGGCCCGGAAGGTAGCGTCAGGGATACGGATCCGTAGCGTCCGTACGCTGTACGGCATCACGGGCATGAGAAGGGGAAGACACAGACCACATGACGGACCGACGCCGCGCCTCTGGACAGTCCGGCCAGCAGGACAACCCCTTCGCAGCCCCGCCCGAGGACCGCCCCGACCAGCCGTGGCAGCCCCGGCGTCCCGCCGACCCGGACCCCGGCGATTCCGGCTCGGGGGACTCCGGCTCCGGGGATTCCGGCAAGGGGGACGCTGGCAACGGCGAGAACGAGCAGTCCGCCCGCCGGAAGTGGGGCAGCCAGTGGAGCAAGCGCCAGCCGGGACGGCAGAGCGGTGGCTTCGGCAACGGCGGCAAGCCGGACGGCCCCGGCGGGCCGAACGGCGAGCCGAACGGCCGTCTGCGCTGGGATCCCCGGGACCCCGCACAGCGGCAGGCGCGGTACGCGCTGCTCGCCGGTATGTGGGGCTTCTTCTTCGCGCTCTTCAACATTCCGCCGATCGCCCTGCTGCTGGGCGCGCTCGCCATCTACTGGGCGATCAGCTCGTTGCGGGGCGCGCCGGGCGCGGGCGGGGGCGCCGCGGAGAAGTCCGCTCACGCTACGGCGGCGGATGTCGACGGCGAGGCACCCGCGCCGGCCCCGGCGCCGGGTCAGGGGCGGCAGGGGAAGCCGCAGACCACGGCGGCGGTGAGCGGCCTGGTCACCGGCTTCCTCGCGCTGCTGGTCGTCGCGACGACCTTCTCCTTCCAGCTCATTTACAAGGAGTACTACGACTGTGTGGATGACGCCCTGACCACGGCCTCCCGGCAGGCCTGCGAGCAGCACCTCCCCGAGCGTCTGCGGCCCATCCTGGGCGACCGCGACTGAACGACCAGCGGGGGTTTCCCCGATGCGCGGCTCCGGGGTGCTGGGGTGGGGTTCCCCGTATCCCGCCCCTTCCCGTAACCGGGGCTGCGCCCCGGGCCCGGGGTTGGCCGGTGCAGGCCGGTGGGCCGGTGTTGTGCCTACCCGTGCCGCCCCTCGGGCAGCCCGAGTGCCCACAACATGGTGGCGCTCGGGTGCCCACAACACCTCGGGGGTCTGGGGGCGTCAGCCCCCAGTTTCGGGGAGGGGTGGGTTAGGGGAAGCACCCCCTAGCGGGGTGTGGGCTCGCGTTCTGGTTCTGGGTCCCGGCGGTGGCCGGACTCGAGGTCCGGCATCAGCCCACCCGAGGACTCCTTGAGCGCGGCCCAGCGGCTTCGCCTGGCCGCGTGCCACTCCTCCTCCGGCCGCCTACGCCGGACCCGCAGCCTGCCGAACCAGGCCGTGCAGCGGCGCCACCGAATACCGGCGGCCAGCATCAGATCCGGCTCCCGCAGCCGCCAGAGCCGCACCAGCAGGGCCGTCGGGGTACCGACAGTCGCCGTCCAGCCCAGCGCCGCCGCCCCCGTCAGCCACCAGCTGGGCCCCATGTGGGAGAGGGCATCGCTGCCCAGCGGGCCACCCGCGAAGGTCGCCAGCACCGCCATCGCAGCGCCACAGCCGATCGCCGCCAGGCCCACCGTCGCCACCGTGCCGCGCCAGCTCGCCGCCCCATGCGTACTGCCGCGCACCGGCACACTCACCTTGGCGATGTGCCACCCCCCGACCAGCCCCGCCACCACCGGCACCGCTCCGGCGACGGCCCATACCAGCGGACCCCCGGCCCCCTCCGCGGGAAGCGCCGCGAGCAGGGGAAAGTGCGGCAGCTGCGGATAGCCGCCGACCGCCGTGAGCGGCCCCACCGAACTGCCCCCACCAACACTGAAGCCCGGACCGAGCCCGTATGCCGCGCCCCAGACGGCGGTGTTGGGGATGAGCGCCAGGCAGAGCAGCAGCACCGCGATCCGCCCCCACCAGGCGGTCGTGAGCTGCGGAAACGCCGCTTGGGCGACGCTCACATGCCAGACGAGCGCACCCGCCGCGAGCAGTGCGCCACCACAGAGGAGCGCCCCGGTCGCCACCCCCGCGCCATGAAGCGCCGTCATAGCCCGTGGCCAGCGCCCCCAGACCGGCAATGACTTGGGCAGCGGCACGGCGGACCGCCGCAGCGCGGGCCGGCCCCGGGCCACCCAGGCCCCGATGACGGTGATGCCCACGGTGAGCGGCGGCAGCTGGAGCGCGGCGCTGAGCGGGGAGACCTGGATCGGTCCGCCCAGCGAGTACCAGGCGACCAGGGCCCCGATAAGGAGGTAGCCCGTGTTCAGCCAGCCAATGGACCGCCAGCCGGCCCCTTCGGAGGCCCGCCCGACCCGGTAGAGAAGGAACACCGGCAGGACGGTCAGCAGCAGCGGGGTCACTCCCACCGGCGCGGGTACGCCGCTGAGCGTGTCGGTGCGTACGAGCTCCGCGCCGTGGGCGAGGAGCCACAGCTCGGCGGCGATACTCAGGGCGCCGCGGGGGCCACTGTCCGGGTAGGGCGAAGTGATCCACAGCAGCAGGACGAGCATGGCGAACGCCGCCAGCCCAAGGACCGCCGCGAGCGCGCCCTCCACCAGCCAGTTCGCGATGTCCCCCACGGGGATTCGGCGACGGTGGCTGCGATGCGTCGATTGGCTCACGGCGCCATGCTGCCAACAACACCCGTTTTGCCCTAGTAGCAGGCGAAAGCTCGCTGTGTCGCCCAACATATGCTTATGTACCTTTTCACGCGGAGCACCAGCACGGACTGGGCGAACTGTGCCGAGAGACAGGCATGACCGAGCTCACCAAACCCGCCCGGAAGCGGCCCAAGAAGCGCAAGGCCAGAAAGCGCAAAGCCAAGGAACGCAAGGCTGGCGGCGGGCCGCCGCAGGAGGCCACGACCGACCGGGCGACCTCGACGGGTCCCAAGTGGGCGCTCAGTGAGCCGGCGGCCGAGGAGTTCGCCAGCGGCGTGGCCACGGCGGCCACAAGCGAAACCGCGAGCGAGCCCCAGACCGATGGCACGAACGACGCTCGGGACGACGCTCGGGACGACGCTCGGGACGACGGCCCGGACGACGGCAGGGACGAGAGCCGGGACGAGAGCCGGAACGAGAGCCAGGCTCGGGATGACGGACGGGACGACGGGCGGGACGACGGCCGGGACGGCAGTCAGAGCGAGGGCGCCGTGGCTGATACGGCCGCCGCCGCCTTCGACCAGCTGTACACCCAGCATGTCCGCTTTCTGACCCGGCAGACCTTCCTGCTCACCGGGAGCCGGGGGGCCGCCGAGTCGGCGGTGGAGCGGGCCTTCCACACCGCGTGGGAGCGCTGGCCGGAGGTCGCCACAGACCGGGATCCGGCCGGGTGGGTACGGGCGGTGGCGTATGAGTACGCGCTCTCCCCCTGGAACCGGCTGCGCCCCGGTCACACGCCCGAGGCGCACGCGGGGCCGCCCGAGGACAAGGCGGTCCTCGACGCCGTGCTGAGCCTGCCGCCCTCGTACCGCCGCACCCTGGTGCTGCACGACGGTATAGGGCTCGGTCTGGCGGAGACCGCCGCGGAGACGGAGGCAAGCACCCCGGCAGCCGCCGGACGGCTGATGCATGCCCGTGAGGCGGTGGCCGGGCTGCTGTCCGAGGTCCGGGACACACCGCCGGAGGAGCGCGGCGAGGTGATCGGCACGCTGCTGAACCGGGTCGCGGCGGCCCAGCCCGTACGGAGCGCACCGGCGTGGGTCGTCCGGACCGGAAGTGAGCGGCTGTCGCGGAGCTGGACGCGGGCGGCGGTGGGGCTGACGGTGGGGATGGTGGTGGCGGTGTCGTTCACCATCGCCACGACTGAGCGCGGCACGCTGCTGCCGGAGGTGCCCACGACGATCCAGCAGCTGTCCCGCTGACCACCGGCAGCACGGCGGTACGGCAGCACGGCAGCACGGCGTTGTGCGGTCGGTTCATCCGATCTGACGGTGGACCAGCTCATGGAAGAGGCCACCCGTATCGGCCAGCAGTTCGGCCGGCGGGCCCTGCTGAACGACACGGCCGTCCGCCATGACAATCACCCGGTCGGCGTCCATGACGGTGGACAACCGGTGGGCGATCACGACGCGGGTGGAGCGCAGGGTGCGCGTGCTCTCGATCACGACGCGCTGGGTCTCGTTGTCCAGCGCGCTGGTGGCTTCGTCGAAGAACAGGATGCGCGGGCGGCGGATGAGGGCCTGGGCGATCATGAGGCGTTGCCGCTGCCCGCCGGAGACGGTGCCACCACCATCGGAGAGCACGGTGTGCATGCCCATCGGCATGCGCTTGATGTCCTCGGCCACGCCTGCCATCTCGGCGGCCTCCCACGCCTCTTCCAGCGAGAACATCTCGGCGCCGCAGATGGAGTCCAGAATCGAGCCGTTGAACGGCTGTGCGTTCTGGAGGACGACTCCGCACTGACGGCGCACCGCTGCCTGGTCGAGGGCGGCCAGGTCCTGGCCGTCGTAGAGCACGCTGCCCGACGCCGGTTTGTCGAAGCCGATGAGCAGCCGGAGCAGGGTCGACTTGCCGCTGCCGCTGGCCCCGACGATCGCGACAAACTCGCCCGGCAGCACCTGGAACGACACATGGTCGAGCACCAGCGGCCCGTCCTCGGCGTATCGGAAGGACAGCTGCCTGACCTCGATCTCGCCGGACAGGGTGCCGGGCTGTGTGGTCCCTCCGCGCACCTCCGGCAGCTCGTCGAGCACCGGCTTGATCCGCTCGAACATCGGCAGGACAGCGGCGGCCGAGATGAGCGCACCGGTGAGCTGCGTCATCGAGGTCAGCAGGATCGTCAAGGCAGTGCTGAAGGTGAGGAAGCCGCTCGCCGACAGGCTGCCGCGGGCCGGACCGGCGAGCAGCATAAACATGATGAGCATGGAGAGCGGCAGATAGACCGCGTTGAAGACCGTGGTCAGGTTCTTGATCCGGCCCACCCGCTGTTGCAGCTCGCGGCTGCGGGCGAACTCGCGCGCCCAGGCCGCGTAGGCGAAGCTCTCCGCCGCCGCGACGCGCAGTTTGGGCAGCCCGCGCAGGGTCTGGAAGGCCTGGTTGTTGAGCTTGTGGCTGAGCTCGATCAACTCGCGCTGCCAGCGCAGCTGCCACAGGCCCATGCCGAGGAAGACCGAGGCGATGACGGTCAGCATGCCGATCGCCGTCAGCGCCAGCGGGACGCTGTAGAACAGCAGCAGAAGAAGGTTCACCACGCTGACCGTGCCGGCCTGTACGGCAACCGAGCTGATGCCGGACAGCACGCGCCGGATGGCGCTGATGCCCATGGCCGCGCTGGCCAGCTCTCCGGTGGAGCGCTCGGTGAAGAACTTCGTCGGCAGGCGCAGCAGCCGGTCCCAGATGGCGGGCTGCAGCGTCCCTTCGATGCGCCCTTCCATCCGCAGGATCGAGATGTTCTGCAGCAGCATGAAGACGGCGGAGACGAGGGCGGTGGCCACGATCGCCAGGGACGCCAGGACAATGAGGCTGGTCTCGGCCTGCGGTACGTAGACACCGAGCACCTGTCCGGTCGCGATCGGCACGAGCGCACCGAGACCGGCCGCGACCAGCCCGCCAAGGACCAGGTTGCGCACGTCCATCCGGGTGCCGCCGATGCTGAAGCGCAGCAGCCCCCATACGCTGACCGGCTGCTCCGGCAGCGGCCGGTAGAACATGACGGCGCGGGGCTCGTACCGCTCGGCGTTGGCCGTGCCGATCCGCGTCCGCTTGCCCGTGCCGGGCTCCACCGCCTCGTATCCGCCGCGCCGCCACAGCAGCGCGACCGGGGCTCCCGTCCCGGCCCGGTAGCCCACCAGGGGACCGCTGTTCTCCCGCCACCAGCGACCGCCGAGCTTGACCACGCGGGTACGGAATCCCGAGCTCAGCGCGGTGCGCTCGACCGGATTCAGCCTGCCGTTCCACGAGCCGCCCTCCGCGGGCGCCGTCACCGGGATTCCGGCCGCGTCGGCGACCATGCGGCAGACGGCGAGGGTGGCGTCGTCGGTGGCCCCGCCCGTACCGGCCGCGGACTTCCCCGGCTTGCCGATGGAGGCCAGCAACGCCTGATCCGCCTGCGCGCGAACGGCTTCACCGGCCTTGATACCGGCCGCCGTCCGGTCCTCGTGAGCACGCTCCAGCTGTTCGATCCAGCGATCCAGCGCGAACAGGAGCCGGGACTGCTGGTTGACCATGTTCTGCCACAGGGCGCCGTCGATGAACAGGTCGACGGGCATCTCGGGACCGTACGCGGCGCCGTACTGCACGCTGCCGGGCTCCACCGGCATCCACAGGATGTTGTCGTCGGTCGTGTCGTAGCCTGCGGCGGCCCAGTCCCCCGCTTCCGGTGCGGTCTCCTGTGATGAGCCCTGCACGGGCTCACCGCTCATGGGGGCTTCGAACAGGATGCGCAGGCTGCGTCCCACCCCACGGGCGAACGCGTCCTCCAGCGGGCTGAGGGCGTAGCCGTAGCCCTGCTCGTACCCCTGCCCGTAGCCCTGTTCATAGCCCGGCGCGTAGCCCTGCTCGTAGCCCTGGCCGTAGCCCTGGTCGTACCCGTACTCGGGGCGGAACAGCTCCCGGAGCTGGATCCGGCGCAGTACGCACCCCTGCAGGGGCCTGCCGACGAGCGTGTGCTGCGGGCCCTCGACCGGTCCGAGCAGCAGGGTCCCCGTGGTGAGCCGGCCGAGGAAGTGCCAGTGCCCCTGCTGAGAGACATCGACGGCGAACAGGTCCATCGCTCCGGCCACGACCAGCCACAGCACATGCGGCCCCTCCAACGACAGGCTGCGCATGCCGGTGCAGTCGACCGGTACGCCCAGGCCGCCGAGGGCGGGGACCACCACATCGCCGGTATCCCCACCGGTGGCGGTGCTGACGGGGTTGACAGGGTAGTGAGCGGACGACACGTCAGTGCTCCCTGACCAGCTCGGCGTACGGCCCACCTGCGGCGACCAGTTGCTCGTGCCGCCCGCGCTCCACGACCGTTCCCCCGTCCAGCACGACGATCTCGTCGCTGTCGCGCACCGTGCTCAACCGGTGCGCGATCACCACACAGGCACAGCCACGCCGCCGCAGATTGTCGATGATCACCTGCTCGGTCTCCGCGTCCAGGGCACTGGTCACCTCGTCCAGGACCAGAATGCTGGGCCGTCGCACCAGCGCGCGGGCGATCTCCAGCCGCTGCCGCTGACCGCCGGAGAAGTTGCGGCCGTCCTGCTCCACCCGGCTGTGAAGCCCGCCGGGCCGCCGGGCGACCACATCATGAACGGCGGCGTCCTCGAGGGCGGCGACGACGGCCTCATCCGATATCGATGGATCCCAGAGCGCCACGTTGTCGCGGACGGTGCCCTCGAAGAGGAAGACATCCTGATCGACGAATGAGACCGAAGCGGACAGCGCACTACGGGAAATCTCGTCCAGCGGCTGCCCGTCGATGCGGATCACGCCCTCCCATGGAGCGTAGAGACCCGATATCAGCCGGGACACGGTGGATTTACCGCTGCCGGATCCGCCGACGAGCGCGACCTGCCGTCCGGGTCCGACGGACAGCGAGAAGTCGGAGAGCAGGGGTTTGTCGAGCGGGTTGTACCCGAACGTGACGTTATCCAGCGTCACATGCCCCTTGAGCCTGCGGGTACTCGCGGCCGGCTCGCGCCGTGAGTACAGCGCGTCCACGGGGAAGCTCTCGACATCCTTGAGCCGGGCCACATCGGCCGCGAAGTCCTGAAGCCGGCCGACCACCCCGTTCAGCCGGGTGATCGGCGCGGTGAAGCTGGTCACCAGCGCCTGGAAGGCGACGAGCAGACCGATCGAGATATGACCCTCCACCGCCCGTTGCCCGCCGATCAGAAGGATCAGCGCGCTGTTGAGCGCCGCGAGCGTGGGGGCGACGACGGCCAGCGCCGCGGTCGGCACGCCCAGTCGCTGCTGGGTGTCCAGCGTGGTCGCGTGCTGACCGGCCCAGCGGCGGAAGTACCCGTTCTCGCCGCCGGTCGCCTTCATGGTTTCGATCAGCTGGAGGCCGCTGTACGAGGTGTTGGTCAGCCGGGCGTTGTCCGCGCGCAGCTTCTGGGTACCGGTGGCCCTCAGACGGAGGACCACCCGCATCGCCACGATGTTGAGCAGTGCGATCAGGACCCCGATGACGGTGAGTTGCGGATCGTAGGTCCACAGCAGCACCGCGTAGAGGATGACCACCACCGCGTCCACCCCCGCGGCGGCGAGGTCCCGTGCCAGGGTCTCGGCCACCGTGTCGTTGGACTGCAGGCGCTGGACGAGGTCGGCCGGGCTGCGCTGGGCGAAGAACGTGACCGGCAGCCTGAGCAGATGGCGCAGGAAGCGGGCGCTGCCCAGCGTCGAGGAGATGATGCGTCCGCGCAGCAGATTCGCCTGCTGCGCGGCGGTCAGCACGGCGATGAGCGCCACCGCGGTGGCCATCGACGCGAAGAGCACCCCCAGTATCGACGTCTGATTACCGAACATGAACATGTCGATGTACGTACGGGTCATGGCCGGCACCGACGCGCCGACGACGACCAGCAGAAAGCTGGCGAGCACAGCGGCCAGCATGGTGCCCGTCATACGGCGCAGCCGGGTCGGCATGGCGCTCATGACCCCCGGCTTCCGGCCGCCCCGGCGAAACCCGCTGCCGGGTTCGAAGGTCAGCACGACGCCGGTGAAACTGGTGTCGAAGTCCTCCATCGGGATGAAACGGCGGCCCCGGCTGGGATCGTTGATGTACACGCCCCGTCGGCCGAAACGCCGCCCCATCCCGTCGTAGACGACGTAGTGGTTGAACTCCCAGAACAGGATGGCCGGCGCCCGCACCTCCGCCAGAGCGGCCGGCTCCATCTGCATGCCCTTGGCCGTGAGGCCGTATCCGCGTGCCGCCTTGAGCAGGTTGCTGGCTCTGGAACCGTCACGGGACACACCGCAGGCGATCCGCAGTTCTTCCAGCGGCACATGCTTGCCGTGGTGGCTGAGCACCATGGCCAGCGCCGCGGCACCGCACTCCACGGCTTCCATCTGAAGCACGGTGGGACTGCGGACGGTCCGCTGCTTCTTCCCCTTCTTCCCCTTCTTCCCCTTCGGTGCCGGCTTGGGCCCTGTCCTGGGCGCCTGGTTGGACCGGCGCCGTCCGCCGTTCGCGGGTGGACGGCGTCGCCCGCTGTTCGGGGTCGCACGGCGCCGTCCGCGCTCCGCCCGCGGTGGCGACTGTGCGGCTGCGGGCTCCTGGGGGGCGCTCATGGCAGCAGCCAATCGACCGGACGCTGCGCGGCCAGGTGGATGGCGCCACTGACCATCGTCATGGACTCGATCGCATAGGGTGGTCCGTCCGTCGATGACCATCTGTAGCCGGACTTGGTGCCCGTCGACCGTTCCAGTTGGACCATCACCGCTACCGGGTGGCCCTGCTTCGAGAACTGCTCGCCCAACTGGCTGTCGCCGAGGAAACTGGTGATCTGCTGTCGCGTCTGGGGAATCCGGCCGACCGCCTTGACGCGGCCTCTCAACACACCGAACTGCTGCGTCGGCACGGACTGAATGGACAGGTCCACCCGGGCGCCCACCGGGACCGTCGATCCGCTGCCGCCCGGCATGTACAGCATCGCCACCAGTGGGTCATCGGCGCTGTCGACGCGCTCCACGGTCGCCACATCCGCTCCGGTGGTGACCACCGTGCCTATCTTGGCCACCAGCGAGGTCACCCGGCCCGCGGCCACGGTGCGTACGGCCTGGACCCCCTCATCCGTACGTACACTGAGCACCGGTGCGCCCTCGGGAAGCATGTCGCCCTCTTCGGCGAGGGCCGCGGTGACTTGCCCCGAGACGGGGCTCTGCAGGATGTAACTGCCCCCCGCACGGGTCAGGATTCCCGGTGCGCTCAGCTTGGACGTCACATCACCGGTCACGGCCCAGAAGGCCGCGACGGCCATGACGCCTGCCGTAACAGCCAGTACGAGCCAGCCCTGCGGCCGGGCGAAGCGCACCGGTATGTCGAGCTCCTCAGGCGACTGCAGCTTGGAAAGCGCCTTTTGCCGGAACTCCACGGGACTATTCCTTCAACTGCGTTTATCTCGGTCAGGCTTAGCGGTGCATGACCGTAACACAGACACCGAGCCGCGCAGATGACCACCGGTGGGCAATGGCACCTAAGGCCCCCGGAATGGAGTTCCGGGGGCCTGGCTGACCCTGCTGGTATTCAGATATACCGGTAGGTCGGGTAACGCTTCTGACTGTGAGTTTCGTCGTGAACTCTGCTGTCAGATGCCGGTGGTCTGCACATTGACCAGCTGGGTGATCTGGTCAACCGGCACCGCGGCAACGGTGGTCTCGGCAGCACCGACGACCGCGGCACCGTCAACGCCCGTGGCGACACCGTAGTCACCGGCGGTGGCGGCGGCGGTGACGCCGACGCCACCGGAAATGTTGTCAAGCTCACTGTCGGCGATCTCGCGGGTCTCAACCTGGGTGAAGTCGTTACGCATGACTTGCTATTCCCTTCAATAACTGTGTGGGCATCCGGAAATGGGGACGGCCGGGTCGGTGACAAAGCGGACACGACCGATTCATCGGTCAACCGCTGATGACGACTCCCGCACCGGCAAGATCCAATCACGTCAACCCACTACAACGCAATGCGCCTATCTGATGGTTCGGTGAACACTTCGACATCACAACTCGCACCAATGTGCACCCCTGCCTACCGAACGGTAACAACTTCTTCACATGACGCCTGGTCAATCCTCCTACCCTGCTCGGGAGTTGATTAAGAAAGGACATACCCACACTTAAAGCAATTGGAAAGCTGCGTCCACGAATAACTGTCAGCAACTGCCGAAATAACCGCAGGTGTTGTGGGCAGTCGTTCCGCAGGGCGGAACGGGTGGGCACAACACCGGCCACCGTCCCGCACCCGCTCAACCCCGGGGCCCCGGGGCGAAGCCCCGGTTTCCGGGAAGGGGCGGGATACGGGGACACCCACCCCCGGCGCCCCCGCCCCGGCAAGGGGAACTCTCCGGGAACCCAAAAGGGCGGTGCCGGGCCCCCGCCGAGGCCCGGCACCGCCCTCACACACAGGAGGGGAAGAGAACGTCAGTCCTGCTGCCCCACAGCCGCCGCCTTACGGCGCCGCAGCACCAGATACCCGCCGGCCCCAACCAGCGCCGCAGCCGCCGCACCCAGCGCCGCGACCGGCGCGCTGTTGCCGGTCTCGGCAAGGTCGCCCTCCGCCGCCTTGGCCGACTTGGCCTCCGCGTCATCCTGGGCCTTGGCCCCGGACTCCGAGTCCTCCGACGTCTTCTCGTCGCCCTCCGGCGCGCCGGTCGCGCCTTCCTCGCCCTTGTCGCCGCCGACGGAGACCTCGACGTCGACGTCGACCTCCTCCGGCACCTTGCCCGTGGCATCGTCGACGGCGCCGTCGACCGCGTTGTCGTCAGCCGCCTCTTCAACCGCGGGGCAGGTGTGGGACAGGTTGAACTTCTCGAACGGGAGTCCGGTGTCGAGCTTCTCCTTGGGGGAGTTGAGCTTCACCTCGGCCTCGACCTTGATGAGGGTGTCTCCGGGCGCGGAGCCCACGTAGGCGTGCTTGGCGGACGGCGGCCCGAAGTCGGTCAGGGTCTCCGTGCCGCCGTCCTTGAAGGTCACGGTGAGCTTGACGAACTCGGCCTTGTTGGTGGGCAGCACAAAGTGCCAGCCGTCCTGATCCTCGGGTATGCCGGGGCACTGGGCGGGCGGCTTCTGCGGCACTCCGTCCTTGGCGTCGGTGGCGGTACGGGGCAGCGACTGGCGCAGCTTCACGGAAAAGGTGGCCTCGTTGGTCGCGAAGGCGGGAGCGGCGCCCGCGAGGAGCAGCATCGAAGTCGCCGCCGAGGCGGCTACTGCCGCGGAAAGGTTAGGGATGCGCATAGAAGGCAGTCCAACTTCTCAGAGATGGAAGGGAACTGGGGGGAGGCTGGGAAAGCTTCTTGCGCTCTTGTACATCAGGTCAAGAAGGATATGCCCGATCCACCCCTATTACAGCGCTACTGACCGGTAGAAGAAGCATAACAATCCAGCGACTTCGGTCAGAACACGAGAAACACCCCACCCATCGCTCCCGCACCTCCCGCACCTCCCGCACAAACAAGGACGGTCCCGCCCCTGCTGTCAGGGGCGGGACCGTACCGTGCGCTTGGCGCAGGCTCAGCCGCCGAGGATCTCGCGCGCAAGACGCGCGGTCTCGGACGGCGTCTTGCCGACCTTCACACCGGCGGCCTCAAGGGCCTCCTGCTTCGCCTGGGCAGTGCCGGAGGAGCCGGAGACAATGGCACCGGCGTGGCCCATGGTCTTGCCCTCGGGGGCGGTGAAGCCCGCGACATAGCCGACGACCGGCTTGGTGACGTTGGCCTTGACGAAGTCGGCCGCACGCTCCTCGGCGTCACCGCCGATCTCACCGATCATCACGATCAGGTCGGTGTCCGGGTCGGCCTCGAAGGCCGCCAGGGCGTCGATGTGGGTGGTGCCGATGATCGGGTCACCGCCGATGCCGACGCAGGAGCTGAAGCCGATGTCACGGAGCTCGTACATCATCTGGTAGGTCAGCGTGCCGGACTTCGACACCAGACCGATCCGGCCCGGCTTGGTGATGTCGGCCGGAATGATGCCCGCGTTGGACTGGCCCGGGGTGATAAGACCGGGGCAGTTGGGGCCGATGATGCGGGTCTTGTTGCCCTTCGCACCGGCGTGCGCCCAGAACGCGGCCGTGTCGTGCACTGCGATGCCCTCGGTGATCACCACGGCGAGCGGGATCTCGGCGTCGATCGCCTCGATGACCGCGTCCTTGGTGAACTTCTCCGGGACGAAGATGACGGTGACATCGGCGCCGGTGGCCTCCATGGCCTCCTTGACGCCGCCGAAGACCGGGATCTCCTGCCCGTCGAAGTCGACCTTGGTGCCCGCCTTACGGGGGTTCACGCCGCCGACGATGTTGGTACCGGAGGCCAGCATGCGCTTGGTGTGCTTCTGGCCCTCGGAGCCGGTCATCCCCTGGACGATGACCTTGCTTTCCTTGGTGAGGAAGATAGCCATGGTTGTAGGTGTCCTCTTCCCTCTTACTTGGCGGCCAGCTCGGCGGCGCGGTCAGCCGCACCGTCCATGGTGTCCACCTGCTTGACCAGCGGGTGGTTGGCGTCGGTCAGGATCTTGCGGCCCAGCTCGGCGTTGTTGCCGTCCAGCCGGACGACCAGCGGCTTGGTGACGTCCTCGCCCTTGGACTTCAGCAGCTCCAGGGCCTGCACAATGCCGTTGGCGACCGCGTCACAGGCGGTGATGCCACCGAAGACATTGACGAAGACGGACTTGACGTCCGGGTCGCCGAGGATGATCTCCAGGCCGTCCGCCATGATCTCGGCGGAGGCGCCGCCACCGATGTCGAGGAAGTTGGCGGGCTTGACGCCCGCGTGCTTCTCGCCGGCGTAGGCGACAACGTCCAGGGTGCTCATCACAAGGCCCGCGCCGTTGCCGATGATGCCGACCTGGCCATCGAGCTTCACATAGTTAAGGCCCTTGGCCTTGGCTGCGGCCTCGAGCGGGTTGGCCGCCGCCTTGTCCTCAAGGGCCTCGTGCTCCGGCTGGCGGAACGCGGCGTTCTCGTCCAGGGACACCTTGCCGTCCAGCGCGATGACCTTGCCGTCACCGACCTTGGCGAGGGGGTTGATCTCAACGAGGAGGGCGTCCTCCTTGATGAAGACGTCCCACAGCTTCTGCAGGGTGTTGACCACCTGGTCAACGAGCTCGGCCGGGAACTTCGCGGCCTCGGCGATCTCGCGGGCCTTGGCCTCGGTCACACCCTCAAGGGCGTCGACGGGGATCTTGGCAAGGGCCTCGGGCTTGGTCGCCGCGACCTCCTCGATCTCCACACCGCCCTCAACGGAGGCCATGGCCAGGAAGGTGCGGTTGGTGCGGTCCAGCAGGAAGGAGACGTAGTACTCCTCCTTGATGTCCGCGGTCTGGGCCAGCATCACCTTGTGGACCGTGTGGCCCTTGATGTCCATGCCCAGGATCTGGCCGGCCTTCTCGACAGCGTCCGCCGGGTCGGCGGCGAGCTTGACGCCACCGGCCTTGCCACGGCCACCGGTTTTCACCTGTGCCTTGACGACCGCGCGACCGCCGAGTCGCTCAGCCACCTCGCGGGCTGCTTCAGGCGTGTCGATGACTTCACCGGCCAGCACCGGTACGTCATGCTTGGCGAAGAGATCCCTCGCCTGGTACTCGAACAGGTCCACGCGCGTCCGTCCCTCATCAGTTATCGCGGTCGTTGTCAGCGTGGGCGTGCCGCGTGGCCGCGTCTGCGGTGTACGCGGCATGTCCGCCTTGCAGATTAGCCCCGCCCGTGTGCGCTGCATAAATCCCACGTCACACCGGCGCGGTGAGACCGGTCACACAGAGCCAGGATACGGCGACGCCCATCCCGTCGTCGCTGGGCCGGGGACGGGCAGGCCACATGGTTCGCTCTCTGCCGCTCAGTTTTCAGGTATCGGTAGTGGCCGTCTCTCAATTGCCGCCGCCATCACCTCCGGGAAGTGGTCCGGTGTACAGGCGAAGGCGGGCGCGCCGAGCGCGGCGAGCGCCGCCGCGTGCTCCCGGTCATACGCGGGCGCTCCCTCATCGGAGAGTGCGAGCAGCGTGACGAACCGCACGCCCGCGCTCTGCATCGCCGCGACCCGCTTCAGCATCTCGTCCCGGATGCCCCCTTCGTAGAGATCACTGATGAGCACGACGACGGTCTCGGCGGGCCGGGTGATCTGTGACTGGCAGTAGGCCAGCGCCCGGTTGATATCGGTGCCGCCGCCGAGCTGGGTGCCGAAGAGGACATCGACCGGGTCGTCGAGCTGTTCGGTGAGATCCACGACAGAGGTGTCAAAGACAACAAGCCGGGTGTCGATCGACCGCATGGAGGCGAGCACCGCGCCGAACACCGAGGCGTAGACGACAGAGGCCGCCATCGACCCCGACTGGTCGATACAGAGGATCACATCCTTCTTCGCGGCCTGTGCCGCGCGGCCATACCCAATAAGCCGCTCGGGGACGATCGTCCGCTGCTCGGGCAGGTAGTTCTTGAGGTTGGCGCGGATCGTACGGTTCCAGTCGATGTCCCGGTGCCGGGGGCGGTGCACCTTGGCCGAGCGGTCCAGTGCCCCGGTCAGGGTGGCGCGGGTGCGGCCGGCGAGCCGCTTCTCCAGCTCCTGGACGACCTTCCGGACGACGGCGCGCGCGGTCTCCCTGCTGGTCTCGGGCAACGCCTTGCCCAGCGAGAGCAGCGTCCCGACCAGATGTACATCCGCCTCGACCGCCTCCAGCATCTCCGGCTCCGCCAGCATGGTGGCGAGCCCGAGTCGGTCGATGGCGTCCCGCTGCATCACCCGCACCACGGAGCTGGGGAAGTAGCCGCGGATGTCCCCGAGCCAGCGGGCCACGCGCGGCGCCGAGCCGCCCAGCCCGGCCTGCCGCTCCTGCCCGTACACCGCTGCCAGCGTCCGGTCCATGGCGGCGTCCCGCTCCCCCAGCGCACAGCCGGTGCCCTCGGCGCCATCACCGCCCCCGAGCACCAACCGCCAGCGCCGCAGCCGCTCCTCCGCGCTCGTGACATCCGCCAAGTCTGTACCCACCAAGCCCGTACCCATCGGGTCCGTGCCCATCAAAGCCGTACCCATCAGTCCACCCCCAGCAGCAGTCGTACCGTCGGCAGCACGGCTTCGGCCCGGCCTTGGTCAAGGGCCGGGCCGAAGCCGGCGGGCGCCTCCTCAGCGCCTGTCGCTGATACGCCGCGGCCCCCCGTACCGCGGCGGACCAACTCGCCGACGGTGCGGCGCACCCCCGGCTCGTATGCGGCGAACGTCCGCCGCAGCAGCGGCAGTACGCCCGTGAACGCCTCCTGCGGGACGCCCGAAAGCCAGCCGTCGACCAGGGCCAGCAGCCGTTCGTCGTGCACCAGCAGCATGCCGCCGCCGGCGAGGAAGCCCTCGACCCAGGCCGCCGCGTCGGTGGGCGGGGTGCCCGGGGAGAGCGCGAGCGCCATCAGCCGCTCGGCCTCCTCCTGCGCCAGCTCGCCGTCGTCCAGCAGCAGTCGGCCACAGCGCCCACGGAGCAGCCCCGGTATCCGCTCCCGCTCAGTGAGCGTGCGCAGCAGGGCGCGCCAGCGTCCCTGTGTCCCCGCCCGGTCCAGCAGCGCTATCGCCTGGTGAGCCGCGTCGATATGGCCCCGCATCTCGGCTGCCCCGTCGCCGTCCAGCCCTACGCAGGCGGGCGGCATCCCCACACAGACCCGCTCGGCGAGCCCTTCGGCGACCTCGCGGAGCGCCTCCGCGTCCGTACCGCGCACATCGCCATAGCGCACCGAGCGCACCAGTGCGGGGAGCGCCTGGGCAAGATGGCCGACGTCCGCGTCCAGCGCGGCCCGGTCCGCGAGAACCCGCATCACACCCGGCAGCGCGTCGGCGAGCCCGGCCAGCAGACAGCGCTCGGCCAGCTCCGTGACCTCGGCCAGCGTGGTGGCCTCGCGCGCCGCCGACCCAGCCTTGGCGGTCGCGGCCCCCAGCACGGTGGTCCCCCAGATCCCGGCCTCGGCCACCCGCACCGACAGCTCCGGCTCCCAGCACAGCCGCCAGCTCTCCCGGAAGGTGCCGGTGCTGCCGGTCCGGCTCCGCACGGGCTCGCCCCAGCCGATACCGAGCAGCCGCAGCCGATGCAGCAGCCTGCTGCGGGCGGCGTCGTTCGCCGTCCGCAGATCCAGCTCCAGATCGCGCTCCCGCGCCTCCGGCTTGAGCCGCAACGAGCGCTGTGCCCGGGCGAGATCGCGCTGCAACGGCACGGCGGGCGCGCCAGCGGGCACCTCACCGAGCACATCCCCGACGATCAGCCGGTCCCGGATGAGCGCGAGCGGCACCTCGGATCCCTCGCACATCACGGCCCGTACGGCGTCCACGGTCTCGCCCAGCCCGGCCAGTGGCCGCCCCCGCATCGCGGCCAGCGTCCCGGCGAGCCGCACCGCCTCGATGACATGCGCGGAGGAAACGCCATAGTCCTCCTCCCGCAGCAGCCCGGCCACCTTGGTCATCCAGCGCTCAATGGGCCGGTCGGGCGCGGAGAACAGATGCCCGTACCACCCCGGCGAGGCGATTCCGGCCCCATAGCCGCTGTGCCGCCCAAGCCGACGGTGGGTCCATGGCACCCAGGTGACCTCGGCCCGCACCCGGGGCAGCCCCCTGAGCGCCTGCCGGTCCGCAGCCACCGTCCGCTTCTCCCGCAACGCGGGCACATGCCAGGCCCCGCATACGACGGCCACCCCACCGTCCCCGAACTCCCGCCGCGCCTCCCGCAACCGCAGCCGCATATGCGCTTCCCGCACGCTGTCCCGCCGGTGGCCCCCGTCCCCGTGCACCTCCCGCAGGGCGGCCATGGCCTCCCCCAGCGCGGCGAAGGTGGCGTACGGATCACCCGCCACCGTCCCGTGGTGGTCGGGGGGTGCCGCGACCCCCCAGCATGGCGGGGGTCCCGGGGCGGCAGCCCCACCCCCGCCCTCGGGCCCCCGCGGCGAAGCCCCCCGGTGTTCGATGACGTCTTCCCACCAGCGTTCCGGGTCGTCGTACCCGGCGGTTTCGGCGAGGACCGCCAGTGGGTCGATCCGTACGGCGTCGCCGGGGGGCGTGTCGCCACCGGCCCCGCTCAGCGCGAGCGTCTGCGCCGCCGGCAGGTCGATAAAGCGCACCGGGACATCCCGGCCGAGCGCCCAGCGAACAGCGACCCACTCCGGGGAGAACTCGGCCAGCGGCCAGAACGCCGCCTTGCTGGGCTCCTCCACGGCATGGGCCAGCAGCGCGACCGGTGGCCGCATCGCCTCGTCCGCGGCGAGCCCGATGACCGCGTCCGCCTCCGGAGGGCCCTCAATGAGCAGGACCTTCGGCTCATGGGCCACCAGCGCCGCATGGACAGCCCGGGCCGAGCCGGGCCCATGGTGACGCACACCCAGCAGCAGTGGCTCCACCGTCATACGCTCACCTCGCGGCAGGCGCGGTAGAAGTCCTTCCAGCCGTCACGCTCACGGACGACCGCCTCCAGATACTCCTGCCACACCACGCGGTCCGCCGCCGGGTCGCGGACCACCGCGCCGAGGATGCCCGCAGCGACATCGCTCGCCCTCAGGACGCCGTCTCCGAAGTGGGTGGCCAGTGCCAGACCACCGGTGACCACGGAGATCGCCTCGGCCGTCGAGAGCGTTCCGGAAGGGGACTTCAGCTTGGTGCGGCCATCCGCCGTCACCCCGTCGCGCAGCTCACGGAAGACGGTCACGACCCGGCGGATCTCGTCGAGGCCGTCCGGGGCGGCCGGCAGGTCGAGCGAGCGGCCGAGCTGGTCCACTCGGCGCGCGACGATGTCGACCTCTGCCTCTGGGGTCGCGGGCAGCGGCAGCACCACCGTGTTGAAGCGTCTGCGCAGCGCGCTGGAGAGCTCGTTGACGCCCCTGTCCCGGTCATTGGCCGTGGCGATCAGGTTGAAGCCGCGGACTGCCTGGACCTCCTCCCCCAGCTCCGGGATGGGCAGGGTCTTCTCGGACAGGACCGTGATCAACGTGTCCTGGACGTCCGCCGGAATGCGGGTCAGCTCCTCCACCCGGGCGGTCATGCCCTCGGCCATCGCACGCATCACCGGGCTGGGCACCAGGGCGTCCCGGCTGGGCCCGTTGGCCAGCAGCTGGGCGTAGTTCCAGCCGTAGCGGATGGCCTCTTCCGGGGTGCCCGCCGTGCCCTGCACCAGCAGCGTGGAGTCACCGCTCACGGCGGCGGCGAGATGCTCGGAGACCCAGGTCTTGGCAGTGCCGGGCACCCCGAGCAGCAGCAGCGCGCGGTCGGTGGCGAGCGTCGTCACCGCGACCTCGACGATCCGCCGGGGCCCGACGTACTTGGGCGAGATCACGGTGCCGTCCGGCAGTGCGCCGCCGAGCAGATAGGTGGCGACGGCCCAGGGTGACAGCCGCCATCGCTCCGGGCGTGGCCGGTCATCGGCCGCCGCGAGGGCTTTCAGCTCCGCCGCGAAGGCGTCCTCCGCGTGTGGCCGCAGCGCGACCGGCTCCGTGTGACTGGCGCTCACAACTCCCCCTCGTGGTCGGACTGTCCGGCTGATCCGGCTGATCCAGCTGCCAACTACCTTGCATCCCACCACTGACAATCGCCCCTGACCTGCGCATACGCACCGCAGAACGGGAACTGCGCGGCGGCTGGGCGTTGGCTGGGCAGTGGCCGGGCGGGATTGTCAGTGGTGGGTCGTACGGTCGGAGACATGACTGGACAGGGGGTTGTCCGCTGGACAGCGGAACAGGTGTTGGCGCTGGCTCCTGACGCCGCGTCACGCAAAGCGGGGGGCAAGCTCGCCGCACCAGGGCCGTGGTCCGAGGCGGCCGCGGCCGATGGCGCGCTCTGGGGGCTGTGCAAGGGCAGCGGCAGCAAGCCGTATCAGACGGTCGTGGACATCGAGGGGCCGGGATACCAGTGCAGTTGCCCCAGCCGGAAGTTCCCGTGCAAGCACGCGCTCGGGCTGCTTCTGCTGTGGGCGGCTGACGAGGGCACGGTCGGCGCGGCGACGCGGGAGCCGCCCGAGTGGGCCGGGCAGTGGCTGGCCGGGCGCCGGGCGCGAGGGCGGCGCCCGGGTGGCGACGGTGCTGAGCGTAAGCAGCCCGCCGACCCGGTGGCGGCGCGCCGCCGCGCCGAGCGGCGGGCACAGCGGATCGCCGCCGGTGCCACGGAGCTGGAGCAGCGGCTGGCGGATCTGCTGCGCGGCGGCATCGCGAGTGCCGACCAGGCGGGCTATGCCAGGTGGGATGAGATGGCCGCCCGGATGGTGGACGCGCAGGCCCCCGGACTGGCCGCGCGCATCAGGGAGTTGTCGGCGATCCCCGGCACCGGAGCGGGCTGGCCCGCCCGGCTGCTGGAGGAGTGCGCGCTGCTGCACCTGCTCAATCAGGGCTATCTGGGCCTCGACCGGCTCCCCGGGCCGCTGGCCGCCACCGTCCGCAGCCATGTGGGGCTCACGACCGATGCGGCGACCCTGCTGGACGGGGAGGGGATACGGGACGGCTGGCTGGTCCTCGGGCAACGGGACACGGACGAGGGGCGGCTGGCCGTGCGCCGCATCTGGCTGCTTGGCCAGCGGCGCGGCCGGCTGGCGCTGCTGCTCTCCTTCGGCGCGGCCGGAAGAGCCCCCGAGCTGACGCTTCCGGTCGGCTCCGTGCTCGACGCGGAGCTGGCCTACTATCCGGCGGCCCGCCCGCTGCGCGCCACGCTCGGCGAACGGCATACGCCGCCCGTACCCGGCGGGGTCCCGGCAGGAGTGCGGGTGGGCGAGGCCCTGGCGGCATACGGCGCCGCGCTGTGTGACGACCCCTGGCTGGACGGCTGGCCGACCGTGCTCCGCGGGGTAACGCCCATTCCCGACGGCGAGTTCTGGCAGATCGCCGACCAGGAGGGGGACGCGGCGCTCCCGCTTGTCCCCGGGGCCCGTACGAGCCGGTGGCGGCTGGCCGCGATATCGGGCGGTGGCCCGGTGACCGTATTCGGCGAGTGCGGACACCGTGGTTTCACCCCGCATACGGTCTGGTCCGAGGGAGAGGCGGTACCGCTGTGACAGCCGGAACGACCTGGAACGATCTCGTGTCCGCCGCGCTCCTCGGGGCCGAGCGGCGGACACCGCCGGGCGGCTCACCGGCCGCGCTGCTGGACCTCGCCGCGACAGCGGCCGTGCGGCGCAGGGCCGGGCTGCGACCGGCCGCCGCGGCGGCACGGCCGGAGCCCGCGCCGCGGGACACCCGGCCGGCGCTGCCCGCGGCGGCGGCACGACGGCTCGCGCTGCTTCTCACGGGCCGCGCCGAGGGCGGCGGCGGACGGCGCGGCAGCGCACCGGACCTCGCCGAGCTGCTGCCCCAGTGGCTCGCCGCCGCCAACGCCCGCGGTTACCGCGCCCCGGCCGCGCAGCTTCCGGCGCTGCTTGACGCGGCCCGTTCCCGTACCGACCTGCGGGCCGAGACCCTGGCCTTCGCCGGGCCGCGTGCGCTGTGGCTGGCCCGGCTCAATCCGGAGTGGAAGTTCGCCCTGCGCGGCGCGGCAGGTCACCCCGGTCCGGAGCCCCAGGACGCCGATGCCGTACGGCGGCTCTGGGACGAGGGGCTGTTCGCCGAGCGGGTAGCCCTGCTCACGGCGATCCGCCGCCGTGACCCGGCCAAGGCCCGGGAGCTGCTGTCCGGCACCTGGTCCTCGGAGCGGGCAGAGGACCGGCTGATGTTCCTCGACTCACTGCGCCAAGGGCTCTCGGCCGGGGATGAGCCCCTTCTGGAGCAGGCGCTGACGGACCGCAGCCGCACGGTGCGGGCCACCGCCGCTGAGCTGCTGTCCGCCCTGCCGGGCTCCGCACTGGCCGCACGGATGTCCGTACGGGCCCGGGCGTGCGTCAGCCTGGACCGTACGGGCCCGCACACCCCGCACCCGGGTCCCCAGCTCGTAGTGGAGGCACCCTATGAGTGCGACAACGGGATGCAGCGCGACGGCGTCGTCCCGAAGCCGCCTTCGGGGCGCGGCGAGCGGTCCTGGTGGCTGAGCCAGGTAGTGGAGGCGGCGCCGCTGGCCGACTGGTCCCGGCAGCTGGGTGGTCGCTCCCCGGCTGAGATCGTGGCGCTGCCGGTGGCCGACGACTGGCAGGCGGATCTGCACGCCGCCTGGGCGCGGGCGGCGGTGCGACAGCGGGACGCGGAGTGGGCGCGGGCCCTTATCGGCAAGCCGTCCATACCGATGGCGGAGGGGCCCGGTGATCCGGCGCGGCTGCTGACCGTGCTCCGTCCGGGTGACCGGGCGGCGTGGGCAGCGGAGTTCATCGCGGCGCACGGCCTGTCCGAGGCCTTCCGGATCCTCGGCACCTGTGCGGTGCCCTGGTCCGAGCCGCTGGTCCGGGCGGTGGTCGACGCGCTGGAGATCGCCCGCGACGCGGGCAGCTATCCATGGAGTTTCAGCGGTGTGATGGGCCTGGCCGAGCGCTGCCTGGATCCGGCCCAGGCGGACCGCCTCACCCCTCTGGCCACGCTCCCCGACGAGCCGGAAGGCGGCGCTCCGGGCGCGGGTGAGTACTGGGCGGAGGCGTTCCAGCGCCTTGTTGCAACGCTGCGGATGCGTGCGGCGATGCTGGACGAGCTTGCGGGAGGAGGCTGACCAGCCGCCCGTCAGGCCGCCACGGACCGGACATGGGTGCGCACCCACTCGACGACAGCGGTGGTCGGAGCACCGGGGGTGAAGATCTCGGCCACACCCAGATTCTTCAGGGGCGCGATGTCGTCCTCGGGGATGATCCCGCCGCCGAAGACCTTGATGTCCTCCGCGTCACGCTCACGCAGCAGCTCCAGCACCTTGGCGAACAGCGTGTTGTGCGCGCCGGAGAGGATCGACAGCCCAATGGCGTCGGCGTCCTCCTGAATCGCGGTGTCCACGATTTGCTCAGGGGTTTGGTGCAACCCGGTGTAAATGACCTCCATACCGGCGTCACGCAGTGCCCGTGCGATCACCTTGGCACCGCGGTCATGGCCGTCCAGCCCAGGTTTGGCGACTACTACGCGGATCGGACCCGACACACCCATCACTGCCTCCATCGTCATTGACCGCGGCCCGGCTCCGCCGGAGGGCGCCGGTGTGAACGAACGTTATCTCTACCAGCATCCCGCACCTCGCCGTTTGATGGCGCCAAGCGAGGGGGAAATCACACGATGGGACAACTCGTTAACACTGACCACGTGCCGCGCTGGCGTCGCGCCCGGAACGCGTGATCCGGGCGGCCCGTGCGCGGAGTCGCAGCAAGGTCTCCGTACCACCGTGCCGTCAGCCGCGCGGCACGGTGGTGCGGTTCACGGGGGTCAGCCATGAACCAGCTGTCGTCATTTCTCAGCGCCCTGCGCTCAACCACTCTCGAAGCCACCGTCCTCGTCGGCCATCTGCTGCTCTACCCCACCGGGCTCCGCCAGGAGCGCCCCCTCACCGGCCCGGAGTCGCCCACCGACATTTGCGGGCCCCGGCCCGTGCTGCTGATCCATGGCTTCGTCGACAACCGCTCCGTCTTCACGCTGCTGCGCCGCTCCCTGGCCCGGCACGGCTGGCAGCAGCTCATTGGGCTCAATTACTCCCCGCTGACCTGCGACATCCGCGCCGCAGCCGAGCAGCTCGGCCAGCGGATCGAGGAGATCTGCGAGCGGACCGGGCACAGCCAGGTGGATATCGTCGGCCACAGCCTGGGCGGTCTGATCGCCCGCTACTACGCACAGCGGCTGAACGACGGCACGGGCACCGGCACCGGCACCCGGGTCCATACGCTCATCACGCTCGGCACTCCCCACTCCGGCACCCGCGTGGTGCCCCCGATGTCGGCGCATCCGATCGTGCGGCAGATGAGGCCGGACTCCGATGTTGTCAGGGAACTCGCCGGACCCGCGCCCGGCTGCCGGACCCGGTTCGTGAGCTTCTGGAGCGACCTTGACGAGCTGATGTCGCCAGCTGAGACGGCCCGGCTCGACCACCCGGATCTCCTGACCCGCAGTGTGCGGGTGCACGGTGTCGGACATCTGGCCATGCCGGTGCACTGGGCCGTTACGGCCCGAATTCGGCAGGAGTTGACGGAATCGGGCCTGACGCGACCGGCGGGCGAGACCTCGGCTGGAGCAGCCTAGCGATCTCCCCAGACCGAACAGGGCTCGAACGCCGGGCCAATTACCGGTCCGTAGTCCGCCGAAAGGCGGCTGATTGTCCCGTCTTGGCACACTCAATACCCGCTGAAGATTGTCGCCATCGCATACCGCCGGGTACAGTCGCGGCACTGCTCTGGCAGCCCCTGTCTCCGAGGCGAAAGAGAAGTTGGTGGTGAACGACCGTCCCCCGTCGGGAGTCTCGGCTCCGACCGGCACCGCTTCCGACTCCTCCTACGCCGCCTATGACGCGGGCTACGAGCAGTCATATGGGCAGGGTGTCCAGTACGGCTACGTCACCGGCACCGACTACCCCGTCGAGGACCCGCTCTTCGGCGCACTGCCCGGCCAGCAGGGCCAGACGGCCAGCATGGCCACGGCCGCGTACGACACGGGCGCTTACGACTCCGGCGGTTACGACACCAGCGGTTACGACACCAGCGGCTATGACGCTGGCGGCTATGACACCAGCGCGATGTGGTCGGGCGATGGATACCAGACCGGCGCGCATATCCCCGCACAGGGCGACTATGGCTGGGTGGCCGACTCCACGGGCCAGTGGCACACCACGTCATACGGCACGGGCACGGGCACTGGCACTGGCACGTACGCCACCGTCGGCTATGACTCAGGCGGTATGGGCAATACGGGCGGTTACGACACCACCACCTGGGACTCCGGCGCCTACGCCACCCTCCCGGAACATCCGGAACAGCCAGCACCCGAAGCAGAGCCAGGCTCCGAGCACCCCCATGAATCCGAACTCCGCCCCGAGCCCGGGCCGGAGGGGGAGCCGGAGCCGATCGCCGAGTCACCGGCCGGCCCGCCGCCGGACGTCACTCCCCCGGCTGCCCCGGCTGCCAATGGACGCGGCCGGCGCCGCGCCGCGAAGCCGAAGCGGTCCGCCCTGCTGACCGTAGCCGTGCCATCCGTCGCCGTCATGGGTGTGGCCGGCATCGCCGCCGCCTCCGTGGGCGGGGTCGGCGGAGACGGCGACGACACACCCGCCCAGGCATCCCCGGACCCCACGCAGGTCAAGCCGTCCGTGGCCAACAGCAAGCTGGACACCCAGCTCGCCGGGCTCTCCGCCGAAGCGGGTGACTTCGGCCGCCGCGCCAGCCGTGTCCAGGAGCGCATCGACCTCAAGGAACGGCAGGAGGCGGAACGCAAACGCAAAGAGGCCGAGGCCGCCCGTAAAGAGGCCATGCGCCCCAAGTTCGCCCTGCCGGTGGCACAGCAGGGGCTCAGCGCCTACTACGGCCAGGCCGGGCTCAACTGGATGTCGGTGCACACCGGCATCGACTTCCCGGTCAGCTATGGCACCCCGGTGATGGCCGCCACGGATGGCACCGTGACCACCAAGTGGGACCTGTCCTACGGCAACATGGCGATAGTGACCGCCCCCGACGGGACCGAGACGTGGTACTGCCATCTCAGCAGCACCAAGATCCGGTCAGGCCACGTCAAGGCCGGGGACACCATCGCGTACTCCGGCAACTCCGGTAACTCCACCGGGCCGCACCTTCACTTCGAGGTACGGCCGGGCGGTGGCTCCGCCATCGATCCGCTGGCCTGGTTCCGCGCCAAGGGCCTCGACCCGACGTAAGCGCGCCCCCGCTACAGCAGCCGCTACAGCTTCTCCACCGGGGCGTACCGCAACAGCAGCCGCTTCGGCTTGGTGTCCCCGAAGTCGACCGTCGCCTCGGCGTTGTCCCCGCTGCCCTTCACCCCGACGACGGTCCCCAGCCCGAAGCTGTCATGCGTCACCCGGTCCCCCACCGCCAGCGCTACGACCTGCCGGTCCTTCGCCCTACGGGTCGCGAAGCCGGACGCGCCCCGGCGCGCGGTCGACGACAGCGAGGCAGCGACTCCCGGGATTCCGGCAGTCGGCACCATCCCGGCGCCCCCGCCCACGACGCCACCCGTGCGCTTCCACTCCAGATACTCCGGCGGAATCTCCTCCAGGAAGCGCGACGCCGGGTTGTACGAGGGCTGCCCCCACGCGCTGCGCATCGTCGACCGGCTGACATACAGTCGCTCGCGCGCCCGGGTGATACCGACATACGCCAGCCGCCGCTCCTCCTCCAGCTCCTTGGTCTGGCCCAGCGCCCGCATATGCGGAAAGACGCCGTCCTCCATACCGGTCAGAAAGACGACCGGGAACTCCAGGCCCTTGGCCGTGTGCAGCGTCATCAGGGTGATGACACCGGCATCGTCCCCCTCGCCCTCGTCCGGGATCTGATCCGAGTCCGCGACCAGCGCCACCTGCTCCAGAAACTCCGCGAGCGTCCCGGGATTGTCCTCGCCGCGCTCCTGCTCGAACTCAAGTGCCACCGCGGCGAGTTCCTGCAGGTTCTCCACCCGGGTCTCATCCTGCGGATCGGTCGAGGCCTGCAGTTCGGCCAGATAGCCCGTACGCTCCAGCACCGCCTCCAGCACGGTCGCGGGCCCGGCGCCGGACTCGACGACGGTCCGCAGCTCCTCCATCAGCGTATTGAAACGCTTGACGGCGTTCACCGAACGGGCCGCCATCCCATACGCCTCATCAACCCGCCGCAGCGCCTGCGGGAAGGTGGTCTTCTCCCGCAGTGCCAGCGCCTCGATCATCGCCTCCGCTCGGTCGCCGATCCCACGCTTGGGCACATTGAGAATGCGCCGCAGCGGCACCGCGTCCTCGGGGTTGGCGAGCACCCGCAGATACGCCAGTACGTCCCGGACCTCCTTGCGCTCATAGAAGCGCACACCGCCCACGACCTTGTACGGCAGCCCGACCCGGATGAAAACCTCTTCAAAGACACGGGACTGCGCGTTGGTCCGGTAAAAGACCGCGACATCCCCGGATTTCGCCTCGCCCGCGTCCGTCAGCCGGTCGATCTCGTCCGCGACAAACTGTGCCTCGTCATGCTCCGTATCGGCCACATAGCCGGTGATACGGGCCCCGGAACCGGCCTGCGTCCACAGATTCTTCGGCCGCCGGTTCTCATTGCGCTCAATGACGGCGTTGGCCGCACTCAGAATGGTCTGGGTCGAGCGGTAATTCTGCTCCAGCAGAATGGTCGTGGCGTCCGGGTAATCCTCCTCGAACTGGAGGATGTTACGGATGGTGGCGCCCCGGAAGGCATAGATACTCTGGTCCGCGTCCCCCACCACACACAGCTCAGCGCGCTCCTCCCCCGCCCCGACCAACTCCCTGACCAGGCTGTACTGCGCATGGTTGGTGTCCTGATACTCATCCACGAGCACATGCTGGAAACGCCTGCGGTAGTGCTCGGCGACATCCGGGAACGCCTGCAGCAGATGCACGGTCGTCATGATGATGTCGTCGAAGTCCAGCGCGTTGGCCTCGCGCAGCCGCGCCTGGTACATCGTGTAAGCCTCGGCGAGGCTCTTCTCGAAGCCTCCCCCAGACTCCGTCTGGGAGGTGCCCCCAGCCGCCCGCGCTGAGAAGTCCTCCTCATCCACCAGCTCGTTCTTCAGATTCGAGACTTTTGCACTGAAGGCCTTCGGCGGGAAACGCTTCGGGTCGAGATCGAGATCCCGGCACACCAGCGCCATCAGCCGCTTGGAATCGGCGGCATCGTAAATCGAGAACGATGACGTAAAGCCGAGCTTCTTGCTCTCCCGCCGCAGAATGCGCACACACGCGCTGTGGAAGGTCGACACCCACATCGACTGAGCACGCGGGCCGACCAGCTCCGCCACCCGCTCCTTCATCTCACCCGCGGCCTTGTTGGTGAAGGTGATGGCGAGGACCTGCCCCGGATGCACCCGCCGGGTGCCCAGCAGATACGCGATGCGATGGGTCAGCACCCGGGTCTTACCGGATCCGGCGCCCGCGACGATCAGCAGCGGCGAACCGCTGTGCACCACCGCGGCCCGCTGCTGCTCATTCAGCCCCTCCAGCAGGGCAGCCGGATCGATCACCGGGCGCGGTGCGCCATCGCGGTAGTACGCGTCCCGGTACGCGTCCCGGCCGCCGTCACCGGCGAAGGTGCCCGCGAAGAGGTCGTCCGGGATCTCGTCCTCGGGCACGGCCGAAACGGCCTCGGCCTCGGCCTCGGGCGGAGGCGGCGGGTCCTCGGCCTTCGGAGGATCAAGATCTGCCAGGAAGCTGTCGTCGAAGAGGCTGCTCATCGTTACCCGAGTCTAGGCGGCCCTACCGACTTCCATCACGGCTCCTAAACTTATCGGTATGACCGACTCCTCCCGAGCGCCCGCACCCCGCCCCCGCCGGAACCCGGAGCTGCGGGCGTCGCATGCGGACCGGGAGGCAGTGGCCGAGCGGCTGCGCGAGGCGGCGGGAGACGGCCGTATCGACCTCGAAGAGCTGGAGGAACGGCTGGAGCGGGCCTTCGCCGCCAAGACCTATGGCGAGCTGGAGCCGCTCACCGCGGACCTGCCCGAGCGGGCCGACGTGATCGATCCCCGTACCGAGGAACCGCTGGTCCTGAAGTCGGGTGCGGGCGACATCGCACAGAACGGCTACTGGGTGGTGCCCCGGCGGATCAGTGCGATCTGCCGGATGGGCAACATCAAGATCGACTTTTCGCAGGCCGAGTGCCACCAGCGTGAGGTGACCCTGGAGATCAACTCGGGGATGGGCGATGTGACCATCGTCGTCCCGCACGGCTGGGCGGTCCGTCCCCACGGTCTACGGCTGACCATCGGCGAGGTCCGCAACAAGGCCACCGACCCGCCGCACCCCGGCGCCCCCACCCTGGAGATCACCGGCCGCGCCGGGATGGGCGACGTAAAGATCCGCTACCCCAACCGCTGGGAGACGCGCAAGCGGGGCTGACCTCTTTCGCCCTGCCGGTCCGTTGTGGGTCGGGGGCGGGCTGAATCCTTTTTCGGCCGCCCTCGCAGTGTTCGGCCCGGGGGGCCTCACACGCTTCGGCCGTCTGCGCCGGACTCCGTCCGGCGGTGGGGGGTCGGGGGCGGTCCGGGGTGGAACGTTCCGGACCCATGATTTACGGGCCGACACGCGGCGGCGTTGAGTGGGCCGGTGAGGTCTGTGTCGGGCCACAAATGACGGGCAAGCGTCCGGAACAACCCACCCCTCCCCACCCCCTCACGCAGACACAGTCCGCGCCTGGCCGCGTGCGGCCTGGAAGGCAGCCCGTACCAGGGCCGGACCGGGCTGCGCCTCGGGAACGGGTTCCGGGTCCGGTGGCACTACCCCGGCGCAGCGTGCGCAGATCCCCGACTCCTGCCCCCGTGGGAGCGGATCACGGCATTCCCCGCACTCGGCGGGCGGGGGTGCCGGGGGCGTGGGCTTCGCTGGCAGCTTGGCCCGCAAGCGGTAGGCGGCAATCGCTCCGGGGGCGTGTACGCGCCGGGGCAACCCGACCGTCAGCGCATCCCGGATCTCGGCCTCCCCAGCACCGCGTGCGAACCACTCCTCAGCCAGCGGGGCCAGCCGTACGGCCTCGGCGGCCCCCAGCCGCAACCGGGGCTCAACTGCTCCAATGCTGGCCAACACGCGAGCGGCCCGCCCCAGTTCAGGACCGACCTCGGGAGGGTGGGGAGTGTTCTCCCGGGTGTTTACACCCTTGGGTGAGTCGCCGACAGCCCGATCCACTGGCTTACCGGCAGGCAGGATCCTGCCACCCGGCTGCCCTGCGAAAGCGGCGGCGATCTCCTCGTCACTCGTCAGCGCCACATTGGAGACCAGCACCCGGGTCTCCCACCGCCCGGTCTCCGGACACTGCCACTGCCGCGTATGAACGAAGCCCTCATCCACCAGCTGCTGACGGGCCTTACGGATCGCGATCCGCCCCTCCGGCATCTGCTCCCCGATACTCGTGAACGTCTCCCGCGACCCCTCCGGCAACGACAGCGCCCACTGCAACATCCGCACAGCCGTACCGTTCAGCCTCGGATGACGGATGATCTCATTCGGAACTTGAGTAAAGAAGCGCGCAGGCGCGATAACATGCCGAAGCATCCCAGGGTCTCCTCTAGTCGACCTTGGCGGTGAAGGCCCTCTTCGGTGTTGCTAGCGCCGTTGAGGGCCGCTTCACTGCATACGAAGCGTGCTGACCCGCTCACTCTAACCACATCAACGGCATCCCGCGCGACTCAGTCAAAACCGGTCAACTCCCGTACGACAGCGGCCAGCACGGCAATATTCATGACCGTGCCGAGCCTCGTCCGACCGGCTCTACGCACGTGGTAGCGGTGATCCGGTTGCTATGAGGGTGCCGCTCATCAAGACCCTGCCAATGGGGGGTGCGGTCGGCGGTCACACCAGGGGCACGCCGTCTCGGAGATACAGGGGGCGCCCGCTGTCGAGAGCGCGCATAGCGGCATCGAAGCGGCGGCCGATGCGGTGCCGGAGCCGATTGCGGGCCTCGTTCTGGGTGACGAACGCGATCTCGGACAGCTCGGCGTCTTGGGGCCGCAGTTCTGCGGCTTGGGCACTGGTGACCATGCCACCGTCGAAGATGAATGCGATCTGGTCGTCCCATGGCCCGTGCGGGGCTACCCAGTCCACCACCAACAGCCCCCGCAATGTGACCTCTAGTGCGAGTTCTTCGCCCAGCTCCCGGGCCACCGTCCTCTCCGGGGGCTCGTTCTCCTCCGCCATACCACCAGGCAGGTCCCATCCGGGCTTATATGTCGGGTTCACCAGCAGTACGCGCCCGGCTGGGTCGCGGAGCAGCACATCGGCGGCTACGCGTTTGCGGGCCTGGGCGGCGTTGCCTTCGGCGAGGTAGGCGTTCCAGGCTTCCGGATCAGCGGGCGTGGGGGTGTGAGTGGTGGGCCTCATGCGGGGATGCCTCCTGACGGGATGATGTCGGCCAGGAGCAGCATCCTGGCTCGGCGTGCGTCGTCGAAGCGCACCAGGTACTCACGCACCGGCCCGTAGGTCTTATGGGGTTCCAGCACCCGGCGGAGCTCGTCGAGCTGGTGGACAACGCGGATGGAGCCCAGGGTGGGGCTTGTGCTGAGCAGGTCGTGACCGATACCCACGGCGGCGTCGAGGTCGCCACGGCGTAGGTGGATGTCCACCAGGGTGATCCGACCCAGGGCCAGGGATCGGGCACGGTCCGCCTGCCGGAGGGTCACCGCTCGCTCCGCGTGCGTCAGTGCCTCCTCGAACCGTTCAAGGTCGCGCATCGCCAGTGCCGACTCGCTCGCGAGTGCTGCGGCGTCGAAAGGACTGAGCCACGGGTGCGTGGCGTTCAGCGAAGCGTCGAGGCCCTGTTGGGCCTGGTCCAAGGCGCGAGCGGCTGGCACATGCTGGGATCCTGCTGCCAGGGCGCCGGCCTGCATCGCGTGCAGCCGCGCGGCCAAGGCCGAATCCGCGGGCCCTCTGCGGCGAGGTCGAGCCCCGTCCATGCCCAACGTGCTGCCCTGGCAGCGTCTCCGGCCTGGAGAGCGAGGTGACTGCTGCTGGCGGCGATGTGCGCGCCCAGCGGTAGGTCACCGGAGATGCGCGCGAGAGGGAGCGCGCGGGCGAAGTGCCGCGCGGCGCGTTCATCGTGGCCGGAGTCATGGGCCATCCACCCCGCCATCTCCGTCAACGCTGCCGCTGCCGCGAACACCTGCGGACTGCTGCCTGCGTCCACCAGACGGGGGGCCACCTGATCGCCGAGGTGCCGCACGACCGCGCCGTAGAGGCGGCCTCCGCCGGTCTCGCGGTCGGCGGCGCGGAAGTGACCCATGGCCGCGAGGTCGTCACCATCCGGCGGCGGATGGTCTGCGTGCTGGTGCTGCGGCTCCGCGCTGGCGGTCGGTTCCCAGGACCGGCGAGCCAGGCCAAGCATGTGCCCCGGGATGTGGAAGGCATCCGCGATCTGCTCGAACATCGCGAGCTTTTCCACGCGGGTCCGGCCGTTCATGTAGTCGTAGAGCCGCCCTTGGGTGATGTCCACGGCTGCGGCCAACCGGCGCGTGCTCACACCCCGGCCGTTCAGCATTCGGAACAGGGCGCCCATGTCGCGCTGGGCACATGCGTGACGCAGACGGTTGTCATTGAGTAAGGCAGCAATGACAGTGCGCGGATCTTGGGACTTAGTGGTCATAGCCCTCCCCCGAGCGGTGTCCGTTGTCGATGCTACGGCCAATGCCTAACTATGACTCCAAGTTGAGGTCACCTCTTGGAGTCCTCCGGAGCTACCCGTGGCGGTCGAATGGCTACGCCGCCCAGAACCCCGATCCCCAACCGGGCCACCTGGCGGCGTCAGGGCCTCGTCTGCGCGTTTCCGCCGAAGCGGGCGAATGAGGCGCCGCCCCCGACCACGAGGCTCACGATGACAAGGACCAGCACCATCCAAGAGAAGGACCCCACTACACCGGCTGTGCTCTACATCTGCGCCCGCCGCCGCGCCTGGGACTCCGGCATCCCGGAGGCCAAGGCCCGCGAAGAAGGGCAGGCCTTCGCCGAAAAACATCGGCTTCGACTGGTACGTGAAGTGACCGACTTCTTCGGCGAATCAGTCCCGAGGAGGCGGCCAGGATGGCGAGAAGTCGTGGAGCTGGCCACCGAGGGACTGGCGGAGGTGGTCATCGTCCGCTGGCCGCACGCGATCAGCCCGGATCACGAGTACCGGTACAAAGCGATCACGGAGCTAAGAGAAAGCGGCGGGACGGTGGCCTAGGGGCTCCTCTGGCCGCGTTGGGAGGTGAGGGCCGGTGAGCGGCCGTCACCGCGCCCCACTGCTGACGGCCTGCTGACCGGGCTGACTCTTATCGCGGCAAACGCTCTCGGGGTTGGCGCGGTCGCCTTAGGAGCACGGCTCCCAGGTCCGCGCGTGCCACTGCGGCCAACGTGTCACCCCCGGCCCCCGGTGGGCGTGCGGGTGAGCCCCAATCTCCTCGCAGGCCCGTCGGCCAGCCCACCGCCATCGGGGCATGGAACGGGGCACCAGTCCCCGTCGCAGACGTCCCGGCTGACAGGCGCCCTGCCGGGGCCGAGCTCGTTCACGCAATGCTGAGCCCCGGCAGGGATCCGCAAGCGAACGAAGGAGGAAGCGCATGTTCACCCATTCCAACCGGCTCCCGACCGGGACGCCGCTACCGTCCGGAGCCTCCAGCCCCGCCCCGACAGCTCCGCCTCCAGCGCCTTCTAAGCTCTGACCCCATGACGACCACGCATACCTACGACGTCACGGTCGAGTGGACGGGCAACCTCGGATCAGGCACGGACAGCTACCGGTCCTTCAGCCGAGATCATGAGGTATTGGCGGACGGCAAGGCCGGGATCGCCGCCTCGTCAGATCCCGCGTTCCGCGGCGATCCCGCGCGCTGGAACCCCGAGGAGTTGCTCGTAGCCTCCGTGGCTCAGTGCCACATGCTCTGGTACCTCCACCTCTGCGCTGTCGGCGGGGTCACCGTCACCGACTACGAGGACCACGCCCATGGAGTCATGACCATGGACGAGAGCGGCGGAGGAGGCCAGATCACCGGGGTTGTCCTGCGCCCCGAGGTGACAGTCGCCGACGCGTCGATGGTGGAGAAGGCCCGCTCGCTGCACAGCGACGTACCCGCAGTGTGCTTCATCGCCCGCTCGGTGAACTTCCCCATCACCCACACACCCGTAATCCGGGTCCAGGAGAACTGAACGGAGTTCCGGCAGGACCCAGCTCATAGGAGCAAGCCGACCAGCGTCCCTCCGTGAGTTTTCACCGGGCCGCATTAGGGCACCCTGAATGCCCCGCAGTGTCGCAACGGAACACACCCGCGGCCTGCGCGGGCCTCGCCCCGGCAAGCCGCAGCTCGGGCTCCTCGGTCTGCGGCGAACAGCCATCCCGCCAAAGAAACAAGCAGCTTAAACGGGCGTTCTTCCTGTCCGCGTTCGCGGGCCCTGACCGACCCGGTCTCCAGGGCCTACTACAACAAGAAGATCAGCCAGGGCAAGCGCCCCACCCAAGCCTCCCCTGCCTCGTGAGATGCCGAGCCGACATGCTCTTCGCGATACTCCGCGACGGCACGTTCTACGACCCAGAGCCCGCCCCCACGGGTTGACCCTACCCATTGGGGCATACCCCGAACCAACGAGCCCAAATCCCCTGGCTGGAGGGACTGACGAGGCGTCATTAACTCCGCATTAACCCGAAGAGGTGGTTTAGATTTCCCGTAGGGATTAACCCGAACGGAGCCATGTCACTCTCTCGAGGTGTGTGCGACCACCCAACTTCGACGCAGTCCGTAAATACGACCGGAGAGGACTTTTTCTCGCCTTACCGCGCCGAAGCATGGCAGAAATACGCACCTTCCATCACCACATGGAGACGCTGATGACTGACATGGCCGAGGCACGGCAGCCCGCCGGTTCACCGGACGCGGGTACCCGAAGCAAACCCCTCGCACGTCGTACCGTACTGACAACGGCGGCGATGACCGCTGCGAGCGCCGCACTTCTTGGCAATGCGCCCATCAGCTCGACACGGGCACCCGAGTATTTCGATATCTCGAAGGCGGAGGTGCTCGCGAAAAGCCACCGGCTGCACCTCTCTCTCGATCCCACCCGCAAGCCGCGGGCCGTGCGGATTCCTCTCGGCACGTCGCGGGACGAGACGATCGACATCAGCGTTTCCAGCACCACCGGCCGCACCGGAATCATCACCGACCCCCGTGACTCCGCCCAGCAGGGGAAGGTCTCTCTCCGCGTCGCCAAGGATGAGCCCGGCGCCGTGTGGGTCGTTCCCCGCCAGGTCGGTCCGCCGCTGACGCCGGGGGACCGGCTCACAGTGACAACGCCTCATGGGATCACCACGATGGATGTCTGGATCGAGCCCGTGGCGGGCCAATGGCGTCCGGCCGGCCGCAACGGGTCCGCTCTCGACCTCGAAATCGTCGCCGTCCATGCCGCCCTCATGCGCAAGGACAACGGCATGGAGGTGGTGATGTGGTCGCCGCCACGGAAGCGCAATCCGGACGGGACTCCGATGAAGCACCCGACGCGACCGGGGCAGTGGGTGTGGGACATCTACAACCTGGAGGAACTCGAATCGCGGGTGCTCGACATCGCGCATCTTCGGACGCATGACCGTCCGATGCAGCCCCACAAAATGCAGATCTTCTGTGCTGGAAGCGCCCATCTTCCGAATGGAAAGCTGCTCGTCGTAGGCGGTCATATCTCCAACAAGGTTGGGGGAAAGCCGGACCAGCATGTAGCGAAGCACATGCACATTTACGACCCCAACGCTTCGTCGGGCTGGCGGCAGCTCAAAGAAGATACCGCCGCACCGGCCCGGTGGTATCCCGGGGTGACCGCGCTGCCGGACGGCATGATGCTCATCACCGGCGGGAGTCGGGACATCCCGGTGCTCGACAAGAAGCAGGATGATTCCCCGACCGGCTACTGGAACAGCATCAATAACAATTACGACATCTTCCATCCGGGAAAGGAGGAGGTGGTGAAGAGGGGTGAGCGGCTAATCGACACCAAGATGCTGCCCCGGGAAGTCGACAGGCTGGCCACTTACCCGGCGGTGTTCGTGCTGCCGACAGCGGACACCAGCGGCACGGTCATCGCCCTCGCGGAAACCAACCGGGCCTGGCTGTATACCTATGACCCCAGCGAGGAGCAGCCGCTGCTTCTGGCACCCAGGTTGTATCCGATGCACACCCACGGCTCACGCAGTTACCCAACGTACGGCTCGATGGTCCTGCTCCCCCTCGAACCGGGCAATTCCCTTATGCGGGTCCTCGCCGTGGGCGGCCAGCATGAAGAGCACGAGGACCACCGCGACTTCTCGGACCGGCAGCCCTCCACCGCCACAGCGGAGATCCTTTACGTCGACACGGCCAAGAGCCTGACAGCGCAGCCAGGCTGGCAGAAGGCGCAGTCGATGCACCAGGCCCGGGTGCTGCCCGACGCCACCTTGCTCGCTGATGGGAAGGTCCTGGTCAGCGGCGGTGCGGGGATCGGCTGGGGCAACCAGAACCACGACCCGGTCCTCCAGGCCGAACTCTTCGACCCCGACGGGGAGACATTCACCGCCGCCGCGACCGCCGCTACCGACCGGCGTTACCACGCGACAGCTCTGCTTCAGCCTGATGGCACCGTCCTGAAGGCGGGCAGCACCGGTGGCTACGACACCTTCAAGGGCCATGACTGGATGTCCGTACACACGGACGCCGAACGGTACTACCCGCCTTATCTCTGGCGCGGACCTCGGCCCTGCACCCCCGACATCCCGGGACCCGCGACGCCAACTCTCCACTACGGCAAGAAGTTCACCTTCATCACCGAGGGGCTCGGTCTGGACGAGAATGCCCGGGTCGCGCTGATCCGCCTGGGCTCTACCACCCACGGCAGCAACATGGACCAGCGCTATGTATGGCTGGCGGTGGCGAAGCGTGAGCGGATTGAGGCCCGCTGGAGCATTGTCGCGACACCACCGGCCAATCCAGCGGCCGCGCCGCCGGGCGACTATTTGCTGGTGGTAGTGGACAGCTCCGGGGTGCCGTCACCGGGGAAGACGGTACGCGTACAGGCGGCCTGACCCGCTTATGCGTTCTGGGCCCCGCTACTTCCCGCTGGGAGTAGCGGGGCTTAGTCCCAGCGGTAGGTCGGGGAGTGGAATGATTTCGGGCGTATCGAACATCGGCCTTCCCAAGAGCCCCACAGACTTACTACGGTGCTCGGTCAAGGCGGCCCGCCCCCCGTCGGCGAAAGTGCCGGCACGGGCAGCCTCCGCCGAGTCCGGCCTGCGCCGGAGCCGGGGACCCAACTTACGTACCACCGGGGTGAATCGGGCCATACGCACCGCATACGGCGGCATACGACCCGTAGGGCAGCCTTCCCGCCCGAACCCGACAGCTAACCCGGTAGGCGGTCCACGGAAGGAGTCGCCGGTCTTGGCGTCGCATCGCAAGCCGCGCACCGGAACGCTGCAGTCCGCCACCGCCCGCCGTAGTGCCGTCGGTGCCACCGCGGCGGCCCTGGCATCCGTCACCCTGCTCTCGCAGAGCGCGAACGCCGCGCCCGAGGATGGGAAGCCCACGCTTGAGGAGACCCAGAAGAAGGTCGACGAGCTGTATCGGCAGGCGGGTGCCGCCACCCAGAAGTACAACGCGGCCAAGGAGAAAACCGACACACAGCGCAAGCGGGTCGACCGGATGCTGGACGATGTCGCCAAGCGCACCGACCAGCTCAATGACGCCCGCCGCACACTCGGCAGCTATGCCGCCGCGCAGTACCGCACCGGCGGGATATCCGAGACCGCGACCCTGCTGCTCTCCAGCGATCCACAGGGCTTCTTCCGCCAGACGCATGTGATGGACCGGCTGTCGGCCAGGCAGAAGGCGGCCGTTGGCGAGTACCAGAAACAGCACCGCGCCGCTGGGGAGAAGCGGGCCGAAGCGGCCGCGAGCCTGGCTGAGCTCACCGAGGCACAGCAGACGCTCGCCAAGGACAAGCGGGCCGTACAGGCGAAGCTCACTCAGGCGCGGCAGTTGCTGTCCGAGCTGACCGCCGAGGAGAAGGCACGGCTGGCGGCGATCGAGAAGAAGAAGCAGGAGGAGGCCCAACGCAAGGCGGCCGAGGCGGAGCGGCAGCGCAAGGCCGAGGCGAAGGCTGAAGCTGAGGCGAAGGCGGAGGCTGAGCGGAAGCGGCGCGAGGAGGCGGCGAAGGAGACCGAGGAGCCGTCGGCCCCGCCGAGTGATCAGCAGCCCACCGACTCATACGCGGCCAAGGCCGAGAAGGTCATCAGCTTCGCCAAGGGGGAGCTGGGCAAGCCGTATGTCTGGGGCGCCACCGGCCCCAACTCCTACGACTGCTCCGGCTTCACCCAGGCCGCCTGGCGGGCCGCCGGTGTCGAGCTGCCGCGGGTCACCTATGACCAGGTGAACGTTGGCACCAAGGTGGCCAAGTCCGAGATGAAACCAGGCGACTTGATCTTCTTCTACGACGACATCAGCCATGTCGGCATCTATGTCGGCGGCGGGCAGATGATCCACGCGTCCAAGCCGGGCGACGATGTGAAGTACGAGTCGATCGACTACATGCCCTTCCACAGCGCGGTGCGGCCCGCTTAGGACAGTCAATCGCCGGACGGGTCGCGTGGGGCCCGTCCGGCGAACCGCTCAGGTCCAGACCGTGGCGATGAAGATGTTCGCGGTCGTCAGCAGGCCGACGCTGCCCATGACGGCCGCCGGCACCTTCTCCTCGTCGCGTTTGACATAGACGAGCCCGAGGATCACCACCAGCAGCGCGAGCTTGATCGCGATTTTGAGGTTGTTCACCTCATGGCCGGCGGCCTGGTTCAGGCCGACCAGGATCAGGCCGGTGGCGAGCATGGTGAAGGCACCGTGCAGCATTCCCGGAGTTATCCGGGCCTGACCCGTGCCCATCACCTTCATCTGTGCGAAGAATCCGCCCAGCAGCGCGGCGATACCGATGATGTGCAGGGCGACGAAGATGTTGATGAGTACGTCCATAGGGCCGGAGCGTATCCGGGGCTCTAGCACACCCCTGTGGTCAGGTATGCCTCATTCAGCACTTCGGTCACGGATATACGGAACGCGGCGTGCTGTCTCTCCGGGTGAGGGACCTTCCACGCTCCGTACGATCGAAAGTGACCAGTGCCGGTCAACGGCCCCCCGGCTGGCGGTGTCCAGCTCTAGCCTCCCGGTGCATGGCAGCGCACCGAAAGCCAAAGCCCCCCAGAGCCAAGTCCCGCTCCACGACTTGGGCGACGTTTGTCTTCGCAGGCGCCGCCACCGCGACCGCCACTGTCTACGGCGGCGGGGCACACGCCGACCCGTCGCCGACACTGTCCCAGGTCAAGACGGAGGTCGACAAACTGCACCATGAGGCCGAGGAGGCGACTGAGCGGTACAACGGCGCCACCGAGCGGGCCGAGAAGGCCGAGCGGCGGCTCGAGGCACTCCGCGACCAGGCGTCCCGCAGGACCGCCGAGATGAATGCCGTACGCAACGCGCTCGGCTCCTACGCCACGGCGCAGTACCGGCAGGGCGCCATCGACCCCAGCGTCCAGCTCGCGCTCTCCGCCGCACCCGAGCGGTTCCTGCGGCGCGCAGCGACCGCCGACCGGGCGGGAGCCCGGCAGTCCAGCGCCCTGGGCAGACTCCGCAGCCAGCTCCGCGGTACGGAGCAGCTGCGTACGGAGGCCACCGCCGAGGCCAGGACCCTCGAGTCCGCTCAGCGCGCCGCCCATCGGCACAAGCGCACCATCCAGTCCAAGCTGAAGCGGGCCAGCAAGCTGCTGGCCGAGCTAACCCCCGCCCAGCGCGGCCGGGTGCTCGCCCAGGACGGCCATGGCCACGGGAACGCTCGCGCCGACCGCGGCGACCGGACCACCCGAAGGGCTGACCTCCCCAAGGTCACCGCGCCGACCAGTCAGCGTGCCGCTCAGGCCATCGCCTACGCGCGGTCCGCTCTCGGCAAGCCCTACGTCTGGGGCGCGACCGGCCCGAACGGCTATGACTGCTCCGGGCTGACCCAGGCCGCCTGGAAGTCCGCCGGCGTCTCGCTCCCCCGCACCACCTACACCCAGGTCAACGTCGGCCAGCGCATTCCCCGCAGCCAACTGGCCCCCGGCGACCTGGTGTTCTTCTACTCCGGGCTGAGCCATGTCGGCCTCTATACAGGAAATGGCCAGATGATCCACGCTCCGCGGCCCGGCGCCCCGGTCCGGGTGGCCTCGATCGACGAGATGCCCTTCAACACGGCCACCCGGCCTGGATGAACCGTTGGCTGATCAGCTCTGTTCACTTGTGACCTTTGGGGTTACCTTCCGGCCCGTAGACCCCGTAGACCCCCGTATGCCGCAGCAGGAACAGCAAGAGGAGAGGCCCCATGCAGCACCGCCCGCCTCTGACCCCGATACCCCCCGACCAACTGCACTTCGCCCTGCCGCCCGAACACACCTCCGTGGACGAGCAGCGGCGCTACCGCAAGGAGCGGCTGGCGGCGGCGCTGCGGATCTTCGGGCGGCTGGGCTTCGAGGAGGGGGTCGCGGGGCACATCACCGCGCGCGATCCGGAACACACCGACTGCTGCTGGGTAAACCCCTTCGGCGCGCCGCTGCGGCACATCACGGTCAGTGACCTCGTCCTGGTGAATCCGGACGGCCAGGTCGTCGAGGGCCACCACCATGTCAACCAGGCCGCGTTCGCCATTCACTCTCAGGTGCACCGGGCCCGCCCCGGCGTCATCGCCGTCGCGCACAGCCGCTCCCCGCACGGCCGGGCACTCTCCGTACTCGGCGAACCGCTCGATCCGATCACCCAGGAGGCATGTGCCTTCTACGAGGATCACGCCCTCCTCGACGCCTATACGGGCGTGGCCGTGGACCCGGACGAGGGGCGTCAGGTGGCTGCTGCGCTCGGCCCCCACAAGGCCGTCATCCTGCGTAATCGCGGTCTGCTGACGGTGGGCGACTCGGTTGACGCGGCGGCCTGGTGGTTCATCTCCATGGAGCGCGCCTGCGAGGTACAGCTCACCGCGAAGGCGGCGGGCAGACCCCTCCTGATCGACCGCAAAAACGCCACCGCGACCCGCGATCAGCTGGGTAACGATCTCGTCGCATGGATCAACTATCAACCTCTCTACGCACAAATCACCCGGGATGAGCCCGACCTGTTGAGCTGACCCGCCGCTTTGTAGGGCAGAATTCCCACGCATTGCTGGGAAGTTGCACGCGCCGAGAGGCGGGGAGAGGTGGCGGTGCCACGTGGCCGTGGAGACGGCACGGGAGAGCGCGAGAGATGTTGGCGGCAGCGCGCACCATACGTACTGCGCCTGCCCCGACTGTCCGCATGGTGCCCGCGAGGGGCACCGCCGGGCCATAGCCTCCTTCCGGCAACGGCGCGATGAGCTGGCGCGGGGCAGTGGTGTGCCCGCCGCGCTCGCGCACTCACCCAGCGCGTCCCGGCAGTGGGTCTCCGATGAGTTGACCGAGGCAGCCCGGGCGATCGCCGACCGCGCCCGGGAGGAGGGCCAGGCCCGGCTGACCCAGCTGTGGCAGCACACCACGCTCGCCGTCTGGATCGCGGCCGGTGTGCTGCTGATCGTGCAGGCGCTCACCGCCATCGGCACCGGCTGGTCCACCACTCGCTCCGCCGCGCTGCTCGCGGCTCTGGTCACCGCCACGCTGCTGACCCTCGCCGCACACCAGCACCGGTCGCGCGGCGGGGTGCTGGCCCCGGTCATCGGTGAGGACAACCGGCTCTCCACCTCCCGTACGGTCGCCGCCGCCTGGGTGCTGCTGGTGCTGTACGCGGTACTGACGCTGGCCGCCCAACTGGCCGCCGCCTCGGACGCGGCGCGGCGCCGGGAGCTGCTGGCGGGGCTGGCGCTGGAGCGCGGCGCCGGGCTGCTGACGGTACTCGCGCTGACCTGCGCGGTGGCCGTCTTCGTCCGTCGCACGGTGGCGGTACGGGTGCTGGGCCAGCGGTTGCAGAAGGTGCGCGCGGACCAGCCGCGCGCCGCCGATCTGCTCACCGATGACGCGGGCCGGGGCAGCTTCGCGGATGTGCAGTACGCGCTGGTGTGCGCGGTCACCGTGGTGTTCGCGGCGGTACGGCTGGCCCGGCAGCCGGATGCGCTGCCGGACCTGCCGTGGGGACTGACGCTGCTGGTGGCCGTCTCGGCGGTGACCTATCTGGCGGGGAAGTACGCGGAGGGCGGCCGTCCGGTGGTCCTCTCGGTCGTACGGGCCCGGGAGATCGGCGACTTGGACGCCCCCATCCGTACCGGCGACGACATCGAGATCCGGGGCGCCGGTTTCGTACCGCCGGGCGGCGGCCCGGCCGACCGGCTGGCCCGGATGGTGGTCCGCATCGGCACCGTGCATGTCCATGTGCCGCTGGTGCCGGTCATCGGCGGCTTCACCAATCCGACCGACTCGGTGCTGACCGTCCCGGTGCCGGTGGATGTGGAGCCGGGCCGGGTCGAGGTCCAGGTGATCACGGCTGCGGGAGTGGAGACAAACCGGTACGCGATCGACGTAGTGGACTGATTTCCGCACCGAACGCACCGCGTTCGCACACGTATTGCCCTGTGGGGGGAGTGACAGGAAAGAATCCCTTCCGGAAGCCGAACGCACTTGCGGAAGGGACGCGCCATGGTACCCACGGACCGTCTGGGTGGCCCACAACTTGATCCGGGCGGTCGTGGTGGAGGGGTCAGGGCCACCGCTGCCCGCTATGCGCTGCTGCCACTGCGCCTCTTCCTTGGTTTCACCTTCGTCTACGCCGGGCTCGACAAGCTCACCGACGCCGACTATCCCGCCTCCATGGCAGGCCTGTTGGAGTCCATTCCGGGCGCCGCCGCGCCCTGGCTGCTCGACCTCGCAATGACCAACCCGGAGCGCTTCGGCTACGCCATCGCCTTCGGTGAGATAGCCGTCGGGCTCGGCACACTCCTCGGGCTGTGGGCGCGGCTCGCGGCGTTCGGCGGTGCGCTGATCTCGCTCTCCTTCTGGCTCACCATCAGCTGGGATGTGGAGGCGTACTACTACAGCCAGGACCTGCCGTATCTGATGGCCTGGGTACCGCTGATCATGGCCGGGGCCCCGGTGTACTCGCTGGATGCGGTGATATCCCAACGCAAACGCCGCAAAGGCCAACAAATCTTCGGCTGACCGCACCACCCTGTGTTGTGGGCAGTCGTTCCGCAGGGCGGAACGGGTGGGCACAACACCCGGCCACCGGGGCCGCACCGACCAACCCCGGGGCCCGGGGCGCAAGCCCCGGTTACGGGAAGGGGCGGGTTAGGGGAAAACCCACCCCCTAGGGCAACCCGCGGCGCCGCCGCACAAGATACGCCGTACCGGCCGTCACCCCACCCAGCAGCAGCGCAACAGGAAGCAGCAGCACCAGTACGTGATACGACACCGCCACCCGCCCCCCGGCCCGCAGCAGAAACCCCGCCGCGATCATCAGCAACGCCAGCCCCAGCACAAGCCGCGCAGGCTCAAAACGGTGCCGGTTCACCGCGCAGTCCCCCTCTGCTCGACAACCGCCTCGCCCATCCCCACCTCAAGCTTCAGCTTCACCGTGCCCTGGGGATCGCCGCCACCGCGCGGAGCGACGGAGTAGGTGTCGGCCAGCCCGGCGCCGCCGCCGTTCACCTCGCCGGGCAGCCGATAGCCGCCCAGCCCGATCTTGAGGTCGACCTGGACGGTCACGTTCTCCGGCACGATCACCCGCAGCTCGCCGGCACCCACGTTCATGGCCGTACGGACCGTCTGGTCGTCCCCGACCTCAAGGCCGGACAGATCGAGCACACCCCGGCCGCTGCCCAGCTCATAGCTGCTGCGGACATCGGCCACCGCGGCCGGTGACCAGGTGGTGTCCGCCCAGGACGTGGTGATGTTCCTGGGCAGCGCCGCCGCCCCCGCCAGCAGCACCGCGGTAAGCACCACCGCCGTGATGGTGCCGCCGCCCGTCCGCCCGGCGAAGGCGCTGATCACCAGACCGAGCCCGAAGACCGCCAGCGCACAGCTCAGCCCGATCACCAGCGCGATACCGAGCGGCTGCGTGGGCCAGGCGGCAGCGGTGCCGATGACGGCGGCGGACAGCGCGCCCAGGAAGACCAGCCCGCCGATGGAACGCCCCTGCTCCCGTTCCTGCACCTCAATCGTGGCCCACTCATGGGGCACGGCCGGTCCGCTGCACGGCTCCGGATCGTACGGACCGCCGTACGGGCCGTCGTCCGGCCCCCAGAGATAGCCGGTGTCCGGATGGCCGGTGTGCTTGGTCAGCGGCTCCTGCCACCAGGACGGTGTGGCCGGGACCGGTGGCGCCTGTGCCTCCGGAGGCGCGTCGGGCAGCGGCTCCGTGATCTCCTCCTCCGCCGCCGCCTTACGCCGCTGCCGCGACCAGTGCACGGCGGCCCCGACGGCCACCAGCACCAGCAGCGAGAACGTCATACTGCGGCCGCTGCCGAGCGAGGCGAGGACCAGACCGGAGCCGGCCAGAGCACACAGCAGCGCGGCGAGCGAGGAGGCCTCGACGCGGCCGGAGAGCAGCCGCCTGCCCTCGTTCTCCTCCTCGCCCTCCAACGGGATCAGCAGCCAGGCGAACCCATAGGCGACCAGCCCCAGCCCGCCGATGACGGCGAGAATGGCCAGCGGCACCCGGAAGATCACCGGATCGACATCGAAGTGGCGGCCGAGTCCGCCGCACACACCACCGATCACCTTGTGCTGCCGACTGCGCTCCAGCCGCGCTGGGGCTTCCGCGGGGCCGGAAGCGGCGGTGTCGGCAGCGGTGTCGGCGGCGGCGCCGTCGGCGTCCGCGGCATCGACCCGCTGATCCTCTGTCATGCGTCCATACTGTCGACTCGACCGTCACTCAGGCATCCGGGTCGGTCCCGGAAGTGTCCCTGACTCTCCCATTCCGGGTTGGCTCAGGGGACAACCCTGATGCCCTGGGCCCGGGGGCGTGTGACGATCGGGGCATGACCACCGCCGCCGCGCCCTCGTCTGCCGAGGTCCGCCCTCTGCGTAAGTTGTACCGCAGCTCTGAGGGACGCTGGCTCGGCGGAGTGGCGCGCGGGCTCGCCGGTCATCTCGGCCTCCCGGTCTCCTGGGTCCGGCTCGTCTTCCTCGTCCTCTTCTTCACCAGCGGGCTGGGGGCGCTGCTCTACGCCGTCTTCTGGTTCGTGGTGCCACTCGGCGCGGGCGGCGTCGACTCCGCACCCAGGGCAGCGAAGACCGCGAAGTCCGGCAAAACGTCCCGCAGGCCGGACAAGGGGAAGATCTTCGCGGTGGTCGTGGTGATCGCCGCCCTCGTGGCGCTCAGCGAGAATCTGCAGTTCGGCTCCGCCAACGCCTATGTGTGGCCGCTGCTGCTGATGGGCATCGGCGTCGCCGTCGTCTGGCGGCAGGCCGACAACGCCCGCCGCGCCCACTGGACCGAGGTCAGCCGCCGTAAAAGGCTGCTCCCCCTCGCCCGCAGCGCCGCCGGAGCCATCCTGGTCGGCGCCGGGGTCACCGGCTTTGTGGTCATCCAGGGATCAGGACGGCAACTCGGCTCGGTCCTCCAGGCCTCCCTCGCCGTCCTGGTGGGCATCGGCCTGCTGGCGGGACCGTATCTGGTACGGATGACTCAGGATCTCTCCGAGGAGCGGCTGATGCGTATCCGGGCCCAGGAGCGGGCCGAAGTCGCCGCTCATGTCCATGACTCGGTGCTGCACACCCTGACCCTGATCCAGCGGAGCTCCGAGAATCCCCGTGAGGTCGCCCGGCTCGCCCGCGCCCAGGAACGCGAGCTGCGGGCGTGGCTCTACAAGGGGGCCAAGGGCACCAGCAAGGACGAGGAGGAGGCGCCGCAGACTCTCGCCGAAGCGGTGAAGGCGACAGCCGCCGAGGTGGAGGACCACCACGGGGTGCCGGTCGAGGTGGTCTGTGTGGGTGACTGCCCACTGGACGAGAAAACGACAGCCCAGGTCCAGTCCGCACGCGAGGCGATGGTCAACGCCGCCAAGTACGGTGGCGAGGGCGGCGCGGTCCAGGTCTTTGCCGAGGTTGAGGGGCTCACGGTCTTTGTCTCCGTACGCGACCGGGGCCCCGGCTTCGACCCGGCGTCCGTACCGGCCGACCGGATGGGTGTCCGCGAGTCCATCATCGGCCGGATGGTGCGCAACGGCGGCAAGGCGGAGGTGCGCTCGGCGCCGGGTGAGGGGACAGAGGTAGTGCTGGAGATGGAGAGGGCGCAATCATGAGCGACGAGCAGGAACGCCGGGCCCGAGTGGTCCTGGTCGACGACCACCGGATGTTCCGCGCGGGGGTTCAGGCCGAGATCGGCCAGACCGCGACCACGGGCATCGAGGTGGTCGGCGAGGCCGGGGACGTCGATCAGGCCGTTACGGTCATCACCGCCACCCGCCCCGATGTCGTGCTCCTCGACGTCCATCTCCCGGGGGGCGGCGGAGTGGAGGTACTGCGCCGCAGCGCGGCGCTCATGGCCGGCCCGGAACAGCCGGTCCGCTTTCTCGCGCTGTCCGTCTCGGACGCGGCCGAGGACGTCATCGGCGTCATCCGCGGCGGCGCCCGCGGCTATGTCACCAAGACCATCACGGGTACGGACCTGGTCAACGCCGTCTTCCGGGTCGCGGACGGCGACGCGGTCTTCTCCCCGCGCCTCGCGGGCTTCGTCCTGGACGCCTTCGCCTCCACGGACGCGCCGCCGGTGGATGAGGACCTGGACCGCCTCACGCAGCGGGAGCGTGAGGTGCTGCGCCTGATCGCCCGCGGCTATGCGTACAAGGAGATCGCCAAGCAGCTCTTCATCTCGGTGAAGACGGTCGAATCCCACGTCTCCGCGGTCCTCCGCAAGCTCCAGCTCTCCAACCGCCATGAGCTGACCCGCTGGGCAACAGCCCGCCGCCTGGTCTGAGCCGGACACCCCCCAACAGACCCCCAACACAAAACAGTCCCCGGTAGTCCCGTCGATCCATCGGCGCCTCAGTCGTCGCTGAGGTTCCGGTATCGACAGACGTGCCGGGGGCCTCACCAGATCCACGAGAACCTCTTGCCAATGGACGTCTCCATTGACGGTGCAATCCTCTGGTTACCTGGCTTATGTTCTAGTTTCCACCATTTTTGCCCAGAGTCAAGACCCCAGAATCAAGGATCCAGAATCAAGGATCCAGCTCCCCGAACCGGCCAACAGCAGCGGGCAGCCCGAGCGAGCGACACTGTGGGTGAGGGCGCCTGCGGTACCCCTGGTGCCCCGCCACCGGCAGGAGACGGTGATGAACAGCTCGGTGCAGATCGGACGAGTATTCGGGGTGCCGCTGCGGATGCACTGGAGCGCGCCCCTGCTGGTCATCCTGCTCGGGTACGTTCTGGGCAGCCAGGGGCTGCCCCTCTGGTTCCCCGGGGAGCCCACGGCCGTATACGCCGCCGGGGGTGCGGCCGGAGCGGTCCTGCTCATGGCGAGCCTGCTGGCCCACGAGGCGGCCCACGCCGTCACCGCCCTGCGCAAGGGCGTCGCCGTCGAGGACGTCACCATCTGGGCGCTGGGCGGAATGACCCGGATGGGGAAGCCGCAAACCGCTGCAGTGGCCCTGCTGGTGGCCATCAACGGGCCGCTGACCAGCGTGGCTGTCGGCGCAGCGGCGATGGGCGCGGGTTTCGGGCTGTACGCCGCTACCGGCTGGGCGGTGGCCGCGGCTGTCGTGGTGTGGGTCGGCTGGGCCAATCTGCTGCTCGCGGTGTTCAATCTGCTGCCCGCCGCGCCGCTGGACGGCGGGCGCGTGGTGCAGGCGCTGACGTGGTGGCGGACCGGGGACCGGGAACAGGGCGAGCGAGCGGCCGGACGCAGCGGGCAGGTCATGGGCGCGCTGCTGATCGCGGGCGGCTGGTTCTGGGCCTTCAACGGGGCACTGAGTGGCCTGTGGCTGGCGCTCATCGGCCTCTTCATGGTGGTCGTCGCCAGTGCGGAGTGGCAGCGCGCCAGGCTCTCGACAGCCCTGCGGGGTATACGGGTGGCCGACGCGATGTCCAGCCCGGTGGCGACCGGGCCGGACTGGCTGACCGTGGACCACTTCATCGACAGCGTGGCTGCGCAAACCCGCCACTCGGCGCTGCCGCTGCTCGACATCGAGGGCCGCCCCAGCGGCATCGTCGAGCTACCGCAGCTCGCTCGGGTCCCGGACCCGCAGCGGGAGAACGTACGCGTCCGGGAGGTGGCGACCCCGCTGTCGCGGTGCACCACCGCCGCGCCGGACGATCTGCTGCTGGACATCCTCGAAGATGCCCGGCCGGGGGCCGGGACGTGGATCCTCGTCATGGACGGTGAGCGGTTGGTGGGGTTCATCACCGCCCACGACCTGAACCGCCTCCTCGAACAACGCAAGCTCGGCGGCCCGACCCCCTGACGGGCCCCGCCCGGTTGCGGGCGTGCTGTGGGTGGGGTTCCCCGTATCCCTCCCCCAGCTACCGCTGGGAGGTGCCCCCACCTTCCCGTAACCGGGGCTTCGCCCCGGGGCCCCGGGGTTTTCCGGGTGCGGGCCGGTGGCCGGGTGTTGTGCCCACCCACAGCCCCTCGCGGGGCTGCGAGTGCCCACAACAGGGTGGGGGTCTGGGGGCGTCAGCCCACAGTTTCGGGAAGGGGAGGGTTAGGGGAAAGCCACCGGACAGACCCCCTACAGCCGGTCGACCTCGGTGAGGTCGATGTCGATGGCGTAGGGCACATCGACGGTGAGCTGCTTGATATGAGTGCCCGTGGAGTCGTACGCCTTCGTGACCGGGTTCAGCACATAGGTGTGCACCACGGGGGTGTCCTGCTCACCAGCCATCTCCACCAGCCAGAAGTGCGGGATGCCCGCCCGGCCGTAGAGCTGCGGCTTACGCTCTCGGTCTCGGAGCTCCGAGTCGGGCATGGCGGTCTCGATCACCAGCAGCGCGTCCTCAGCCTGGAAACGGGTCGCTGTCGGGTCCCCGGCGTGCCTCCCTGTGGATCACGGAGACATCCGGCTCAAGCACCTGTCGGCGGTCGATGACAACGACCATCTCGCGGGCCACCACCCAGCGGTCCGGGCAGGACTTCCGCAGCCTGGTGTGGAAGCAGCTCTGCCGGGCGCGGGGAATCAGGCTTCCGTCGATCAGCTGCGTATGCGGTGGCAGATCCTTCAGCCGGAACAGGTCGTCAACGCTGAAGCCCTCGTATGGCGGGCGCAGCCACTCGGGGAAGGGGGTGTCCTCCATACGGCGATCATGGCGACCGCCGGGTGAAGCCGCTGGTCAACAACAACACCGCCGCTCAAACTGATGAGCGGCGGCGCAGCCGTTGACCAGGAGGGAGGTCACTCCCACTCAATGGTGCCCGGGGGCTTGCTCGTGACGTCGAGCACGACGCGGTTGACCCCCGCGACCTCATTCGTGATGCGAGTGGAGATCTTCGACAGCACGTCATACGGCAGCCGCGACCAGTCCGCCGTCATCGCGTCCTCGGACGACACCGGGCGCAGCACGACCGGATGGCCGTACGTACGGCCATCGCCCTGGACGCCGACCGAGCGTACGTCCGCCAGGAGCACCACCGGGCACTGCCAGATCTCACGGTCGAGCCCGGCCGCGGTCAGCTCCTCGCGGGCGATGGCGTCGGCCTCGCGGAGCAGGTCGAGCCGGTCCTTTGTGACCTCGCCGACGATACGGATACCGAGCCCCGGCCCCGGGAAGGGCTGGCGCTGGACGATCTCGTCCGGGAGACCCAGCTCCTGGCCGACCATCCGGACCTCATCCTTGAAGAGCTGGCGAAGCGGCTCGACGAGCTCGAACTCCAGATCCTCCGGCAGCCCACCGACATTGTGGTGGGACTTGATGTTCGCGGTGCCCGTTCCGCCGCCGGACTCGACGACGTCCGGGTAGAGCGTGCCCTGGACCAGGAAGGCGACCTCCTCGCCATCCGCGCCCGCCTCAGCGACCAGCTCGGCCTGGGCCTGCTCGAAGACCCGGATGAACTCCCGGCCGATGATCTTCCGCTTCTGCTCGGGGTCGGAGGCTCCCGCGAGCGCGTCCAGGAAGCGCTTCTCCGCGTCGACGACCTTGAGCTGGACCCCGGTGGCGGCCACGAAGTCCTTCTCGACCTGCTCGGTCTCGCCCTTGCGCATCAGCCCATGGTCGACATACACGCAGGTCAGCTGAGTACCGATGGCCTTGTGCACCAGGGCGGCGGCGACGGCCGAGTCCACGCCGCCGGACAGCCCGCAGATCGCCCGCTTGCTGCCGACCTGGGCACGGATGGCCTCGACCTGCTCCTCGACGATATTGCCGGTGGTCCAGCTCGGGGTGAGGCCCGCGCCACGGTAGAGGAAGTGCTCCAGCACCTGCTGGCCGTATGTGGAGTGCATGACCTCGGGGTGGTACTGCACACCGTAGAGCTTCAGCTCGTCGTTCTCGAAGGCCGCGACCGGCACCACATCCGTGGCGGCGGTGACGGTGAAGCCCTTGGGAGCCGCCGAGCAGGCGTCGCCGTGCGACATCCACACCGGCTGCTCGGCGGGGGTGCCCTCGAAGAGGGTCGAGCCGGGCTTGGTCACGGTCAGCGGTGTACGGCCGTACTCCCGGGCGCCGGTGTTGTCGACGGTGCCGCCGAGGAGCTGGGCCATGAGCTGGAAGCCGTAGCACATGCCGAATACCGGGATACCGGCCTCGAACAGCGCACGGTCCAGGCTCGGCGCTTCCTCGGCGTATACGGACGAGGGACCGCCGGAGAGGATGATCGCCTTCGGGTTCTTGGCGAGGATCTCGGCCACCGGCATGGTGGACGGCACGATCTCGCTGTAGACCCGGGCCTCGCGGACCCGGCGGGCGATGAGCTGGGCGTACTGCGCGCCGAAGTCAACTACGAGGACCACGTCCGGGGAGTGGTCGCCCGGTCCTTGGGTCGCATTGGGCGCGGCGTTGGGCGCTGATGCCACGAAGCTGCCTTTCGGCGGTGGAGAAGGGTGGTGTTTCGATTCTAACGGCCCCGGAAGTGGCCACGGCCCGTGCTGGCGGGCATACTGGGCGCTGTGTTCAAGCAGCCCACACAGCCCACCCAGACGACCTTCTGGTTTACCTATGGCACCGGCCCGTCCGGCTGCCATGTGGTGGGTAGTGCTGCTTGAGCCACTGACAAGCACTTCCACAGGCGCCCCGGGCCGATCAAGGCCCGGGGCGCCTGTCGTATCTCCCGGGCCGCGACCGCCCCGGGGCCCATACGCCCCGAGGAGAAACCACCGTGACCGCCACTGGACCCGCTGCCCCCACTGCCCCCGAGGAACTGATCAGCGACGCCCGTACCCAGATCGATGATCTCGATCGCCGGATCATCGAACTCGTCCAGGAACGGATGGCCGTCTCAGCCCGGATCCAGCAGACCCGGATCAGCACGGGCGGCCGCCGGGTGCATCTCTCCCGGGAAATGGAGATTCTCGCGCGCTTCCGAGCCGAGCTGGGCACGCCCGGCACGGCGCTGGCCATGACGCTGCTGGAGCTCTCCCGGGGCCGTATCTGAGTCACCCGTACGGTCCCGTGACTGCCGCGCACAGGCTTCGTTGGTCCTGATGTCCCCGATGTCCGCTGGGCGCCCGGCGGCAGTGGGGCGGCACCACCAGAGCGATGAGACGTCTGCCCTCCCGATGAGGTGAGGACCGCGCGTCCGTGGGACCTCGCTCCGGTGCGGTGACCGGACAGCAGGGGACAGCAGCCCGGTCACGACCCACCCCTGCCCTTGGCGGGGGGACATGCGGCCGGTCCCCGGGGGCGCCCGGGGACCGGCCGCTCCACGGTTGCAGACGGTTCCAGTCCGTTCCAGACGCTTCCAGACGGCTCCTGTCCGAGTCAGTCGAAACGGTTGCGCAGGGAGCGGCGCATCCACCACGATGCATGGACAAGTTCCACGTGCCTACCGCCATATGGTGAGCCGTGGCAGGTAGCTGCCATTGGTTGAACCAATCCTGCGGCGCAATCCCCCGGCGCCGCTTTTCAGCGCTGGCGCTGCCCTGACGCCGCGCTGAACCGCCAAGGGCCCTGGGATGCCGCCACCCCCCGCCGGCGCCCCAGGGCCCTTCGCACGCCCGCGTCCATCGCCGCGCCCATAGTCACGTCCATCGCCACGTTCGTCGCACGACTGCGCCGACCGGGTGGAAGACCGCACTCCCGGCCCGGACAGTCTCGTTCTTGCAGCACGCAGGGGTGTGAAAGGGCAAACGGAGAGAGGCGGAGACCGGTATGAGCATCTCCAAGCAGGGCAAGTTCACGGCACTGGCGATCTGTGCGGCAGCCGCGCTGACCCCCACCGCTGCGGCGGCGGATGATTCGGGCACCCAGGTACCGGTGGATGTACCGCTGGACGGGGTGACCCCCTACCTGCCGGTCGACGCACCCACCATCAGCGCCACCGTGCCGTCCCAGCCGCTGACCCCGCCGTCCGTGCCGGAGGTCATGACCGATGAGAACGTGACGGTGCCGCTCGTACCGTCGTTCGGGACGATCCTGGATGCCCCATCGGCTCTCGTGGAAGTCCCGTTGCCGGCCACGGATGAGAACCCGAACGCCGCCTCGGCCCAGCTGATGAACCGCAGCACTCCGCTGCGAGCCGTCACGCCCTCCGTCGAGGTCGACCTTCCGATCACCAACCCGGGGACCGAGGAGTCCGGCATGCCCAAACTCACCGTGCCCAACGCCACCGTCACCACCCCCTCGCTGTACGGCGAACGGAAGGCAGGGCTCGATATCGTCGACAAGGCCGGTGAGTCGCAGCTGCCCGTCGGCCGACTGCTCGGAAACGTCTCGGACTTGGTGGGCACCGGCACCAGCACGCTGAAGGGCACGGGCGTTGACGCGCTAGGCAACTGAAGGTTGTACGGAAGCCCGTCACGGAATGACAACGCTTCTGACACCTGTTGACGTGAGATACAACACAGAAGAAACGACTCCAGTGCGGGCAACTGTCCAAAGTTGTCCGCATTAGTCGGCTCCTCACCCGCCACTTCCGGACCAAGGGGCACTGCAACACCCCTGACAGGGCGTTTATTTCGGCCTTACTGTTCGACCCTGTCGAGCCGCGCCCCCACCGCCGCAACGGCTCACCTACATACCTGTCGTTACGGATCCTGAAGAGGCTATATCCATGAAGCTTCGCCGTGCAGTCGCGGCTGCCGCCGCTGCGGCCGTTATCGCCCCCGCCAGCCTGATGGCTGCCTCGGCGGCGCACGCAACCACCACCACCGACCCGTCCCAGGAATCATCCACCAGCGCCCCCGCGGAGCAGGACGAGGCCAGCAAGGCCGACGAGACCACCCCGGGTGCCGAGGAGAAGGACGCGTCGGGCGACGACGACTCCGCGACTCAGGACGAGGACAAGGCCGCCTCGGATGATGCGGGGAGCACCACACCGGACGAGAACGGCGAGTCGTCCGATGACGGTGACGAGGAGAAGAAGGGAAACAAGGAAGACGAGGAAGACCAGGGAGGCGACAAGGGCGAGGACAACAAGGACGAGGACGACAAGTCCTCCGAGCCGGGCGAGGACGAGACTCCCGGTGAGGACGAGGGCGAGGACGACGACGAGGACCAGGGCGAGGACGACGACGAGCTGGCCTTCTGCGAGGACCAGAACGCGGCGTACGAGTCCAAGCTGAAGCCGGAGATCATCGGCCTGCCCGGCAAGATCGTCGCGGGCAGCGGCTGGCACAACTTCAAGCTCCGGGTGACCAACCCCTCCGAGAGCCGCCTGAACCACATCTTCCTGTTCGCCGGTGTCGGCCCGGCCGATGAGCAGGCCGAGGAGGCGTTCTCCGCCAAGCAGGTCGTCCTGGAGGTGAAGGACCCCGAGACCGGCACCTGGGAGTCCGTCACCGATGGGCAGGGCCACTCCGTCGGCTTTGTCGGGTGGACTGAGCTCGAGGGCGACGAGTACAGCGACATCGAGCTGCGTGTGAACGCCAAGAAGAACGCCCCGATCGGCGCCGGTCTGACCATCGGTGGCGGTGCCTACCTGGACGAGGACGAGGACTGTGTCGGCGACGGCCACACCGGCATCGTCATCGAGATTGTCGCGCCCGGCACCAAGACCGAGGGCACCAAGCCGAAGACCGGTGGCAAGACCCCCATCCCGGCCGAGAAGCCGAAGAAGGAAAGCCTGAACAAGGTCCAGGGTCAGCTCGCCGCGACCGGTGCGGACTCCAACATGCCGATGTTCGCGCTCGCCGGTGCGGCTGCCATTGCCGTCGGCGCCGGTGCGATGTTCATCGTGCGCCGCCGCAAGGCTGGCGACGACTCGGACGCCACCGCCGCCGCGTAAGGACTTCCCAGCCTGATACAGCAGGGCCCGGCCTCCTCCAGAGGCCGGGCCCTGTTCGGTGCTCGCGGCCGATCAGTCAGCCTGCTTGGGCGGCACCACCGGAACCGGGAGGACGGGCAGGCGCAGGGCGGCGAAGGCGTCCGCCGGGACGGCCGGGGAGCGGGGCTCCACCGCCGGGAGGCGGACGTACGGCGAGCCCTGGGGCGGGCGGGGGTCCTCCTCACCCTTGTTGGGCCACAGGGACATGGCGCGTTCGGCCTGGGCCGTAATGGTGAGGGACGGGTTCACCCCCAGATTCGCCGAGACGGCGGCGCCGTCGACGACCGAGATCCCGGGGTGACCGTAGAGCCGGTGATACGGGTCGATGACACCGTGTTCCGCGTCCGCGCCGATCGGGCAGCCCCCCAGGAAGTGCGCGGTCAGCGGGGTGCCCATCACCTCGCCGACATTGGTGCCGGGGAAGCCGTTGATCTCCTCGGCGAGATGCTGGGCCGCCGCCGCGCCCTCCGGGATATGCAGCGGATTGGGAGCGCCATGGCCCTGCTTGGCGGTGAGCAGGCCCTTACCGAGTCCCTTTGGCTTCCGGTAAGTCGTCAGGGAGTTGTCGAGGGTCTGCATCACCAGGCCGATGATGATCCGCTCGGACCACTTGCGGTTGGACAGCGAGCGCAGGAAGAGGACCGGGTGCCGGGCACAGGTCCCGATGTGGGCCAGTACGCGCGGCAGCCGGGTGTTGTGACGTACCTGGAGGGTCGTCAGCGCGCCCATGGCATTGGAGCCCTTGCCGTAGCGGACGGGCTCGATATGGGTGTGCTCATCGGGGTGAATGGACGAGGTGATCGCCACGCCCTTGGTGAAGTCCAGCTCCGCGTCCCGCCCGTACTTCTTGCGGTAGCGCCGTTCGACGGTCTGGGCTCCCACCAGAGCCTCCGAGTTGGTGCGGGTGAGGACGCCGAGCCGCGAGGATATGCGCGGCAGTTGGCCCTCGTCACGCATCCGGTGGAGCAGGGTCTGGGTGCCATAGGTACCCGCGGCGATGATCACCTTCGCGGCGCGGAAGACGCGGGGCTTCCCCTTACGGCGCTTGTCCGTACGGACCGTTGTCACCCGGAAACCGCCCCCGGCGCCTTCGGCGTCTGCGGCGTCTTCGGTCACCGCTGTGACCGTGGTCAGTTCGTGTACCTCCGCGCCTGCCTGCTCGGCGAGGTAGAGATAGTTCTCGTTGAGGGTGTTCTTGGCGCCATGACGGCAGCCCGTCATGCACTCGCCGCACTCGGTGCAGGCCTTACGGGACGGCCCGGCACCACCGAAGTAAGGATCGGAGACCTCTTCCCCGGGCGCCGCTTTCACCGTGCCGTCGGCGTCCTCGCCATCTCCGAAGAAGACCCCTACGGGCGCGAAGTGGAAGCTGTCACCCACGCCCATCTTCTCGGCGGCGGCCTTGAGATGGACATCTGAGGGCGTCATGGTCGGATTGAGACGGACCCCGAGCATGCGCCGCGCCTGGTCGTAGTAGGGCTTCAGCTCATCCTGCCAGTCGGTGATGTGGCCCCACTGGCGGTCCTCGAAGAATGGCTTCGGGGGCACATACAGGGTGTTGGCGTAGTTGAGCGAGCCGCCGCCCACCCCCGCACCAGCCAGAATCATCACATTGTTGAGGAGATGGATGCGCTGGAGCCCATAGAGGCCGAGGGCAGGAGCCCAGAGATAGTTCTTCAGATCCCAGGAGTTCTTGGGCAGCGTCTCCGCGGTGAAACGGCGGCCCGCCTCCAGGACGCCGACGCGGTAGCCCTTCTCGGTCAGCCGCAGGGCGGACACGGACCCGCCGAAGCCGGAGCCGATGACGAGCACGTCGTAGTCGTAGGCCGACTTGTCCTGTGACACGGGAACCTCCGGGAAAAGGTACGAACAAGTTGGGGGCAGTCGTTCCGCTGGGGCGGAACGGGTGGGCACAACACCGCACACCGGCCCGCACCCGCCCAACCCCGGGGCCCGGGGCGCAAGCCCCGGTTTCCGGGAAGGGGCGGGCATAGGGGAAACCCATCCACGGCGCCCCGCCCCGCGGGGCGAAGCTCCGCCGCGCGGCGGGGCCGCGTATCGGTACCGGGCACGCGCATCAGCGGAAGCGGAGCGTCTTGAGCGCCTTCAGGGAGCGCGTCATAAAGGCCGCGTACTGCTCATGGCTCATACCCAGCGAGGGAGCCATCGGCAGCAGACGCTGGTGCGCCACCGTCTGCGCCTCGGTGTACTTCAGGATGCCCTCGGAGCCATGGCGGCGGCCCACACCCGAGTCGCCCATACCGCCCATTGGTGCCTTGACGCTGCCGTAGGCGGAGGCGTACCCCTCGTTGATGTTGACCGTGCCGGTGCGCAGCCGGGTGGCGACGGCGCGGGCGCGCCGGGCGGAGGTGGACCAGACGCTGGAGTTGAGGCCGTACGGCGTGGCGTTGGCCAGCGAGACCGCATCCTCCGCGTCGGTGAAGCGGTAGATGGAGACGACCGGGCCGAAGGTCTCCTCGCCGCATATGGCCATCGGGGACTCAACGCCGTCGAGGATGGTGGGCTCATAGAAGAGCGGGCCGATATCGGGCCTGGCCTTTCCGCCCGCGAGGACGGTGGCGCCCTTGGCTACGGCCTCGTCGACATGGCGGGTGACGTTCTGCAGCTGGTTCGCCGAGACGAGGGAGCCCATATCGGCGCCATAGGCCAGCGCGGAGCCGAGCCGCATCGCCTTCGTACGGGCCACAAAGCGGTCCAGAAAGGCGTCGGCGACCGCTTCATGGACATAGAGGCGTTCAATGGAGATGCAGAGCTGGCCCGCGGAGGAGAAGCAGCCGCGGACCGCGCCCGCTGCCGCCTTGTCCAGGTCGGCGTCGTCCAGGACCAGCATGGCGTTCTTGCCGCCGAGCTCAAGGGAACAGCCGACCAGGCGGGCCGCCGCGCTCTGGGCAACCTCACGGCCGGTACGGGTGGAGCCGGTGAAGGAGATGTAGTCACCGCGCTGAACGACTTCGGGGCCGATGACCGGCCCCTCGCCGAGGACGATCTGCCAGACGTCCGCCGGCAGCCCGGCCTCGATCAGCAGCTCGCGCGCCCACAGCGCGGTCAGCGCGGTCTCGGTGTCGGGTTTCATCACGACCGCGTTGCCCGCGGCGAAGGCGGGCAGGGCGTCACCGATGGAGAGCTCAAAGGGGTAGTTCCAGGGGGCGATCTGACCGATCACCCCGCGCGGCTGGCGCAGTTCGCGCACCTGGGTGAGGGTGGGGATGGCGCCCTGGTGGCGCTTGGGGCGCAGATACGCGGGCGCCTTGCGGCCGTAGTGCCGGGCGGCCACGACGACCGCCTGCACCTCCTCATGCGCGTGCAGCCGGGTCTTGCCGGTCTCCAGCTGGATCAGGTCCAGCACCTCGGCCTGCCGGGTGAGTACAAGATCGTGGAAGCGCAGCAGGACGGCCGCCCGCTGCCGTACGGACCGGTCGGCCCACTCCCGCTGTGCGGCACGGGCGCGGTCGAAGGCAGTGGCGACGTCCTCGGGGGTGGACTCCGGGAGGTCGGCCAGCTTCTCCCCGGTGAAGGGCGTATGGCACGCGGTACTGCCACTGCCGACCACGCCCCGACTGAGCCGGGCGGCCAGCTCGGGGGTGACCACATCGGCCGCCGTACGGGCACCGGCGGGGGTGGGAGCGACCGGGTTGCTGTCCTTCGAGTCCGTCATACGGGGAGCGTAAGCCCGGACGGCGAGCGATGGGTACCCGTCGGTAACCAGTTTTCACGTAATCCGCCAGCAGACGCTGGCATGGATTGCTAGCCGGTCGCCCGGTAGGTGTCCACGACCTGGGAGAAGTGCTCATCAATCGCCGTCCGCTGGCTCTCCGGTCCCCTGACCAGCACCACGTGGTACTTACCGCCGAGGATCATCGCCCGGTTGCGCAGCAGCGTCTTGCCGCCGCTGCCCTTCCAGGAGAACTCGCCCTCGGCCATCGCGGTCTCGCCGACGGTGATGCTGCGCACCCCGCTGACGGTCTTCCAGCCGTTGGAGTCGCGGTACTCGGACAGCTCCGGTTCATCGGAGAGCTGATACTCACGGGGATCCGTGCCGTACTTGGCGGTGCTGTCCCGGCCCGGGACCACGAGCATCTGCAAGCCGCCCTTGCTGTAGCGCACTTGGCCGCCGCTGGTCTGCCCGCGCGCCCAGCCCTTCGGTACGGCGATCTGGAAGCCCGCCGGGTCCTTCTGCAGGGTGTAGCCCTGCGGCGCCGGTGCGGGCCGTGTGGACTGCGGCGTCTGGCTGCCGGGCTCCTGCGGCGGGGAGGGCTCGGCAGGCGGTGAGGGCGGTGGCGCCCCTTCGCTCGGCCCGCCGCCCACGGAGCCCCGCCGGTTGGCGCCGCTGTCGCTGCTCTCCGCTTTCGGCATAAAGACCATCGCGTAGACGATCGCCGCCACCAGACCGACCAGCACCAGGCTGACCAACAGCCGCCCCAGCCTGCGCGGGCTCCGCGGCCGTTGCCGTGATCGCTCCCGGCCCCGCCGGTGCCGGCTCCCCGCCACCCGCACCGGCCGCTTCTCGTTACGCCGCCGCCGTACGAGCTCGCCCCGCCGCCGTACGATCGGCAGCCGCCGGGAGTCGCGCCCACCGGACTCCGGGGGAAGCTGCGCGGTGACGGTGCGCCGTCCCACCTCCGGCTCGGGCGCGGAGCGGACCAGCGAGCGCAGCCAGCCGCTCAGCTCCTCGAACTCCGGGCGCTCGGTGGGGTCCTGGCGTAGCAGCGACTCGATGACCGGGCGCAGCGGGCCGCACTCCTCGGCGAAGGCGGGCGGCTCGGCACAGACAAGCTGGGCCAGATCGGTGACGCTCTCCTCGGGGTAGGGCGCATGGCCCTGTACGGCCCGGAAGAGCAGCGCCCCCACGGCCCACAGATCGGCGGCCGGTCCCACCGGCGGCGCCAGCCGCCAGTTCTCGTACACCGGGCCGGCCTGCTCGGGCGCCCACCGCTCGGTGACCGGGCCCACCATGGTCATCCGGGCCTGCCGGGCCCGCTCGGCGGCGAGCGCGGTGGCGGGACCCCGATAGCGGCCGTCCTCACCCGGCTCCGGGGTGCCCCACTCGGCGGGGGTCTGCTGGGGCTGCGGGTCCGGTATGGCCCGTTCGGGCTGCGCTGGGACCGTGGTGGCCGGGCCCGGCTTGTCACCGCCCCAGGGCGCGTGCACGGCGCGCTCCTCCTCGGCCACCCTGGCCGCCGCGGCGCCCGCCCGGTACGCGGCGATGGCCCCGCTGCGGGCGGCCCGGTGGGCGATGGTGGCCCGGGACGAAGCGGCTCTGTGCGGGACGGGCTCGCCGTTGGCCTCCCTGGCCTCCCGGTCCTCCGGCGGGAGGGGGCCGGGGGCCATCGGGCCCTCGGTGGGCAACGGGTCGTAGCCGCACAGCGCCTCCTCCGCGGCGCCGGAGGCCAGCCCGGTGAGGAGGGCGCGTCCGTCGTCGCAGATCAGCACGGAGCGGGCGGTGATGTTGCGGTGCGTCCAGCCGAAGGTGTGCACGGCGCTCAGCGCGGCCAGCAGATCGGCGGCGATCTCAGCGGCCCGGTGCGGGCTCAGCGGCCGCTCGGCGAGGACCGCGGCGAGCGGCCGGGCCGCGACCAGCTCACTGACGATCCACAGGCCGTCGTCCTCGACGAAGACATCGAAGACCTGGTCGAGCCGTGGATGGTCCGGTATACGGGAAGCGGCCAGCGCCGCCTCCACCGCACGCCGCACGGCCGGATCGGCGGGCCGCCGGGTCGCCCGTCCGAGCGGCCGCCGCGCGGCACCGGGCTCATGGTGCTCGCCGGGCATCTCCGCGTCCACGATTTCGGGCAACGGCACCTGGCGTACGAGGACTTCCTGCCCGCTGGCGGTGTCGTACGCGCGCGACTCCCGCAGCTCGTACTCTTCGGAGGGAGGCCGCGGCAAGCGGTATCGCTCGGCCAGCAGCCGACCCGCGTAATCGTCCACGACGCCTCCCCACAGCGTGCGAAACGCTCCGGCCCACCCGACAGCAGGGTCTCCCCACACGATACGTGGCAACTCAGCGCCGCGCGGCAGGTCGCGTCAGTCGGCGGGCTGGAACGTTTCGAAGGCCGTCTCCCGCAGGGTGCGGCACTGCTCACCGTCCCATTCGTCCACTTCGCAGGTGACGACGATGGCGTAGCCGTGCTTGTCGTCCACCTTGAAGCCACGGTTGAGGACGTGCACCCGCTCGCCGTGCTCCTTGCGTTCGAAGTGCCAGTCAGCGACGGTCGGGTAGTCACGCCACTCAACGGACTTCATGCTGAGTTGCTTGTAGTCGGTGCTGGCGCCCCGGACCGCACTTTCGAGAAGCTGCCAGGCGCGCAGCGCGTCATCCTTCGGACTGTCGCTGAAGTCCACCTGAAGCTGGGGCAGTGAGCCCTTGCCGGCGGAGTACTTACCGCCGGAGTTCAAGCCCGCTGTTCCAATGCGTTTCCAGCCGTCCGGCATGGCCATGGAGAAACGGAACTGGTCATCGGTGAGGGACCGATACCCCTCGGGCAGCCCAGCCTTACCGCGGGAGTCCGCGCCCTTGTCACCCCCCTCACCCCCGCTCTCGCCCTCCTTTGCCTCCTTCTTCTCCTTCTCTTCCTTGGCCCCCTTCTCCCCCTTCTCCTCCTTGGCGTCGCCCCCGCCGTCCCCGCGACTCCCGTCGGTAACCGCCGCGTTGTCATCCTTGCCGGACGAGCCACCGTTGTCGCCGTCGCCCATCGCGAAGGCGAGCACCGCCCCGAGAACTCCGAGCAGCACGACCACGACCGCCGCGATGATGACCCCGAGCGGCGGCCGACGGGTGCCGTTACCCGAGGACGCCGCGACGCCGGTCTCATCACCCCCGGGGGACTCCTCCGGCAGCACAACCGTCGCGGTCGCCGCGGGCACCTCGACCTTTTCCGACTCCTCCGGGACGTCCAGTACGGACTCCAGAAGCACCCTCGCCCCGGCGTCGTCCAGCCGCTTCTCCGGGTCCTTGAGCAGCAGCCCGTAGATGGCCTCCTCCAGCGCACCGGCGCGGGTCGGCGGCTCCAGGGGATCGGTCATCACCGCGGTCAGCGTGGCGATCGCCGACCCCTTGTCGTACGGCGGATGTCCCTCGACGGACGCGTAGAGCAGGGCACCCAGCGACCACATATCGGCGGGCGGGCCCGGGAGCTGACCGCGTGCCCGCTCCGGCGAGATGTACGAGGGCGCGCCCACCAGCATTCCGGTCGAGGTGACCGAGGGGTCGCCCTCGACCTTGGCGATGCCGAAGTCGGTGAGGACGACCCGGCCGGTCTCCTCCTCTATCAGCACATTGGACGGCTTGACATCGCGGTGGACGATCCCCTCGCGGTGCGCGGCGCGCAGAACGTTGAGGATCGCAAGCCCCACCTCGGCGGCCCGACGCGGTGTCAGGGGGCCGTCCTCGCGGATGTCATCGGCGAGTGAACGGCCCTCGACGAGCTCCATGACGATCCACGGGCGGCCATCCTCATCGACCACATCGAAGACGGTAATGGCACTGCCGCTGCGGATCCGGGCGATCGCCTTGGCCTCACGCAGCGTCCGTGTGACGAGCCGTCGCTTCTCCTCCTCGTCGATATCCGAGGGGAAACGCAGCTCCTTCACGGCGACCGTACGGCCCAGGACTTCATCCCGCGCCCGCCACACCGTGCCCATGCCGCCACGACCGAGCACGTCTCCGAGCCGGTAGCGCCCGTTGAGCAGCCGCCCAGTCTCCTTGCCCCCGGCAGCGCCTTCGGCGTTCTCGCCCATGCTTCCCCTCGAGATAAGCCCGCCCCAGCAGATGCCCCATTGTCCCCCATGGGACAACCCTCCACGCGGGGTGCCCCGCTAAGGGGTTGACCGAAGCGTCGTGGCCGATGTGGCCGGTGAATTGCGTAGAGCGGCAAGTGCAAGCGTTGTGGGCACTCGCAGGTTGTGGGCACTCGCAGCCCCGCGAGGGGCGTGGGCCCGCCCTGCTACGCAACCACCCACCCACACCAGCCACGATGCTCCGGCCAACACCGGGGCGGAGCTCGCGACGCTTGGTGGGCACAACCCCCGGCCACCGGCCCGCACCGGCCACCCCGGGGGCCCCGGGGCGAAGCTCCGGTTTCCGGGAAGGGGCGGGAATTGGGGAAACCCACCCACGGCACCCACAGCCGGGGTGGAGCCCCGCCGCGCGGCGGAGCCGCACATCGGCACAGCCGGGAAGGGGCGGGAATTGGGGAACCCCACCCACGGCACCCCGTAGCGGGGAGGCTGCGCGGACCGCGACCCGCGAACCCGCGCAGGGCAACGGGGCTGGCCAGCCCCGTTAGAGCGGGACGATGTCGGGCGCACCCAGGCGCGCCGCATCAGCCGTCTGGTCATCGGGCTGAAGCTGCGACTCCCGCTCCGCCTCAACCCGCTTCTCGTAATGCTCGACCTCCCGCTTGATCTGATCCTCGTCCCACCCCAGCACCGTCGCCATCAACTCCGCGCACTCCCGCGCACTGCGCGCCCCCCGGTCGAAGGTCTCGATGGAGATCCGGGTACGCCGGGTGAGCACATCGTCCAGGTGCCGCGCGCCCTCATGCGAGCAGGCGTAGACGACCTCGGCCCGCAGATAGTCATCGGCGCACGGCAGCGGCTCACCGAGCGAGGGATCCGCACCGATCAGCTCCAGCAGCTCATCGGTGAGCGAGCCATAACGGTTCAGCAGATGCTCGACGCGGGCGACATGCAGGCCCGTACGGGTGGCGATCCGGGCCCGGGCGTTCCACAGCGCGTGGTACCCCTCCGCCCCGGCCAGCGGCACCTCCTCCGTGCAGCACTCCGCCACCCGGTGGTCAAGGCCGTGCACCGCCTCGTCCACCGCGTCCTTGGCCATCACCCGGTACGTCGTGTACTTGCCGCCCGCGATCACAACCAGCCCCGGTACCGGGTGGGCGACGGTGTGCTCGCGGGACAGCTTGCTTGTGGCGTCCGACTCCCCGGCCAGCAGCGGCCGCAGCCCGGCGTAGACGCCCTGGACATCATTCCTGGTCAACGGCGTTGACAGCACGGTGTTGACATGTTCGAGCAGATAGTCGATATCCGCGCTGGACGCCGCTGGATGCGCCTTGTCCAGATCCCAGTCGGTGTCCGTCGTACCGATGATCCAGTGCCGCCCCCAGGGGATGACGAACAGCACGCTCTTCTCAGTCCGCAGAATCAGCCCGCTGCTGGAGTTGATCCGGTCCTTCGGCACCACCAGATGGATGCCCTTGGACGCCCGTACATGGAACTGCCCACGCTCCGCGATCAGTGACTGGGTGTCATCCGTCCACACTCCGGTGGCGTTGACGACCTGCTTCGCCCGGACCTCGAACTCGCCGCCCAGCTCCAGATCCTGGATCCGGGCACCGACGACACGCTCACCCTCGCGGAGGAAGCCAACAACCCGGGCCCGGTTGGCGGCATACGCCCCGTACGCCGCCGCCGTCCGCACCAAGGTGGCCACATAGCGGGCGTCATCCACCCGCGCGTCGTAATACTGCAACGCACCGACCAGCGCCTCCCGCTTCAGCGCGGGGGCGACACGCAGCGCACGGCGCCTGGACAGATGCCGGTGTACGGGCAGCCCCCGGCCATGCCCGGAGGAGATCGACATGGCGTCGTAGAGTGCCACACCCGAGCCCGCGTACCAGCGCTCCCAGCCCTTGTGCTGCAACGGGTAGAGGAAGGGGACCGGTTTGACCAGATGGGGCGCGAGCCGCTGCAACAGCAGCCCGCGTTCCTTGAGCGCCTCGCGTACGAGGGCGAAGTCCAGCATCTCCAGGTAGCGCAACCCACCGTGGATCAGCTTGCTGGAGCGGCTGGAGGTGCCCGAGGCCCAGTCGCGCGCCTCCACGATGCCGGTTGACAGACCGCGGGTCGCGGCGTCCAGCACCGTGCCCGCGCCGACCACTCCCCCGCCGACGACCAGTACATCCAGCTCTCGTTCGGCCATTCGGGCGAGTGCTTCCGTCCGCTCGGCCGGTCCCAGTGTCGCTGTCCTCACCGCTGCCTCCCATAGTGGTCGACCGTCGTCAGGCCCTCGTTAGCCGATGGTCCCCCAAATCCAGGGCTTTGACCCGGGGCTGGCACGGCTCGCAGAATCCACCATATCTTCCATATATGCGCTTAACCTGACGCAGCGCCCCCTTTGAGCTGTCGCAGGCCACCCTCCCCTCCGTCCGGGGGTGCCCCCAGTCCGGGAAGGATGTCCGCTGCCATGCCCGCCGATCTCGCTGTTCTCGGCCTCGGTCACCTCGGTCTCCCCGCCGTACAGGCCGCCACCGCCGCCGGTATCGCCACCATCGGTTTCGATCCGGACGAGCGCACCGTGGCGGAGCTGGCCGCCGGACGCCCGCCGGTGGACGGTGCGCTGGCCGCGTCCGACATGCGCCGGATGATCTCCGCTGGCTTCCGGGCGACCAGCGACAGCGCGGTCCTCGGCCGGGTCCGTACGGCCCTGATCTGCGCCCCCACCCCGCTCGGCGGTGATGGCGCGCTCGATCTGTCCGCGGTCCGGGAGGCGGCCACCGCCCTGGCGGGACGGCTGCGCCCGCGCACGACGGTGGTCCTGGAGTCGGCGGTGTACCCGGGCAGTACGGAGGAATTCCTCCGCCCGATCCTGGAAGAGGGCTCCGGCCTGCGGGCGGGCCGCGACTTCCATCTGGCCTACTCCCCAGGGCGGCTCGACCCCGGCAGCCGGACCTTCGGCTATCCGAATACGCCCCGGGTGATCGGCGGTCTGACCCCGGCTTGTACGGAGGCGGCCGCCGCGTTCTACGGCCGGCTCACCGACAAGGTCGTCCGCGCCCGGGGCGTGCGGGAGGCCGAGACCAGCAAGCTCCTGGAAACCAACTTCCGCCATGTCAATATCGCCCTCGCCAATGAGATGGCGATCCTCTGCCATGACCTCGGCGTCGACCTGTGGGACGTCATCCGCTGTGCGGAGACCAAACCGTTTGGCTTCCAGGCCTTCCGCCCGGGCCCCGGGGTGGGGGGACATGGGGTACCGATCGACCCCAACTATCTCTCGTACCGCAGCCGGACCCTGGGCCATCCGCTGCGCCTGGTGGAACTCGCCCGCGAGGTGAACGACCGTATGCCCCGCTATGTCACCCAGCGGGCCACGACCCTGCTGAACGAGCACGGCAAGTCCGCGCGCGGCGCGCGGGTGCTGCTGCTCGGGGTGACATACAAGCCCGACCTGCCCGACCAGGAGGGCGCTCCGGCACGCGAGATCGCGACCCGGCTGATGGAGCTGGGAGCACAGCTGAGCTACCACGACCCCTATGTGCCGCAGTGGCGCGTCGCCGGTCAGCCGGTACCGCGCGCGGACTCCCTGTACGAGGCCGCGGCGGCCGCGGATCTGACGCTGCTGCTCCAGCACCACCGCACCTATGACCTGCAAGGCCTCGCCGCGAAGGCCCAGCTCCTGCTGGACACCCGCGGCGCGAGCCCCGCCGGCGCGGCCTACCGGCTCTAGACAGAGACGTCCCGCCTCTGACCTGCTCGGACGCAGCGTGGGCCGCAGGTTTCATGGGACGCCTGGGAACATGGGGACGCGGGGGGCCGGCCGCGAGCAGCACGAAGGCGCCGGGCCCGGCGAAGGACTCACCGGGCCCGGCCCCTTGATGACGGTCAGCGCGAGGGGGCCACCGTGACCTCGACGCGCTGGAACTCCTTGAGGTCCGAGTAGCCCGTCGTCGCCATCGCCCGGCGCAGTGCGCCGAAGAAGTTCATGGAGCCATCGGGGGTGTGCGAGGGACCGGTGAGGATCTCCTCGGTCGAGCCGACGCTGCCCAGGTTCACCTTCTTGCCGCGCGGCACATCCTCATGGACGGCCTCCATACCCCAGTGGTGACCGCGCCCGGGCGCGTCCGTGGCGCGGGCCAGTGGGGAGCCCATCATCACCGCGTCCGAGCCACAGGCGATGGCCTTGGACAGGTCGCCGGACCAGCCCACACCGCCGTCGGCGATGACATGGACATACCGGCCGCCGGACTCATCGAGGTAGTCCCGGCGGGCCGCCGCGACATCCGCGACAGCGGTGGCCATGGGGACCTGGATCCCCAGCACATTACGGGTGGTGTGGGCCGCGCCGCCGCCGAAGCCGACCAGCACACCGGCCGCGCCGGTACGCATCAGATGCAGCGCGGCGGTGTAGGTGGCGCAGCCGCCGACAATGACCGGGACATCGAGCTCGTAGATGAACTGCTTGAGGTTCAGCGGTTCCGCGGCCGACGACACATGCTCGGCCGAGACCGTGGTCCCGCGGATGACGAAGATGTCCACCCCCGCGTCCACCACGGCCTTGGAGAACTGCGCCGTGCGCTGCGGGGAGAGCGCGGCGGCGGTGACCACACCGGAGTCCCGCACCTCCTTGATCCGCTGGCCGATCAGCTCTTCCTTGATCGGCTCCGCGTAGATCTCCTGAAGCCGCCGGTTGGCGTCCTCCTCGCTCAGCCCGGCGATCTCGGCGAGCAGCGGTTCCGGGTCCTCGTACCGGGTCCACAGCCCCTCAAGGTTCAGCACGCCGAGGCCGCCCAGCTCGCCGATCCGGATCGCGGTCCGCGGTGAGACGACCGAGTCCATGGGGGCGGCCAGGAACGGCAGCTCAAAGCGGTAGGCGTCGATCTGCCAGGCGATCGAGACCTCCTTCGGGTCCCGGGTGCGCCGACTGGGCACCACGGCGATGTCGTCAAAGGCGTACGCCTGACGCCCGCGCTTGCCGCGCCCGATCTCGATCTCAGTCACTACTAGAGCCTTTCCATACGGTCTGCGGTACCCCAGTATCCCTCTTGAGCCGCCGGAGGATTGTCCCCTGCCCCACCCCTCCCCAAAACCGGGGGCTACCGCCCCCAGACCCGAGGTGTCGTGGGCACTCGCAGCCTCGCGACGGGCATGGGCTCACCCTGCTACGCAACCATCCACCCGCACCAGCCACGACGCTCCGGCCCACCCCGGGGCGGAGCTCGCGACGCTTGGTGGGCACAACCCCCGGCCACCGTCCCGCACCCGGCGACCCCCGGGGCCCGGGGCGAAGCCCCGGTTTCCGGGAAGGGGCGGGAATTGGGGAAGCCCCACCCCGACCCCAGCACCCCGGAGCGATTCCCCAGCCCCGCCCCTTCCCGAAACTGGGGGCTCCGCCCCCAGACCCCCACAGTGTTGTGGGCACTCGGGCATCCCCCCAGAGAGGCGTGGGGCACCTCCTGGGGGCACCCCCAGCGGTAGCTGGGGGAGGTAGCTGGGAGGGATACCGGGGGCCACCCACCCGGGGTAAACCCGGGAACGGGGGCTCGGGGTTCAGCGGCGCGAGTAGTTCGGCGCTTCGGTCGTCATCTGGATGTCATGCGGGTGGCTCTCCTTGAGCCCGGCCGAAGTGATCCTGACGAACCGGCCACGGTCCTTCATCTCCGGGACGGTCCGGCCACCCACGTAGAACATCGACTGGCGCAGACCGCCGGTCAGCTGGTGCACCACCGCGGAGAGCGGGCCACGGTAGGCGACCTGCCCCTCGACGCCCTCGGGGATGAGCTTGTCGTCGCCGCTGACCTCCTCCTGGAAGTAGCGGTCCTTGGAGAACGACCGGCTCTCCCCACGGGACTGCATCGCGCCGAGCGAGCCCATGCCGCGGTACGACTTGAACTGCTTGCCGTTGATGAACAGCAGCTCACCCGGCGACTCCTCGCAGCCCGCCAGCAGACTGCCCAGCATCACCGTGTCCGCGCCCGCGACCAGCGCCTTGGCGATGTCGCCGCTGTACTGCAGACCGCCGTCGCCGATGACCGGGACCCCGGCCTCCCTGGCGGCCAGCGATGCCTCGTAGATCGCGGTGACCTGTGGGACTCCGATACCGGCGACCACGCGGGTGGTGCAGATGGAGCCGGGGCCGACGCCCACCTTGATTGCGTCCGCCCCCGCGTCGACCAGCGCCTTGGCGCCGTCCCGGGTGGCGACATTGCCACCGATGACATCGACGGGATAGTTCGACTTGATCTTCGCCACCATGTCGCCGACCAGCTTCGAGTGGCCATGCGCGGTATCCACGACGACGAAGTCGACGCCTGCCTCAATCAGCGCCTGTGCCCGCTCGTAGGCGTCCCCGGCGACACCGACCGCCGCACCGACCAGGAGTCGGCCTTCGGAGTCCTTGGCGGCGTTCGGGTACTTCTCGGCCTTGACGAAGTCCTTGACCGTGATGAGGCCCTTGATGCGGCCCTCGTCATCAACGAGCGGCAGCTTCTCGATCTTGTGGCGGCGCAGCAGCTCCATCGCGGCGTTACGAGCGATGCCGACCTTCCCGGTGACCAGCGGCATCGGCGTCATGATCTCGCGGACCTGGCGGGTGCGGTCCGTCTCAAAGGCCATATCGCGGTTGGTGACGATGCCGAGCAGCTTGCCCGTCGCGTCGGTGACCGGGACACCGCTGATCCGGAAGCGGCCGCACAGCTCGTCGGCCTCGCGCAGTGTGGCGTCGGGGCGGATCGTGATGGGATCGGTGACCATGCCGGACTCGGAGCGCTTGACCCGGTCGACCTGGGCGGCCTGGTCCTCGATGGAGAGATTGCGGTGCAGCACGCCGACGCCGCCCTGACGGGCCATGGCGATCGCCATCCGCGCCTCGGTGACCTTGTCCATGGCCGCGGAGAGCAGCGGGATATTGAGCTTGACGTTGCGTGAGACATACGAGGAGGTGTCGATGGACTGCGGGGCCATATCCGACTCACCCGGCAGCAGCAGCACGTCGTCGTAGGTCAGCCCGAGCATCGCGAACTTCTCAGGCACTCCGTCGACGTAGTCAGTCATGACACCTTCCCCAATGGTCTTGCCGCGGCACGTGCGTCCATGCTAACGGCCTAACGGGGTGTCCCGTACTCGTAGAAAACTACTGCTCGGCCAGTGCCCGCAGTCGGCTCAGCGCCCGGTGCTGTGCCACCCGCACCGCGCCTGGGGACATGCCCAGCATCTGGCCGGTCTCCTCGGCCGTGAGGCCCACGGCGACCCGCAGCAGGATCAGCTCCCGCTGGTGCTCCGGGAGATTGGCGAGCAGCTTCTTGGCCCACTCCGTATCGCTGCTGAGGAGCGCGCGCTCCTCCGGGCCGAGGGAGTTGTCGGGCTGCTCCGGCATCTCATCGGAGGGCACCGCGGTGGAGCCGGGATGCCGCATCGCGGCCCGCTGCAGATCGGCGACCTTGTGCTGGGCGATGGCGACAACGAAGGCCTCGAAGGGCTTGCCGGTGTCGCGGTAGCGCGGCAGTGCGCACAGCACCGCCAGACAGACCTCCTGCGCGAGGTCGTCCACAAAGTGACGGGCATCACCCGGCAGTCGGCTCAGCCGCGTACGGCAGTACCGCAGTGCGAGCGGGTGCACATGCGCGAGCAGATCGTGGGTGGCCTGCTCGTCCCCTTCAACCGCCCGGTGGACGAGTGCGCCGATAGCCGAGATGGCAGTGGTCTCGTCTTCGCGCATCGGTCCATGGTGCACCGGCACCGCAGGATCCGCCGCACCGTGGCCTTGGTTGTGCACCGAAGCGTTATGAGTGGGCGCACTGGCTGTCATGTCCTGCGCTCTCCCCTCACGCCTGACCGACCGGTCCCCGAGGAACTCCATACATCAAGCATGCGGCACGCGCGAGATTGCGACACCTGGCCGTACCCCGAACACACCGCCCCGCCCACCCAGGGGTGGGCGGGAGCCCCTCGCGGACAGGGCTCTAGCGGACCAGACCCCAGCGGAATCCCAGCGCGACGGCGTGTGCCCGGTCCGAGGCGCCGAGCTTCTTGAAGAGCCGGCGGGCGTGTGTCTTCACCGTGTCCTCGGACAGGAAGAGCTCCCGGCCGATCTCGGCGTTCGACCGACCGTGGCTCATGCCCTCCAGCACCTGGATCTCACGAGCGGTCAGCGTCGGGGCGGCGCCCATCTCGGCGGAGCGCAGCCGCCGGGGAGCGAGCCGCCAGGTCGGGTCGGCCAGCGCCTGGGTCACGGTGGCCCGCAGCTCGGCGCGCGAGGCGTCCTTGTGCAGATAGCCGCGGGCACCGGCGGCGACGGCCAGCGCCACCCCGTCGAGGTCCTCCGCCACGGTCAGCATGATGATACGGGCGCCCGGGTCCGCAGACAGCAGCCGCCGCACGGTTTCCACTCCGCCCAGACCGGGCATCCGGACATCCATCAGGATGAGGTCTGAACGGTCGGCGCCCCAGCGGCGGAGGACTTCCTCGCCGTTGGCCGCCGTCGTCACGCGCTCAACGCCGGGCACGGTCGCTACCGCACGGCGCAGCGCCTCTCGGGCAAGCGGGGAGTCGTCGCAAACGAGGACGGAAGTCATGGCCGCCCTCCGCTGCTGATGCGCATCACCTTGAGCCTCCAGGCTGCTTAAGAATCGTCACCTGTGCGCTTGACGGACTCGGACGCCTGCCCGAGCACCATTCCGCCAACCGCTTCCGCACTCTCAACGACGGTCACCCGAAAGAGTTACGGGCTCGGACGCCCACGTTCAGCACTCTACGTGAGTGCGTGGATACGCATCAGGGCGCCTGCCGTCGGTTCAACACGCGCACCCCCACTGTGCCCTATTTGGTCGCTTTTGCTTCCGCTTTGTGGTGTCCGTGGCTAAATTCGCAAAGAGTCATATTTACATCTACTAACAACATGGATGTACGGTCGGAGATGTCTTGATCCGCTCTGATCGGCTCAGCAGCCACAGCAACGCTCCGAGAGGACGAGCAATGGCAGATTTCTCCCGCCTTCCGGGCCCCAACGCCGACCTATGGGACTGGCAACTCCTCGCCGCCTGCCGTGGGGTCGACAGCTCGCTCTTCTTCCACCCTGAGGGGGAGCGCGGGGCGGCTCGCAGCGCGCGTGAGGCATCCGCGAAAGAGGTCTGCATGCGCTGCCCGGTCCGTGCCGAGTGCGCGGCCCACGCCCTCGCCGTGCGGGAACCGTACGGCGTCTGGGGCGGGTTGACCGAGGACGAACGCGAGGAGCTGATGGGCCGGGCCCGCAACCGCCTGGTAACGACCCCAAGCCGCCCACCGGTGGAAGTCCCCTAGCCCAGCCCCTTCCCGAAACTGCGGGCGAACGCCTCCCAGGCCCCCCACCCCGTTGTGGGCACTCGCAGCCCCGCGAGGGGCTGTGGGTGGGCACAACCCGCCCACCGGCCCGCACCCGGCCAACCCCGGGGCCCGGGGCGAAACCCCGGTTTCCGGGAAGGGGCGGGAATTGGGGAAACCCCACCCCGCACCCGGGGACACGCAAGCGCGCCCTCAGGAAGACGTACCCCGCCCCGCCCCCGCAGCCCCCAGCCGCCCCAGCATCGCGCCGACCGCCGGAACCCGCGCAAGATCCGGCAACGTCAGCGCGACCACCTCCCGCCGCACCTCCGGCACGACCCGCACCGTACGGGCCCCCTTGGCCCGTACGGACTCCACCGCCAGCTCAGGCAGCACCGCCACGCCCAGCCCCGCACCGACCAGACCGACCACGGCCGGATAGTCATCGGTGGCGAAGTCGATCCGGGGTGTGAAGCCAGCCGCCTCGCACACCTCGACCAGATGGCGACGGCAGCGCGGACACCCCGCGATCCAGGGCTCCTCGGCCAGCTCCCCGATGCCAACGCGCTCGGCCGCGGCAAAACGGTGCCCCTCCGGAACCAGCCCGACGAGACGGTCGGTGAGCAGCGGGCGTACGACCAGGTCGTCCCACTCGGGGTCGGCGGGGCCCCCACCCGGATAGCGGAACGCGAGCGCGATTTCGCAGTCGCCCGCGCGCAGCATCTCCACCGAACGCGGTGGCTCGGCCTCCACCAGGGAGACCCGGGTGCCGGGATGCTCGGCACGCATGGCGGCGACCGCGGCGGGCACCAGGGTGGAGCTGCCGCTGGGAAAGGAGACCAGGCGCACCCGGCCGGCACGGAGTCCCGCGATGGCCGCCACCTCCTCCTCGGCGGCGGTCAGCCCGGCCAGGATTCCGGCGGCGTGCCGGATCAGCGCCTCACCCGCCTCGGTCAGCCGCGTCTCCCGGCCCGCACGGATGAGCAGCGGAGTGCCTGCTGACTGCTCCAGGGACTTCATCTGCTGGCTGACGGCGGGCTGGGTGCAGCCCAGCTCCCGGGCGGCGGCGGAGAAGGATCCCGTCGATGCCACGGCGCGCAGCACCCTCAGATGGCGGGCTTCGATCATGTCGCAACCATAAGCGAGGCTTGGGGTGGTCGCGAAGTATCCGGTCTAAGCTTTGAGGGCCAGGCTTTAGCCTTACCGCTATGCGTCTCCTTTCAGTGAATCTTGGCATCCCGCACTCCGCCGACTACACGGCCGCCGACGCCGGGGTCACCGGCATCGACAAACGACCGGCCGACGGTCCGGTGGCCATCACCGCGCCCGGGCCGAGGGGCACCGGCGGCAGCGGGCTGGCCGGGGACGTGGTGGGTGATCTGCGCCATCACGGAGGCGATGACCAGGCCGTGTACGCCTTCGCCCGGGAGGATCTCGACAAGTGGGAGAAGGAGCTCGGGCGTGAACTGCCCCATGGGGTCTTCGGCGAGAACCTCACTACCTCCGGGCTGGATGTCAACAGCGCGCTGATCGGGGAGCGTTGGCGGATCGGCGCGGATGTGGTGCTGGAGGTCTCCTCGGCCCGTATCCCCTGCCGGACCTTCGCGGGCTGGCTCGGGGAGCGTGGCTGGGTGAAGCGTTTCACCCAGTGGGGCAGGCCCGGGGCGTATCTACGGGTGATCGAGCCGGGCGAGGTGAGGGCTGGCGACTCCATCGAGCTCCTGTACCGCCCCGAGCACGAGGTGAGCGTTTCTTTCCTGTTCCGTGCGTACACCACCGAGCCGGAGCTGCTGCCGCGCATTCTGGCCGCTGGCGACGCGCTGGACCCGGAGGCGCGGCAGAAGGCGCTCAAGCGCATCGGGTAGACGCGCCGCAGCACGGTCGGTGCGGTGAACTTCAACGAGCGCTGGCCGTACCGCCGCTGGCGCCGCGCCGAACGTTGGTGCTGCCGCGCGAGCCGACCGTGCTGCGTGGTTACGCCGGAGGCGTGGGCGATGGGGGATGGCTCCTTATCTGCTCTACCCCGAAGACCAAGGCCTCGTAGGACAGTTCGTGGTCGTTGAACCGGGCCGAGGGGCTGGGAACACGCCCGGGGCTGGACATGACCGTCGCTGAGTCGGCAGCTGGCCGATGCGACTAACGTTCCCTGTATGACGACTGCACTGATTACGGGAGCGACAGCCGGGATCGGCGCCGCCTTCGCGCGGCGACTGGCCCGGGACGGACACGATGTGGTGCTGGTAGCCCGGGACACGAAACGGCTGAGCGACCAGGCCACCGAGCTGCACGACCGGCATGGCGTCGAGGCGTCCGTGCTGACCGCCGACCTCGCCACGGAGGAGGGCATCGGAGCAGTCGAGAAGCGGCTGGGAGATGGTAAGCACCCGGTTGATCTGCTGGTGAACAACGCCGGTTTCGGGCTCAAGGGCCGCTATCTGGAAGTGCCGATGGCGGACGAGCTGATGATGCTGAAGGTGCACTGCGAGGCGGTGCTGCGGCTGACCTCGGCCGGGGTGGAGCAGATGCGGGAGCGGGGCCGCGGCGGGGTGGTGAACGTCGCCTCGGTGGCGGCCTTCGTCCCGCGTGGGACGTATGGCGCCAGCAAGTCATGGGTCGTGCAGTTCACCCAGGGGGCCGCGCAGGACCTCGCGGGTTCGGGGGTGCGGCTGATGGCGCTGTGCCCGGGCTTCGTACGGACCGAGTTCCACGAGCGCGCGGGGATGGGCGTGAGCGAGGTGCCGGGATGGATGTGGCTGGACGCGGACAAACTGGTCGACGCGGCGCTGAAGGACCTGGCCCGGGGCAAGACGCTGTCCATTCCGGATCCGCGCTACAAGGCGATGATGGGCGCAAGCAAGCTGATCCCGCGGGGGATGCTGGGGAAGCTGTCGTCCGGCTCGGGGCGTAAGTACGGCCCGAAGTAATCCGGCGCACGCATCGCGTGAACCCGCTCCCCGACATCTGCGTATCGGGCATATTTCACTAGGCTTGATTTATCGGGCATAGCACCCTCGGGGACGCGGGAGGCGCCATGACATTCGTGCAAATGATCGACTGCAAGACCAGCAGAGTCGACGAGATGAACCGACTCATGGACCGGTGGATTCAGGCGACTCAGGGAAAGCGGACGGCGACTCATGCGATCGTCGGCCGGGACCGCTCCGACTCCACGCATGTCGTCGAGATCGTGGAGTTCCCCTCCTATGCGGAGGCGATGCACAACTCGCAGCTGCCGGAGACCGACCGGATCTTCCAGGAGCTGGTGGCACTCTGCGATGAGCTGCCGACGTTCACCGATCTCGATGTGGTCCGGGACGAACAGCTGAACAAGGAGACGGCGCGCCGGGTCTTCGGTTTGATCAGCCTGGGCACTCTGGACGCGCTCCACGAGCTGATCGCCGACGACTACCAGAAGCACGACCCCGCCAGCCGTACGGACCCCATCGGACTGGAGGAGTCCAAGGACGAGCTCAGGGGCTATATCGAGGCCTTCCATCCCCAGTTCACCATTGAGGACCAGGTGGCCGATGGCGACCTGGTGACCACCCGGTGGACGGTCCACGGACGGCACACCGGAGAGTTCCTGGGCGTAGAGCCCACTGATAACTCCGTGACGGTCACCGGCCACACCACCCACCGGTTCCAGGACAGCAAGATTGTGGAGGCGTGGCTCAACTGGGACCAGTTCGGGCTGTTCGCCCAGCTCGGCATCCTCGAGCAGTAGCGCGGCGGAAGCCGTGGCCGGGCCGGGCCGTTGGCCGTGGAGCCGTGACAGGCGAAAGGCCCCGGCCCCGCCGGATGGCGGGTTCGGGGCCTTTGTGCCGTGGTGCGGCGGTGCCGTGCGTCAGTGCGCGTGACCGTGGCCGTGACCGGCCTCGTCCTCCTCGGCGGGCTTCTCCACGACCAGCGTCTCGGTCGTGAGGAGCAGCGAGGCGATGGACGCGGCGTTCTCCAGTGCGGAGCGGGTGACCTTGACCGGGTCGATGACGCCGGCCTTCACCAGGTCGCCGTACTCACCGGTGGCGGCGTTGAAGCCCTCGCCGTTGCCGAGCTCGGCGACCTTCGAGGTGATGACGTAGCCCTCGAGACCGGCGTTCTCGGCGATCCAGCGCAGTGGCTCGACGACCGCACGGCGGACGACGGCGACACCGGTGGCCTCGTCGTCGGCCTTGCCGAGGCCGCCCTCAAGCACCTTCGCGGCGTGCACGAGCGCGGAGCCACCACCGGAGACGATGCCCTCCTCGACCGCGGCGCGGGTCGCGGAGATGGCGTCCTCCAGACGGTGCTTCTTCTCCTTGAGCTCAACCTCGGTCGCGGCGCCGACCCGGATGACACACACGCCACCGGCCAGCTTGGCCAGGCGCTCCTGGAGCTTCTCGCGGTCCCAGTCGGAGTCCGTGGCCTCGATCTCGCCCTTGATCTGAGCGATGCGGCCCTGCACATCCTCGGCCTTGCCAGCACCGTCGACGACGGTGGTGTCGTCCTTGGTGACGGTGACGCGGCGGGCGGTGCCCAGCACATCCAGACCGGCCTGGTCCAGCTTGAGGCCGACCTCCTCGGCGATGACGGTGGCGCCGGTCAGGGTCGCCATGTCGCCGAGCATTGCCTTGCGGCGGTCGCCGAAGCCGGGGGCCTTCACCGCGACCGCGTTGAAGGTGCCGCGGATCTTGTTGACGACCAGGGTGGACAGCGCCTCACCCTCGACATCCTCGGCGATGATCAGCAGCGGCTTGGAGGAGCCCGCCTGCATGATCTTCTCCAGCAGCGGCAGCAGGTCCTGGATGGAGCTGATCTTGCCCTGGTGGATCAGGATGTACGGGTCGTCGAGGACGGCCTCCATACGCTCCTGGTCGCTCACCATGTACGGCGACAGGTAGCCCTTGTCGAAGGCCATGCCCTCGGTGAAGTCGAGCTCCAGACCGAAGGTCTGGGACTCCTCGACGGTGATGACACCGTCCTTGCCGACCTTGTCCATCGCCTCGGCGATCAGCTCGCCGACCTGCTTGTCCTGGGCGGACAGCGCGGCGACCGCGGCGATGTCCTCCTTGGAGTCGATCGGCCGGGCGGTGGCCAGCAGCTCGTCCGAGACGGCCTTGACCGCGGCGTCGATGCCCTTCTTCAGAGCGGCCGGAGAGGCACCGGCGGCGACGTTGCGCAGGCCCTCGCGGACCAGCGCCTGGGCCAGCACGGTGGCGGTGGTGGTGCCGTCACCAGCGATGTCGTTGGTCTTGGTGGCCACCTCCTTCACCAGCTGGGTACCAAGGTTCTCGTACGGGTCCTCGGCCTCGACCTCGCGGGCGATGGTGACACCGTCGTTGGTGATGGTCGGAGCGCCGAACTTCTTGTCGATGACGACGTTGCGGCCCTTGGGGCCGATGGTCACCTTCACGGTGTCGGCGAGCTTGTTGACGCCACGCTCGAGGGCGCGACGGGCGTCCTCGTCGAACTTCAGGATCTTCGCCATGGGTGCGTATCCCTATTCCTTCTCAAATGAACCGCGCCCTGGCCCCGGCTGTCTTAGACACGGGAACCAGGGCGCGGATCAGAAAACTTCGGTGACTTACTTCTCGACGATGGCGAGCACGTCGCGAGCCGAGAGGACGAGGTACTCCTCGCCGTGGTACTTCACCTCGGTGCCGCCGTACTTGCTGTACAGCACGATGTCGCCGACCTTGACGTCGAGCGGAAGACGGTTGCCGTCCTCGAAGCGGCCCGGGCCAACGGCAAGGACAGTCCCCTCCTGGGGCTTCTCCTTGGCAGTGTCCGGAATGACCAGGCCTGAGGCCGTGGTCTGCTCAGCGTCGAGCGGCTGGACCACAATGCGGTCCTCGAGCGGCTTGATGGCAACCTTGGAGCTGGCGGTCGTCACGATCCGACCTCCCCCTTCGGAGATCTCACGGGGTCTTATGTCTGGGGTGGCGACCTGGTAGATCCGTCGTCGCGGGTGCCGGATCTGCCCGTCGCATATCTGGCACTCCCTGGTGGAGAGTGCTAGCCATGAGACTATGCCGCGCTTAGCACTCGGTCAAGCCGAGTGCCAAAACCGGCGGGGTGCCCTGCTGCGGGGTGGTCCGGAGCGTCGGGGCTGGGGTGGGTGGTGGGTTGCGTAGAGGGGTGAGCGCAGCCCCGGCCCCCGAGGCGTTGTGGGCACTCGGGCCTCCCCCAGGAGGTGCCCCCACCTGCCCGGCTGTGCCGGTGTGCGGCTCCGCCGCGCGGCGGGGCTTCGCCCCCGGCGGCGGGGCTGCCGTGGGTGGGTGTTCCCCGTATCCCGCCCCTTCCCGGCTGTGCCGATATGCGGCTCCGCCGCGTGGCGGGGCTTCGCCCGGCTGCGGGGCTGCCGTGGGTGGGGCTCCCCGAATCCCGCCCCTTCCCGGAAACCGGGGCTTCGCCCCGGGGCCCCGGGGTTTACCGGTGCGGTCCGGGTGGCCGGGTGTTGTGCCCACCCGTTCCGCCCTGGGGGCACCTCCCTGGGGGCACCTCCCAGACGAAGTCTGGGGGAGTTAGCTGGGGGAGGAACGACTGCCCACAACACGGGTGGGGGTCTGGGGGCGGCAGCCCCCAGTTTCGGGAAGGGGCGGGTATTGGGGAGACCCACCCCGGGCACCCGCGCCGCCGCACGCTCAGATGTAGTCCTCCAGTCGCGCGAGCGCGAAACCCTGGTCGGTGACCGTGCGCAGCGTGCGGCGGACCATATCGGTCATAGTGCCGCCCCAGTGCTCCGGCCCACGGAAGTGGGTCAGGATGATGTCGCCCGGGTGAAGCCTGCGGTCGGCGCGGCTCCAGTCAAAGCGCTTGGCCCAGGCCTCTTCCGCCCAGAGCGGGACAGCGCGGATACCGCAGGAGGCCGCCGCGCGCAGGGTGTCGCGGTTGTACACGCCGTACGGCGGGCGGAAGAGCCCCGGGGTCCTGCCGATCTCCTTGGCCAGGACCTCCTGCTGCCCGCAGATCTCACGCCGCTGCTGCTCATAGGAGAGCTTGTTCATCTCCCGGTGATGGAGGGTGTGATTGTTGATCGCGACGCCGTCGCGACTCATCTCACGGAAGTACGCGTAGTTGTCGTTCGCCACATAGTCGGCGAGGAAGGCGCTGTACGGCACATCCAGCTCACGCAGCATCCGCAGCAACTCGGGGTCCTTCTCGTGCCCGTCGTCGATGGTGAGGAAGACGACCTTGTCATCGGTCGGTACCCGGGTGATGACGGGCGGCAGCCCCCGTTCCGAGATATGCCCCGGGTCGCTACGGAGCTCGGGCTTCCGCTCCGGCGGCGCGGGCGGCCGCAGCGGGGTCTTACGCACCTTCCAGCGCTTGACGGCGGCGATCCGGCGCGCCTCAGCGCGACGCAGCCGGTCCGCGTACGCACCGAGCGACGCTGCCGCAAGCTGGGCCTGCATACGGCGTGGGGCGCCCAGGGCGAGGTCCGGGCCCGCGGCTGGCCCACCGGGTCCGGCCAGCAGGTGCCGGCCATGTTCGGCGAAGGGCGGCCCGGAGGCCGACAGCGGCTCGTCGAGGCCGGACAGGTCCGGATCCCCGGGATGCGACGGCCCGCTGCCGGCCGCGCAGGATACGGCCAGCAGGGCGGCCAGTGAAGCGCCGCCGGTCCGCCGCACATTGCGCCATGCATAAGACCGCTTTCTCCCCATTTGATGTTTTTGTACGACTTGTGTGATGAGCGACATAGTGCCGGATCTTGCCAGTCAGCCCCCTGCCACGCAGGCGGCCTCCGGCGCCCGGGCGACACCGGAGGGGGAAAATGGCCCGTGTGGCTGAACCTGAATCCGCTGACCGACCAACCGACACCGCAACCGGCACCGCAGCCGATGCCGTAGCCGCTTTCGAGGCCCTGCGGACCGAGGAGGGGCAACGGCTGCTGAAGGCGCTGCGGGACTACGACCCCGCGCAGGAGCTGGCCATCGCCACCCGGCTACGCCGCGAGCACCCGGCCCAACTGGTGTCGGCCGCGCTTGGGCAAGCGCGGCTGCGGCAGCGGGCGGTGGCGAAGTTCGGTGCCGAGGACGCGGCGCGGATGTACTTCACATCGAACGGTGTTGAGCAAGCCACCCGAACGAGTGTGGCCGAGTACCGTGCCGCGCGATTCACCACACGGGGGGTGCGGCGGCTGGCCGACCTGTGCTGTGGCATCGGCGGCGACGCGATCGCGCTGGCCCGGGCCGGGGTGACGGTGCTGGCCGTGGACCGTGATCCGCTCACCTGCGCGGTCGTACGGGCCAACGCGGCGGTGCTGGGGCTGGCGGACCGTATCGAGGTGCGCTGCGCGGAGGTCGGCGACGTCGATATCTCCGGCTACGACGCCGTCTTCATCGACCCGGCCCGGCGCGGCGGCCGTGGCCGGATCTTCGACCCGGAGGCGTACTCACCGCCGCTGTCCTGGGCCGTCGAGGTCGCCGGGCGGATGTCGCACGCCGCGCTGAAGATCGCTCCCGGGGTGCCGCACGAGGCGATCCCCGAGGAGGCCGAGGCGGAGTGGATCTCGGTCGGCGGGGAGGTGAAGGAGGCCGTGCTGTGGTTCGGCGGCCAGCCGGGGGTGCGCGCCACGCTGCTGCCCGGCTGCGCGTCCCTGATCGGCACCGGGCTCCCCGACCCTGAGCCCGGGCCGGTGGGGCGCTATCTGTACGAGCCAGACGGGGCCGTGATCCGTGCGCATCTGGTCGCCGAGGTGGCCGGGCAGATCAGCGGGCGGCTGATCGACCCGACGATCGCCTATGTGACGGCCGATGAGCTGCGCCCGACGCGGTATGCGAGCGCGTACGAGATCACCGATGTGCTGCCCTTCAACCTCAAGCGGCTCAAGGCGCTGCTGCGGGAGCGGGAGGTCGGGGTGCTGACCGTGAAGAAGCGCGGGTCGGCGGTTGAGCCGGAGGAGCTGCGCAGGAAGGTCAAGCCGCGGGGGCCGAACGCCGCCACGGTCTTCCTCACCCGCGTCGCCGGGGCGCCGAGCATGCTGATCGGGCGGCCCGCGTAGTGGGCCGGGCCCACCAGCGAGCCAGGGCGATCCCCTGTTCGGACCACGCCGGTGGCCGCGATGCCGAAATGGCCGTCTGCTGGATCTAGCGCCCGCGACGGTCGCGGACGCACCGGAGGGCGCCCCTATTTCCATACAGCCGGGGCAGCCTTACCGGCCTTATCGGCCTCATCGGCCTACATCAGATGGGAGATATCCATGCCGCACCGCGAAGGTGACCACGTGGAGTACCGGGACAAGCAGAACAAGACGCAGGCGGGCCTGATCCAGGAGGCCCAAAGCAGCGGGCAGCAGATGCGCTACGTCGTGGAGAACGACAGGACCCAGAAGCAGGAGCGGGTCACCGAAGAGCAGATCCAGCGGAAGCTGGAGGACTGACGTCCTCCGCTACGCGCCTTGAGATGAACTGGCCGGGCCCTGTTGTCGACTGGGTCCGGCCAGCCGTACTCGCTAAACCTTCTCGAAGCGCCAGCGGTGGACCGGGCGGTGCAGCAAGTCGGGGGGCGGGTCGGGGATTTCGGGGAGGTCAGCATCGTTGGAGGCATGCCACAGCGTGACGACCAGTACCCGGTCATCGGGACCGGTGAAGGTCTCACGCCGGATCGGGGCCGGGACGAGGTGCTGCGTCCTGGTCCACTCCAGCAGCTCATGTCCGCGCCCCTCGACGGCGCGGGCCTCCCACATCAGGGCAGCGGTCATGGGTAGAGGTTCTTTCGGCTGAGTTCGTGTACATGGTCATGATCGTGGTCATGTGCGGGGCCCGGCACATGAGGGTCCGTCACCGGCAGCGAGGAGTCGGCGGGCAGGTCCCAGGCGGAGGCCGCCCGCCCCCGGGCGACCATCTCGGCGCCCAGCGCGGCGACCATCGCGCCATTGTCGGTGCACAGCTTGGGACGCGGCACGCGCAGCGTGATACCCGCGTCGGCGCAGCGCTCCCCGGCCATGGCGCGCAGCCGGGAGTTGGCGGCCACACCGCCGCCGATCATCAGATGGTCGACGCCCTCGTCCTTGCAGGCACGGATCGCCTTGCGGGTGAGCACATCGGTGACCGCTTCCTGGAAGGAGGCGGAGACATCCGCTACCGGGACGTCCTCGCCCGCACTGCGCTTCGCCTCGATCCAGCGGGCGACGGCGGTCTTCAGACCCGAGAAGGAGAAGTCATACGGGGCATCGCGCGGGCCGGTGAGGCCACGGGGGAAGTTGATCGCCGTGGGGTCCCCGTCACGGGCGTAGCGGTCAATGACCGGGCCGCCGGGGAAGCCGAGGTGGAGGATGCGGGCGACCTTGTCGAACGCCTCCCCCGCGGCGTCGTCGATGGTGGCGCCGAGCGGACGCACATCGGCGGTGATGTCGGGCGCGAGGAGAAGGGAGGAGTGGCCGCCGCTCACCAGCAGGGCCATGGTGGGCTCGGGGAGAGCGCCGTGTTCCAGCTGGTCGACGCAGATATGCGAGGCGAGGTGGTTGACCCCGTAGAGCGGCTTGCCGAGCGCGTAGGCGTAGGCCTTGGCGGCGGAGACGCCGACGAGCAGGGCGCCCGCGAGGCCGGGCCCGGCGGTGACCGCGATGCCGTCCAGATCGGCGGCGGTGATCCCGGCCTCCTTCAGGGCCCGCTGGATGGTGGGGACCATCGCCTCCAGATGGGCACGGCTGGCGATCTCGGGGACGACGCCGCCGAAGCGCGCATGGTCATCCACGCTGGAGGCGACCGCGTCGGCGAGGAGCGTATGGCCGCGGACGATGCCGACACCCGTCTCATCGCAGGAGGTCTCGATACCGAGGACAAGTGGCTCGTCAGCCATGGATGGTCGTTCCTTGATCGGTCTCTGATGAGGATGTGTGTACGCGGCGCATCACCAGGGCGTCGACGTTGCCGGGCTGGTAATAGCCCCGGCGGAAGCCGATCGGTTCAAAGCCGAAGCGCTCGTAGAGACGCTGGGCACGCATATTGTCAACGCGGACCTCGAGAAGCACCTGGCTGCACTCGAACGCGGTGGCCGCGCCGAGCAGCTCGGTAAGGAGCCGAGCGCCGAGCCCGGTGCCCTGGTGGTCGGGGGCGGTGGCGATGGTCTGGATATCGCCGGTGCCGTCAATGGCGGCGAGGCCTCCATATCCCACAATACGGCCACTTTCCGCTACGGCGACAAGGTAGCGGCGAGAGGCATGCGGACCCCGGGCGTGTGCGAGCTCGGACCAGAACATCCCGGGCGACCAGGCGTCCTCCGGAAAGAGCTGCTGTTCCAGGGCCAGCACCGGCTCAATGTCCCACCAGCGCATCTCACGCAGGTTCACTTCGGCCGCTGCGGCCGCTTCGGTCACTGGGGTCACAGGGGTCACTGGAGTCACCGGGGTCACTTGGGGGTGACCACCTTGTAGTTGGCGGGCACCTGGGCGTCCGGGCGGCGGAGATAGAGCGGCAGCGGGGGCAGGAAACCCTCTTCGTCGGCTGCGGCCAGCTTCTCAGCGGCGAGCGCCGCCAGCGCCGCCGCCGACTGGTGCTCGGGGAGGTCGGTGCGTACGCCGGTGAAGGTGTCGGCGTAGAGCACGGCCCCGGCGCCGACGGCCGGCACACCCGCCACCCGCTCGGCGATATCGGCTGGGCGGTCGACAGCGGGATCGCTCGTACGGGTACGGGCGTCCGCGTACCGCGCCCAGTAGACCTCCTTACGGCGGGCGTCGGTGGCGACCAGGAACGGCTCGTCCAGCCCGGCCGCGTAGGCGATGCCGTCGAGGGTGCACAGCCCGTGCACGGGGATCTCCAGGGCGGCCCCAAAGCTGGTCGCCGTGGCCAGGCCGACCCGCAGCCCGGTGTACGGGCCGGGGCCGACCCCGACGACGATGCCGGTGACGGCGCCCAGCGCGCACCCGGCCTCGGCCAGAGTGCGGTCGACGGCCGGGAGCAACAGCTCGCCGTGGCGGCGGGCGTCGAACTGATCGGAAGAGGCGAGCACCCGGTCACCGTCGTGCAGGGCGACGGTGACAGCGGGGGTCGCGGTGTCTAGAGCGAGCAACAGCACGGGGCAAGCCTACGGCGCGGCCAGCGGTGCGGCCGCTGACCGTATCCGGCTGCTACGGTCGCTCATACGACCGTCAGCAGTACGAGAGGTGACCCACGGTGGCACGGAGCAGCGCTGGGGCATTCGTGGCCGGACTGACCGCGGTGGCACTGGGCGTGGTCGGAGTGCTGGCCTACCAGGCGTCGGCCGCTCAGGACCGGGCCGCTGAGGCGACGACGAAGAAGAAGCCCAGCGCCCCCGCCTCCTCCCCCGCACCGGGCGCTTCCGGCAAACCCCCGAAGTCAGCGACCGCGCTCCCGGCCGGCTCGGGCACCGGGCAGCGCGTCGTCTACGCCCTGGCGGCGCAGCGGGTGTGGCTGGTCGACGACGTCAACGGCAAGGCGAAGGTGATCCGGACGTACAAGGTCACGCCCAGCACGGTGAGCCCGCTGCCCGGCACGTACACGGTGACCTCACGCTCCGCGCACATCACCGGATCGGACGGGGTGCCGGTCGAGAACGTCGTGCGGTTCACCCAGGTCGGTGAGACGGTCATCGGCTTCAGCGCGGCGCTGGACGGCAAGAAGCCGAAGCTGGATCCGGCGAAGCAGACCGGTGGCATCCGGGAGAGCCGCGAGGACGGCGAGGCGCTGTGGCAGTTCGCCACGATCAACACCAAGGTCGTCGTAGTCCCCTGAGACTTCGGCCTCAGGCCGCGTCCGGCTCCTCTTCCGAGGGGTCCGCGGACCCCTCGCCCCGCGCCGGGAGGGAGGGCGGCTCGGGCGGCCGCGATACGGCGTCCGCGGCGGCGCAGGATGCCAGCAGCTCGCCGAACGAGCGCTGCTCGGGCTCCTGGTCCGGCATGGGTCCCTCCTCAGGCCGTCGAGTTAGGCGTACCTAACCGCCTCTCTGGCCCCATAGGACCACGGCGTAGACCCGCCACGCAACATTTTACCGACAGCATGTCGGCATTCAGATGAGCGCGGACAGCTCCGCACCGCTCCACCGGGCGCCTACCCCGGTGACCGTGACGGTCCGTACGTCGGCCAGCTCATCCCCATGCCGCGGGCCTGCGCCCATCGCCCGCTCGATGACCACATGGAGCCGGTCCTCGGACAGCTCCTCGACCTTCCCCTCGCCCCACTCCACGGTCACCACCGACTCGGGCAGCGACACATCGAGGTCCAGGTCCTCCATCTCGTCCAGGCCGCCGCCCAGCCGGTAGGCGTCCACGTGCACCAGTGGGGGGCCGTCGATGAGGGAGGGGTGGACCCGGGCGATCACGAAGGTCGGCGAGGTCACCGCGCCCCGCACCCCCAGCCCCTCCCCCAGCCCCCGGGCCAGGGTGGTCTTGCCCGCGCCCAGCTCCCCGGTGAGCAGCACCAGGTCTCCGGCGCGCAGCAGCTTGGCCAGTCTGCGCCCCAGCTCCTGCATCTGCTCAGGCGTACTCACCGTAATCTGGGTCTGCATGATTCCGATGCTAAGGCCCCGGGACCCCTCCCGGCCCACAGCAGCGACTGAGCGCCACCGCCAAGAGGGAATCCCCTAACCCAACCCCTTCCCGAAACCGGGGGCTCCGCCCCCACCCTGTTGTGGGCACTCGCAGCCCCGCGAGGGGCTGTGGGTGGGCACAACACCGGCCACCGGCCCGCGCACCCGCCCAACCCCGGGGCCCCGGGGCGCAAGCCCCGGTTACGGGAAGGGGCGGGAATTGGGGAACCCACCCACAGCACCCCCGCAGCCGGGCACCGTAGGTAGGGGCGCCGGGGGCGGAGCCCCGGTGGGGTCACCCGGAGGGGGTGGTGGCTCGGGTCAGCAGGTCGTGGAGGCGATCGTTCAGCACCCCCGGCCGCTCCAGCATCAGCAAATGCCCCGTCTCCGGAACAATTTCGAGCTTCGCCTCCGGCAGCACAGCGGCAATGGCCTCGCTGTGGCCATACGGCGTGAGCTGGTCCCTGTCACCGGCGATAACCAGCGCGGCGCACCCACCGAAGGCGGCCAGCGCCTCGGTCTTCTCATGACCGTGAAAGGCCGGATAGAACTCCGCGACCACATCGATCGGCGTGGACTCAAGCATCCGCTCGGCGAACCGGCCGATGGCCGGATCAACCTGCCGGGGCGCGCCGAAGGAGTAGTACTTGATCAGACCCGCCATCAGATCGGCGGTGGCGGCCCGGCCGCGCTCCACGAGCGCGGTCTGCGAGGCCAGTGCCTTCAGCACGCCGGGCACCACCCGGCGGATCGCCTTGATGCCCCGGGCGGGCAGCCCATAGGTGACCTCGGCCAGTCCCCCGGCCGACGTACCGACGAAGGCAGCGCCGACTACCCGCTCGGACACCCACTCCGGGTACTGCGCGGCGAGCGCCATCATCGTCATACCGCCCATGGAGTGACCGACCAGCAGCACCGGCCCCGCCGGGGCGGCCGTGTCCAGTACGGCCTTGAGGTCGCGGCCCAGCCGCTCGATGGTCACCGGGACATCGCCTGTCGAGCCCACCGACTGCGCCCGGCCACGCTCGGAACGGCCATGGCTGCGCTGATCCCAGTAGACGGCCCGGACCGTACCCAGCTCGCGCAGGGCGGCGCGCTGGAAGTGCCAGGAGTCCTGGGTCAGGCAGTAGCCATGGCTGAACACCACGGTCAGCGGCGACTCGGGGCGGCGGAAGAGCCTGAACTTGGAGTTCCGGCCGGGTGGCGGCTCCTGCGGTTCGTCGATCTCGTAGTACAGCTCCGTGCCGTCGTCGGCGACCGCTGTGCCCGGGGTGCCACGCAGGGTGCCGTACGGTCCCGTGGCGTCCAGCGCCAGCCGGGCCTTCCTGCGGACGCCACGGTGCACGGTCAGCCGTTCCACGGCCACGCCGGCCGCCACCACGCCTATCGCGGCCCCCGCGATACCCGCACGGCGCGCCCAGCCGGACTCCGTCACTCCTTGCTCCCCCGCTCCCCCACATACACCCGCGGCACCCGGTGGCTGATCCGGGTAACGATCTCGTAGCCGATGGTGCCCACCGCGTGCGCCCAGTCCTCCGCGGTCGGCTCACCCTGGTCGCCGGGGCCGAAGAGCACCGCCTCATCCCCGGGCTCGGCCCAGTCGCCACCGAGATCCACCACGAACTGGTCCATCGCCACCCGGCCCGCGACGGTCCGCCACTTGCCCGCGACCAGCACCGGTCCGGTGCCGGAGGCGTGCCGGGGAATACCGTCCGCGTAACCGACCGGAATGAGGGCGAGGGTCGTCTCACCGGGCGTCGTATAGGTGTGGCCGTAGGAGACGCCATGTCCACCGGACACCCGCTTGACGTTGGCCAGGTCCGCGCTGAGCCTCATCACCGGGCGCAGCCCGAAGTCTTCCGGTACGCCTACCTCGGGCGAGGGCGACAGACCGTAGACCGACACCCCTGGGCGTACCAGGTCGAAGTGCGCCTCGGGGAGGGTAAGGGTCGCGGGCGAGTTCGCCATATGCCGCACCTCTGGCTTCAGCCCGGCCCGCTCGGCGCTGGCCAGGGCCTCCCGGTAGCAGGTGAGCTGGGCGGCTATCGAGGGGTGGCCGGGCTCATCGGCGCAGGCGAAGTGCGACCAGATGCCGGTGACCTTGACGGTGCCCTCTGCCTCGGCGGCACGGGCAGCGGCCAGCAGCTCGGGCCAGTCGGCGGGCTGGCAGCCATTGCGGCCAAGGCCGGTGTCCGCCTTGAGGTGCACCCGGGCGGTACGGCCGGTGGTGCGGGCCGCCGCGATAATCTCGTTCAGGGCCCACAGGGCGCTCGCGGATACGTCGATGTCGGCGTCGATGGCCTGCGCCCAGGGGCCACCGGGGGTCCACAGCCAGCACAGAATGCGGCCCCGGTCCCCCGCCGCGCGCAGGGCCAGCGCCTCCTCCGGGGTGGCGGTGCCCAGCCACCCCGCACCGGCCTGCCGGGCAGCCCTCGCGCAGGGCAGCGCGCCGTGTCCGTAAGCGTTGGACTTCACTACGGCCATCAGTTCCGCGCTGGGTGCGTGGGCGCGCAGCGCGCGCACATTGGCGCGCAACGCGTCGAGGTTGATCTCGGCGCGGGCGCGTAGCGGCTTGGGCTCCGGTGCGGTCGTCACGGGCCCAGTGTCCCAATTTTTTCGCCGCCCCCGCACCTCCTGGGGGCCTCCCGGCTTCGGGCCGCCTGCGCCGGGCTCCGTCCGTCGGTGGTGGGTTCCCCTAACCCTCCCCCAGCTACCGCTGGGAGGTGCCCCCACCTTCCCGAAACTGTGGGCTGACGCCCCCAGACCCCCGAGGCGTTGTGGGCAGTCTCCGCCATGGGCGGAGGGTGGGCACAACACCGGCCACCGGCCCGCACCCGGAAAACCCCGGGGCCCCGGGGCGCGAGCCCCGGTTCCGGGAAGGGGCGGGATACGGGGAACCCACCCACGGCACACCCGGGCGCGCGCGTTAAGCGCCACGCACCTCCTGCCAGGCGGCGGTCAGCGCCGCCGCCACATCGGAGGCGGCGACCGGCTCATCCGCGATACGCCCCGCGATCCCATGCAGATACGCACCGACAAACGCGGCGTCCCGGGCCGCAAGCCCGGCGGCGAGCAGCGAGCCGATGAGCCCGGTGAGCACATCGCCGCTCCCAGCGGTGGCCAGCTGAGAGGTGCCGGTGGGGTTGGCCCGTACGGGCCCTCCCCCGCTGTCCGCGACAAGCGTGGTCGAGCCCTTGAGCAGTACGGTCGCCGCGTACCGCTCGGCGAGGGCGCGTACGGCGGTGAGGCGCCCCGACTCCACCTCGGAACGGGAGGTGCCGAGCAGCACGGCGGCCTCCCCGGCGTGCGGGGTGAGCAGGGTGGGCGCGGTGCGGGCCCGGACCTGCGCCGGGGCGAGGAGCCGTAGCCCATCGGCGTCAATGAGCACGGGAACGTCGGCAGCCAGCACCTCCTGCACGGCCCGCTCCGACTCAGCGGTGGCACCCAGACCGGGGCCGATGGCCCACGCCTGCACCCGGCCCGCCTTGGCGGGGGAGCCCGTGGAGACCAGCGTCTCCGGGTAACGCGCGATGACCTGGTCGGCGGCGGCGCCGGCATAGCGGACGGCCCCGGCGCCGCCGCGCAGCGCCCCCGCGACGGCGAGTACGGCCGCGCCCGGGTACTGGGCCGAGCCCGCGGCGACGCCGATGACGCCACGGCGGTACTTGTCGGTGTCGGGGTTGGGGCACGGCAGCAGGCGGGCCACGTCGGTGTGCTGCGGCGCCTCGATACCGGGCTCTGCCGGCAGATACGGGCCGAGCCCGATATCGACCAGGCGCAGGGCTCCGGCATGGGTGCGGGCGGGGTCGATGAGCAGGCCGGGCTTGTACGCGCCGAAGGTCACGGTGGCGAGCGCGCGGACGGCCTCCCCTCGCACTTCGCCGGTATCGGCGTCGACGCCGCTGGGGAGGTCGACGGCGAGGATGGGTGCCTGTGCGGCCCGTACCAGCTCGGCGGCCTCGGGGCGCAGGCCGCCCTTGCCGCCGATGCCGGTGATCCCGTCGATGACGAGGTCGGCTCGCTGGAGGGCCCCGTGACTCCGGTCCGCAGCGACGGCCCGGCTGCCGGTGGCCCGCAGGGCGGCGAGCCCGGCGCGGTGGGCCCGGTCCGGGCTGAGCAGTACGGCGGTCACGGCGGCGCCGCGGCGGGCGAGGCGGGCGCCCGCGTAGAGGGCATCCCCGCCGTTGTCGCCGCTGCCGACGAGGAGGGCGATCCGGGTGCCGTAGGTGCGGCCCAGCAGATCGGCGGCCGCAGCGGCCAGCCCGGCCGCGGCCCGCCGCATCAGCGTGCCCTCGGGGAGGCGGCCCATGAGCTCCCGTTCGGCGCTCCGTACGGTCTCGACGCTGTACGCGTTCCTCATGCGCCCCAGTTTGACGGACGAGGCCGGTGGGTGGGTCGGGGGCGGTCCGGGGTGGAACGTTCCGGACCCATGATTTACGGCCCGACACCCGGTAGCGTTGGGCCGACCCGTTAAGCCCCTGTCGGCCCACAAATCACGGGCAAGCGTCCGGAACAACCCACCCCTCCCCACCCCCTCACGCCGTTGTGGGCACTCGGCCCACACCAGTGTTGTGGGCAGTCGGGCCTCCCCCAGACTTCGTCCGGGGGGACCCCCAGAGGGGCGGCACGGGTGGGCACAACACCCGGTCACCGGCCCGCACCGGCCACCCCCGGGCCCCGGGGCGCGAGCCCCGGTTACGGGAAGGGGCGGGATACGGGGAAACCCACCCACGGCACCCCCACAACCGGGCGCAAGCCCCACCACGCGGCGGAGCCGCATACCGGCACAGCCGGGAAGGGGCGGGGATTGGGGTGCCCACCCCCAGCACGGGGGCGCCGCGGGGGAACCCCCGCTACCCCTCAGCGATCACCACCGCCGAAGCAACCCCCGCATCGTGCGAGAGCGAAACATGCCACCGCCGCACCCCCAACTGCGCCGCCCGCGCCGCCACGGTCCCCCGGACGACGAGCCACGGCTGCCCCGTATCGGCCGTCAAGACCTCCGCGTCCGTCCAGTGCAGCCCGCCCGGGGCCCCCAGCGACTTCGCCAGGGCCTCCTTCGCCGCGAAGCGCGCGGCGAGGGAGGCGATGCCGCGTCGGTCGCCGCTCGGCAAGAAGAGCTCCGCGTCCAGGAAGAGCCGGGCCGCCATGCCCGGCGTACGTTCCATGGACTGCGCGAAACGATCGATCTCGGCGACGTCGATACCGACACCGATGATCATTCGACGGTCACCGACTTGGCGAGGTTGCGCGGCTGGTCAACCTCGTTGCCCCGGGCCGTCGCCAGCTCGCAGGCGAAGACCTGCAGCGGGACGGTGGCCACCAGCGGCTGCAGCAGGGTGGGGGTGACCGGGATCCGGATCAGATGGTCGGCGTACGGCACAACCGCCTCGTCGCCGTCCTCGGCGATGACGATCGTCCGGGCGCCACGGGCCCGGATCTCCTGGATATTGGAGACGATCTTGTCGTGCAGGACCGAGCGGCCACGCGGCGAGGGGACGATCACGACGACCGGCACATCGTCCTCGATCAGTGCGATCGGCCCGTGCTTCAGCTCACCCGCCGCGAAACCCTCCGCATGCATATAGGCGAGCTCCTTGAGCTTCAAGGCGCCCTCGAGCGCGACCGGATAGCCGACATGGCGGCCGAGGAACAGCACCGTGTTCTTGGCGGCGAGGGTGCGCGCCAGCTCCCGTACCGGCTCCATCGTGCCCAGCACCTCATCGACCCCGGTGCCGATCTCCGCCAACTCACGGATCACCGAGTTGATCTCGTCGCCCCACTGAGTGCCGCGCACCTGACCCAGATAGAGCGCGACCAGATAGCAGGCCACCAGCTGCGTCAAGAAGGCCTTCGTCGAGGCGACGGCGACCTCCGGCCCGGCGTGCGTATAGAGCACCGCATCCGACTCACGCGGGATCGTCGAGCCGTTCGTATTGCAGATCGCCAGCACCTTCGCACCCTGCTCGCGCGCGTGCCGTACCGCCATCAGGGTGTCCATCGTCTCGCCGGACTGCGAGATGGCGATCACCAGTGTCCGCGGATCCAGAATCGGGTCCCGGTAGCGGAACTCACTCGCCAGCTCCGTCTCACACGGGATCCGGGTCCAGTGCTCAATCGCGTACTTGGCGATCATCCCGGCGTGGAAGGCCGTGCCGCAGGCCACTACTACGACCTTGCTGACCTCGCGCAGCACCGAGTCAGGGATACGGATCTCATCGAGCCGCATCGCGCCCGACTCGTCGATCCGGCCGAGCAGTGTGTCGGCGACCGCCTTCGGCTGCTCGGCGATCTCCTTGAGCATGAAGTAGTCGTAGCCGCCCTTCTCGGCGGCCGAGGCGTCCCAGTCCACGTGGTAGCGGCGGACATCGGCCGGTGCACCGTCGAAGTCGGTGACCGTCACACCGTCCCGGGTCAGCTCGACAACCTGGTCCTGGCCGAGCTCAATCGCTTCCCGGGTGTACTCGATGAACGCGGCGACATCCGAGGCGAGGAAGGACTCCCCGTCCCCGACCCCGACCACCAGCGGCGAGTTACGCCGGGCCCCGACGACCGTATCGGGCTCATCGGCGTGCACGGCCACCAGCGTGAAGGCACCCTCCAGCTGGCGGCACACCTGGCGCATGGCCTCCGCGAGATCACCGCAGGAGGAGAAGGACTCGGCGAGGAGATGGGCGACGACCTCGGTGTCGGTCTCGGAGGCCAGTTCATGGCCACGGTCGGTCAACTCGGTACGTAGCGTGGCGAAGTTCTCGATAATGCCGTTGTGCACGACCGCGACCCGGCCCGCGTTGTCGAGATGGGGGTGGGCGTTGGCGTCGGTGGGCCCGCCATGGGTGGCCCAGCGGGTGTGCCCGATACCGTTGGTACCGGCGGGCAGTGGGCGTTCATCGAGCAGTTTGCTCAGATTGCACAGCTTGCCCGCTTTCTTCGCCGCGGCCAGCCCGCCATCGGCGAGCACCGCCACTCCGGCCGAGTCATAGCCCCGGTACTCCAGCCGCCGCAGCCCGGCGATGACCACATCGAGGGCGGACTGCCCTCCTACGTATCCGACGATCCCGCACATGCGGGCAGCCTACGACGCCTCCCAGCCGATCCGGTCCACGGCATCGTTGAGCAGGGCCAGATACTCGGCCTCCTCGCAGCGCGGCTTGCTGCCCATCACATACAGGTCGAGCGCTTCCTGCGGGTCGGCGGCGATGTCCTCGTCGGGCAGGTCCTCGATGAGTCTGTCGAGCTGGGAAGACATACGGCCCCCTGGGGCAGCGAAGTGGTGAGGGGAAGCTAGCGGTAACCGCCGGGTAGGTACAGGGGCGCGCGAGGACCACCCGGGCGTGAGCCGGTGCGCGGGCACCCGCACAATGGGCGCGTGCCCCGCATAGCTGCCGCGACCCCGTATGTCGACCTCAGCCGAGCCGAGTGGAGTGAGCTGCGGGAACGGACGCCGCTGCCGCTGACCGCCGGGGAGGTGGAGCGGCTGCGCGGGCTTGGTGATGTCATAGACCTGGATGAGGTGCGGGACATCTATCTGCCGCTGTCCCGGCTGCTCAATCTCTATGTCGGGGCGACGCACGGGCTGCGCGGCGCGCTCAATACGTTCCTCGGCGAGGGCGCACAGCCCGGCACGCCGTTCATCATCGGAGTCGCGGGCAGCGTCGCGGTCGGCAAGTCCACGGTGGCCCGGCTGCTGCAGGCACTGCTGGCACGCTGGCCGGAGCACCCACGGGTGGAGCTGGTGACGACGGATGGCTTCCTGCTCCCCAACGCGGAGCTGCACCGGCGCGGGCTGATGTCCCGGAAAGGCTTCCCGGAGTCCTACGACCGACGGGCGCTGACCCGTTTTGTGGCGGACGTCAAGGCGGGCAAGGAGGAGGTCACCGCGCCCGTCTACTCACATCTCATCTACGACATCGTGCCGGGCGAGCGGCTGACGGTGCACCGGCCGGACATTCTGATCGTCGAAGGGCTGAATGTGCTTCAGCCCGCGCAGCCGGGCAAGGACGGGCGTACGCGGATGGGCGTCGCCGACTGTTTCGATTTCTCCGTCTATGTCGACGCCCGGATGGAGGACATCGAACGCTGGTATCTGCACCGCTTCCGCAAACTGCGGGAGACGGCTTTTCAGAACCCTTTCTCATACTTCCGGAAGTACACCCAGGTCTCGGAGGAAGAGGCGCTGGACTACGCCCGGAACACCTGGCGCACCATCAATCAGCCCAATCTCCGGGAAAACATCACCACAACCCGAAGCCGCGCGAACCTGGTCCTGCGCAAGGGCCCCGACCACAAAGTCCAACGCCTCTCCCTACGCAAGCTGTAATAGTTGTGGGCACTCGCGCCGCCGTGTGTTGTGGGCACTCGGGCCGCCCGAGGGGCGGCACGGGTGGGCACAACACACGGCCACCGCCCCGCACCCGCCCAACCCCGGGGCCCGGGGCGCAAGCCCCGGTTCCGGGAAGGGGTGGGATACGGGGAACCCCCCGGCGTCACCCCAGCGCGCTCTTCACCGCGTCAGCCAACTGCTCAGCCACCGCCCGCGCCTGCTCAATATCCGCAGCCTCAACCATCACCCGTACGAGCGGCTCCGTACCCGACGGCCGCAGCAGCACCCGGCCGGTCTCCCCCAGCTCCCGCTCCGCGTCAGCCACCGCCGTCGCGAGGTCGGCGGAGGTCGCCACCCGGGACTTGTCCACATCCGGGACGTTGATCAGCACCTGCGGCAGCCGCTCCATCACCGAGGCCAGGTCAGCGAGCGGCTTACGGGTGGCGGCGACCCGCGCGGCCAGCAGCAGCCCGGTCAGCGTGCCGTCCCCGGTCGTCGCATGGTCCAGCACGATGACATGACCGGACTGCTCACCGCCCAGCGAGTGGCCGCCGCGCTTCATCTCCTCAAGGACATAGCGGTCGCCGACCGCGGTCTGCAGCAGCTCGATGCCCTCGCGCCGCATGGCGAGTTTGAAGCCGAGGTTGGACATCACGGTGGCCACCACGGTGTTCTGCCGCAGCTCCCCGGCCTCCTTCATCCCCAGGGCCAGCACCGCCAGGATCTGGTCCCCGTCGACCTCTTCTCCTGCCGCGTCCACGGCAAGACAGCGGTCGGCGTCGCCGTCGTGCGCGATACCGAGATCCGCGCCATGCTCCACGACGGCGGCGCGCAGCCCCGCCAGATGCGTGGAGCCGCAGTCGTCGTTGATGTTCAGGCCATCCGGAGCGGCGCCGATCGTCACCACCTCGGCGCCCGCTCGGGCGAAGGCCTCCGGGGAGACCCGGGCGGCAGCGCCATGGGCGCCGTCGATGACGACCTTGAGACCGTCGAGCCGGTTCGGCAGGATGCTGGTGAGGTGCTCGACATAGTTGTCGAAGCCCTCGTCGTACGTCTTCACGCGTCCGACGCCCGCGCCCGTCGGACGGTTCCAGGCCTCGCCGGAGGCATGCTCCCGGTAGCGGGTCTCGATCCGGTCCTCCAGTTCATCGGCGAGCTTGTGGCCGCCCCGCACGAAGAACTTGATGCCGTTGTCCGGCATCGGGTTGTGGCTCGCGGAGAGCATCACTCCGAGGTCGGCGCCGAGCGACCCGGTGAGATACGCGACGGCGGGTGTGGGCAGTACGCCCACCCGCAGCACATCGACACCGGCGCTCGCCAGCCCGGCCACCACGGCGGCCTCGAGAAACTCTCCGGACGCGCGCGGATCCCGTCCGACGACCGCCACTGGGCGGTGGCCCTCGAACGTACCCGCCTCGGCCAGCACATGCGCCGCCGCGACTGACAGACCGAGCGCCATCTCGGCTGTCAAATCAGCGTTGGCGACGCCGCGCACGCCGTCCGTACCGAAGAGTCGTCCCACTGGTGTCCTCCGAAGTCGAGCCTGTGAGCCTATTCAGGCATGGGAATAAGACGATATAAAGCGAACGCCCCGATGACACTGAGCGTGCCATCGGGGCTTTCGTTTGGAGCAGTGCCAGCGATTAGCGCTTGCTGTACTGCGTACCCTTACGCGCCTTCTTCAGACCGGCCTTCTTACGCTCGACGGCGCGAGCGTCGCGGGTCAGGAAGCCGGCCTTCTTCAGCGGGCCGCGGTTGTTGTCCACGTCCGCCTCGTTGAGCGCACGGGCAACGCCCAGGCGCAGCGCACCGGCCTGACCGGAGATGCCGCCGCCCGAGATACGGGCGATAACGTCGTAACGGTCATCCAGCTCAAGTACCTTGAAAGGCTCGTTGACTTCCTGCTGGTGCACCTTGTTGGGGAAGTAACCCTCAAGGGAGCGACCATTGATCTTCCACTGGCCACTGCCCGGCACAATGCGGACACGGGCCACGGCGTTCTTACGGCGGCCGGTGCCGGCGGCCGGCTGCGGCTCGCCGAAACGGGACGCGAGCGACTCGGTGGTGTACTCCTCCGCGCCCTCGGGGGTCTCGGTGGTGTACTCCTCGACGGCCTCGTCGATGGCGGGGGTCTCAGCGGTGGTCTCGGCCACGGTTCTCCTCAGCTTCTCTTCGTCTCAGTGGTGGCCGGACTTACTGCGCGACCTGGGTGATCTCGAACGGGACCGGCTGCTGGGCAGCGTGCGGGTGCTCGGAGCCCGCGTAGACCTTCAGCTTCGAGAGCATCTGACGGCCCAGGGTGTTCTTGGGGAGCATGCCCTTGATCGCCTTCTCAACGGCTTTCTCCGGGTTCTTCTCCAGGAGCTCGTCGTAGCGGACGGACCGCAGACCACCCGGGTACCCGGAGTGGCGGTAGGCCAGCTTCTGGGTCCGCTTGTTTCCGGAGAGGTGCACCTTGTCAGCGTTGATGATGATGACGAAGTCACCAGCGTCAACGTGCGGCGCGTACACCGGCTTGTGCTTGCCCCGGAGAAGGGTGGCGGCCTGAGTGGCCAGACGCCCGAGGACGACGTCCTCGGCGTCGATGATGTGCCACTGGCGCTGGACGTCGCCGGGCTTGGGGCTGTACGTACGCACGGTCGTAGCCTTCGCTTCTTCAGTGAGTTGGTCCTGACAAGGCCACCAGGCAGATACGACAGCCTTGACCACACGTCGGTGACGCAAACCGAGTGCTGATCGCTGGTCATCGGCCGGTGGGCCGGTGTAAGGGCCCCTCACGTGAGAATGAGCAAGCCAATACACATAACGAACTGGCAGAATACCGGCCCGCCCCCACCCAGGTCAAAGCGGCCCCGGGCTGCCCCGTCGGGGGAGCACCCCGGGGCCGCCCCGGCGCTACCGGCTCCCTTCCCTCGTCGCGACGCGGGCGGCCTTCCAGGCCGCATGCCGGGCGACCGCGCGCGGGCAGTGGTCACCGTTGCCGAGGCAGCGGCGGCACAGCGCGACGTGGTCCAGATACTCCTTCCACCGGACATCGACCAGCGCGTCAGGCCCCGGTGGATAGTGCGGCGCACAGCCTGGGCAGGCCCACAGGTTGTAGCCGGGCCCAGTGGCGGAGTGGATCTCCCGCACCCTCACCGGCCGGTCGGTGAGCTGCTGGCAGCGGGCGCAGGGTCGGCCGGTGCTCATGAGGCGGCACGGTGTTCATACGCGGCAACGTAGGGCCGCACGAGGACGGTGTCCTCGCCATCCAGCAGCCCGTGCACCCCGTACGGCGACCGATGGCGCGGCAGCGGCGCAAGGGACACCAGGGGAGGCGGTCCGGGCAGCGCCACGGCCACGGCGGGCAGGTCGGCGCACTGGGCACGCCGCCTGCCGGTAGTCGTCGCCAGGGCGGCCAGGACCGTCCTCACCCATTCACGGGCCCAGTGGATAGTGTTCTGCATTGTTGGTCTCCTTCAAAGATCGGCCATGCCCCGGGAGGTCCCACAACCTCGCCGGGGTCTCGCGAGACCATACTGCTATATAGAGCGTCACGTGTCAGATAAACGCGGCATGACGCTTCCATGAGGTGCGTGACGCCGGAGCCAGACATAGCGTCCACTACATGGCGGATGACCAGAGTTGGCGACCGGACCCAGCGAGCCACGTGTATGTGTACGTGCAGGTGGCAGACCACATCGCCGGACAGATCGCGTCCGGCAGGCTCCCCATGGGAGCCCGGCTCTCAGGTGAGCGGGAGCTGGCGGAGCAGTACGGGGTGGCGCTGCTGACGGTCCGCCGCGCGCTCACAGAACCACGCGAACGGGGGCTCGTCATCACAGTGCCCGCGAAGGGCACCTTCGTGGTGAAGCAGGAGCCCGAAGAGTCCAGCGAGATCTAGCCGCTAGCTGTATTGACCCGCAGGGTTGTTGACGCGGCTGATGGGTGGCTGGCCTGCCAGTGCGGTGTGGCAGCGATGGTAGTTGTAGGTGTGCAGGAAGCCTTCGAGGCTCGCTGTTCGATCGGCGTTGCTGGTGTAGGGCCGTAGGTAGGCCCACTCGTCGAGCAGGGTGCGGTTGAAGCGTTCGACCTTGCCGTTGGTCTGTGGCCGGTAGGCGCGGGTGAGCTTGCCGACTGCGCCGAGGTCGGTCAGGGCCTGCTTCCACAGGCTGCTCTTGCGGTAGGACCAGGCGTTGTCGGTAAGGACCCGTTCGATGCGGCGGATGCCCATCCCGGCGAAATGGGCGGCGGCTCGCCGGAGGAACTCTGCGCAGGTAGCGGCTTTCTCGTCGGTGTGGACCTCGCTGTAGGCCAGGCGGGTGTGGTCGTCGACGGCGGAGTGGATGTAGTCGTAGCCGGCGCCGGTCTTGGTCAGTCGGCTGTCTTTACGGCCGTGGATCCGCCAGCCGCCGCCGTCGGGGATCCGGCCGAGTTTCTTGACGTCCACGTGGATCAGTTCGCCGGGCCGGTCGCGTTCGTAGCGGCGGATGACCTGCCCGGTGGGCCGGTCCAGGAAGGACAGCCGGTGCAGGCCGTGGCGGGCGAGGACGCGATGCACGGTGGAGGCGGGCAGGCCAAGGATCGGGCCGATGCGGGCCGGGCCGAGCTTGCGGGTCGTGCGCAGCTCACGCACCCGCGCTTCCATGGCTGGTGCTGTGCGGTGCGGGGTGGTGTGCGGGCGGCTGGAACGGTCATGCAGGCCTGGCTCCCCCTCGTTCCGCCAGCGGCGCACCCACTTGTGGGCTGTCATGCGGGAGACGCCCATCTCCGCCGCGACATGCGCGACCGGACGGCCCGAACACACACGTTCGACCAGCAGCCGCCTGCCATGAACAGTCAGTCGGGCATTACGGTGGGACACGAAGACCTCCGTGCGGTGCAGTCCTAGACAGCTCCACCACACCGGAGGTCTTCGCCATGATCAAGACCCACGAGTGTCAACAACGCTCATGATCAATACAGCTAGCCAGGGTTATCTGTTATGGACTACGGGCCTGATGACGAGATCGAGCACGAAGCTCCCGAACCGCCGTACCGGCAGCTCGCGGGCATCCTGAAGGCGCGCATCGATCGAGGTGACTGGAAGGTCAACCGCCCGATCGCCTCAGAAGCTCGCCTGGTCGACGAGTTCGGTCTCTCCCGGCCTACGGTCCGCCGCGCCATCGCCCTGCTCGTGCAGGAAGGCAGGCTCTTCGTGGTGCCGCAGCGCGGAACGTACGTGGCTGAACGGAAACCGGAGGAATCCGGCGACGAGTAGGCGACAGCGGCGGGGGCCTGGGGGCGGAGCCCACAGTTTCGGGAAGGGGCGGGATTGGGGAACCCACCGGGGAACCCCACCCCGCACAGCAACCCCCACTCCACGACGCCGGATTGTGACCGTCCACCGCGCTAGGCGCCCATCCACTTTCCGTAAGATTCCCCCATGAGCTTTGGGCAAGGGGGACCCGGCTGGGGCCCCGGGGGACCGAATACCCCGGACTGGAACGCACTCGCCGAGGACGCGGAAGCGACCCGCGCACGCAAACGGCGCTGGCTGTTGCTCGGCGGCGGAGCGCTCGCCACCGTGGCCGTCGCCGCGATCGTCGCCGTCGCGGTCATCTCCGAGGGCAACGGCAGCCCCTCCGACACACCGTCCTCCGCGCTGCCCACCCCCGAGGATCTGCCTTCCAGCCCCGCGCAGCCCGAGCCGACCTTCAACACCGAGGCGCCGCCGCCCCCGCCGAACCCGCACGACTACATCTCCGACCCGAAGAAGGACACGGCCCCGCTCAGCACGAAGACGCTGTTCCCGGTCAAGAAGATCAAGGTCAACGGCCGCACCTTCACGCGGACGGCCACCGACTCCACCAAGAACTGCGCCTCCCTCGCCCGGGGAAAGCTCGGCCCCATCCTCACCGCGAACAAGTGCCGTGAGATGCACCGCGCGACCTTCACCCGCGACGGCATCGCGATCACCGTCGGCATCGCGGTCTTTGACTCCGAGGCCGCGGCCAAGAAGGCCAGGGACGACGCCGAGCCCAATGTTGCCCCGCTCCCCGGTGGCGGCACCCCGGAGTTCTGCCGGGCCTCGGCCTGCCGGGCCAGCGCCAACGCCCTTGGCCGCTATGCCTACTTCACCGTTTCCGGCTATCTGAACGGCACGGACGTCACCGAGGAGGAGACCAAGGCCCGCACCGCCGGCCTCGATGTCGCCAAGTACGCCTTCCTCAAGATCCGCCAGCGCGGCGAGGCGCAGGCCCAGGCAGCGGCTACCGACCCGGCACGCAACGGATAGGCAACGGATAGAGTGCGCGTCGCACTCTTGTACGGCAGAGCACAACGGGGGGATGAGCCATGTCCGGTTACGCGGGATGGGACGGCGGATATGGCAACGGTTACGGCGGCTGGTACGCACCGCCGCCACCGCCACCCAAGCCCGGGGCAATACCCTTGCGCCCACTGGCCGTCGGCGACATCCTCAGCGGTGCCTTCAGCGTCATAGGCCGCTATGGGCGGCAGATCTACGGCTTCACCTTCGCGATCCTGGGGATCACGTTCCTCGCCCTCGGCATTGCCGTCGGCCTGGCGTACCTGCTGGTCCACTCCGCCGTGCACGCCGCCTTCGACAGCAGCCCGACCGGTGGCCAGGTCGCCCAGCTGGTCGTCGCAGGCGTCACCGTCGGCCTCGTAGCCGTCCTGACCGGCCTGTACGGCATGGCCGCCCTCCAGGCCGGATACGCCGTGGCCACCTCACACGCCGTTCTCGGCAAGCCGCTGACCCTCGGCGAACTCTGGCGACAGGCCCACCCCCGGGTGCTGTCCGTACTCGGCGTCCAAGTGCTCACCGGTCTGCTCGTCGGCGTTCCGGTCATCCTCGGCTACGCCCTGCTGATCGGCGCCGTTGTTGCGGGCGTCACAGCCGGATCCGGCGCTGGCGTGGCACTCGCGCTGCTGGGCATCCTGCTGTTCCTGGGCGGCGGCGCCTGCGCGGCGTTCTTCTACATCCGCTTCGGCATGGCGCCGACCGCCGCCGCGCTGGAAGGGCAACCGCCGGTCGCCGCACTGCGCCGGTCCTGGCAGCTCGTCCAGGGCTCATGGTGGCGGGTTCTGGGCATCATGCTGCTGGTCGTGATCCTCGTCGGGGTCGTCAACCAGATCATTCAGACCGTGCTGATGCTCATCGGCGGCTTCAGCGTGTCGGCGGCCACCTTCAGCGGGGGAGCCCCGGAACCAGCCACGTTCATCATCCTGCTGCTGGTGATCCTGTTCGCCCTGGCCGTCAGCTCCGCCCTGACCACACCATTCCCGTACCTGGTGGCCACGCTGCTCTACACGGACCTGCGCATCCGCCAGGAACGCTTCGACCTCACCCTCGCCGAGGCCGCGGCCTCAGCAGCAGCCAGCCCCCGGTAGCGACGGTAGCGACCGCTTGTTGCGCGCTGTGTGGTTACGGGCCGCCAGCTGCTCGTCGGCCGGGTAGCCGACCTCCTCCAGGGTCAGGCCATGCGGCCGGACGACATGGACGGCCGAGTCCCGTACGCCCGCCGCGAGCACCTTGGCGGGCCACTCGGGCGGGCGGTGACCGTCGCCGACGAACAGCATCGCGCCAACCAGCGAACGCACCATGTTGTGGCAGAAGGCGTCGGCCTTGACCGTGGCCTCCAGGATGCCTTCCGAGGTCCGGACCCAGTGCAGCGTCTGGAGCGTGCGGATGGTGGTGGCGCCATCACGCTTCTTGCAGTAAGCGGCGAAGTCATGCTCGCCCACCAGCTTCGCGGCGGCGGCGTTCATGGCGTCGAGGTCGAGCGGCCAGTTGTGCCACAGGACGTGCCCGCGCAGCAGCGGGTCCACGCCGCCCGGGTGGTCGGTCACCCGGTAGGCATAACGCCGCCAGATCGCGGAGAAGCGGGCGTTGAAGTGCGCCGGTGCCTCGGAGACGCGCCACACCCGGATGTCCATCGGCAGCCGCCCGGCGAGCCTGCGCAGCAGCTGCTCACCGTGCTGGGCCCACAGCTCCCCGGGAAGATCAAAATGGGCGACCTGCCCCCGGGCATGCACGCCCGCGTCCGTACGGCCCGCGACCGTCAGCTCGAAGGGCTCCGGCTGCCGCATCACGACCCGCAGAGCATCCTCCAGCTCACCCTGCACGGTCCGCCGCCCACGCTGCGCGGCCCAGCCCGAGAAGCCCTTCCCGTCATACGACAGGTCCAGCCGTACCCGTACGAAGCCGGGCTCCACCGCATCACTCACGCCGTCGATCCTCTCAAACTGTTCCTGAGACACGAGCGGGCCCGCTCCCCCAGGGGAGCGGGCCCGTCGCCGCTTCGGGGAGAAGAACGCTCAGGCGTCCTTCTTCTCCTCGGCCGGAGCCTCGTCGGCGACCTCGTCGGACTTGGCCTCAGTCTCAGCCTCGACCTCGGCCTCAGCCGGGGTCTCGTCCTTATTCAGGTCCGCCAGAACCTCGTCACCAGCGGCGTCCTTCGCGGAGCGCTTGGTGGCGGCCTCGGCCTCACCGACAGCCTTCTGCTGCACGGTCAGGGCTTCCACCAGCTCGATGACAGCCATGGGCGCGTTGTCGCCACGGCGGTTACCGATCTTGGTGATGCGGGTGTAGCCACCCGGACGGTTCTCGTACCGCGGGCCGATCTCGGTGAAGAGCGTGTGCACGACGCTCTTGTCCGTGATCTTCTGCATCACCTGGCGGCGGTTGTGAAGGTCGCCCTTCTTCGCCTTGGTGATCAGACGCTCCGCGTACGGGCGCAGGCGGCGGGCCTTCGCCTCGGTGGTGGTGATGCGGCCGTACTCGAAAAGGCTGGTGGCGAGGTTCGCCAGCATGGCCTTCTGGTGCGCGGCGCTGCCGCCCAGACGGGCACCCTTGGTGGGCTTCGGCATGTTGTTTCTCCTTGAGCTCTGCACCGGCCGTATCAGGTACCGGTGTCAGGTCGGCTGAGCGGTCGCCCAGCCGAAACTTGAGCGCCGGGGTCTCGGGGCAAAGCCCCGAGACCCCGCCGCAACGGCGATCAGCCGTACAGGCTTCAGTACTGCTCGGTCTCCACGAAGCCCTGGTCCGTGTCGTCCTCCGCGCCGAAGGCGTCGGCGGCGGCGGTCGGGTCGAATCCGGGCGGGCTGTCCTTGAGGGCCAGGCCCATGCCGGCCAGCTTCGCCTTGACCTCGTCGATCGACTTCGCACCGAAGTTACGGATGTCGAGCAGGTCGGCCTCGGAACGCGCCACGAGCTCACCCACGGAGTGGATGCCCTCGCGCTTGAGGCAGTTGTAGGAGCGGACGGTGAGCTCCAGCTCCTCGATCGGCAGCGCCAGATCGGCGGCGAGCGCAGCGTCGGTCGGGGACGGGCCCATGTCGATGCCCTCGGCGTCGACGTTGAGCTCGCGGGCCAGACCGAACAGCTCGACCAGGGTCTTACCGGCGGACGCCATGGCGTCACGCGGCCGCATGGCCTCCTTGGTCTCGACGTCGACGATCAGCTTGTCGAAGTCGGTGCGCTGCTCGACACGGGTCGCCTCGACCTTGTAGGTGACCTTGAGCACCGGGCTGTAGATGGAGTCCACCGGGATACGGCCGATCTCCTGGCCCACCTGCTTGTTCTGTACCGCGGAGACATAGCCGCGACCGCGCTCGACGGTCAGCTCCATCTCCAGCTTGCCCTTGCCGTTGAGGGTGGCGAGGACCAGGTCGGGGTTGTGGACCTCGACACCGGCCGGCGGGGCGATGTCCGCGGCGGTGACCAGGCCGGGGCCCTGCTTACGCAGGTACATCACGACCGGCTCGTCGTGCTCCGAGGAGACGACCAGGCTCTTGATGTTGAGGATGAGGTCGGTGACGTCCTCCTTGACGCCCGGCACGGTGGAGAACTCGTGCAGGACACCGTCGATCCGGATGCTGGTGACAGCAGCGCCGGGGATCGAGGAGAGGAGCGTACGACGCAGGGAGTTACCGAGGGTGTAGCCGAAACCCGGCTCCAGCGGCTCGATCACGAACCGGGAGCGGAACTCGTCGACGACCTCTTCGGTCAGGGAAGGACGCTGAGCGATCAGCATGGGAAATTGCCTCCAGTCTTCGGCAACCGCTATTTGATGCCGACAGCCCCGGGCGGCGGCCCGAGGTCAATACTGCAAGGATACGGGCGGTCCGGCGGAATGCCGGGCCGCCCGTACAAGTCGATCTCTACTTACTTCGAGTAGAGCTCAACAATCAGCTGCTCCTGCACCTAGGTGTCAATGCTGCAACACCCTGGGGAGTAATCCCCAGACCCCAAGCCGCACACACGGTGCGAACCCCGGGCCGGACGCCGAAGCGGCCAAGCGCTACCCGTTACTTCGAGTAGAGCTCAACGATCAACTGCTCCTGCACCTGGGTGTCGATCACCTGGCGCTCGGGCAGCGAGTGCACGAGGATCCGCAGCTGCGACGGGATGGCCTCCAGCCACGCCGGAACGGTCTTCTCGCCGGCCTCCGCCTGAGCCACCTGGAAGGGGGTCATGTTACGGGAGGACTCGCGGACCTCGATGATGTCGTTGGGAACGACACGGGCCGACGGGATGTCGGTCTTGCGACCGTTCACCATGATGTGGCCGTGCCGGACCAGCTGGCGGGCGTGGTCACGGGACTTGGCGAAGCCAGCCCGGTACACCACGTTGTCCAGCCGGGTCTCCAGGATGCGCAGCAGGTTCTCACCGGTCTTGCCGGACTTCCTGTTGGCCTCGTTGAAGTACCCACGGAACTGCTTCTCAAGGACACCGTAGATACGAGCGGCCTTCTGCTTCTCACGCTTCTGCAGCAGGTACTCGCTGTCCTTGGTGCGCCCGCGACCGTGCTCACCCGGGGGGTAAGGACGGATCTCAATCGGGCACTTTGCGCTCTCGCACTTGCTCCCCTTGAGGAAGAGCTTCTGCTTCTCCCGACGGCAACGCTTGCAGTCGGCCCCGGTGTAACGCGCCATTGTCTTAGTTCTCCTACTTCAGCTGGTCAGACGCGGCGGCGCTTCGGCGGGCGGCAGCCGTTGTGCGGTGTCGGGGTGACGTCCTGGATCGAGCCGACCTCAAGGCCGGTGGCCTGGAGGGAGCGGATCGCGGTCTCACGGCCGGAGCCGGGACCCTTGACGAACACATCGACCTTGCGCATGCCGTGCTCCTGCGCGCGGCGGGCAGCCGACTCGGCGGCCATCTGCGCAGCGAACGGCGTCGACTTACGCGAGCCCTTGAAGCCCACGTGACCGGCCGAAGCCCAAGAGATCACGTTGCCGGTGGGGTCAGTGATCGAAACGATGGTGTTGTTGAACGTGCTCTTGATGTGAGCGTGCCCGTGGGCGACGTTCTTCTTCTCCTTGCGGCGCACCTTCTTGGCGCCGGCCGTACGGCCCTTTGGAGGCATAAGCTTCTTTATCTCCCGTGGAGGTGATCGGTCCTACAACTCGGACCGCTTATGAGCGTCCGGTTGTGGACTACTTCTTGCCCGGCTTCTTCTTGCCGGCGATCGCGCGACGCGGGCCCTTGCGGGTGCGAGCGTTGGTCTTGGTGCGCTGACCACGGACCGGGAGGCCGCGACGGTGACGCAGACCCTCGTAGTTACCGATCTCGACCTTGCGACGGATGTCGGCCTGGATCTCACGACGGAGGTCGCCCTCGGTCTTGAGGTTGGCCTCGACATAGTCGCGGATCTTGAGCAGTTCCTCTTCGCCCAGATCACGGACGCGGGTGTCCGGGTTCACACCAGTGTTCTTCAGGGTCTCCTGGGCACGGGTGCGACCGATGCCGAAGACGTAGGTGAGGGCGACCTCAACGCGCTTTTCACGCGGGAGATCAACGCCTGAGAGGCGTGCCATGGATGTGGCTCCTGATTGCTATTCGGAGGTCTTCCGCAGCACCGTTCCCGTAAGACTCTTGAGTATTACGAGCCGGGTCCCCGGCCTCCGACCGGGGGTGTCGTCCCCACACATGACATGGGGGGTCGGGTGACTGCGTATGTACTTATCGCTTGCGTCGCGTGAAGATTTGCGAGGTACGAGGCGCAGGTCGTGCGTCAGCCCTGGCGCTGCTTATGGCGCAGGTTGTCGCAGATGACCATGACCCGACCGTGGCGGCGGATCACCTTGCACTTGTCACAGATCTTCTTGACGCTCGGCTTGACCTTCATGGGATTGAGGTTCTCCGGGTCAGTGCCGTCACCCCACGGGAGCGGGGCGCAGGCAAGATCTACTTGTAGCGGTAGACGATCCGTCCACGCGTCAGGTCGTAGGGAGACAGCTCCACCACGACACGGTCGTCGGGAAGGATACGGATGTAGTGCATCCGCATCTTGCCGCTGATGTGCGCGAGGACCTGGTGCCCGTTCTGGAGCTCCACCTTGAACATCGCGTTCGGGAGAGACTCGACGACGGTGCCCTCGATCTCGATGGCCCCTTGTTTTTTGGCCATGCTTGAGCGCTTCACCTTCCGGGATCGGCTACCTGGATCGGTCGCAGGCATAGGGATATACCAGGACCGACGAGCCAGTCTACGTTACGCTCCGGGGAAAGACGAATCCAGGGAGCATCCCCGGATTCCAAGATCCTTACCCCCAAACCGGGCACCGGTCGCCGGGTGGGTTTCCCCTATCCCGCCCCAAGCGTTGTGGGCAGTCGTTCCGCCAGGGGCGGAACGGGTGGGCACAACACCGGCCCACCGGCCGCACCCGGCAAACCCCGGGGCCCGGGGCGAAGCCCCGGTTACGGGAAGGGGCGGGAATCGGGGAGCCCCTCCACCCGGCACGGGTGATTGCGCGGGCCTCGCCCAGCACCGGGGCAGGCCGGTGAGCCCGCGCTGAATCCGGGGCAGCGGCCCCGCCACGCTCAGCCCAGCGGATCCGGGGCGGCCTCGATGCCGTACTCGGCCAGCTTCGCCCTGCCCCCATCGGGGGCAGTCAGCACCAGAGGACCCTGCTCGGTCAGGGCCACCGAGTGCTCCCAGTGACTCGACCACGTACCGTCATTCGTCTTGACGGTCCACTCGTCGGCGAGGGTATGCGTCTTCGGGGTGCCGAGGCTGACCATCGGCTCGATCGCCAGACACATGCCGGGCACCAGCTTGGGACCGCGGCCGCGCTTGCGGTCGACGTAGTTCAGCAGGTGCGGATCCATGTGCATCTGGCTGCCGATGCCATGGCCGCCGTAGTCCTCGATGATCCCGTACTTACCGGAAGCGGGACGGGGCTGGCGGCGGATATAGCCCTCGACCGCCTTGGAGATATCAACGAGCCGGTTGCCCTTCCGCATGGCCGCGATCCCGGCCCACAGGGACTCCTCGGTGACCCGGCTCAGCTCGATCAGCTCAGCGGAGTGGCCTTCTCCCACGAAGACCGTGAGAGCGGCGTCGCCGTGCCAGCCGTCGATGATCGCCCCGGCGTCGATGGAGATGATGTCGCCGGACCGCAGGACGGTCTCCCGGTCCGGGATGCCATGGACGACAACATCGTTGACCGATGTGCAGATATTGCCGGGGAAGCCGCCGTACCCGAGGAAGTTCGGTTTGGCGCCGTGGTCGGCCAGCACCTTGGCGGCCACCTCATCGAGGTCTTTGGTCGTGGCTCCGGGGACTGCCGCTTCCCTGCACGCCTTGTGCATCGCGGCGACGACAAGCCCCGCTGCGCGCATCTTCGCGATCTGCTCGGGGGTCTTGATCTCCACCATGCGGCTGACGCCTTCCACATCCGACTACATCAACGATTACGCGGCACCGCCGCCGGGCCGCGTCATCCAGACACGCCCGACCTCAACGATACGGCCTGTGCGGCCCCGCATCCGAGGCCGCGTTGGGCCATCCTCCCCGGAGGGGGCGGCCCCGTACGCGCAGCGGCCGCGGTGGCCCCATAGGGCACCGCGGCCACATAAAAGCGCCATCCGGCTATTCGCCGCTTCCCAGCGCAGCCATCGCGCGGGTGGTTACCTCGCTGACCTGACCGAGCGCTGAGATCGTCGTCACCAGGCTCTGGGCCCGGTAGTAGTCGATGATCGGCTCGGTCTCGCTGTGGTAGACAGCGAGCCGCTTGCGGACCGTTTCCTCGCTGTCGTCCTCGCGCTGGTACAGCTCGCCGCCGCACAGATCACAGACGCCCTCAACCTTGGAGGGGGTGTACTCGACATGGAAGATATGGCTGCTGTCATTGCGACACATCCGGCGGCCGGCGATCCGCTTGACTACCTCGTCCTCGGGGACCTCCAGGTCCAGCACCGCGTCCAGCTTCAGCCCGGCGTCCTTGAGGATGGCGTCCAGCGCCTCCGCCTGGGCGAGGTTGCGCGGGAAGCCGTCCAGCAGAAAGCCGACCTCCGCGTCCGGCTGCTCCATGCGGTCCTTGGCCATCCCGATCGTCACCTCGTCCGGCACCAGCTGGCCGGAGCGCATGTACTCCTGCGCCTTCTGCCCGAGCTCCGTGCCCTGGCTGATGTTGGCGCGAAACAGGTCGCCGGTGGAGATATGCGGGATCGACAGGTTCTCGGCAAGGTACGCGGCCTGCGTGCCCTTGCCCGCGCCGGGCGGCCCAACGAGGACAATACGCATCAGCGGAGGAACCCTTCGTAGTTGCGCTGCTGAAGCTGGCTCTCGATCTGCTTCACGGTCTCCAGCCCCACACCCACGATGATGAGGATGCTGGTCCCGCCGAACGGGAACTCACCCTGTGCGTTAAACGCGATCAGCGCGACGGTGGGTACCAGGGCGATCAGACCGAGGTAGATCGACCCGGGCCACGTGATGCGGTTCAGCACGTAGCTCAGATACTCCGCCGTGGGACGGCCCGCCCGGATACCCGGGATGAAGCCACCATACTTCTTCATGTTGTCGGCGACTTCTTCGGGGTTGAAGGAGATGGCCACATAGAAGAAGGCGAAGAAGACAATCAGCAGGAAGTACGTAACGACATAGATCGGGGCATCCTGGCTCTGGAAGTTGCTCGAGATCCAGTCAGCCCAGCCCGCCTGGGAGCCGCTGAAGGAAACGATGAGTGCCGGGATGTAGAGCAGCGACGAGGCGAAGATGACCGGAATCACACCCGCCTGGTTGACCTTCAACGGGATGTAGGTCGACGTGCCGCCGTAGGAGCGACGGCCGATCATGCGCTTCGCGTACTGCACCGGAATACGGCGCTGGGCCTGCTCGACAAAGACCACCAGGGCGACCATCCCCAGCCCGGCGACAATGACCGTGCCGAACTCGATCCAGCCGCCTGCCAGGGTGCCCTGCTTCTGGATGGCCCACAGAGCGCTCGGGAACCCGGAGGCGATCGAGATGAACATCAGCATCGACATGCCGTTGCCGATCCCGCGCTCGGTGATGAGCTCACCGAGCCACATGATGAGCGCGGTGCCCGCGGTCATCGTGATCACCATGGTGATGGTGGCGAAGATGGAGTCGTCCGGGACGACCTCACCCGCGACGGAGCAGCCCGAGAAGAGGGTGCCGGTGCGCGCGGTCGCCACCAGACCGGTGGCCTGCAGCACCGCGAGCGCCACCGTCAGATAGCGCGTGTACTGCATGATCTTCGCCTGGCCCGACTGCCCCTCCTTCTTCAGGGCTTCAAGCCGCGGAATCACCACCACCAGCAGCTGCAGGATGATGCTCGCCGTGATGTACGGCATGATCCCGAGCGCGAAAATGGTGATCTGCATCAGCGCGCCACCGCTGAACATGTTCGCCAGATCGAACAGGCCCTGCTGCTGTCCCCGCGAAGCCTCTTCCATGCAGATCTGGACGTTCTGGTAACTGACGCCCGGGGTCGGGATGTGCGCTCCCAGCCGGAAGAGCACGATGATGCCCAGCGTGAACAGCAGCTTCTTGCGCAGGTCGGGCGTTTGGAATGCCCGGGTGAACGCGCTGAGCACGGTACCTCCTGCCCCTCCCACTTCTTATGTGGAAGGGCTCGTCGTATACAGGGCCACGGCTCTGGCCGTTGAGCAGCGGCCCGCCACGCACGGCAGCGGACACAGCGGGGCCAGCATAGCCACAGCTGATCCTAGGAACTCTAACAATGACCCTTGGGAACTCTAGCAGTGCAGCGGACTTCCCCTGAGTCCGTTGTGCCCACCACCGTTGACCTCACCGGCCCGCCGCACACGACTCCCACCCCGGGGCCCAGCCGGGCAGTTCAGTCGCTGCTTCTACCGAACCGCCGGTGATGATGCTACCGACGTCTCCCTCGGGACCCCTAATGGTGACCTTCCGGTCCGGGTAGGTGCCACCACCATCGGTGAACTCCGAGGTCACCAGCCCTTGCTCCACCTTCCAGTGGGATTTTCCCTCACCCGTGGTGCGGGCATCGGCCGGAATGGCGCGCGGCCCGAAGAGCTCTGCCAGCACGATTTCCAGGGTCTCCGGCGCGGGCGGCGGCATCTCGTCATCCAGCTGTCGGCAGTCGTCCCAGGTACGAATCGTGACCGTCCTGGGATCAGTGGCTTCCCAGCGGCGTTCCTCGGAGATCCCGCCGTTGCTGCGGGTGATGAACCGCATGGCGGCTATCCGGCCATCGCGGTGTGAGACATGAATGCTGACCTTCCGGTCAATACGACGGTCCTGTTCCGGTGCGGCATCGGCCTGCACGGTCTCGGTGAAACTGATCAACGCGACCTCACCCGGCGGCTGATCACGCTGCCGCCCATCACGCTGCTGCACAACGATGAAGGCCACCGCGAGGGAGATAACCGCTGCGATGGCCGAAATAACCCATGCTCGTCTGGTCATCAGGGAATCCAGGGGACGGCGCGGACGTACAAAACGCGATCGCCTGCCTGCAATAAACGCAGGCAGGCGTCGCTCAGGCCTCAGCTTCCGGAATTAACAGGTGAACCGCTTGTGCGGGCTGTTTCCGCGGCCGATCTGCTTACCCAGCTTGACGATACCGTAGGTACGGTAATTGTGATTGCCCTCGCCCTTGCAGTTCCAGCCGAGATAGAACGACTTGTTGCCGGACCAGGATTTGTGAGCCCACTTGCCGTTCAGCCCCGACCAGCCGTACCAGCGGTGGTACTGAAGGCCGGCCTTCAGCTGGTAGCCGCTGCAATTGTTGACGGTCGACACCTTCGCCGTGGTCGTGGAGTTCTTCTTGTACGGCTTGCCGAGCTTGAGCGTACAGAGCGCCTTCGCCCCGACGGCCGAGCTGGCCTGTGTGGCGACGCGGGACTCCTGAGCCGCCCGCTCACTTCCCCCACCGGGCGCTGCCGCCGCCCCTGTCGCACCAGCGATGGCGGTCAGACACATCACGGTGCTCGCGGCCACCCCGGTGACCTTCTTTGACATCTTGCGCATCGTGCAACCTTTCCCATTGAAGGTCTTTCAACGAGCGCCTCCCCCCGTAACAGGAAGGCCGAACGCAGGTGCCAGCCTTTCAGCGCCATCGATACCGGTCAAGCTCTTATGCCCGCATAAGAGCGGTGGAGCGCATCACATATCAAGGCAGCTATATATCGGCTGGTCTATATAGCAGCGCTGATATATAACGCGGCCGGTATATAGCTGCGCTGATATACAGCAGTGCAGCCATATATCAGCGCGGAAATGCCGACGGCCTGGGTTCCTCTCCCCCATGAGGAGAAAGTAACCCAGGCCGTAAGAGCCAGCCGGGACTCAGATGAGTTCGGTGACGGTACCGCCGGCGGCGGTGATCTTCTCCTTGGCGGAGCCGGAGACGGCGTCAACCGACACCTGCAGCGCCACGGTGATCTCGCCGGCGCCGAGCACCTTGACGAGCTCGTTCTTGCGCACAGCGCCCTTGGCGACCAGGTCGGCCACCGTAACCTCGCCACCCTGCGGGTAGAGCGCGGCCAGCTTCTCCAGGTTCACGACCTGGAACTGCTTGTGGGCGGGGTTCTTGAAGCCCTTGAGCTTGGGCAGCCGCATGTGCAGCGGCATCTGCCCACCCTCGAAGCGCTCCGGAACCTGGTAACGGGCCTTGGTGCCCTTGGTGCCACGACCGGCCGTCTTACCCTTGGACGCCTCACCACGACCGACACGGGTCTTGGCGGTCTTGGCGCCCGGGGCCGGACGGAGGTTGTGGACCTTCAGCGGCTTGTCTTCCGCCATGATCAGACCTCCTCAACCGTGACGAGGTGCCGCACGGCGTGCACCATGCCGCGGACCTCGGGACGGTCCTCCTTGACGACCACGTCGCTGACGCGCTTGAGACCGAGGGTCCGCAGCGTGTCACGGTGGTTCTGCTTCGTACCGATCACGGACTTGGCCTGGGTGATCTTGAGCTGAGCCATTACGCGCTCACCCCAGCCCGCGCCCGCAGCAGAGCGGCGGGAGCGACGTCCTCAAGCGGCAGACCACGGCGGGCGGCGATCTCCTCGGGGCGCTGCAGCCCCTGGAGAGCCGTCACCGTGGCGTGCACGATGTTGATCGGGTTGGACGAGCCAAGCGACTTGCTGAGCACGTCATGGATGCCCGCACACTCCAGCACGGCGCGCACCGGGCCACCGGCGATCACACCGGTACCGGGGGAAGCCGGCTTGAGCAGGACGACGCCTGCGGCCTTCTCGCCCTGAATCGGGTGCGGGATGGTGCCCTGGATCCGGGGGACCTTGAAGAAGTGCTTCTTGGCCTCCTCAACACCCTTGGCGATGGCGGCCGGCACCTCCTTGGCCTTGCCGTATCCGACACCCACGGTGCCGTCACCGTCGCCCACCACGACCAGCGCGGTGAAGCTGAAGCGACGACCACCCTTCACAACCTTGGCGACGCGGTTGATCGCGACGACCCGCTCGACGTACGCGGTTTTCTCGGCGGCAGCGCCACCATCCCGCCGGTCCTTACGGTCCCGCCGCTCGCCGCCACCGGCGCCGCCACCGCGGCGCTGGGGTCCAGCCATTGGAATTACCTCTCTCGTTTACGTCCGCTAGCTACAGCAACATTCAGTCGCTGCCGCGACGGGCGGCTCAGAACTTGAGCCCTGCCTCGCGGGCGGCGTCAGCCAGAGCGGCAATCCGCCCTGCGTACTTGTTGCCACCGCGGTCGAACACGACGGCCTCGATACCCGCGGCCTTCGCACGCTCGGCGACCAGTGCGCCGACCTGCTTGGCCTGGGCGCTCTTGTCACCCTCGCCGCCACGGATGGACGCGTCCAGCGACGACGCGGAGGCCAGCGTGTGGCCCGCGATGTCGTCGATGACCTGCGCCACCATGTGACGGTTGGAACGCGTCACAACCAGCCGCGGACGCTCGGGCGTACCCGAGATCCTCTTGCGGATGCGAACGTGACGGCGCTTGGCGGCAGCGCGCTTGTAGGCATCGCCCTTGGCGATCTTCACGCCGTATGCCATGGCTTACTTACCAGCCTTTCCGACCTTGCGGCGGATGACTTCGCCCTCGTACTTGACGCCCTTGGCCTTGTACGGGTCGGGCTTCCGCAGTTTGCGGATGTTCGCGGCGACCTCGCCGACCTTCTGCTTGTCGATGCCTTCGACACTCAGCTTGGTCGGGGACTCGACCTTGAAGGAGATGCCCTCGGGGGCCTCGATCAGGATCGGGTGGCTGTAGCCCAGCGAGAACTCCAGGTTGGAGCCCTTCGCCTGGACGCGGTAACCGACACCACTGATCTCAAGCTTCTTGCTGTATCCCTGGGTCACGCCAGTGATCATGTTCGCCACCAGCGTGCGGGACAGGCCGTGCAGGGCCTTGTTCCTGCTCTCGTCGTTCGGGCGGGCGACGACAATGGCGCCGTCCTCACCCTTGGCGACCTCGATGGGCGCGACGACGGTGTGCGAGAGAGAACCCTTGGGGCCCTTCACTGCGACCGTACGGCCATCGATGGTGACGTCCACACCGGCGGGAACCTGGATGGGGAGCTTGCCGATTCGCGACATGGCTTTTCCTCCGTTCCCTTCCGTTACCAGACGTAGGCGAGGACTTCCCCACCCACGCCCTTCTTGCTGGCCTGCTTGTCGGTGAGGAGCCCGTGGGAGGTGGAGATGATCGCCACGCCCAGGCCGCCGAGCACCTTCGGCAGGTTGGTGGACTTTGCGTAGACCCGCAGGCCCGGCTTCGAAATCCGCTTGATGCCGGCGATCGAGCGCTCGCGGTTGGGGCCGAACTTCAGCTCCAGGACGAGGTTCTTGCCCACCTGGGCGTCCTCGACCTTCCAGCCGGTGATGTAGCCCTCCTGCTGGAGGATCTCCGCGATGTGCGACTTGATCTTGCTGTGCGGCATCTCGACGGAGTCGTGGTACGCCGAGTTCGCGTTCCGCAGACGCGTCAACATGTCTGCGATCGGATCGGTCATGGTCATGTGATGGCCTTCGGCCTCTCTCGCCGGGGTTTCCTATCTGCGCCATCCCTCTCCCCACTCAGTGGCGGGACGGGTGCGGTGCGGGGACCTACGGCGTAGTAAGCGACTTTTGGCGGACAGTGTTCTTGACTGCCCGCGTGCGGTCACGGGCGGCGGGCGCCCAACCCCACAAGCCTACGGCATGGGGACTGGGCTCCCGTCGTCCAGAATGCTTACCGAGAGCCCTGGCTTATCCAGCTGGCGCTGGACTACCAGGAGCTCTTGGTCACGCCCGGCAGCTCGCCACGGTGAGCCATCTCACGAAGGCACACGCGGCACAGGCCGAACTTACGGTAGACGGAGTGCGGCCGGCCACAACGCTGGCAGCGGGTGTACGCACGCACAGCGAACTTGGGCTTGCGAGCGGCCTTAGCGATCAGAGCCTTCTTCGCCATGATCAGTTCTCCTTGAACGGGAAGCCGAGGTGACGCAGCAGGGCGCGGCCCTCATCGTCATTGGTCGCCGTGGTGACCACGGTGATGTCCATGCCCCGGACCCGGTCGATCTTGTCCTGGTCGATCTCGTGGAACATGACCTGCTCCGTGAGACCGAAGGTGTAGTTGCCCCGGCCGTCGAACTGCTTCGGCGACAGACCGCGGAAGTCGCGGATGCGCGGCAGCGCGAGCGACAGCAGGCGGTCCAGGAACTCCCACATCCGGTCGCCACGCAGGGTCACGTGGGCACCGATCGGCTGGCCCTCACGCAGCTTGAACTGCGCGATGGACTTACGGGCCTTGGTCACGGCCGGCTTCTGGCCGGTGATCGTGGCGAGGTCGCGGATGGCGCCCTCGATCAGCTTGGAGTCGCGGGCGGCGTCGCCCACACCCATGTTGACCACGATCTTGGTGAGGCCGGGGATCTGCATGACGTTCTCGTACTTGAACTCGTCACGCAGCTTGGTCTGGATCTCGTCGCGGTAGCGCTGCTTGAGGCGCGGATTGGCCCTGGCAGTGTCTGAGGTGGCAGTCATCAGATGTCCTCACCGGTCCGCTTGGCAACGCGGATCTTGTTGCCGTCCTCGTCGAAGCGGTACCCGACGCGGGTGACGACCTTCTTGCCGTCCTTCTCCACCACGAGCTGAACATTGCTCACGTGGATCGGGGCCTCGGTCGTCACAATGCCGCCGGTCTTTGAGCCACGAGCGGTCTGGCCGGCCTTGGTGTGCTTCTTGACCCGGTTGACACCCTCGACGAGGACGCGGTTCTCGCGGGGGAAGGCCACGATGACCTTGCCCTGCTTGCCCTTGTCCTTACCGGTGATGACCTGAACCAGGTCGCCCTTCTTGATCTTCATGCTCACAGCACCTCCGGCGCGAGCGAGATGATCTTCATAAACTTCTTCTCGCGCAGCTCACGGCCCACGGGGCCGAAAATACGGGTGCCGCGGGGGTCACCGTCGTTCTTAAGGATGACGGCAGCGTTCTCGTCGAAGCGGATGTACGAACCGTCGGGCCGACGGCGCTCCTTGACGGTGCGCACGATGACGGCCTTGACGATGTCGCCCTTCTTCACGTTGCCACCGGGGATCGCATCCTTCACGGTGGCGACGATGACGTCGCCAATACCCGCGTAGCGGCGACCCGAGCCACCGAGAACACGGATACAAAGGATCTCCTTTGCACCAGTGTTGTCGGCGACACGCAGTCGCGACTCCTGCTGGATCACGTCTATCTCCTGATCGTCTGCCGGTTCCCGGCAGGGGTTGGACCTTGCGAGGTTCGACCCCTGCCGAGCCTGGCGGAACTAGTCCTGAGAGAACTCAGGCTGCAATTGATGGGAATTTCCTTGCGGAAATTGCCTACTTGGCCTTCTCGAGGATCTCGACGACGCGCCAGCGCTTGGTCGCGGACAGCGGCCGGGTCTCCATCAGGAGGACACGGTCGCCGGTACCCGCGGCGTTCTGCTCGTCGTGCGCCTTGAGCTTGTTGGTACGGCGGATGACCTTGCCGTACAGGGCGTGCTTGACGCGGTCCTCGACGGCGACGACGACGGTCTTGTCCATCTTGTCGCTGACGACCAGACCCTCACGGGTCTTGCGGAAACCGCGCTCGCTGGTCTGCTTCTCAGTCACATTGTTCTCGCTCATTAGGCGCTCTCCACCGTCTCGATACCGAGCTCGCGCTCACGCATCAGGGTGTAGATCCGGGCGATGTCCTTGCGGACGGCCTTCAGCCGACCGTTGTTCTCCAGCTGTCCGGTCGCCGCCTGGAAACGGAGCTTGAACAGCTCCTCCTTGGCCTCACGCAGCTTCGCAACGAGCTCCTCGTTGCTCAGCTCGCGCAGCTCGGTCGCCTTGGTACCAGCCGCCATCACGACTCACCTGCCTCGCGCCGCACGATCCGGCACTTCATCGGAAGCTTGTGAGCAGCGCGAATGAGCGCCTCACGAGCAATCTTCTCGTTCGGGTAGGACAGCTCGAACATCACCCGACCGGGCTTGACGTTCGCGACCCACCACTCCGGCGAACCCTTACCGGAACCCATGCGGGTCTCAGCGGGCTTCTTGGTCAGCGGGCGGTCCGGGTAGATGTTGATCCAGACCTTGCCGCCACGCTTGATGTGACGGGTCATGGAGATACGAGCTGCCTCGATCTGCCGGTTCGTCACATACGCGGGAGTGACGGCCTGGATACCGAACTCACCGAAAGCCAGCTCAGTACCGCCCTTGGCCATACCCTTGCGCTTCGGGTGGTGCTGCTTGCGGTGCTTGACCCTGCGAGGGATCAGCATTGGTCAGGCCTCCCTTCCGGCAGAGCCGGTTTCAGCAGCCGGAGCGGCAGCGGCGGTCGCCTCGGCCTTGGGAGCCTCGGGCTGCGCCTGCTGCTGCTGCGGCTTACGGCCACGGCCGCCACGCTCGCCACCGCGACGCGGGCGGTCGCTGCCGCCACCACGCGACGGGCGGTTGCCCGCGCGAGCGGCGGCGTTCTCGGCGCGGACCTCGGCGATGTTCTTGACATCACCTTTGTAGATCCACACCTTCACGCCGATCCGGCCGAAGGTGGTCTTGGCCTCGAAGAAGCCGTAGTCCACATTCGCGCGGAGCGTGTGCAGCGGCACCCGGCCCTCGCGGTAGAACTCCGAGCGGGACATCTCGGCGCCGCCGAGACGGCCACCGCACTGGATCTTGATGCCCTTGGCCCCGGCCTTCATGGTCGACTGCATGCTCTTACGCATGGCGCGACGGAAGGAGACACGGGAGGACAGCTGCTCGGCGACGGCCTGAGCCACCAGCTGAGCGTCTGTCTCCGGGTTCTTGACCTCGAGGATGTTGAACTGGATCTGCTTGCCGGTCAGCTTCTCCAGCTGACCGCGGATCCGCTCGGCCTCGGCACCACGACGGCCGATCACGATGCCCGGACGGGCGGTGTGAACGTCGACGCGGACGCGGTCGCGAGTGCGCTCGATCTCAACCTTGGAGATACCGGCCCGCTCCATGCCCTGCGTCAGCAGGCGGCGGATCTCGACATCTTCCTTGACGTAGTCCTTGTACAGCTTGTCGGCGTACCACCGGGACTTGAAGTCCGTGGTGATGCCGAGCCGGAACCCGTGCGGGTTAACCTTCTGGCCCATTACCGGGTTCCTTCCTTGCTGCTGACGACCACCGTGATGTGGCTGGTCCGCTTACGGATCCGGTAGGCACGGCCCTGAGCACGCGGACGGAACCGCTTCAGGGTCGGGCCCTCGTCGACATAGGCCTCGGAGATAACGAGGCTGTCGGCGTCGGTGTGGTCGTAGTTATGCGCGGCATTGGCAATGGCGCTGTCGAGCACCTTGCCTACCGGCACGCTCGCGGCCTGCGGGGCGAAACGCAGGACCGCCTGAGCCTCCGTGGCATCCATGCCACGGATGAGGTCCACCACGCGGCGGGCCTTCATGGGCGTGACGCGCACATAGCGCGCCTGGGCCCTGGCTTCCATGGTTGTCCCTTCGGTGTCAGTCATAGTCTTCGCACCCAGCCGATCAGCGACGCCGCGACTTGCGGTCGTCCTTCACGTGGCCGCGGAAGGTGCGGGTCGGCGCAAACTCGCCGAGCTTGTGGCCGACCATCGACTCGGTGACGAACACCGGGACGTGCTTGCGGCCATCGTGCACCGCGATCGTGTGGCCGAGCATGGCCGGGACGATCATCGAGCGGCGGGACCAGGTCTTGATGACGTTCTTGGAACCGGATTCGTTCTGTACGTCCACCTTCTTGATCAGGTGGTCGTCGACGAAGGGCCCCTTCTTGAGACTGCGCGGCATCTAAACCCGCTCCTAGCGCTTCTTGTTCGTCTTGCGGCGGCGGACGATGTACTTGTTGCTGGCCTTCTTCGGCGAGCGAGTACGTCCTTCCTTCTTGCCCCACGGGGACACCGGGTGGCGACCACCGGAGGTACGACCCTCACCACCACCGTGCGGGTGGTCGATCGGGTTCATCACCACACCGCGGACGGTCGGGCGAACGCCCTTCCAGCGCATACGGCCGGCCTTGCCCCAGTTGATGTTCGACTGCTCGGCGTTGCCGACCTCGCCAACAGTGGCGCGGCAGCGGACGTCGACCAGCCGGATCTCCCCGGACGGCATACGCAGGTGGGCCATGGAGCCCTCCCGCGCCAGCAGCTGCACGGAGGCACCCGCGGAGCGGGCGAACTTCGCGCCGCCGCCGGGCCGCAGCTCGATGGCGTGCAGAACCGTACCCACCGGGATGTTGCGCAGCGGGAGGTTGTTGCCCGGCTTGATGTCGGCGCCGGCGCCGTTCTCGATCCGGTCGCCCTGCTTGAGGCCGGCCGGAGCGAGGATGTAGCGCTTCTCGCCGTCTGCGTAGTGCAGCAGTGCGATGCGTGCGGTGCGGTTCGGGTCGTACTCGATGTGCGCGACCTTGGCCGGCACGCCGTCCTTGTCGTGACGACGGAAGTCGATCACTCGGTAGGCGCGCTTGTGGCCACCGCCCTGGTGGCGAACGGTCACACGACCGGCGTTGTTACGGCCGCCCTTGCTGTGCAGCGGGCGGACCAGCGACTTCTCCGGCGTGGACCGCGTGATCTCGACGAAGTCGGCGACGCTGGAGCCACGACGGCCCGGAGTCGTCGGCTTGTACTTGCGGATACCCATTTCTCAGTCCTCGTCCGATATCGGACGGCTCGACCTCCGCTAGGAGACCGGGCCGCCGAAGATGTCGATACGGTCGCCCTCGGCGAGGGTCACGATGGCGCGCTTGGTGTCGGCGCGCTTGCCGTAACCGGTACGGGTGCGCTTGCGCTTGCCCTGCCGGTTGATCGTGTTGACGCTGGTGACCTTGACCGTGAAGACCGCCTCGACGGCCTGCTTGATCTGGGTCTTGTTGGCACGCGGGTCGACGATGAACGTGTACTTGTTCTCGTCCAGCAGCGCGTAGCTCTTCTCGGAGACCACCGGCTTGAGCAGGATGTCACGGGGGTCCGTGAACGTCTTGCTGGTGACCTCGGCTGCGGTGGTGACAGGTGCCTCGCTCATCAGGCGTCGCTCCCTTCGAGCTCGGCCTCGGTCGCGACGGCCTTGCCGGCCTTAACCGGCCCGGCGACGAAGGACTCAAAGGCGGCCTTCGTGAAGACCACGTCGTCGGAGACGAGCACGTCGTACGTGTTCAGCTGACCCGGCTCCAGGATGTGCACCTGGGGCAGGTTGCGGGCGGACAGCCACGCGGCCTCGTCGGACCGGTCGGCGACCAGGAGCAGGTTCTTACGCTCGCTGAGCTTGCCGAACAGCGTCTTGGCGGCCTTGGTGGAGACCTCGCCCTCGACCACGCCGGAGACGACGTGGACACGGTTGTGGCGCGCCCGGTCGGAGAGGGCACCGCGCAGGGCGGCGGCCTTCATCTTCTTCGGGGTCCGCTGCGAGTAGTCACGCGGCACGGGACCGTGCACAACGCCACCACCGGCGAACTGCGGCGCTCGGGTCGAACCCTGACGGGCGCGGCCGGTGCCCTTCTGGCGGTACGGCTTACGGCCACCGCCGCGGACCTCGCCACGGGTCTTGGTCTTGTGCGTGCCCTGACGGGCAGCGGCCAGCTGTGCGACAACGACCTGGTGGATCAGCGGAACGCTGACCTGCGCGTCGAAGATCTCCGCGGGGAGCTCGACGGTCCCGGCCTTGTCGCCTGCCGGCGAAAGGATGTCAATGCTTGTAGGGGTACTCATCGCTTACCTCAGGCCCCCTTGGCCGCGGTACGGACCAGGACGAGGCCGCCATTCGGACCGGGGACGGCGCCCTTGATGAGCAGCAGTCCCTTCTCCGCGTCAACGGCATGGACGGTCAGGTTCTGGGTGGTGACCCGCTCGTTGCCCATGCGACCGGCCATCCGCATGCCCTTGAACACGCGGCCCGGGGTGGCGCAGCCACCGATGGAGCCCGGCTTGCGGTGCACACGGTGCGCGCCGTGGGAGGCCTTGCCGCCGTGGAAGCCATGACGCTTCATGACACCGGCGGTGCCCTTGCCCTTGCTCTTACCGGTCACGTCGACCTTCACACCGGACTCGAACACCTCAGCGGTGATCTCCTGGCCCAGGGTGTACTCGCTGGCGTCCGCGGTGCGGAGCTCCACGAGGTGGCGACGGGGGGTGACATCGGCGTTGGCGAAGTGGCCCTTGAGGGGCTTGTTCACCTTGCGCGGGTCGATCTCGCCGAAGGCGATCTGAACGGCTTCGTAGCCGTCCTTGTCTGCGGTGCGCACCTGGGTCACGACGCAGGGGCCGGCCTTGACAACGGTTACCGGGACGACACGGTTGTTCTCGTCCCAGACCTGGGTCATGCCGAGCTTCTCGCCCAGGACGCCCTTGATCTGCTTAGCCATCTCTACCGCGCCTCTCAGAGCTTGATCTCGATGTCAACGCCGGCCGGAAGGTCCAGGCGCATCAGCGAGTCAACGGTCTTGGGAGTCGGGTCGAGGATGTCGATCAGGCGCTTGTGAGTGCGCATCTCGAAGTGCTCGCGCGAGTCCTTGTACTTGTGCGGCGACTTGATGACGCAGTACACGTTCTTCTCAGTGGGCAGCGGCACCGGGCCCGCGACCGACGCACCAGTGCGCGTCACCGTCTCGACGATCTTCTTCGCCGAGGTGTCGATGACCTCGTGGTCGTAGGCCTTGAGCCGGATGCGGATCTTCTGTCCCGCCATGGCTACTTCGTAGTCCTGTCTCTCGTAACGCTCTGGAACCCGTGGATCTTGTTCTTCACCCGGCGACTCGCTCCGACCCACGCGGTCGGGCGTGTCGCACCCCTTCTCAGAAAACTCCACCGGAGATTTTCCCTGCCGAAGGGGGTCCGGGGAAGAAATCCACCGGGTGCCTGGCTGGAAGCCCCTCCTGCGCTTCCCGGAAGATTCCCGTATTTCCGCCCCTGATAAGGGACGACGAATACCTCAGGACTCGCTTCCAGTCCTCCCGGCGGGAGGCGCACAGCATCGGCACTCAACCGAGCAACCTGGTTAGTGTGCCACATCCCCATCAGCTCACGCCAATCGGGGCAGTATGCCCGGTTGGCGCCCGCAGCCGGACGCGCTGTGGGTGGGTGGGTCGGGGGTGGGTGCCGGGGTACCTCCTCGCGGCTCGCGCGGCATCCCGCTCCGTAGCGGCACCCGGCGGCAGCGCTCGTCCGCTGCGGGGGCACGCCCGGCGCCCACCCCCTCCGGCCGGTTCGGCGACTGCGGCGGAGACGACCGGAGGGGACGGGGTGGGGTGCCCCCGCAGGCGACGAGCGCAAGAGCCGGTCAAGGGACGGAGCTGGATGACGCGCGAGCGCCGAGGAGGTATCCCGCCCCGGCACCGACCCACCGACCAGCCCCGGGGGTCGTGTACAACGCGGAAGGGCTCGCACGGGTAAGCGTGCGAGCCCTTCGACGGTTGCGCCCTAGGCGCGGCGGGTCACTTAACGATCTTGGTGACCTGGCCGGCGCCCACGGTCCGGCCGCCCTCACGGATGGCGAACTTCAGGCCCTCCTCCATGGCGACCGGCTGGATGAGCTCAACCTTCATCTCAGTGTTGTCGCCCGGCATGACCATCTCGGTGCCCTCGGGGAGGGTCACCACGCCGGTCACGTCGGTGGTACGGAAGTAGAACTGCGGGCGGTAGTTGTTGAAGAACGGGGTGTGGCGGCCGCCCTCGTCCTTCGACAGGATGTACGCCTGCGCCTCGAACTCCGTGTGCGGGGTGACCGAGCCCGGCTTGATGATGACCTGGCCGCGCTCGACGTCCTCGCGCTTGATGCCGCGGAGCAGCAGACCGACGTTCTCACCGGCCTGGCCCTCGTCGAGCAGCTTACGGAACATCTCGATACCGGTAACGGTGGTGGAGGTCTTCTCCTCCTTGATACCGATGATGTCGACGTTCTCGTTGACCTTGAGGACACCACGCTCGATGCGGCCGGTGACGACCGTACCGCGACCGGTGATGGTGAAGACGTCCTCAATCGGCATCAGGAACGGCTTGTCGGTGTCACGCGCCGGCTCCGGGATCGACTCGTCGACAGCCTTCATCAGGTCGAGGACGGACTTGCCCCACTCCTCGTCGCCCTCGAGCGCCTTGAGCGCCGAGACCTTGACGACCGGGACGTCGTCGCCCGGGAACTCGTACTCGGAGAGGAGCTCACGGACCTCGAGCTCAACGAGCTCCAGGATCTCCTCGTCGTCCACCATGTCGGCCTTGTTCAGGGCGACCACGATGTACGGCACGCCGACCTGGCGGGCCAGGAGCACATGCTCCTTGGTCTGCGGCATCGGACCATCGGTCGCGGCGACCACGAGGATCGCGCCGTCCATCTGGGCGGCACCGGTGATCATGTTCTTGATGTAGTCCGCGTGACCGGGGCAGTCAACGTGCGCGTAGTGACGCGACTCGGTCTGGTACTCAACATGCGCGATGGAGATGGTGATACCGCGCTGGCGCTCCTCCGGGGCCTTGTCGATGTTCTCGAAGGCCGAGGCCTCGTTCAGGTCCGGAAACGCGTCGTGCAGCACCTTGGTAATGGCCGCCGTAAGGGTGGTCTTACCGTGGTCAATGTGACCGATGGTGCCGATGTTGACGTGCGGCTTAGTCCGCTCGAACTTCGCCTTCGCCACTGGGGTCCTCCTGTGGACTGGTGCTGTACGCCCCCGCACTCTGCGAGGGGTTCAGGTGGTCGTACCGAACCGGCCAGGACCCCGAGGGGGACGCCCTTGACCTGTTCGTTCTTAAGGGCTGGCGACCGGGGACCGGCCATCGAACACTGTGGGTTCGATAACCGGTGCCCCGAATGCCTTTTGCTACAGCCTAAGGGCTGAGATTAAAGCGGCGAACCGCCTTTACTCGCCTCGGACCTTCGCGATGATCTCCTCAGCGACGTTCTTGGGAACCTCGGCGTAGGAGTCGAACTGCATCGAGTAGCTTGCGCGACCGGAGGTCTTGCTGCGCAGGTCACCGACGTAACCGAACATCTCCGAGAGCGGAACCAGGCCCTTGACGAGCTTGGCGCCACCCCGCTCCTCCATGGCCTGTACCTGGCCACGGCGGGAGTTGATGTCACCGATCACATCGCCCATGTACTCCTCGGGCGTGGTGACCTCAACGGCCATCATCGGCTCGAGCAGTGCCGGGCTCGCCTTGCGCGCGGCGTCCTTGAACGCCATCGATCCGGCGATCTTGAACGCGAGCTCGGAGGAGTCGACGTCGTGGTAAGCGCCGTCGAGCAGCGTCACCTTGACACCGGTGAGCGGGTAGCCCGCCAGCACGCCGAACTCCATGGCCTCCTGGCAGCCCGCGTCCACGGACGGGATGTACTCCCGCGGGATACGGCCACCGGTGACCTTGTTCTCGAACTCGTAGCCGTCGCCTTCGAGGGGCTCGACGTCGATCTGCACCTTCGCGAACTGGCCGGAACCACCAGTCTGCTTCTTGTGCGTGTAGTCGACCTTCTCGACCCGCTTGCGCAGCGTCTCGCGGTAAGCCACCTGCGGCTTACCGACATTGGCCTCGACCTTGAATTCACGCTTCATACGGTCGACAAGCACATCGAGGTGCAGCTCGCCCATACCCGCGATGATGGTCTGGCCGGTCTCGTCGTCGGTGTGGACCTGGAAGGACGGGTCCTCCTCGGCGAGGCGCTGGATGGCGACACCCAGCTTCTCCTGGTCGCCCTTGGACTTCGGCTCAATGGCGACCTGGATCACCGGAGCCGGGAACTCCATGGACTCGAGGATCACCGGGTTCGACGCGTCGCAGAGGGTCTCACCGGTGGTGGTCTGCTTCAGACCCATGACGGCGACAATGTCACCGGCACCCACCGCGTCGATCTCCTCACGCTTGTTCGCGTGCATCCGGTAGATCTTGCCGATGCGCTCCTTCTTGCCCTTCACCGAGTTCAGCACCTGAGTGCCGGCCACCAGACGCCCGGAGTAGATCCGGATGAAGGTGAGCTTGCCGAGGTGCGGGTCGCTCGCGATCTTGAAAGCGAGCGCCGACATCGGCTCGTCCTCGGACGGCTTGCGCTTGAGGATCTCCTCTGGGTCCTTCACCGACTGGCCCTCAACGGCCTCGACGTCGAGCGGGGACGGGAGGTAGCGCACCACCGCGTCAAGCAGGGGCTGCACGCCCTTGTTCTTGAACGCGGTGCCACAGAACACCGGGGTGACCGTGGTGGTGCCCTCAGCGCCGGTGGAGGCGAGGGTGACGCGGCGGATGGCCGCCATGAGCTGCTCCTCGGTGGGCTCCTCGCCCTCGAGGTACAGCTCCATCATCTCCTCGTCGTTCTCGGCGACGGACTCAAGGAGCTTGCCGCGCCATTCCTCGGCAGCCTCCTTGTGGGTTTCCGGGATGTCGACGGTGTCGTACATCTCGCCCATCTTGGCCTCGGCGGACCAGACCAGCGCCTTCATGTGGACGAGGTCAACCACGCCCTTGAAGTCGGCCTCGGTGCCGATCGGGAGCTGCATGACCAGCGGCACCGCACCGAGGCGGTCGACGATCATGTCGACGCAGCGGTGGAACTCGGCACCCGTCCGGTCCAGCTTGTTGACGAAGCAGATACGCGGAACGCCGTAGCGGTCCGCCTGACGCCACACCGTCTCGGACTGCGGCTCCACACCGGCCACGCCGTCGAACACCGTCACCGCGCCGTCGAGCACGCGCAGCGAACGCTCCACCTCGACGGTGAAGTCGACGTGACCCGGGGTGTCGATGATGTTGATGGTGTGGTCGACATCGTTCAGCGGCCAGTGACAGGTCGTCGCGGCCGACGTGATGGTGATGCCGCGCTCCTGCTCCTGCGCCATCCAGTCCATGGTGGCAGCGCCATCGTGGACCTCACCGATCTTGTAGCTGACACCGGTGTAGAACAGGATCCGCTCGGTGGTGGTCGTCTTGCCCGCGTCGATGTGGGCCATGATCCCAATGTTGCGGACCTTGGCCAGGTCAAGTGAAGTGGTGGCCATTTGGCTCAGTCTTCTCTCGGTCTCGATGTGGGTAGCGACTACCAGCGGTAGTGCGCGAAGGCCTTGTTGGACTCGGCCATCTTGTGGGTGTCCTCGCGCTTCTTGACGGAGGCGCCGAGGCCGTTGGAGGCATCGAGCAGCTCGTTCATCAGACGCTCGGTCATGGTCTTCTCGCGGCGGGCGCGGGAGTAGCCCACGAGCCAGCGCAGTGCGAGGGTGGAGGAGCGGCCGGGGCGGACCTCGACCGGGACCTGGTAGGTGGCGCCACCGACTCGGCGGGAGCGGACCTCAAGGGTCGGCTTCACATTCTCCAGCGCGCGCTTCAGGGTGATGACCGGGTCGTTACCGGACTTCTCCCGCAGGCCCTCCATGGCGCCGTAGACAATGCGCTCGGCGGTGGAGCGCTTGCCGTTCATCAGCACCTTGTTGATGAGGGACGTCACCAGAGGAGAGCCGTAGACCGGGTCGATGTGGACCGGGCGCTTCGGGGCAGGGCCCTTACGAGGCATTCTTACTTCTCCTTCTTGGCGCCGTAGCGGCTGCGAGCCTGCTTGCGGTTCTTGACGCCCTGCGTGTCGAGGGAGCCGCGGATGATCTTGTAGCGAACACCCGGCAGGTCCTTCACACGGCCACCACGCACGAGCACAATGGAGTGCTCCTGCAGGTTGTGGCCCTCACCCGGAATGTAGGCAGTGACCTCGATCCCGCTGGTCAGACGCACACGCGCGACCTTACGCAGGGCCGAGTTCGGCTTCTTCGGGGTGGTCGTGAAAACACGCGTGCAGACGCCACGGCGCTGGGGGGAGCCCTCAAGCGCCGGCGTCTTGTTCTTCTCGATCTTGTCCTGCCGGCCCTTTCGGACCAGCTGCTGGATCGTAGGCACCGTTTCTCCGGTTTCTGTGTGCCGTCTCGGTAAAGCTAACCTGAGCCACATTGGCCGACCCACGCGGTCGGGTGTGTCGGAGACCGCAGACTCCTCTGAAGGGCGAGGGCCCCTCTCGATGAGAAGCGTGCAGACTTCGGTTCTCCCCATTCCGGCTCCCGAGCGGTCAGAACGCATACAGGAGCGCAGGGGATACCCCAGGCACAAGGTCAGAGCCTACCTAGCGCGTCGGCCCTGGTCAAAACAAGCCCCCACGCGGGCAGCGATCACGCGTTTCCCCGAGCAGGCGGGGGGAGCGGGCGGGGCCCGCTAGACCGTGATCAGAAGCATGCTGAAGAAGATGACCATAAACCAGAAGCCCATTGCCAGGTAGCCCATCACCAGCCCGGCGACCGCCATGCCGTCGCCGCGCTCACCCGTGCTGCGGATCTCCGCGCGGGCCTTGTGCCCCAGCACCACCGCCGGGATGGCGGTGAGGCCGCCGGTGAACGGGGTGAGCACGCCGCAGACCATGGCGCCGCTGGCGGCGCCGTTCGTAGGAGGCAGTGGCGGGGTGGCCCAGACGGGCTGCGGGGGCAGGTGGGGTTGGGGTAGCTGGGGCTGGGGTAGCTGGGGTTGGCGTTCCAGGGGGACCGGGCCCTGCGGTAGGTCGGCCAGCAGGGTGTGCAGCTCGCCGTAGGTGCTGGCCTGGTGGACGCGGGTCAGTCGCTGGTCGTATTCGCCCTTGCTGAGGCGGCCTTCGGCGTATCCGGCCTTGAGCACGTCTGCGGCGCGTTCTCGGTCTGCGTCCGAGGCGCGCATCATCGGGCTCTGTCCGTGCCACTGGAGTGACATCCCCAACACCTCACCATCTGTCCGCCCCGTCCCCTCCCCCATACTCCCTGACGCCGTGCCCGCACGGGGAGTTCCCTGCGACGCCTTCCGGGGGCCAACTATGCGGATATGCGGCTCCGCCGCGTGGCGGGGCTCCGCCCGGCTGCGGGGGTGCCGTGGGTGGGTGTCCCCGTATCCCGCCCCTTCCCGGCTGTGCGATGTGCGGCTCCGGCCGCGTGGCGGGGCTTCGCCCGGTTGTGGGGGTGCCGTGGGTGGGTTCCCCAATTCCCGCCCCTTCCCGTAACCGGGGCTTCGCCCCGGGCCCCGGGGTTGGCCCGGCGCGGGCCGGTGGCCTGGTGTTGTGCCCACCAAGCGTCGCGAACTCCGTTGCGGAGTTGGTCGGAGCGTCGTGGCTGGGGTGGGTGGGTGGTTGCGTAGCAGGGTGGACCCACGCCCCTCGCGGGGCTGGGGGCACCTCCCAGCGTTAGCTGGGGGAGAGTGCCCACAACGGGGTGGGGGTCTGGGGGCGGCAGCACTCGGTTTCGGGGAGCCCGCTTCGGTGGGGGAATGCCGCAGGGCGGCCTCCCTGGTGGGGGGCCGCCCTGTGGGGTGGGTTACTGCTTACTGGTTGTACGGACCGTAGTCGTAGTCCTCCAGCGGGACCGCCTGGCCGGAGCCCGTGCCGAACGGCGAGTAGTCGATGTCGTCGTAGCCGACAGCCGAGTACATCGCGGCCTTGGCCTCCTCGGTCGGCTCGACCCGGATGTTCCGGTAGCGGGACAGGCCCGTACCAGCCGGGATGAGCTTACCGATGATGACGTTCTCCTTGAGGCCGATCAGGGAGTCCGACTTGGCGTTGATCGCCGCGTCGGTGAGCACCCGGGTCGTCTCCTGGAAGGACGCCGCCGACAGCCACGACTCGGTGGCCAGCGAGGCCTTGGTGATACCCATCAGCTGCGGACGGCCGGAGGCCGGGTGGCCGCCTTCCGCCACCACACGACGGTTCTCACCCTCGAACTTCGAACGCTCCACCAGCTCGCCCGGCAGCAGCTCCGCGTCGCCGGACTCGATGATCGTCACACGGCGCAGCATCTGCCGGATGATGATCTCGATGTGCTTGTCGTGGATCGACACACCCTGCGAGTTGTAGACCTTCTGGACCTCGCCCACCAGGTGCACCTGGACCGCACGCTGGCCAAGGATGCGCAGCACATCGTGCGGGTTGGTGGCACCCACGGTGAGCGGCTGGCCGACCGTGACATGGTCGCCGTCGCTCACCATCAGACGGGCTCGCTTGGAGACGCCGTAGGCGGTCTCGTCCGAGCCGTCGTCCGGGGTGACGACGACCTTCTTGGTCTTCTCGGTCTCCTCGATACGGACCCGGCCGGCCGCCTCCGAGATGGGGGCGACGCCCTTGGGCGTACGGGCCTCGAAGAGCTCGACCACACGCGGCAGACCCTGCGTGATGTCGTCACCGGCCACACCACCGGTGTGGAAGGTACGCATCGTCAGCTGGGTGCCGGGCTCACCGATCGACTGGGCCGCGATGATGCCGACGGCCTCACCGATGTCCACCAGCTTGCCGGTGGCCAGCGAGCGGCCGTAGCACATGGCGCAGGTGCCGACGGCGGACTCACAGGTGAGGACCGAGCGGGTCTTGACGGTGGCGACACCATGCCTGACCAGCTCGTCGATGAGCACATCGCCCAGGTCGGTACCGGCCGGGGCCAGCACCTTGCCGTCGACGACGATGTCCTCGGCGAGGCAGCGCGCGTACACGCTGGTCTCGACGTCCTCCGTCTTACGCAGCACACCGTCGGCGCCCGTGGTCGCGATGTCCAGCTTGAGGCCGCGCTCGGTGCCGCAGTCCTCCTCGCGGATGATCACGTCCTGCGAGACATCCACCAGACGACGGGTCAGGTAACCCGAGTCAGCGGTACGCAGCGCGGTGTCCGCGAGGCCCTTACGGGCACCGTGGGTGGAGATGAAGTACTCCAGCACGGACAGACCCTCACGGAACGACGCCTTAATGGGCCGCGGGATGGTCTCGTTCTTCGCGTTGGACACCAGACCACGCATACCGGCGATCTGACGCATCTGCATCATGTTTCCGCGCGCACCCGAGTCGACCATCATGAAGATCGGGTTCGTCTTCGGGAAGTTCACGTTCATGGCCTCGGAGACCTCATTGGTCGCCTTGGTCCAGATCGCGATCAGTTCCTGAGTGCGCTCGTCCTTGGTGATCAGACCGCGCTCGTACTGCTTCTGGACCTTCTCGTCCTGCGCCTCGTAGCCCTCAATGATGGCCTTCTTGGCCTCGGGCACGACGACATCGGAGATGGCGACGGTGACACCGGACCGGGTGGCCCAGTAGTAACCAGCCGCCTTGAGGTTGTCCAGCGCGGCCGCGACGACGACCTTGGGGTACCGCTCGGCCAGATCGTTGACGATCTGGGAGAGCTGCTTCTTGCCGACCGTGTAGTCGACAAACGGGTACTCCTCGGGCAGCAGCTCATTGAAGAGCGCACGGCCCAGGGTCGTCTTCAGCCGGAAGCTGTCGCCCGGCTGATACTCGGGCTCACCCTCCTCCGGAGTCGGCGGAGTCCAGCCGAGCGGCGGGAGCGAACCGACCGGGAAGCGGATGTCGATCTTCGACTGGAGCGAGAGCTCGCCCGCGTCGAAGGCCATGATCGCCTCGGCGGTGGAGGAGAAGGACCGGCCATCGCCCTTGGTCTCCCGCTCCTCCTCATCCGTGGTGAGGAAGAACAGGCCCAGCACCATGTCCTGGGTCGGCATGGTCACCGGACGGCCGTCGGCCGGCTTGAGGATGTTGTTCGAGGACAGCATCAGGATGCGGGCCTCGGCCTGCGCCTCCGCGGAGAGCGGCAGGTGCACGGCCATCTGGTCACCGTCGAAGTCCGCGTTGAACGCGGTGCAGACGAGCGGGTGAATCTGAATGGCCTTGCCCTCGACCAGCTGCGGCTCGAAGGCCTGGATACCCAGACGGTGCAGGGTCGGCGCACGGTTCAGCAGGACCGGGTGCTCGGCGATGACCTCTTCGAGGACGTCGTACACCACGGTGCGCTGACGCTCGACCATGCGCTTGGCCGACTTGATGTTCTGCGCGTGGTTCAGATCGACCAGGCGCTTCATCACGAACGGCTTGAACAGCTCCAGCGCCATGGCCTTCGGCAGACCGCACTGGTGCAGCTTGAGCTGCGGGCCGACGACGATGACGGAACGGGCCGAGTAGTCGACGCGCTTACCCAGCAGGTTCTGCCGGAAGCGGCCCTGCTTGCCCTTGAGCATGTCGGACAGCGACTTCAGCGGGCGGTTGCCCGGGCCGGTGACCGGACGGCCGCGGCGGCCGTTGTCGAACAGGGCGTCGACGGCCTCCTGCAGCATCCGCTTCTCGTTGTTCACGATGATCTCGGGCGCACCGAGGTCAAGGAGACGCTTGAGGCGGTTGTTGCGGTTGATGACGCGGCGGTACAGGTCGTTCAGGTCGGAGGTCGCGAAGCGGCCACCGTCCAGCTGCACCATCGGACGCAGGTCCGGCGGGATCACCGGCACGCAGTCCAGCACCATGCCCTTGGGGCTGTTGCTGGTCTGCAGGAAGGCGGAGACGACCTTGAGGCGCTTGAGCGCACGGGTCTTCTTCTGCCCCTTGCCAGTACGGATGATCTCCCGGAGCTTCTCCGCTTCTTCTTCGAGGTCGAAGGTCTCCAGACGCTTCTGCAGCGCGGCGGCGCCCATGGAGCCGTCGAAGTAGGTCCCGAAGCGGTCGCGCAGCTCGCGGTAGAGCAGCTCGTCGCCCTCCAGGTCCTGCACCTTGAGGTTCTTGAAGCGGTTCCACACCTCGTCGAGGCGGTCGATCTCGCGCTGCGCGCGGTCCCGGAGCTGCTTCATCTCGCGCTCCGCGCCCTCGCGCACCTTACGGCGGACATCGGCCTTGGCGCCCTCGGCCTCAAGCTCGGCCAGGTCGGCCTCCTGCTTCTTGGCGCGGGCCTCAAGGTCGGCGTCGCGGCGCTGCTCGATCTGCTGACGCTCCACGGAGACATGGGCCTCCAGCGAGGGCAGATCGCGCGTACGGCGCTCCTCGTCCACATACGTGATCATGTATGCGGCGAAGTAGATGACCTTCTCAAGGTCCTTCGGGGCCAGGTCGAGCAGATAGCCCAGGCGCGATGGGACGCCCTTGAAGTACCAGATGTGGGTGACGGGTGCGGCCAGCTCAATGTGGCCCATCCGCTCACGGCGCACCTTGGCGCGGGTCACCTCGACGCCGCAGCGCTCACAGATGATGCCCTTGAAGCGGACGCGCTTGTACTTGCCGCAGTAGCACTCCCAATCCCGGGTAGGACCGAAGATCTTCTCGCAGAAGAGCCCGTCCTTTTCCGGCTTGAGCGTGCGGTAGTTGATGGTCTCCGGCTTCTTGACCTCACCATGGGACCACTGACGGATGTCGTCAGCGGTGGCGAGGCCAATCCGCAGTTCGTCGAAGAAGTTGACGTCGAGCACTCTCGTCAATCCCTCTCAGGGTCGTGTCAATCGGTGGTCTGAACGGGGTCCGGGGAGAGCCGGGGAGCCCCTTTGTTCTCTTGTGCAGGGACTCCCCGGCTTGCCCGTCAGACCTCTTCGACGCTGCTCGGCTCGCGCCGGGACAGGTCGATACCGAGCTCTTCCGCGGCGCGGAAGACGTCCTCGTCGGTGTCTCGCATTTCGATGGACATACCGTCTGAGGACAGCACCTCCACATTCAGGCAGAGCGACTGCATCTCCTTGATGAGCACCTTGAAGGACTCGGGGATGCCGGGCTCGGGGATGTTCTCGCCCTTGACGATGGCCTCGTAGACCTTCACGCGGCCGGTGACGTCATCGGACTTGATGGTCAGCAGCTCCTGGAGGGCGTACGCGGCGCCGTATGCCTCCAGCGCCCACACCTCCATCTCACCGAAGCGCTGGCCACCGAACTGGGCCTTACCACCCAGCGGCTGCTGGGTGATCATGCTGTACGGACCGGTCGAGCGGGCGTGCAGCTTGTCGTCGACCAGGTGGTGCAGCTTCAGGATGTACATGTACCCGACGGAGATCGGGTCCGGGAACGGCTCACCGGAGCGGCCGTCGTAGAGCCGCGCCTTGCCGGACGGAAGCACCAACCGGTCACCGTCGCGGTTCGGCACGGTGTGCTCGAAGAGGCCAGCCAGCTCGTCCTCACGGGCACCGTCGAAGACCGGGGTCGCGACGTTGGTACGCGGAGCGACCTCGTCAGCGCCGATCGCCTTGAGCCGCTCCATCCACTCCGACTCACCCTCGACCTTCCAGCCCTGGGAGGCGAGCCAGCCAAGGTGGATCTCGAGCACCTGTCCCGGGTTCATCCGGGACGGCACACCGAGCGGGTTGAGGATGATGTCGACCGGGGTGCCGTCCTCAAGGAACGGCATGTCCTCGACCGGCAGGATCTTGGAGATGACACCCTTGTTGCCGTGTCGGCCGGCGAGCTTGTCACCGTCGGTGATCTTGCGCTTCTGGGCGACGTAGACGCGGACCAGCTGGTTCACGCCCGGAGGCAGCTCGTCGCCCTCCTCGCGGTCGAAGACGCGAACGCCGATGACCTTGCCGGTCTCGCCGTGCGGCACCTTCAGCGAGGTGTCACGGACCTCACGGGCCTTCTCGCCGAAGATCGCACGGAGCAGACGCTCCTCCGGGGTCAGCTCGGTCTCACCCTTCGGGGTGACCTTGCCGACCAGGATGTCGCCGGCCTCGACCTCGGCGCCGATGCGGATGATGCCGCGCTCGTCGAGGTCGGCCAGGACCTCCTCGGAGACATTCGGGATGTCCCGAGTGATCTCCTCCGGGCCGAGCTTGGTGTCCCGGGCGTCGACCTCGTGCTCCTCGATGTGGATCGAGGAGAGGACGTCGTCCTGTACGAGGCGCTGCGACAGGATGATCGCGTCCTCGTAGTTGTAGCCCTCCCAGGGCATAAAGGCCACGAGCAGGTTCTTACCGAGGGCCATCTCACCGTCTTCGGTGGACGGACCGTCAGCGAGGACCTGGCCTTCGATGACCCGGGCGCCCTCGTCCACGAGCACCTTCTGGTTGAAGGAGGTGCCCTGGTTGGAGCGGTAGAACTTGGAAACCCGGTAGGTCGTGTAGGTGCCGTCGTCGTTGGCGACGGTGATGTAGTCCGCGGAGACCTCCTGGACCACACCGTCCTTCTCGGCCTTGATGACATCACCGGCGTCGACCGCGCAGCGGTACTCCATACCGGTACCGACCAGCGGGGACTCCGCCTTGATCAGCGGCACCGCCTGGCGCATCATGTTGGAACCCATGAGCGCGCGGTTGGCGTCGTCGTGCTCCAGGAACGGAATCATGGCGGTCGCGACCGACACCATCTGGCGCGGCGAGACGTCCATGTAGTCGACCTCGGAGCCGGGAATGTAGTCGATCTCGCCGCCACGGCGGCGGACCAGTACCCGGTTCTCGGCGAAGTGCATGTCATCGGTGAGCGGCGCGTTGGCCTGCGCGATAACGAAGCGGTCTTCCTCGTCAGCGGTGAGGTAGTTCACCTCATCGGTGACGATGCCGTCGACGACCTTGCGGTACGGGGTCTCGACGAAGCCGAAGGCGTTGACCCGGCCGTACGAGGCGAGCGAACCGATCAGACCGATGTTCGGACCCTCAGGGGTCTCAATCGGGCACATCCGGCCGTAGTGCGAGGGGTGCACGTCACGGACTTCGAAGCCCGCCCGCTCACGGCTCAGACCACCCGGGCCAAGCGCCGACAGACGGCGCTTGTGGGTCAGACCCGACAGCGGGTTGGTCTGGTCCATGAACTGGGACAGCTGGCTGGTGCCGAAGAACTCCTTGATGGAGGCGACGACCGGCCGGATGTTGATCAGGGTCTGCGGCGTGATCGCCTCGACGTCCTGAGTGGTCATCCGCTCGCGGACGACCCGCTCCATCCGGGCCAGACCCGTGCGGACCTGGTTCTGGATGAGCTCGCCGACGTTACGCAGACGGCGGTTGCCGAAGTGGTCGATGTCGTCGGTCTCGACGACGATCGTCTCCCCCTCGGAGCTGACCGTCTCCGTCTCACCGGCGTGCAGCTTCACCAGGTACTTGATCGTGGCGATGATGTCGGCGTTGGTGAGCACGCCGGAGTTCAGCGGCTCATCGCCGCCGAGCTTCTTATTGATCTTGTACCGGCCGACCTTGGCGAGGTCGTAGCGCTTGGGGTTGAAGTACAGGTTCTCCAGGAGGGTCTGCGCGGCCTCCTTGGTCGGCGGCTCGCCCGGACGCAGCTTGCGGTAGATGTCGAGCAGCGCGTCGTCCTGGCCCTGGGTGTGGTCCTTCTCCAGGGTGGCGCGCATGGACTCGTACTGGCCGAACTCCTCCAGGATCTGCTCGGTTGTCCAGCCGAGCGCCTTGAGCAGCACGGTGACGGACTGCTTACGCTTACGGTCGATACGGACACCGACCATGTCGCGCTTGTCGATCTCCATCTCCAGCCAGGCGCCCCGGGAGGGGATCATCTTGGCCGAGAAGATGTCCTTGTCGGACGTCTTGTCGATGGAGCTGTCGAAGTAGACACCCGGCGAGCGGACAAGCTGCGAGACGACGACACGCTCGGTGCCGTTGATGCAGAAGGTGCCCTTGTCGGTCATGAGCGGGAAATCGCCCATGAAGACCGTCTGAGATTTGATCTCACCGGTCTCATTGTTGGTGAACTCCGCGGTGACGAAGAGTGGCGCAGCGTACGTGAAGTCCCGCTCCTTGCACTCGTCGATGGAGTTTTTAGGCGGCTCGAAGCGGTGGTCGCGGAAAGTCAGCGACATTGACCCAGAGAAGTCCTCGATCGGAGAGATCTCCTCAAAGATCTCTTCCAGACCGGACTTCGTGGGCACGTCTTCACCACGATCCAGCGCGGCCTCGACGCGAGCCTTCCAGGCGTCGTTACCGAGCAGCCAGTCAAAGCTCTCGGTCTGCAGCGCAAGAAGGTTCGGAACCCCGAGGGGCTCCTTGATCTTCGCAAAGGAGATACGCAGCGGGGCGGTGCTGGCGCCATTGTTCGAATTGACGGTCGAGGCGTTGCGCGAGGCGGCCAAGAGGGGGTCCTTCCGAGGGCTCGGACTCACTACGCGCATACCGGTGCCCCTGGTGACGGGCAGGGAGCATCTAATAGGCAGCGCAAAGGGTCAGTGTAGCCACTTGGCCCACTGATGTCCAGAGCGGAATTCCGGAGATAGGCGCAGGGCCTCTCTCTCCCTCCGGGAGGGGGTGTCCCCTCGTTGTTCTTCGACGTCTGCGGCAAGTACTTCCCACATCGTCATCGATCCATGCCTCGGACCTTGAATCGGTGTGACCCCAAGGTGCGGGGCGTTCCGAGAATCGCGCGCCGCGTGCCGTTCGTCAAGGCCCCCCACTCCGTTGCGATTGTCACGGAGTGCCTGGCAGGACAACGAAGATCACCATACCTGCCATGGCCGTGGAGGCAAGGAACCCGTCACGGCAACGCCGAAGGGCGACCACCCGGATGGGTGATCGCCCTTCGTGAGGAGTCAGCTGACTCTTGAGGTCACTTGACCTCGACGGAGGCGCCGGCGCCCTCGAGGGACTCCTTGGCCTTCTCCGCGGCCTCCTTGTTGACCTTCTCGAGAACCGGCTTCGGGGTGCCGTCGACGAGGTCCTTGGCCTCCTTCAGACCCAGCGAGGTCAGCTCACGCACGACCTTGATGACCTGGATCTTCTTGTCGCCCGCACCGGTGAGGACGACGTCGAACTCGTCCTGCTCCTCAACGGCCTCGGCGGCCGGGGCGCCCGGGACGCCGGCAGCGACGACGGCGGCCGGGGCAGCGGCCTCGACGTCGAACTTCTCCTCGAACTTCTTCACGAACTCGGAGAGCTCCAGGAGGGTCATCTCCTCGAACTGCGCGAGCAGGTCTTCCTGGCTGAGCTTCGCCATGGTGGCGGTCCTTCCACTAAATCGGCTGGTGCCGGATGTACATTTCGGCGGGCGTAAGACGGGCCCGCTGCGGCTGCGGGGAGTGGGTTACTCCGCAGCCTCGGCGGGAGCCGGCGTACCGGCACCGCCCTGCTCGACCTTGTCCCGAAGGGCGTCCGCGGTGCGGACGAACTTCGTGAGCGGGGCCTGGAAAGTCGCCGCGGCCTTGGCCATGGACGCCTTCATGCCACCGGCCAGCTTGGCGAGCAGCACCTCGCGGGACTCGAGGTCCGCAAGCTTCTTGATCTCGTCGGCGGACAGCGCCTTGCCGTCAAGGACACCGCCCTTGATGACGAGAGCCGGGTTGGTCTTGGCGAAGTCACGCAGACCCTTCGCTGCCTCGACCGGGTCACCGGTCACAAAGGCAACGGCCGTCGAGCCCTGAAGGAACTCGTCGAGCGTGGTGACCCCGGCCTCCTTGGCCGCGATCTTGGTCAGCGTGTTCTTCACCACACGGTACTGAGCGTTGTCACCGAGCGAGCGGCGCAGATCCTTGAGCTGCGCCACGGAAAGTCCGGTGTACGCGGTGACCACAGCGGCGTTGGAGTTACGGAACTTGTCCGTCATCTCCTCAACGGCTGCGACCTTGTCGGGCGTCGCCATGAGCCTCGGCCTCCTTCCGGGTGATGGTCCTTCTCAAGCCGGACCGCCCGTATCGGGCACACAAGGAAAGGAGCTGCACAAAGCGAAACGCCCCAGTGCAGGTGCACGGGGCGTGACTCGACCGCACGGGCTCGCGCCCTGCGGGAGTGGCTACCTCATTCACCTGCACGGGCCGTCCGCGGAAGCGGATCCTTCGGCCGCTGCGTACCGGTATGGCACACAGCAACGACCAGCGGTCTTTGGCTACCGGAGCAGCTTACGCGGATGCCCCACGCACAAGCAAATCCCTCCGGGCTCGCCGGGGCCGGGGTGGGTTTCCCCGTATCCCGCCCCTTCCCGGAACCGGGGCTTGCGCCCCGGGCCCCGGGGTTGGCCCGGTGCGGGCCGGTGGCCGGGTGTTGTACCCACCCGTTCCGCCCTGCGGAACGACTGCCCACAACACCCGCAACACGTCGGGCCCTGTTCCCCGCAGGGGACAGGGCCCGACGGCCTGGCTTGGTCAGGCGGCTCAGGCAGCCTCGTCCTCGACCAGGAGGTTACGGGTGCGGTTGGCGTCGACCGGGATGCCGGGGCCCATCGTGGTGGTGATGGTGGCCTTCTTGACGTACCGGCCCTTCGCTGCGGACGGCTTCAGACGGAGGATCTCCTCCAGCGCCGCAGCGTAGTTCTCCACCAGCTTCTCGTCGTCGAATGACGCCTTGCCAATGATGAAGTGCAGGTTGGCGTGCTTGTCGACGCGGAACTCGATCTTGCCGCCCTTGATGTCGTTGACAGCCTTGGTGACATCCGGGGTGACGGTGCCGGTCTTCGGGTTCGGCATCAGACCACGCGGACCGAGCACCCGGCCCAGACGGCCGACCTTGCCCATCAGGTCCGGGGTGGCGACGACGGCGTCGAAGTCCAGGCGGCCCTTGGCGACCTCGTCGATCAGTTCGTCGGAGCCGACGATGTCGGCGCCCGCGGCCTCCGCGGCCGCAGCACGGTCACCGGTCGCGAAGACCAGGACCCGGGCGGTCTTACCGGTGCCGTGCGGGAGGTTCACGGTGCCACGGACCATCTGGTCGGCCTTGCGCGGGTCAACGCCCAGCCGCATGGCGACCTCGACAGTCGCGTCGAACTTGCTCGAGGAGGTGTCCTTGGCGAGACGCACGGCCGCGAGCGGAGCGTAGAGCTTCGTCCGGTCGACCTTGGCGTCCGCGCTGCGGAAATTCTTGCTGCGCTTCACTTCTGCTCCAGTTGTTTCTGCAGATTACGGAGTCGTGGTGCGGGCCAGCGCTTGGCCCTCCCACGGTGGTGCCGATGAGGCGGGGAGGATCAGCCTTCGACCGTGACGCCCATGGAACGGGCGGTGCCGGCGATGATCTTCTCGGCGGCGTCCAGGTTGTTGGCGTTCAGGTCGGGCATCTTGGTGGTGGCGATCTCACGCACCTGGTCGCGGGTGATCTTCGCGACCTTGTTGATGTGCGGCTCGCCAGAGCCCTTCTCCACACCCGCGGCCTTGAGGATCATCTTGGCGGCCGGCGGAGTCTTGGTGATGAAGGTGAAGGAACGGTCCTCGTAGACCGTGATCTCCACCGGAATGACCCAACCGCGCTGCGACTCGGTCGCGGCGTTGTAGGCCTTGCAGAACTCCATGATGTTGACGCCGTGCTGACCCAGCGCGGGGCCGACCGGCGGAGCCGGATTCGCGGCACCGGCCTGGATCTGGAGCTTGATCAGCCCCGTGACCTTCTTCTTCTTGGGAGGCATGCTCTCTCCGGGTCTTGAGTGAGAGTAATTCGCCAGCCATCCATCATCCGGATGGAGGCATACCGCACCACGATAGCGGGTATCGCGGCGAGGCCTGAAACCGAGCAGGTCAGACAGGCTGCGAGAGCCTGTCTGACCTGCTCGGAAGGCGGTGGGTCCGAAGAACGCTCAGTTCTTCTGGATCTGGTCGAAGCTCAGCTCGACCGGGGTTTCCCGGCCGAAGATCTCGACAAGGCCCTTGACCTTCTTCGAGTCGGCATTGATCTCGTTGATCGTCGCCTGCAGGGTCGCGAACGGGCCGTCGGTGACCGTGACCGAGTCGCCGACCTCGAAGTCCAGCACCTGCACCTCGACCTTGCGGGCGGGGGCGGGCTTGCCCTCGGCCTCGGCGGCCTCCCGGGCGGCCTTCTCCTCGGCCTCCGGGGCGAGCATCTTGACGACCTCGTCCAGAGTCAGCGGATACGGGTCGTACGCGTTACCGACGAAGCCGGTGACGCCCGGGGTGTTGCGGACGACGCCCCAGGACTCGTTGGTCAGGTCCATCCGCACCAGGACGTAGCTGGGGAGCTTGTTCTGGCGGACGGTGCGGCGGTCGCCGTTCTTGATCTGGACGACCTCTTCCTGCGGCACCTCGGCCTGGAAGATGTAGTCCTCGACGTTCAGCGAGACAGCGCGCTGCTCAAGGTTGGTCTTGACGCGGTTCTCGTAGCCCGCGTAGGTGTGGATCACGTACCACTCGCCGGGCAGCGTGCGCAGCTCCGCACGGAGCTCGGCGACCGGGTCGGTGGGCTCCGGTTCAGCGGGCTCCGGCTCAGCGGGCTCCGGCTCAGCGGCGGCCTCTTCGGCTTCCGCTGCTTCGGCTTCGGCGGCGGTTCCGGCTTCGTCAGCGGTCTCGGCTTCGCGCGCCGTGTCACCCTCAGAGGGCTCCGTCGGCTCACTCGCCGCGGCGTCGGCAGCTTCAGCCTGGTCGACGCTGTCCGCTGCCTCGACCTTGTCGAGTGCGGTGTCGTCGCCCTCGACAGGGTCGACGGCGTCGTTCAGGTTCGGGTCAGACACGGTGGCTGCTTCTTCCTGGCTTCAAGGGGTCGAACATACGGAAAGGCACCGCTGAGGCGCCCTCCGCGGGCGGGTCAGCCGAAGATGAATGTGACGGCTTCACCAAATCCATAGTCAATCACGAATACCAGACCAATCATGATGACCACGAAAATGATCACCACGGTCGTGTAGGTCGCGAGCTGATGGCGAGTAGGCCAGACGACCTTGCGCAGCTCCGCGACAATCTGCCGGTAGAAGAGTGCGAGGCGCCCCAGCGGGCCCTTTTTCGCGCGCTTGCCCCCGCGTCGGGGCTTGTCCGACGACCGTCCGGGCTCGGGGACCTCGGCAGTGTCAGTGATCTCCGCCACTCGTCCTCACCTGATCCGGGGTCGTGGCCGTGCAGCGTCCGGTCCCTGCCGCACGGCGGTGCATTTCAGTACGTACGCGTGCACGCACCATGGTGAAGATGCGTGAGCAGGGCCGGAGGGACTTGAACCCCCAACCGCTGGTTTTGGAGACCAGTGCTCTACCAATTGAGCTACGACCCTTTGTGTTTCCCTCAACCTACCGCATCCGTACCGCTGCATGGAGTGCGCGCCCGGCCACGGTCGATGAAGGCCAACGAGGGAAGAGTGTACGTGCTCGGCGGCCGGTCGTCGAACACATACCGCCCGGCCAGCACTCAGCCGCCCCCGGAATCCGCTGTGCCGGGCCGCGCCGGAGTCTGCGACGATGCCCGTATGAGTGCCGTAACTCCCTCCGGACAGTCTCCCTCCTCCCCGACATCCGCTCCCACCGAGCGCCGGGTGTCGGCCCGGATCGGTTCGATCTCCGAGTCCGCCACGCTCGCCGTGGACGCCAAGGCGAAGGCCCTCAAGGCCGCCGGGCGCCCGGTCATCGGCTTCGGCGCGGGCGAGCCCGACTTCCCGACGCCCGACTACATCGTCGAGGCCGCCGTGGAGGCCTGCCGCAATCCGAAGTTCCACCGCTACACCCCCGCGGGCGGGCTGCCCGAGCTCAAGGCCGCGATCGCCGCGAAGACCCTGCGGGACTCCGGCTACCGGATCGAGGCCGCGAACGTCCTGGTCACCAACGGCGGCAAGCAGGCCATCTACGAGGCCTTCGCCGCCATCCTGGACCCCGGCGACGAGGTCATCGTGCCCGCCCCGTACTGGACCACCTACCCGGAGTCGATCCGCCTCGCGGGAGGTATCCCGGTCCCGGTCGTCGCCGACGAGACCACCGGCTACCTGGTCTCCGTTGAGCAGCTGGAGTCCGTGCGTACGGACCGGACCAAGGTCGTGCTCTTCGTCTCGCCGTCGAACCCGACCGGTGCGGTCTACCCCCGCGAGCAGGTCGAGAAGATCGGCCGCTGGGCCGCCGAGCACGGTCTGTGGGTGATGACCGACGAGATCTATGAGCACCTGGTCTACGGCGACGCCGAGTTCAGTTCGCTGCCGGTGGTCGTGCCCGAGCTGGCCGACAAGTGCATCGTCGTCAACGGTGTCGCCAAGACCTACGCCATGACCGGCTGGCGGGTGGGCTGGGTCGTCGGCCCCAAGGACGTCGTCAAGGCCGCGACGAACCTTCAGTCGCACGCCACGTCGAATGTCAGCAACGTCGCGCAGGCCGCCGCGCTGGCCGCCGTCTCCGGTGATCTGGAGGCCGTCGCGAAGATGCGGGAGGCCTTCGACCGGCGCCGTAAGACCATCGTGCGGATGCTCAACGAGATCGATGGCGTCGAGTGTCCTGAGCCGGAGGGCGCGTTTTACGCCTACCCGTCGGTCAAGGGCCTGCTCGGCAAGGAGATCCGGGGTAAGCGGCCGGCCAGCTCGGTGGAGCTGGCCGAGGTGATTCTGGAGGAGGCCGAGGTCGCGGTCGTGCCGGGGGAGGCGTTCGGCACGCCGGGCTATCTGCGGTTGTCCTACGCGCTGGGGGATGAGGATCTGGTCGAGGGGGTCTCGCGGATCCAGAAGCTGCTGGCTGAGGCGCGGGGGTGAGGCGCGCGGAGCGCGCTTAGGCGGGCTCCCCGGGGGCGTCGGCGGCTCCTCCGCATAGCGGGGCTCCGCCCCTGGGTGCGGGGGTGCCGGGGGTGGGTTTCCCCGCATCCCTCCCCCAGCTACCTCCCCCAGACTCCGTCTGGGAGGTGCCCCCAGGAGGTGCCCCCACCTTCCCGGCTGTGCCGATATGCGGCTCGGCCGCGCGGCGGGGCTCCGCCCCCCGGGGTGCGGGGCGCCGGGGGTGGGTGTCCCCAATTCCCGCCCCTTCCCGGAAACCGGGGCTTCGCCCCGGGCCCCGGAGGTGGCCGGGTGCGGGCCGGTGGTCGGGGGTTGTGCCCACCAAGCGTCGCGAGCTCCGCCCCGGGGTTGGCCGGAGCGTCGTGGCTGGTGCGGGTGGATGGTTGCGTAGCAGGGTGAGCCCACGCCCCTCGCGGGGCTGCGAGTGCCCACAACGGGGGGGGTGGGAAGAGCGACTGCCCACAACACCTCGGGGGTTCCACTCGTTTTGGGGACAGGCGGTTCCGGGTGGGTGGGGTTTGCGGCAGGATCCTGGGATGGAGAGTGTCCGGGACCTTCGTCTGCTGCCCAAAGCCCATCTGCATCTGCACTTCACCGGGTCGATGCGTTCCAGCACGCTGCTGGAGCTCGCCGACAAGTACGGCGTCCACCTGCCGGAGGCGCTGAGCAGCGGTGAGCCGCCCAAGCTGCGGGCGACGGATGAGCGCGGCTGGTTCCGCTTTCAGCGGCTCTACGACATGGCCCGCTCCTGTCTGCGGAAGCCGGAGGACATCCAGCGGCTGGTGCGGGAGACCGCCGAGGAGGATCTCCGCGATGGCTCCCGCTGGCTGGAGATCCAGGTTGACCCGACCTCGTACGCGCCCCGGCTGGGCGGGCTGATCCCGGCGCTGGAGGTCATCCTGGACGCGGTGGACCGGGCCCGGCGGGACACCGGGCTGGAGATCCGGGTGCTGGTCGCCGCGAACCGGATGAAGCACCCGCTGGACGCCCGTACGCTCGCGCGGCTGGCGGTGCGGTACCAGGACCGGGGCATCGTTGGCTTCGGGCTCTCCAACGATGAGCGGCGCGGATTCGCCCGGGACTTCGACCGCGCCTTCACCATCGCCCGGAACGGCGGGCTGCTGGCCGCGCCGCACGGCGGTGAGCTGTCCGGTCCGGCGAGCGTGCGGGACTGCCTGGATGATCTGCGGGCCGGGCGGGTCGGCCATGGCGTACGGGCGGCCGAGGATCCGGCGCTGCTGGCGCGGCTGGCGGACTCCGGGGTGACGTGCGAGGTGTGTCCGGCGTCGAATGTGGCGCTGGGGGTGTATGAGAAGCCGGAGGATGTGCCGCTGCGGAAGCTGTGGGACGCCGGGGTGCCGATGGCGCTGGGCGCCGATGACCCGCTGCTCTTCGGCTCCCGGCTGGCCGCGCAGTACGAGATCGCACGCGAGCACCACGACTTCACCGATACGGAACTGGCCGAGCTGGCCCGGCAGTCCGTACGGGCCACGCGGGCGCCGCGGGAGGTGCGGGACGCGATGCTCACGGACATTGACGCCTGGCTGGCCGCGTAGGGAGTAGGGGGGAGGCAGGGCCTCGTTACAGCGTGCAGCCGATGGTCACTGGTTCGTTGACCAGGGTCACGCCGAAGGCCGTGTGGACCCCGTCCCGGACCTCGCGGGCGAGCCTCAGCAGGTCAGCCGTGGTGGCCGCGCCCCGGTTGGTGAGGGCGAGCGTGTGCTTGGTGGAGATACGGACCGGGCCATCGCCATAGCCCTTGGTGAAGCCCGCCTTGTCGATCAGCCAGGCGGCGGAGGTCTTCACCAGGCCCTCCCCCGCCGCAAAGGCCGGTGGAGCCGCGTCCGGGCCGAGGCGCTCGGCGACGCGGGCGAGGAAGGCCGTGTGCTGGGCAGCGGTGAGGATCGGGTTGGTGAAGAAGGACCCCGCCGACCAGGTGTCATGGTCCTCCGGGTCGAGGACCATGCCCTTCCCGGAGCGCAGCTTCAGCACGGTCTCCCGGACCACCGCGGCCGGGACCCGGTCGCCGGGCTCGACGCCGAGGGCGCGGGCGGTCTCGGCGTATTTGACCGGGGCCGAGAGCCCGTCGGCGTCCTCGAGCCGGAAGCGGACCCGCAGCACCACGTAACGGGCCGGATCGGCCTTGAAGCGGCTGTGCCGGTAGGAGAACCCGCAGTCGGCGGCCGGGATGGTGACCGTCTCCCGGGTGCGGCGGTCGTAGGCGACGACCTCGGTGATGGTGGTCGCCACCTCCTGGCCGTACGCGCCGACGTTCTGGATCGGCGTCGCACCGGCGGAGCCCGGGATTCCAGCCAGGCACTCAATGCCCGCGAGGCCCGCCTCAACGGTGCGTGCGACGGCCTCCGACCAGTTCTCGCCCGCGGCCAGCTCCAGCCGGGTGCCGTCCAGGCCGAAGCCGCTCGTGGCGATGCGCAGGGCGGTGCCCGTAAAGCCCGCGTCGCTGATGACGAGGTTGCTGCCGCCGCCGATGATCAGCAGTGGGGTGCCGCTGTCGTCGGCCTCGCGGACCACCGCGACCACCTCGTCATCGGTGGTCGCGGTGATCAGGCGCGTCGCCGCCCCGCCCAGCCGGAAGGTGGTCAGCGGGGCGAGGGGGGCATCGTGAAGTTCCTGCACGGGCACCAGCGTACGGGGCGGCGTACGGGCGGCCTTATGCGAGCCGGACCACGGCGCGGGACATGCCCAGCACCTTCTGGCCCGCGCTCATCGCGGTGAGGTCGACCCGGACCGTACGGGCCTCGTCGTCCAGCTTGGCGGCGACCTTCGCGGAGACCTCGATGGTCGCGCCCGCGTCATCGTTGGGGACCACGACGGGCTTGGTGAAGCGGACCCCGTATTCGACGACCGCGGCCGGGTCGCCGGTCCAGTCGGTCACCACCCGGATGGCCTCCGCCATGGTGAACATGCCGTGGGCGATGACATCCGGGAGGCCGACCTCCCTGGCGAACTTCTCGTTCCAGTGGATCGGGTTGAAGTCGCCCGAGGCGCCCGCGTACTGGACGAGGGTGGCCCGGGTCACCGGGAAGGTCTGCGCGGGCAGCTCAGTGCCCGGCTCCACATCGGCGTAGGCGATCTTGGCGGTCATCTCAGCTCTCCTCCGCCGCGCGGGCCACCAGCTTGGTGTACGCGGTCACCACATGCTCGCCGGTCTCATCGTGCACCTCGCCACGGATGTCCAGGATGTCGTTCCCGGCGAGGGACTTGACCGACTCAATGGTGGAGGTGACGGTGAGCCGGTCGCCGGCGCGCACCGGGCGGCTGTAGCCGAACTTCTGGTCGCCGTGTACCACACGGCTGTAGTCCAGCCCGAGCTGCGGGTCCCGCACGACCTGCCCGGCGGCCTTGAAGGTGATCGCGAAGACAAAGGTCGGCGGGGCGATCACATCGGGGTGACCGAGCGCCTTGGCCGCGTCGGGGTCCGTATAGGCCGGGTTGGCGTCACCGATCGCCTCGGCGAACTCCCGGATCTTCTCCCGGCCGACCTCATACGGTGCGGTGGGCGGATAGCTCCGCCCGACGAAGGACTGATCGAGCGCCATGGGGCCCGCTACCTCCTGCTCTAGAGCCAGTAAGGAAGGCTGTGGAACGCCAAGAGGCCGCCCCCGGGTGGGGTACGGCCTCTGGGACGAGCCTGGTGTTATCGCGTCTCGCGGTGCGCTGTGTGCGCGTTGCAGCGCGGGCAGTGCTTCTTCATCTCAATCCGATCCGGGTTGTTACGCCGGTTCTTCTTGGTGATGTAGTTCCGCTCCTTGCACTCCACGCAGGCCAGCGTGATCTTTGGGCGGACGTCTGTGGCAGCCACGTGAGTGCTCCTTGACGGACGATGGTCGGGGTTTAACGCAGAAAGAGTAGCCGATCGGAGGACCGACCCCACAATCGGCTACTGAAAGTGAGTAGCGGCGACCGGACTTGAACCGGTGACACAACGATTATGAGCCGTTTGCTCTACCGACTGAGCTACGCCGCCACGATGTGAGCGGCCCTCCACCCACCGGGTGGACGACCTCACACACCAGAGCCCCAAAACGGAATCGAACCGTTGACCTTCTCCTTACCATGGAGACGCTCTGCCGACTGAGCTATTGGGGCGAGCGATGAAGACATTACACGCTCGACCGCCGAAGGTGAAATCCGTATCTCACCTCCTTCCGACGTCCTTCCCACGTCTCTCGCACACCACACCAGTACGACTATTTCCCGCCTCCGCCACGGCGGGACGCCCGCGTCCTACGCTCGACCCACACTCCGTGATCTTGACCATTCACTGGACCGTGGGAGCCCGATGCCGGACAGCCAACCGCAGGAGCCGAACCACCCGGACCAGCAGGACCACCCGGACCAGCAGGACCAGCCGGGGGCCGCGGCCGCCGGGGGCAGCACGCTCATCCTGTGCGGCGCCCGGCTCATGGACGGCCGCACCGTGGACGTACGGGTCGTGGACGGCCGGATCGAGGCGGTCGGCACCGCGGGCAGCCTGGCCCCCACCACCCCACGGCCCGACGGCACACGCGTCGACCTGACCGGCTATCTGCTGCTCCCCGCCCCCGCCGAGCCGCACGGGCACCACGACACCGCGCTCACCGACGAGACCGGCGACGAGATCGGCGACGCCGGGGGCGCGCCCCCGGGCGGGCAGCTCGATGTCCAGCGGCGCACCACCGAGGCCGCCCTGCTCCAGCTCGGCCATGGCGCCACCGCGTCCCGCAGCCACGTCCGGATCGGCGGTACCAGTGGACTGCGGTCCCTGGAGGCCGTACTCCAGGCGCGGCGCGCGCTGCGCGGCCTGATCGAGCTGACCACCGTCGCGGTACCCCGGCTGCTGACCGGCGCGGCCGGCGCCGAAGGGCTGGCGATGCTGCGCGACGCGGTGAAGATGGGCGCGAACGCCGTTGGCGGCTGCCCCGATCTGGACCCCGACCCGGTCGCCTATACGGAAGCCGTCCTGGAGGTCGCCGCGGAGCACGGCTGCGCCGTCGATCTGCATACGGACGGGGGCGACCCGGCCCGGCTGGCCCGGCTCACCGCCATGGCACGCGGCCTGCGGCCCGGCCTCACCATCGGACCGTGCGGCGGCCTGGGGCGGCTGCCCCGGGAGGCGGCCGCCCAGGCCGCGGACCAGCTCGCGGCCGCCGGGGTCACCGTGGTCGCCCTGCCGCAGGGCGGCTGCTCCCTGGGGGGCCGACGGGTGCCCGTACGGACGGTACCGGTGCGGCTGCTGCGTGCGGCGGGTGTGCAGGTCGCGGCGGGCAGCGGTGCGCTGCGGGACGTGGCGAACCCGGTCGGGCGGGGCGATCCGCTGGAGGCCGCGTATCTGCTGGCGTCGCTGGGTGAGGCGGCTCCGCAGGCCGCCTATGAGGCGGTGAGCACCCGGGCCCGGGCGGCGATGGGGCTGCCGGAGGTACGGGTGGAGGCCGGTTTCCCGGCGGAGCTGCTGGCGGTACGCGGGCAGACGGTGCCGGGGGTGCTGTCGCTGGGGTACAGCCGGGTGGTGCTGCACCGTGGCCGGGTGGTGGCACGGACGAGCGCGGTACGGGAGTTCTGCGACACCGGGGAGGGTGGGGAGGGCGGGGGCGGCATGGACGGGAGGGACGGCAGGGATGCTTCGAGCGTGACGGGGCCGGGGCTGCCCCGGCAGGCGCAGGGGTAGGAGGTACTTCGTTACGGTCGTGCCCATGCGCACAGTTATCGCTGGTGGAAACGGCAAGATCGCGCTGCGGCTGGAGCGGTTGCTCGCCGGGCGCGGGGATGAGGTCACGGGGCTGATCCGACGCCCGGAGAAGGCGGCTGAGGTACGCGCCACGGGAGCCGAACCGGTCGTCTGCGATCTGGAGTCGGCCTCCGTGGAGGAGGTCGCGGAGCGGCTGACGGGCGCGGACGCGACGGTCTTCGCGGCGGGCGCGGGGCCGGGCAGCGGCGCGGCCCGTAAGGACACCGTGGACCGCGCGGCGGCCGAGCTCTTCGCCGAAGCCACCGCACGGGCGGGGGTACGACGGCTGATCGTGGTCTCCGCGATGCGCGTCGACGATGAGCCGCCCACCGATATGGACGCGGTCTTCGCCGCCTATCTACGCGCCAAGGGCGCCGCGGACGCCGCCATTCGGGCCCGTACCGACCTGGACTGGACGATCCTGCGCCCCGGACGGCTGACCGACTCCCCCGGCACCGGGCGGGTCCGCCTCGGCGAGTCGACGGGCCACCACGAGGTCACCCGCGACGATGTCGCCGCGGTCCTGGTGGCCCTCCTCGACGAGCCCCGCACAGCGGATCGCACCCTGGAGCTGGTGAACGGCGACGACCCCATCCCGGCAGCGGTCGCATCAGCCATCGGCTGACGCCTGAAAACGCCTCTCCTCACCCGGCGACGAGCTCGCCCGGCAGATGGGGCAGCTTGAGGAAGCGCTCCAGCGTCGATCCATGCGTCACCGTACGGGCGAACCCCTGCGCCAACTCCGCCGCGCTGCGGACGGGCTGGGGCAGGTGCCGGTCAACGGAGAAGCCCAGCATCCGCGCCACCGTGCGCCACAGCCGGGCGTCGGGCTGGAAGCCGACCGCGGCATGGTGCACCGCCAAGAGGTGCGCTGCCAGTTCGTCCTCGGCACCGGCCGCGAACCTCCACCAGTACAGGGCGCTTTCGTCCCTGCCGAGGGAGTACAGCAGACAGCCGAAGGTACGAGCCCCCGCGGCGTCGTAGTCAGCTGCGAAATCGGCCAGCGTGTGGATCTCGTTGGAGCGCAGCACGGTGTCACACAGCTGGCGGAGCTCGGCTGTCAGGGCATCCGGGGCACAGGAGGGATCGGCCCGCACAATGGGGACCGGCCTGCGCCGGTGGGTATGCCGCCGGGCCAGCGGACGTACGGGAGCTGGCGCCCGGCTGCCACGTACTGCCCGGTCGGCGGCCGGGGCCCCCGCCCCCGTACCGGACTCGGCCCTCTCGGATGCCCCAGACGCGTCAGACGCGTCAGAGGCCTCGGATGCCTCAGCGATGCGCCGCGCGAGCTTCCGCATAAACGCGGCGGGGTCGTGGTCGGCCAATTGCCGTTGCACCGCAGCGGCTTCCGCCTTCAAGAGGTCTTCCACCATCACGCTCCCTCTCCCCCATCAGCCGGGCTCATGATTTCCTTCAGACGCTGTCGCCCCAAGTGCGCATTGGTCTTGGCGGCGCTGAGGCTTATGTTCAAGCGCCTGGCGACCTCCTCATAGGGAAGGTCGACTATGTGGTGCAGCCGTACGCACTGGGCCTGCATGGGCGCCACCACTTCCAGCGCTTCCAGTGCCCGGTCCAGCTTGTCGTGACTGCGCAGCTCCAGAAGCTGCACGCTGCCCGTCACACCGTCGAGCGGACACTCCCGCATGCGGCGCTTCGCCATCCGCCGCCAGTGGTCGACGATGACTCCGTGCAGAATCTTCTGCATCAAGGCCTCCGGGTTCTCAGCGGCGAGGATGCGCTCCCACTTGGAGTAGATGCGGAGCCCGGCCTCCAGTACCGCCTCCTCCGCATCGTGGTACGAGCGCAGCCGTGAACAGGCCTGGGCCAGAAACGTCTTCTGCTTCTGCTCAAAGAACGCGCTGAAATCAGCAGGCAGTTCAGCCGGCCTGCTCAGCTCTGGTTCGGACGGCTCGGTCACCGGATCTCCCTCGATCCGGACGGGCCGTTGGGAGCCGCTTCGGGCTGCGGGTGATACATGACAAGAACCGCGCTGGTGCGGGCGGCGGAACGGCAACGACATACCGCTCCGGCCTGTGCGGCGCCGCGTACGGCGCACCGTACGACAGCGCCGAGCACAGCCGCGGTCAGCTGGTACGCACCGACCATTGCCAGCGCGTACCAGGGCCATGAGTGCCCCACGGGCCCTCCTTTCGGGGGTGATCTCTTACCTCAACCGCACCGTCGCGGACGAGGGCGGAACTCTCGGTCCCACCCGTATCACCGCAGCGAACACCCTCTGGAGTTAAGAGGTAGCCGTTTAGTTACGAAAGGAACGCACCGCTCCCTCCATCACAGGCCCTCGAACAGGCAACCTCTCGAATGCTGTGACGAAGACCACACCGAGAGTGAGCCCAACCGCCAGGCTTCGCCACCCGCGACTACGCCGCGCCAGGGTCAACGGCCACTCCGTCTACGGTGCGGTTATTCGGGGCGGGCCTCGCGGTCACGTGCGGGTACGGAAGGGAGCTGGTCGGCCCTCCGCAGGGCCACGGGTCCTGGAACGCGGGTGCGCGCCCGGTAGTCGCCCCGGGACGGCATGGGCTGGACCGAACGGCACGCCGACCTGTGCATGCCGACCGCAGGTTAATGGCAGCGGCAGACGGGTGATTCCACTCCTGGTCCGGCAATACGCCCTCAGCCTGTTGGTATTTCTGTTCCGGGCGGAAGCCTGGGACTCGATCCCCGTTACAACGAGAAAGGTCACCGCTATGGCCTCTGGCCTCCTTGGGCGCAGATACGACAGGATGTTCGACACTATCGATGCCGATGGCAATGGCGTCATCGAAAGGAACGACCTGGAAAGACTCGCCCGCAACATCGTCACCGCGGCGGCGCGGGACACCGACGTCGTCGAATGGGAGTACCGGAAGGTCTGGGACGCCCTGGCGGACGAGGTCGACACCGACCGTGACGGGCGCATCAGCCGCGAGGAGTTCCACCGGGCCATGGAAAGCCGGGCCCAGGACGACCGGCTGATCGAGCGTACCTTCCGCCCGGCCATCCAGGCCGAGTTCTCGGCTGTCGACGCGGACGGGGACGGCTCCATCACCCGGGACGAGCTGGTGCAGACGGTCCAGCAGCTCGGAGCATCGCGCGAGGAGGCTCAGCGCGGATTCGACCGGCTCGACCAGGACGGCGACGGCCGCATCGACTTCGAGGAGTACTGGGATGCCTGGCTGACCCAGCTCACCAGCGAGGACCCGGACGCGCCGGGCAGTGCGCTGTTCGGCATGCTCAGGTAGCCACCCATCAGGCCGGGCGCTGGCCGCCCGGTCGGCCCCATCCCTCGCCCGGCCTACCGGGGACGAGGACACCGTTCGGCGGGGACCGGCCCCGGCTGGACCAGTAGCGCGACCGGCCTCCTTCGGGAGCCGACTCGGCTGGCTCAGGGCGGAACGCCCGGCAGAATCGGTAGGCGCAAGCGTGCGAAGAAGGGGGACAAACGAGAACGACCCCCGACCAAACATGCTGGTCAGAGGTCGTTTTAATGTGGCGGCGCCAGGATTCGAACCTGGGAAGGCTGAGCCGGCAGATTTACAGTCTGCTTCCTTTGGCCGCTCGGACACACCGCCTGGGTTTGCTGCGCGGAGCCGCGCTCCGGGCAACGGTGTAAACCATACCCGATGACAGGGGGTGCTTCGCCACTCGGTTCATCGGGGGTGAATCCATGGCCGCGCGACTAGGCTGACGTGCGCGGACCGCCAGGGGCGGCGGACCGTCTTCCCAGACACATCTACGCACGAGGAGCCAACTCACGATGGCCGACTCCAGTTTCGACATTGTCTCGAAGGTCGAGCGGCAGGAGGTCGACAACGCCCTCAACCAGGCCGCCAAGGAGGTCTCACAGCGCTACGACTTCAAGGGCGTGGGTGCCTCCATCGCCTGGTCGGGCGAGAAGATCGAGATCCGCGCCAACGCGGAGGAGCGGGCCAAGGCGGTCCTCGACATCTTCCAGTCCAAGCTGGTGAAGCGCGGGATCTCGCTGAAGGCGCTGGACTCCGGCGAGCCGCAGGCCTCCGGCAAGGAATACAAGATCATCTCCTCGCTGAAGGAGGGCATCTCCCAGGAAGACGCCAAGAAGGTGGCAAAGATCATCCGCGATGAGGGCCCCAAGGGCGTCAAGGCCCAGGTGCAGGGCGACGAACTGCGGGTCAGCGCCAAGAGCCGGGATGCCCTGCAGGAGGTCATCGCACTGCTGAAGGGGAAGGACTTCGACTTCGCCCTGCAGTTTGTGAACTACCGCTGACGGAAGCGCTGGGCTTGCGCCGGCAGGGATAGCGAGGGCGGCGGCCGGGAGACCCCGGCCGCCGCCCTCGATGTCTCCGTCCCTCGGCCGCCGGGCGGCCCCCTTCCTCCCCCAGCTACCGCTGGGAGGTGCCCCCAGGAGGTGCCCCCACCTTCCCCGCTGTACCGATATGCGGCTCCGCCGCGCGGCGGGGCTTCGCCCCGGCTGCGGGGTGCCGTGGGTGGGCTTCCCCGTATCCCGCCCCTTCCCGGAAACCGGGGCTCGCGCCCCGGGGCCCCGGGGTTGGCCCGGTGCGGGCCGGTGGCCGGGTTGTGCCCACCCACAGCCCCTCGCGGGGCTGGGGGCACCTCCCAGCGTTAGCTGGGGGAGAGTGCCCACAACACAGGGGCAGGGGTCTGGGGAAGAGCCTGGCCCCGCCCGTGGGGTTAGTCGGCTGGGACTGGGGCGGTGGTGGGTTCCTTGGGGCCGGGTTTGCGGCCGAAGTGGAGCAGGCCTACGGCCAGGGAGCCGATGAGGAGGGTGAGCATTCCGGCGAGCAGCCAGCCCGCGCCGAAGTTGGCCATGACGGGTATGGCCGCGGCGGTGACGAGGCCGCCGCCGAAGAAGGGCTCCAGGGCGAGCTGTTTGTAGCCGAAGGCCGGGTACGCGGGGGTGCGTAGTTCGGGGTCGGCGATGCGGAGCAGGATGAGGCCGGTGGCGGTGACGCCCATGGACTGGCCCATGTCACCGATGCCGCGCTCGAACCAGTAGTCGGGCATCATCCGGCGGGCCAGGAAGACAAAGGCGCCGATGGACCAGAGCAGGCCGGTGATGGCGAGAAGCAGGAACGGGCCGAGGTTGTCCGCGATGGCCTGCAGGGACAGGGTGCCGAGCGCGGCGATGATCAGGATGTCGAGAGAGAAGCCCTGGAGGCGTTCGATCATCTGCTGGTCGACGATCTCGTGCCGGTCGAAGGCCTGGATGGCGAACTGCACCAGGATGCCGCCGATCATGGCGATGGGGAACAGCGGCACATGGGCGAAGAGTTCGAAGCTGTCGGCCCACAGGGCGGATTCGAGCCACTTGAAGAAGCTCAGGATGAGCCAGCCGATGATGACGGCGACCGCGAGCAGTCCGAAGTGGAGCGTCAGCGGTTCGATGGAGGAGGGGTGGACGGTGAGGGTGCCGGCGGAGCGGCGGCGTTCCTTCTCCACCAAGCCCGCCTGTTCCGAGACGGAAGGGGTGGCGTTCTTCTTGAGCTCGGCGGTCTTGCCGGTGCGTACGCCCCAGTTGATGAGGACGATTCCGACGATGATGCCGGAGAGGATGCCCACGGTGGCCAGGCCGAGTGCGAGGTCCTGTCCTTCGGGGAAGCCGAACTTCTCGAAGGTGTCGCCCATACCGGCGGCGGTGCCGTGACCGCCCTCAAAGCCGATCTCGATCAGTGCGCCGCTGAAGACCGGCAGCCCGAAGACGGGGGCGAGGATCAGCAGCGCCAGCAGGATGCCGACCACGTACTGGCCGCTGGCCAGGGTCATGCCGAAGGCGAGCTGCGGCCCGGCGACCCGGCCCGCTTCCCGGAGGCTGGGGAGCCGGTGGCCGAGGAAGAGTCCGGCGAAGACCATGGAGATCAGCAGGCCTGGCAGGGTGCGCCAGACGTCAAGGAGCTCCGGGCTGAAGAGCCCGGCCTCGGCGAACCGGTCGCTGCCCAGGGCGGAGGTGATCCGGCCGAGGATGTCGGGGCCCAGCAGCAGCGCTACGCCGCCACCGATGATCGAGCTGGGGATGAAGAGCTTCTGTGCCAGCCGCCACTTCACTCGGATGATCTTGGCCACCAGCAGCAGCACTCCCAGGAGGAGCAACGCGAAGCCAATGGAGTCCGGGGACATCTCGGCCCTTTCCCACGGTATCCGGATGGCGTCGCTGCCAGCCCGGCGATACGTATTATCAAGTGCAGCGGGGACGCTACCTTGCTTTCGCCACCGTAAACGCCTGGGGGTCCTTACGGCCGGATCTCGTCGGCCAACAGCGGACGGTTGTCCGGCCATCCGGTGCAGTGACGTTGATTCCGTTCGTGAAGACGGGGCGCTACCAGCGGTACGCGTCGGGGGAACTGGTCGGGACGATCTCCCGGCCGAGGGGCATCAGGGAGACCGGGATCATCTTGAAGTTGGCGATACCGAGGGGGATGCCGATGATCGTCACGCAGAGCGCGATGCCGGTGACGATGTGACTGAGCGCCAGCCACCATCCGGCGAGCACCAGCCAGAGGACGTTGCCGACGCAGGATGGCGCGCCCGCGTCCCGGCGCTCAACGGTCGTATAGCCAAAGGGCCATAGGGCGTATACGCCGATGCGGAACGCTGCCAGACCGAACGGGATACCGATGATGGTGATGCACAGGAGCACTCCGGCCAGCAGATAGCCGAGGAACAGCCAGAGGCCGCTCAGTACAAGCCAGATGATGTTAAGGATGGTCTTCACGGTCGCCAGCCTGCCATGTGTTCCAGCCGGGCGATGCGTTCCGCCATGGGCGGGTGGGTCGAGAAGAGCTTGGACATGCCCTCCCCTCGGCCGAACGGGTTCGCGATCATCATATGGCTCGCCGTCTCCAGCCGGGGTTCGGGCGGCAGCGGAAGCTGGTTCGTACCGGCTTCCAGCTTGCGCAGGGCGGAGGCCAGTGCGAGCGGATCACCGGTGAGCTGGGCTCCGGAGGCATCGGCTTCGTATTCGCGGGAACGGCTGACGGCGAGCTGGATCAGCGAGGCGGCCAGCGGGCCGAGGATCAGGATCAGCAGCATGCCGAGCAGGCCCGGCCCCTCCTCGTCGTCGGACCGGCCGAACGGAATCAGCCAGGCGAAGTTGACCAGGAACATCACCACGGACGCCAGGGCACCCGCGATGGAGGCGATGAGGATGTCGCGGTTGTAGACATGGCTCAGCTCATGGCCGATGACGCCGCGCAGCTCGCGTTCGCTGAGGATGCGGAGGATGCCGTCGGTGCAGCAGACGGCGGCATTGCGCGGGTTGCGTCCGGTGGCGAAGGCGTTGGGGGCCAGCGTCGGGGAGATGTAGAGGCGGGGCATGGGCTGGCGGGCGGCGGTGGAGAGCTCGCGGACGAGACGGTAGAGCTGGGGTGCTTCGAATTCGCTGACCGGGCGGGCGCGCATGGCGCGGAGGGCGAGCTTGTCGCTGTTCCAGTAGGCGTAGGCGTTGGTGCCGACCGCGATGAAGAGGGCGAGGATCAGGCCCGTACGGCCGAAGAAGCTGCCGACGATCAGGATGAGGGCCGACATGGTGCCCAGGAGCAGGGCTGTCCTCAGTCCGTTGTGTCGGCGGTGCACGGTGCGCCCTCCAGGTGGTGCAGCGGGGGAACCCTCCCCCACTTTGGTCAACGCGACGTGGGTGGTGCGGGTTCCCCACGGTGCGCCGGGCGGGGGGCTCCCGGGTGCCGGGTGTGGGTTCCCCCTCTGCGTCTCCTAGCGGGCTTCGCCCGGGGGCGCCCCTTCCCGGCTGTGCCGGTGTGCGGCCCCGCCGCGTGGCGGGGCTTGCGCCCGGCTGCGGGGGTGCCGTGGGTGGGGTTCCCCAATTCCCGCCCCTTCCCGGAAACCGGGGCTTCGCCCCGGGGCCCCGGGGGTGGCCCGGTGCGGGCCGGTGGCCGGGGGTTGTGCCCACCCACAGCCCCTCGTGGGGCTGGGGGCACCTCCCAGCGTTAGCTGGGGGAGAGTGCCCACAACACGGGTGGGGGTCTGGGGGCGGCAGCCCACAGTTTCGGGAAGGGGTGGGTTAGGGGAAAGCCCCCGGCGTCGTTAAGAAAGGGTGCCGGCGGCTAGGCGGAGGATTGTTTGGGGGGCGGCGGAGAGGGCGATGGCCGCGGCGGCGGTCAGGGCGATGGCCGTGGCGAGGGGGGCGGAGATACGGGTGCGGGTGAGGGTGAGGGTCAGCGTGGTGGCGGGTGCCGCCGCGACCGCCGGGGCGGGGGCGGCGCGGAAGAGGACCGCCGTCCACTGGAGGTAGTAGACGAGCGCGATCACCACATTGACGGCCATGACGACGGCCAGCCAGCCCAGACCCGCGTTGACGGCCGCGGAGAAGACCGTGACCTTGGCGAAGAGGCCGATGATGCCCGGCGGCAGGCCCGCCAGGCAGAGCAGGAAGAAGCCCATGGCGAGGGCGGCCAGCGGCTGGGTGGCGTAGAAGCCGCGGTAGTCGGTGATCCGGTTGGCGGCCGCCGTACGTCCGACATGCAGGGCGACGGCGAAGGCACCGAGGTTCACCACGGCGTACATCAGCGCGTAGGCGACCGTCGCGCCGATGGCGTTCAGCATGACGTCCGTGTAGGCCGCCGCCGCGATCGGGACGATCAGGAATCCCGCCTGGCCGACCGAGGACCAGGCCAGCAGCCGGATGGCGCTGCGCTCGGCGTCCGCGCGCTGCCGCAGGGCGGCGACATTGCCGACGGTCATGGTGAGCGCGGCCAGCACGGCCAGGGCCGGGCCCCAGGTGGACGCGTAGGAGGGGAAGGCGAAGACGGTGACGAGGATGAGGCCGGTGAAGCCGACCGCCTTGCCGATGACGGAGAGGTAGGCGGCAACGGGGACCGGAGCGCCGACGTAGGTGTCGGGCACCCAGAAGTGGAAGGGCACCACGGCGGTTTTGAAGGCGAAGCCGACGAGGGTGAGGGTGACGCCCAGGGTGGCGAGCGTGGACAGGGCCGGGTCGACCTGGCGCAGCCCCCCGGCCACCTGGCTGAGGTGCAGGCTGCCGGTGGTCGCGTAGACGAAGCTGACGCCCATCAGGGTGACGGCGGTGGCGGCGACCGAGGAGAGGAAGAACTTCAGCGCTGCCTCGGAGCCCTTACGGTCGCCACGGCGCAGCGCGACCAGGGCGAAGGCCGGGAGCGAGGCGACCTCCAGGGCGACGACGAGGGTGGCCAGATCGCGGGCGGCGGGCAGCAGCGTGGCACCGGCGGCGGAGGCGAGCAGCAGAAACCAGAACTCGCCCGGTGGTAGCCGGTCGTCCTCGACAGAGGTGATGGACAGCAGGGCGGTCAGCAGGGCGCCGCCGAGGACCAGGAGCTGGATGACGAGCGCGAAGGTGTCGGCCGTATAGCTGCACACGGTGGGGTTGGTGGTGAGGCAGAAGGTCGACCGCGCGTCGCCAACAGCCAGCGGCAGCAGGGTCAGCCCGGCCAGGGTCAGGCCCGCGATGGCGAACCAGCCGAGCAGCGGCTTGCGGCGGTCGTCCAGGAACAGATCGGCGACCAGCAGGAGCAGCCCGGCCATGGCGGTGATGACGGGCGGGGCGATCGCGAGCCAGTCGACGGACTGGATCAGAGGGCTCATCGGCTGACTCCTGGCAGGAGGTTCTGCACGGCCGGGTTGGTGAGCCCGAGGAGGAGCGCGGGCCAGAGTCCGGCGAGGACGGTGAGGACAACGAGCGGGGTCCAGGCGGCGAACTCGTACGGGCGTACGTCGGTGAGGCTCACGGCGGCCTGCTCCGTGGCCGCCATGGGCTCCTTGGGCCGGTCGCCCATGCAGACGCGGCGTACGACGAGCAGCAGGTAGGCGGCGGTGAGCAGGGTGCCCAGGCCGCCGATCGCCATAAAGGTGAGATACGCGGGACGGCTCAGCCCGTCGGCCGGGTGGAAGGCGCCGAGCAGGGCGAGCATTTCGCCCCAGAAGCCCGCGAGGCCGGGCAGCCCGAGGGAGGCGACGGCGCCGAAGGCCAGCAGTCCGCCGAACCGGGGCGCCCTGCCGTAGAGGGCCGCGCCGCCGTCGGTGTGGGCGGCGAGCTGGTCGAGGTCGGTGGAGCCGGTGCGCTCCTTGAGCGCGCCGACCAGGAAGAAGAGCAGGCCGGTGATGAGGCCGTGGGCGATGTTGGCGAACAGGGCGCCATTGACTCCGGTGTGGGTGAGGGTGGCGATGCCCAGGAGGACGAACCCCATATGGCCGACCGAGGAGTAGGCGATCAGCCGCTTGAGGTCGCTGCCTCCGCCCTGCCGTACGAGGGCGAGGCAGGCGAGGGAGCCGTAGATGATGCCGACGGCCGCGAACGCGGCGAGGTAGGGCGCGAAGTACTGGGCGCCCTCGGGGGCGATGGGCAGCACGATACGGACCAGCCCGTAGGTGCCCATCTTCAGCAGGACGCCCGCCAGCAGCACCGAGCCGACGGTGGGGGCGGCGGTGTGGGCGTCGGGGAGCCAGCTGTGCAGGGGCCACATCGGGGTCTTGACGGCGAGTCCGATACCGATGGCGAGGACGGCGATGAGCTGGGTGGTACGGGTCAGTCCGGCTCCGTTGTCAGTGGCGAGTGCCACCATGTCGAAGGTGCCGCCCTGCAGGCCGACGAGGAGCAGGCCGAGCAGCATGACGACGGAGCCGAGCAGCGTAAAGAGGATGAACTTCCAGGCGGCCTTCTCACGGCCCTCGCCGCCCCAGCGGGCGATGAGGAAGTACATCGGGATGAGGACCATCTCGAAGGCCAGGAAGAAGAGCATCAGGTCGAGTACGGCAAAGGTGGCGAGGGTGCCGGACTCGAGGACGAGGAGGAAGGCGATGAAGGCCCTGGGGGACGCGGCGGCGCCTGCGGAGCCGTCGCCGCCCGGGCGCTTGACGTAGCTGTAAAGCGCGCAGAGGAAGGTCAGCAGCGCGGTCAGTACGAGGAGGGGGAGCGAGATGCCGTCGATACCGAAGTGCAGCCGGATGCCCAGGGCCGGGATCCAGCTGATATTCGACTCGGCCTGCATGGTGCCCGAGCGGTCGTGATCGAAGCCGGCGGCGAGCACGATCGCGGCCAGGAGTACGACGCCGGTGACGGTGACACCGTGGCGGAGCACGGCCTGTTCCGGGCTGCTGCCCTTGAGCCCGGGCGGGGCGGGGAGCAGCGCGGCCGCGGCGCCGAGCAGGGGCAGCGCGACGATGGCGACGAGGAGGAGCTGCATCACGGTCTCGTTCAGGGCGGCATCGAAGGTAGGCACGGCTCACGCTCCGGTGACAAGGACGGTGATGGCCAGCACGATGGAGCCGGCGAGCAGGGCGCTCAGATACGTCTGCACATTGCCGGTCTGGGCGCGGCGTACGGCGGTGCCGAGCCACCCGGCGGTGGTGCCCGCGCCGCTGACGTAGGCGTCGACGACCTCGCGGTCGAGGAAGCGTACGAGCTGGGCGCTGGCGCGTACGGGGGCGACGAACAGCCGGTCGTAGACGGCGTCCAGCCGGAAGCCCTCCGCGGCGTGCCGGTGCAGTGGGCCGAGGAGCAGTCGGCTGGGGTCGGCGGGGTCGGGCGCGGCGGCGATGCTGCCGTAGGCGGGCTCATGGCTGGCGATGGCCTCGGCCTCGGAGACGGCGGGTTCGGCTTCGGGGTGCGCGGCGACAGCGCCCATCGGGGCTCGGGCGGCGAGCGCCAGGCTGTGCCGCCAGGCGGCGTAGGTGAGCAGACCGCCGACGAGGGCGGCGCCGGTGGCCAGCACGGAGGTGGTCAGCGTCGGGGCGAGGCTGCCGCCGTCGAACCAGCCGGGGAGGCGGCCGTAGAGCAGGCCGAACGCGAGGGAGGGGATGGCCAGCACCCAGAGCACGGCGTTCATGGCGATCGGCTCGCGGCCGTGGGCGGGTGCCTCGGCGCCTTGGCCGTGGAAGGCGAGCAGCCACAGCCGGGCGGCGTAGCCCGCGGTGAGGAGGGCGGTGGCCAGTCCGGCGGCCAGGACGATCCAGCCCGCGGTGGCGGGGATACCGGCGGCGGGGTCGGTCGCGGCGTGTTCGGCGGCGCCGAGGACGGCTTCCTTGGAGAAGAAGCCCGCGAAGGGCGGGATGGCGGCGAGCGCGAGGAGCGCGACCGTCATGGTCCAGTAGGCGTCCGGTACGCGCTTGGCGATCCCGCGCATCCGGGACATGGCGGCCAGCGAGTTGGTACCGGCCGCGTGGATGATCACGCCTGCGGCGAGGAAGAGCAGGGCCTTGAACGCGCCGTGGGAGAGGAGATGGAAGGTGGCGGCGCCCCGGTTGCCGACGGCCAGGGCTCCGGTCATATAGCCGAGCTGGCCGACGGTCGAGTAGGCGAGGACGCGTTTGATGTCGTCCTGAGCGAGGGCGGCGAGCGCCGAGCCGACCATGGTGATGGCGGCCATGGCGGCGAGCACCAGCAGTGCGGCGGTGGAGGCGGTGAAGACGGGCAGCAGCCGGGCGATGAAGTAGACACCGGCGGCGACCATGGTGGCGGCGTGGATCAGTGCGGAGACCGGGGTGGGGCCCGCCATCGCGTCGGGCAGCCAGGTGTGCAGCGGGAACTGGGCGGACTTGCCCGCGACTCCGGCCAGCAGCAGCAGCGCGATCAGGGTGGGGTGGCTGAGCTGGAAGTCGGAGAGCGTGGAGGTGAGCCGGGTGACGATGGTGCTGATGCGGAAGGTCCCGGCCTCGGAGGCCAGGGCCAGGATGCCGATCAGGAAAGGGACGTCGCCGAGCTTGGTGACGAGGAAGGCCTTGAGGGAGGCGGCGCGGGCCGCGGTGGTCTCCCAGTAGTGGCCGACCAGGAAGTAGGAGCAGATGCCCATGATCTCCCAGCCGACCAGCAACACGATGAGGTCATCGCTGTAGACGACAAGCAGCATCGCGGCGGTGAAGAGGGAGACCAGGGCGGCGTAGGAGGCGTAGCGCGGGTCGTCGCGGAGGTAGCCGGTGGAGTAGAGCTGAACGCAGGAGGCTACGACGCCGACGAGCACCGCGACGAGGACGGCGAAGCCGTCCAGGTGGAAGGCGAGTTCGACCGGGAGGGCGGCGTTGCCGGTCGGGGTGAGCCCGGTGACGGCGGTCAGCGCGTTCTCGCCGGTCCCGCCGCCCTGCCGGAGGGCGATGATGATGGCGAGCGCGGTGGCGGCGAGGGTGGGCAGTACGGCCAGTGGCCGGACGAAGGCGGGGGCGCGGCGGCCCAGCAGAAACCCGGCGAGTGCGCCGAGGAAGGGCAGGAGGGGGACGAGGACGGCGAGGGTCGTGGTGGTCACGCGGTGGCCTCCGCCTTCTCCTCTGACGGGGTGGTTTTGCCCTCGGGGCTGTCATCGGCGCTCTCTTCGGCGCTCTCTTCGACGAGGTCGCGGAGCTGGTCGATGTTGGAGCTGCCCCGGTTGCGGTAGACGAGCAGGACGATCGCGAGGCCGATACCGATCTCGGCGGCGGCGATGGCGATGGTGAAGAGGGTGAGCGACTGGCCCGCGTGCAGGGTGTCGCGGAGCCAGACGTCGAAGGCGACGAGGTTGAGGTTGACGGCGTTGAGCATCAGCTCAATGGAGATCAGCACGAGGACCGCGTTACGGCGGGCGAGTACTCCGTAAAGACCGACGCAGAAGAGGAGCACCGCGAGTACGGCGGGATAGGCGAGGTGCATCAGCGCGCTTCCTTCTCCTTCTTCCGCCGGGAAATCACGATGGCGCCGACGAGTGCGGCGAGCAGCAGCACGGAGAGCGCTTCGAAGGGCAGCACCCAGTGCCGGAACAGGGCCGCGCCGATGGTCGTCGCGTCGCCCTGCGGCTCGTCGAGGTTGATCCAGGCGGCGCGGAAGGCGTCCACGACGACCGTGACCAGGGTGGCCGCGGCGGCGAGGGCCACCGCGAGCGCCACCGTGCGGTTGCCGGAGTCGGCGTCCGGTGAGCGGCCGATGGGGGCCTTGGTGAGCATCAGCCCGAACAGGAGCAGGACGACGACGGAGCCGACGTAGATGAGGACCTGCACCCAGGCGATGAGCTCCGCGGTGAGCAGGAGGTATTCGACGGCGATTCCGCCGAGCGCCACCACCAGCCAGAGCGCGGCATGCACCAGCTGTCTGCTGGTGACGGTGATGACGGCCGCGCCGAGGGTGACCAGGCCGACGAGCAGGAAGGCGATCTCGATCCCGGTGGGCGACAGGAAGCCGTTGCCTTCGGCGGCAAGCGCGATCACGCGTCCCCCTCCTGCTGGTCCTGCTGCTCCTGCTGCTCCGGGGCGGCTTCCTGCTGGGCGGCGAGTTTGGCGGCGGCCTTCTGGGCCGCGCCGATCTCCTTGGGCTCTTCCGCGGCGGGGTCGAGCGGCGGCGGCTCCGGCACGGTCCACATCCATTCCCGGAGCGTGTCCCGCTCATGAGTGAGATCGCGGATGTCGGTCTCGGCGTACTCGAACTCCGGGGACCAGAACAGCGCGTCGAAGGGGCACACCTCGATGCAGATACCGCAGTACATGCAGAGCGAGAAGTCGATGGCGAACCGATCCAGCACATTGCGGCTGCGTTCCCGGCCGCCGGGGGCGGCGGGCGGCACCGTCTCCTTGTGGGAGTCGATGTAGATGCACCAGTCCGGGCACTCCCGGGCACAGAGCATGCAGACCGTGCAGTTCTCCTCGAACAGCCCGATCACGCCCCGGCTGCGGGCGGGCAGCTCGGGCTGGACGTCCGGGTAGTGCGCGGTGTGCGAACGCCGGGTCATCGTCCGGAGGGTGACGGCCAGGCCCTTGGCCAGGCCGGAGCCGGGGAGGCCCATGACTTAGAACACCACCTTCACGACGCCGGTGAGCGCGATCTGGAACAGCGCGAGCGGGACCAGGCAGGTCCAGGCGAACTTCTGGATCTGGTCCGCCCGCATCCGGGGCCAGGCGACCCGCATCCAGATCACCAGGAAGCTGAGTGCGGCGGTCTTGAGCAGCATCCACAGCCAGCCGAACTGGTCCGCGAACGGGCCGTGCCAGCCGCCGAGGAAGAGTACGGCGGTCAGTGCGGAGATGATCACGATGCCCGCGTACTCGGAGAGCATGAACAGCGCGAAGCGGAGGCCGCCGTACTCGGTGAGCGGCCCGAAGATGATCTCCTCGGGCGCGAGCGGGGCGTCGAACGGTGGCCGGTGCAGCTCGGCGACCCCGGCGACGAAGAAGACGAACGCGCCGATGATCTGCCAGGGCAGCCACCACCACTCCCAGGCATCGAGGATGCCGGGGAGCGAGAGCGTACTGGCGGCCATGGCGACCGAGGCCGCGGAGAGCAGCAGCGGCAGCTCATACGCCAGCAGCTGCGCGGCGGTACGCAGGCCGCCGAGCAGCGAGTACTTGTTGGCCGACGCCCAGCCGCCCATGACCTGGCCGAGCACGCCGACGCCGAGGACGGCGAGCACGAAGAAGATCCCGGCATCGATGACCTGTCCGACGACGCCGTTCGGGGCGAGAGGGATCGCGATCAGGACCAGCAGATACGGGATGAGCGCGATGGCGGGCGCGAACTGGAAGATCCGCCGGTCGGCGTTGGCCGGTACGACGTCTTCCTTCTGCGCGAACTTCACGCCGTCCGCGACAAGCTGGGCCCAGCCGTGGAAGCCGCCCGCGTACATGGGGCCGACGCGGCCCTGCATATGGGCCATCACCTTGTGTTCGGCCTGGCCGACGAGCAGCGGCAGCGTAAGGAAGGCGACCAGCACGGCGAGCAGCCGCCATGCGACATCAACGAAGTCCATCAGCTCTCGCCCCCCGTCTCCTTCTCACCGGAGTCACCGGAGTCATCGGAGCCATTGGAGCCATTGGAGGACGCAGCGTCCTCGCCGAAGGCCGGGCGTGGGCTGTGCCAGGGGGCGTCCGTGCCGCGTTCCCGCGCCGGGCGCGGGGTGGTGGCCGCATCGGGCTGCTCCGCGTCGGTGGTGGGCTGCTGGCTCGCCGAGCCCTCGCTCGCGGTACGTGCGCGGCGGGGCGGGCGCTCGGCGGCGGGCTCAGCCGCCTCCGCTGCCTCCGCCGGCTCCGCTGCGGGCTCCTGGCTCGCCGAGCCCGCTGCCGCGCTCCGAGTGCGGCGGGGCGGGCGGTCGGCGGCGGCTCCCCGGGCGCGGGCCGGGCGGGAAGGAGCTGGCGGGAGCTGGCCCTTGAGGGGGCCCCATTCGTTGGGGTCGGGGACGCCCGGCGGCAGCATCTGGCGGCGCTTGGGACCGCCATGCTCGGACTCGCCCGGCTCCTTCGCGCCCGGCCAGGCCTTGGCGACACGGGCGGCGAGGACGAAGTCCTTGCGGAGCGGGTGCCCCTCAAACCCCTCGGGGAGGAGCAGCGGCTCCAGGTGCGGATGGCCGGTGAAGGTGACACCGAACATCTCGAACGTCTCCCGCTCATGCCAAGCGGCCCCGGCGTATACGCCGGTGGCGGTCGGCAGCTCGGGGGCGTCATGCGGCACGGTGGTGCGTACGACCAGCCGCCGTACGCCGCTGGCCGCGCTGGCCGCGCTGGCCGCGCTCGGCAGGGCGACCAGGTGCGCGCAGATACGGAAGCCGGTGCCGGGCTCGTCGACCGCGCTCAGCCAGTCGAAGAATGTGCAGCCCAGCTCGTCGCGGGCAGCGGTCAGTGCGGGAATCCAGCGTTCGGCCGGGACATCGACGGTCAGCAGCTCGTACGCCTCCGCCGCGCTCGCGCCCTCGCCGAAGAGCTCTTCGGCCTCCCGGGGCAGCCAACCGGTCATCGCTCCCCCTCCCCAGCCGCTGGCGGCTTCACCAGGCCGCTGGTCAGGGCCGCAGCGGACGGACGCGAGGCGTAACGATCATCCAGCGACTCCGCAGCGATCTTCTCCTGCAGCTTGAGTACGCCCTGAAGCAGCGCCTCCGGGCGGGGCGGGCAGCCCGGCACATAGACATCGACCGGGATGATCTGGTCGACGCCCTTGGTGACGGAGTACGAGTCCCAGTAGGGCCCGCCGCAGTTGGAGCAGGCGCCGAAGGAGATGACGTATTTCGGCTCGGGCATCTGCTCGTAGAGCCGCTTCACCGCCGGTGCCATCTTGTCGGTGACCGTGCCGGAGACGACCATCAGGTCGGCCTGGCGCGGGCCGGGTGCGAACGGGATCACGCCGAGACGGATGAAGTCATGCCGGGCCATGGACGCCGCGATGAACTCAATCGCGCAGCAGGCGAGCCCGAAGTTGAAGACCCACAGACTGTAGCGGCGCCCCCAGTTCAGCACGACCTTCATCGGCTCGGGTGCCAGCCGTGCCAGCGCCCCCAGCCGACGCGGCTCGGGAAGCTCAACAGGTGTTACGTCCATGTGAGGACGCCCTTCTTCCATGCGTAGAGCAGGCCTACGGCGAGGAAGCCGAGGAAGATAAACATCTCCACCAGCGTCGTCATGCCATATCCAGTCTCCGCGAAGACCGTCGCCCATGGGAAAAGGAAGATCGAGTCGACGGCGAAGATCACGTAGAGGAAGGCGTAGATGTAGTAGCGGACCTGGGTGTGCGCCCAGTCCTCGCCCACCGGGTCGACGCCGCACTCATACGTCAGCATCTTCTCCCGCGTCGGCACCACAGGCCGCAGCAGCCGCCCGGCCGCGAAGGCCACGGCGACGAAGAGCACCCCGACAACCGCGACCAGCCCGACGACCGAGTAGCCGTGGAAGTAGTCCGGCACGTCCACCCTTCCCTTGTCCCTTGCTGTGCTGTGCGTCCGTGTGCGTCCACGTTCAATGTTCGGCGATCTGTACGCACGGGAGTCTAGGCCCTGCCTCCGGGAGGCGGGGCCCGGCCGGTCACCAGGCAGCGGTACCGGCCTTGCGTTGATCCCCTTTCGTCCGGAGTGACCACTATGGTCTCCGCATGGCCATGCAGTTTCTCACCGCGGCCTGGCGGCTGCTCGCCGTGCTGGCCGTGCTGTGGCTGCTGCTCGTGCTGGCCGCCTGGTACTTCCAGCGGCAGCTGATCTATCTGCCCGACCGCTCCGACCCGCCGCTGCCCCCAGGGTCCGGCGTGACGGAGGTCCGCTACACCACGGCGGACGGTCATGAGCTCACCGGCTGGTTCCTGCCCGCCGCCGGGGAGGCGGCGCGGCCGTACGCCACCGTGGTGGTGAGCAACGGCAACGCCGGGAACCGCGGCGACCGGCTGCCACTGGCCAAGGGGCTCGCCGCCCGGGGCTACTCGGTGCTGCTCAGCGACTACCGCGGGTACGGGGGCAACCCCGGCCGCCCCACCGAGCGCGGGCTCCTCGCCGATCTGCGCGCCGCCGCCTCGTACGCCGCCGGCCGGGACGGAGTGGACCCGGAGCGGCTGGTGTACTTCGGCGAGTCGCTGGGCTCCGCGGTCGTCGCCGCCCTGGCGGCCGAGCGTCCCCCGGCGGCCCTGGTGCTGCGCTCCCCCTTCCCGGAGCTGGCCGATGTCGGGCAGGCCCACTACTGGTTCCTGCCGGTACGGCCGCTGCTGCACGACCGGTTCCGCACCGAGGAGCACCTGGCGCGCTATGACGGGCCCACCCTGGTAATCGCCGGAGAGCGCGACGAGATCATCCCGACGCGCCTGTCCCGACGGCTGGCGGAGAAACACGCCGACACCTACCGCGAGATCGCGGGCGCCCACCACAACGACAGCGCGCTGTTCTCCGGAACCGAGTTCCTCGACGCCATCGACGCCTTCCTGCGCGACAGCCTCCCCGACTAGCCGGCCGGACTACGGGCGCGCGTACGACCCAAGTCGCCCCACGGGGCGGAGAGGTCATACGCCCGTCAACGGTGCCGTAGACCACCGGCTGATGACCGGGCGTGCCACCGCTCAGCACACTGGTGACCGCGTCACAGAACGTTGCGGGGCGGCCACTGGACGGACACACGGGGAGGCACGGTGCACAGCAAGGGGATCAACCGGGCGCAGTTCTTGGCCAGGGCGGCGGCCATCGGGGTCGCGGGCGCGACCGGGTCACTCATGGCGGCGGGCCAGGCCGGGGCGACAGGGGAGCGGCGCGGGCTGACGCGCGGGCTGACGCACCGGGGCGTGTGCGACGACATCAGCGAAGGCGAGACACCGGGGACGGCGAGGAAAGCCGCCCCGCAGCAGGCCCTTGCCGGGCCGTGCACCACCCCCGGCTGGCGCCACAGTCCGGTCTTCCGGGCACCGCCACCCGGTGCACACCGGAGACCAGACGGGACTCCAACAGCCCCAACTAGCCTGACCAGACGAGGCCGAGGCCATCTACCGCACGGCTAACACCGAGTGCTTTACCTACTGTTGGGTGGTTTCGACAGCCGGAGGCGAGGGCTTCATCGTATGAGCGGTGACATGGTCGACAGGCGGCAAGCCAGCCAGCCATGTGAGTTGGACCCACCCGACGGCTAGCCGAACACCCTTGAGAGGCGGGGTATTCCCCCCGCCTTTCTCTGTTCGGCGGTGAACGGACGCCCAACCGCCCAGTGCTGCCCAACAGTTTGGCGCATTGGGGTCCTTGGCGCCGCAGGACTTGATCTCGCTGTGTGCGACGCAGGTCAGGCCAGTATTTTCCACGCCGTTATTGCCGTGCTGATACCACAGGCCATAATGGTGTGAGCGTGAGGTAATTCGGTGATTTCGCGATAATTGTTGCAGAAACTTCGAGGCGCCCTCCGGCAGTAGAGACAACATCACCCGCGCGTTGAACGCCCAGAAAAACATTGCGGGCCCGTAGGGCATGCCGGAGACTGGCGAAACACCCCTCGCGTTGCCCGCTGGACGTCGACGGCAGTGCGTCGCCGAGGTTCAGATGCTGAAATCGTGCAGGTCAGGTACCCCATACCGTCCGCGGAAGCACCTGCACTTTCATGCTGTCGAGCGGCGCCAGTTCTGTAATCTCGTCGTACTGCTTTCGCGCCATATCCTGTGGGGAAGGCGGTCCGGCCTGACCGACGGATAGGGGGAGCATGTCATCGCCCGCATGGATTACCGCCGGGGCGATCCTTATGGCCGCCCTCATCTCAGCTGGACCTGCCTGGATCGTGCTCCGCCGCCCTGATCGCAAAGGATCCGTCCCGACCGAGGAGGCGGTGACCACGCTGAGCAGAGAAGTCGAGCTGCTGGTCCAGGATGTCCGGGAAGCCCGGGCGGACATAGCGAGGGTCCGCGAATGGCAGGCAGCACACGACGCGGAACACATCATCCTGCACAGCCACCCCCCATCCGCCGACGACTGACCCCGGCCCGGCGGAAAGAACGCTGGCCTCCAGCGATGTACGGCTTACACGACCTTGCTCATCTGCCGTGGAATTCCACATTTCTGCTTGTTGGGGCTACTCACAGGGCCAGCCTCAGGGGCCCGCCGCCGGGGCCAAATGCGCAAGGACTTCGTGCTGCGCGGGCGCTGTTCGTCACGCACCGCAAGGACCGAACCGACGCTTGTACGCCGACGGGGTGATGCCCGTTTCGCGACGCATCAGCATGCGCAAATTGGCAGTCGTGCCAAGCCCACTGCGCCGCGCGACCACCGCCAAGCGGGACTCGCCCCGCTCGATCAACCGGCATGCCAGGGCAAGCCGTTCTCCTGTGAGCCACGTCAGCGGCGTCGTGCCCAATTGCGCCTGGAAGCGGCGATGCAGCGTTGCCGGACTGACCGCCGCACGCGTCGCAAGGTCGGACACCGTGAGCGGTGCTTCCAACCGTTCCTGGGCCCAGGCCAGGACAGGCGACAGGGACTCGTCCGGCAGGGCGGGCATGGGGCGCTCCACGAACTGCCGCTGCCCACCGTCCCGGTGCGCCGCGAAGACAAGTCGTCGGCTCACGCAGTTGGCGGTCTCCGCTCCGTAGTCGCGGCGGACCACATGCAGTCCAAGGTCGAGCGCAGCCGCGCTCCCCGCGGCGGTGAGGATGTCACCGTCGTCGACGAACAGCACGTCCGATTCGAGCCGTACAGAAGGGAAGCGGGCCCGGAAGGAATCCGCCCACTGCCAGTGTGCGGTGGCCCGGCGCCCGTCGAGGACTCCGGCCTCGGCCAGTGTGAACGCGCCGCTGCAGAAGCCCACCAGGCGCGCACCGCGCGCGTGCGCCCGTCGGACGGCATCGAGCACGGCCGGGCGGCGGGGCACCTCAACGTCGGGGCGGTTGGGGACGATCAAGGTATTCGCCGTGTCAGCCGCTTCCAAATCGGCGACTCCCGTGAGCGTGAAGAATCCGTCCCGCATCAGGGTGTGGGGCTGGGGAGAGCAGAGCCTGAAATCGTAGAGATCACGGCCGATCTCGGGCCTGCGCAGACCGAAAACCTCGGTCGCGCAGCCAAGCTCGAAGGGGTTTGAGTTCTCGTCCACGATCACGACGACCCGGTGTACACCTGCCGCGTGAACTGCGTGCGAGGATTCTTTCGCCATGTGCAATTCCTAGCACTCACGCTGGCCATATGAAACGGCCAAGGATGAGTCCATGAGTAACCAACCCATCCCCCTCAGCCAGGCTCTGTCCTCCTTCGACGCCCTGTGGAGCCCCCGCATCGTCACGCGCGTCAACGACTATGACGTCCGCATCGCCAAGGTCGAGGGCGAACACATCTGGCACGTCCACGACGACACCGACGAGTTCTTCCTCGTCCTCGACGGAGAACTGCACATCTCCTTGCGCGAGCCCGCCGGGGAGCGCACGGTCCTGCTCCCACAGGGTGCGGTCTTCACCGTCCCCCGAGGCACCGAACACAAGCCGTACGCTCCATCCGGCGCGGCCATTCTGATGTTCGAACCCGCCGGGACGCCAACCGTGGGCGATCGCCACGACGAGATCCCCGACCACGTGGACGCAACGACCGGGCACACACTCAACACCTGAGCTGACAGACTTCGGGGACAACGCTTCCACCGGTCACGAACCGGACGCGAACACCTCGATCTCGCAGCGTGCCGCTCCTGCCTTGCGGATCTTGTCGTCGCTGGTGATCAGAGGGGCACCGAGGGTTTCGGCCAGGGCGACGTAGTGAGCGTCGTAGGTGGAGAGGTTGTCGGAGAGCTTCCGTACCCGTTCCCACAGGACGAGGGTGGCGTGACGGTCGATCGCGAGGCTGTTGAAGTCCCCGATGGCCTTGACCGCCTCCCGAGCAGTGATCTTCGGGTTCCTGCCGCGAGCGAGGCCGAAGACGGCCGAGGTGATCTCGTAGTCGATCAAACCGGGAGCGGCCAGGATGTCTTCCTGGGCAATCCGTTCCCGGATCTTGGTGGCGACGGGACTGCGGCCGAGGAGGAAGTGCACCAGAGATGAGCAGTCAATGACGATCACCTGCGTTCCCGTCCGTCCTCAATGGCCTTCAGCACGTCCTCGGTGCTGAGTTCGGCACTGGCCTCGCGCTCCATACGGGCGGCCATGTCGGCGAGTGTCGGCTTGGAGACCTCGCGGGCGAAGAGCTCGATCGCGTAGGCCTGGAGCGACTTTCCCGACTGGGTGGCACGCACCTTCAGGGACTGGAGGATGTCGTCAGGGATGTTCCGAATGGTCATCGAAGTCATGCTTGCATAATGGCGGCAGTGCATGCACTATGCAAGTCTCCTGGGTGCGCTCGGAGAAAGAGGACGAAGACCGGCAAGGTGAGCGCCACCATCGAAACCCGGCGCAGATGGGCCTCGGTACCTTTGAGGCCATCGCTGAGGCCGCAGCCCGAGCGATCGAGGTGCTGCCAGAGCGCGGAAAAGGCGGTCCCCCGCACCCTGGGCAACGGGTGCGGGGGACCGCCTGCGTGCGAGGACGCCGTCAGACGGGCTAGCTGCCTGCGGCCCTGCGGCGTCGCATCCACCACGTCAGCGCGCCGCCTGCGACGGCGAGCGCCGCAGCCACAGCGGCGATCAGGCCGACGGGGGTGCTGTTGCCGGTGTCGGCGAGGTCACCGTCCGGGTCCTTCGCCGACGGAGTCGTCTTGTCACCGCCGGGCGTGGACGGGTCGGGTGCCGGGGTCGACGGGGTTTCGGTCGGCTTCGGGTCGTCCGGACCGGTCGGAGGCGGCGTCGGCGTCGGCGTCGGGTCCTCCGGGCTGGTGGGCTGGTCGGAGGTGGTCCCGCCAAGGTAGACGGTCTCACTGTCCTGGTAGGTCACCTCGGCCTGGACGGATGTCTTGGTGGTCTTGTCCAAGCCCCGGTGCTGCGTGTTGAACTGGGTGCGGCTGATGTTCCGCTTCGGCGCCTTGGAGAAGTCGACCCCGCCCATGGACAGGATCCACACCTTGCCGTCGTAGGTGCGCTTGAACTTGTAGTCGCCGTTCTTGAACGAGTGGACGTACTTGTCGTAGACGGTCTTCTTGTCCCAGTCCTTGTTCTCGCCCCTGAGCGGCCACCGCTTGACGTCGTTGCTATTGATGATCTTGCGGAAGTCGGTGGGGCTGCCCGCGTCCTGGCGGCGGATGTACTCGGCGGCCACCCGCGAGGAGTAGACGCGGCGCAGGTCGGCGTAGGACTTGTCGTCGTTGACGCGACGCTCAAGCTCCGGCTGGATCATCGTGCGGATCAGGGTCTCGGCCTGCTTGGTCTGCGCCTCGGTGAGCTTGCAGGTGTTGGGCGGTACGTCGGGTCCGGTGGGGACCTCGATGTTGACCTTCAGCGGCGCGTCCAGGATGTAGATGCCGCCGTCCTGCTCTCGGATCTTCGCAGGCTTCGGGGTGATCCACTGGCGGATGATGGGCAGGCACGGCATGCCCTCCGGTGTGCGGGGGGCTGCGCGCCAGAAGCGTTCCCCGCGCTCGTACTTGTCGGGGTTCATCGCATCCGCGTAGTCGTGCTTGAGGGTCAGGTCGGCCTCCAGCAGGATGCGCCCGGCGTCGGTCTTGGCGAACTCCTTGTCCATGATGACGTCGGGGCGGACCGGGTTGAGGTTGACCCAGAACTTGTCCGGGGTCAGGGCCAGCCAGGTGAAGAAGGCGTCCGAGGCGAGCTGGAGCTTGGCGTCACCGCCGTAGCCGGGGTTCTCGTCCGGGTTCTTGACGTAGTCGGCCTTCATCGAATAATCGAGGCCCTTGCCCTTGACGGGGGTGCCGACGTAGTTGATCTCCAGGGTGGAGAAGTCGATGCCGCCCGGCCCGCGGCCGAAGTAGCCGCCGCGGTTGTTCTGGTTGTACATCGCCTGAAGTCGGCGCGCTTCCTCGGCCGTCTTCCCGGACCGCAGGGCCTGGTCGATGATCGGTCCCCGGCCGCCCTTGAGCGGGTCGGCGTTGAACCGCTTGTCGTAGTTGGTGTAGACGTTCGGCTTCTGGGTGCGCTCGATGGCGTTCGATCGGCGTTCGTTGACCCCGGCCTGGGTGCGGTTGGTGCTCCGGTCCCGCTTGAGGTCGTCGTCGAACTGCTTGATCTTGTTCTTCGTCGAATCCTCGGTCTTGGCGCCGGTCAGGTACCGGAACGTCGACTTCGGCTTCTCCTTGGCGATCTGCCGGTCGGCCTTGAGCTGGTCGCTGTCGATCCTGCCGTTGGACTTCATCTCAACCTTGCGCTCGGTGCGCCGGTTGTGTGCGTCCACGACGCGGGTGCGCTTCTCGCCGGTCTCAGGGTCGGTGTATTCGATCGGGTCCTGGCACCACCAGTCGGGGCCGATCATGTTGTACTTCTTGACCATGCGGGCCTCGAACGCGTCACCCCGGAGCGGGTTGCCGTGGGCGCCGATGTAGCGCACGTCGAGGAAGCGCTTGAAGTCCTGGTAGCCCTTCGGGCTGTTGTACTGCTTGTTGTAGCGGGCGTAGATCTCCATGACCTTGTCCGCCGGGTTCTTCGTCCTGTTGTACTTGCGCTGCCACTTGCGGTAGTTCGTTCCCGCGGCCTTACGCTGGGCGTCGGTCGGCGGCAGCACCCCGTCATACGCCTTCGCGGGGTTGTCGTAGGTGTAGTTCTCGTCGTTCGGCCACGCGTCGTACGGAAGACTGTCCGGCGGCCCGGAGTTGGCCGGGGTGGAGGGAAACTTCTTCCCCAGGAACTTCTCGTCGCACCGCACTGGTTTGACGTTGGGCCCCTTCGCGGCCTCCGCCTCGTCGAAGGCGGGCAGGCCGGTCAGGGTCACGGCTGCCGCGGCGGTGAGGGCGATCACGATGCGCGCCCACACGCGCCGGTGGCGCGCAGGTTGGTGTATCTGAATGCTCACTGGCTTCTCCCCCTGGGAACCCCGTTTGGTGGTAGGAGAGGTACGCGGCGCCGTGGGCTCCGAGGTCAATTGGTCTTGTTGCGCCGACTGTTGCCCACTCTATGGAGTGAGCCGGTTGGGGTTCACGGTATTAAGGCGGCATGCCCGCGCCAACTCGCTTGTGTTTTCGGATCGTTATGGTCAGAACTCGTCGAACTCGCCGATCCAGGTGTCTTCCAGGTCACCGGTCGCCTCTTCGGTGTGCCGGACACGGAACACGGACAGCGTGCGGCCCTTGCGGAGCAGCGGGGTGACGCGCTGGAGGGCGAGCCGCGTAAGGCCTTCCCAGGGGAAGGCCCCGGGGTGGGCGTCGAGGTCGATGTCTGCCCGTTCCAGGGCATCGGGGCCGATACCGAAGGCGTTGATGACCTCCTGCGGGGTGCCCTCGCGGTCCCAGTCCCTCTCTCCGCTCCACCCTGCGGCGAACAGACGTGCCCCGTCCGGGTGGTAGATCACGTGGGTGCCGTAGGTCACGCTGTAGTCGATCGTCGCCGAGCCGATGATGACCGCTCCGGGGAAACGCTCCGCCAGCTCGTCCGCCTGCTCCGCAAGGGGGAACGTTCCCCCGGTGAACACCAGAGCGGGATCGTTGACCTCGGTCACCGTTCCCCAGCATCCGACACTGACCAGGTCGAGGTCCGCGCGGGTGGCGAAGGGAGGCCGCTCGGTCGCCTCGATCCGGTCAACCTCCTCCACCACCGTGTCGATGGTGCCGAAAGCAGCGGCGAATTCCCGTGCCCGTGCCGGGTCATGAGCGGGCAGAACACTTCCGCCGACGGGGAAGGGCCGCTCGATGAGGGTGAGCCTGAACTCCCCGTACTGCGCGATGCCCTGCTCCGGCGGGCAGTCCCAGAAGTCGTTGTCAGTCATCGAATACCTCCGTGGATACCAGGAAAGATCACGGCGCGAGCCGCGAGAATCTCCCTCCCTTGAGGGAGGAGAGTCGTCGAGGGCGCCACGGTAGCGAGGACCCTTGGCAGACCGTCGCGGCGGGGAGGGTGGGCCGATCCGGAACGACCGACGGCTTCGCAGACCCGCAACACGTCATGCAATGGCCTCCGCACCGGTGCGGTGCGGAGGCAGTCACTCACCGGGCGAGGTAGTCAAGGTCTCCGGCTTTTGTGCGGGCAGGAGGGATCGCGTTGCCGGGCGGGTGGCGATAAGTATCTCGTCCGGACGGTAGCTCTCGCGCAGGTGGAGGGCGCGCACAACGCCAGTGGCAAGCTCGACACAGTTGGTATTGCCGTCACCGCTAATGAAGGACGACTCCTGCCAACCGAACGTGATCACATGCAACACCTCAAGCATGGCTGAAGCGGTCGAAGGCACCCGCCTTGATTCTGCCAAGGAGGACCCTTGTGACGCTGGCTTCTCCGAACGGACATGGCAGAACGCCTATTTCGTCTCCGTCGATCTGACGCTGCTTGGCTCACAGCGGCTGCAGGCTTCGGCAGTGGGCGGCACGCCAGGGCACCTTTCGAGCGCCCTGGACTTCGCTCCGCAGGATCCCCAGTCAATTCTGGATGATGCCGTCGGCGTCAGGGGACCTTCTCTTCGCCTCCGTGTGGAACCATTCGATGAGATGGGTGCTGAAGAGCATGGCAGCGAAGTCCGGATCCCACTCCGCGCTCAAATCCGGCATGATCTTCTGGTTCCACACGAAGGTGACCCCAGGATGGCTGGCCATGGAGAAGGAAGCGGCCGCCCAGACACCATCCTCGCGGTGATCGAGGGTCATTTCCTGCAAGGTGCCCCGATCCTCTTCCGAGGCAAGCTCCCTGTGCAGGCCGGGTTCCGCAGCTCGCTGGAACTGAAGGACCCACTGATCCGGGTCCAGTCCGCCACGCGGGGTGTGGTCCACTGCTCCCTCCTCGCCCGGCTGATCATTCCAGGAAGGCCGTGATGATGCCGACCGTTCGGCCATCCCCAGACGCACCATCGACCCGTCTGGCCCCATGTCCTGCTGGCCGGAAATAATCAGGCGTGAGGGGCCTCGTGTTTCCCGCACAGAAATTTTGCCGTTAATACTGCAGCCGCAGTGATGGGACCGGTGATCGAGCTGCTCGTTGAGTGCGGCACGGAAGGGGATGGGAGGGGATGGGAGGGGACGTCTCGCCCGACGAGGTGGGACGCTGGGCTTGCAATCGCCCCGTACTCATGCGGTGCTGAGGCGGTGGCCTGGGCGAGCTCGCCACGGCATCCGGTGGAGAACGCGCCGCCGAAAGGAGCGGTTTCGGCGGCGCGGCCTTTTCGGTGGGTGGCTTCCCCTTCCGCGCGTAGCCGCTCAGAAGCCGCCGCGGTGCCAGGGGCCCCAGATGGCGATGCTCACACCGGCCTTCGACTGGATGTTCACAAAGAGGGTGCGCCCGTCGGGGGCGAAGGCCGAGCCCGCGAACTCGGCTCCCGTGTCTCCTGCGATGGGCTCCATCCGTGCGAAGTCAAAGATCGATCCGCTGGCGGTGAGACCGCGCAGATAGTTGTCGCCGTCGCCGTCCTCACACAGCACGAGGGTGCCGCGCGGACTGGCCGTGACATTGTCCGGCAGGTCGAGCGTCATCGAGTCCGGCGACTCGTACATCAGCCGGAGCATGCTCGTGCGGGGCTCGTACGCCCACACCTGACCACGGCCGTCGCCGAAGCCGCTGGGCGGCTCGTCGCCCTCGGCGGTCGCACCGCCCTGAGTGGAGACGAAGTACACCGTGCCCTGGTGGTATATGCAGCCCTCCAGCCGGGAGAATATCGCCGCACCCTTGGCCCGGCCCTGTGCGCCAACCGCCTGGAGCGCGGCGTCATTACTGGTGCCGGGAGCGAAATGCGGGTCGGGGTCGTCGATGTCCACCCAGCTCACCTGGTAGGTGGCGCCCTGCCGTTGGCCGAGCGAGAGGTCGGCGTTCTCCTCGCCACGCACCGCCAGCATCTGGAGCCTGCCGCCGTCCAGGAGCGCGCCCGTGGTCCTCGGATCGCGCGGCGGCAGGTAGCGGTAGAAGCCGGAGGGGAAGTTGAAGTTGTCCTCGCACTCGTAGAGCGCACCCGTGTGCGGGTCGAAGGCCACGGACTCATGCGGGAAGCGCCCGGCGGCCCGTACCGGCCGGGCGGAGGCTGCCTTGTCGGTGGGCACCTCGAAGAGATAGCCGTGCTTCTCGTACAGGAGGCTGTTGTCGCCGCCCGTGAAGTCATTGCCGACATCCGGGCCGTTGACGGTCTCCTCGCAGCTCACCCACGAGCCCCATGGCATGGGGCCACCGGAGCAGTTCATCTGGGTGCCGCTGAGGCTGGCCGCGCTGTGCAGAACCCGGCCTTGTCCGGTCACTACCAGCGTGGTGGTGCCGCCCCGGGCTGCTGGGTCGTAGACGGTCTTCTCCGTGCCGAAGGCTTCGCCGGGCCCGCCCAGTTCGTGGTTACGGACGAGCACGGTGGTGCCCCGGCTGCCCCGGCTGCCCCGGAAGGCGGCCATGCCGTCATGGTTGCCGGGTATGAGAGAACCGTCGCTGAGCGACTCGCCCGCCGGGCTGAAGGAGCGGTACGAGAACCCCTCGGGCAGATGCAGCCGTACCGTACCGTCACGCTGGTCCGGCACCGGCAGTAGTTCACCGTAGCCGCTGCCGGGCCTGGGACCGCCCTTGGCCGAGGCGCTGGCGACCCCGAGGAAGGGGCCGCCGAGGACCGCTCCCGCCGCCACGGCGGTGCTTCCGGCCAGGAAATGCCGTCGTTCCATGAATTGTCCTGTCATGAAAGGGTGTTGCCCCTGTAGGGAGCTTGAGGTCCGGACAAGGTATACGCGCGTAGCGTCAGGACGGAACCCTCTTGTTGCCTTCCACTTATCAGGTCGCTGACCGGGTTCTGCCACACCGCAGGATGGGACCTGGCGCAGCAGCCAGCAGGGGCCGCTGCCCGACCGTTCCTCACCCACCCGCCCCGCACCCGAGCTCCCGATTCGCTCACCGCCTGCCGCGTGCAGCGGCACGGACAGGAGGCCTGCGACCTTGACAGCCGAGCTTGGTGGTCAGTCCCCTGACGAATGTGGTTACCAGTCGGCAGGGCAAGACCGCCGCCGGGCGGGGACCGTGCCCCGAGGCTGGGATACCTCACTCCCACGTCGGCCCCTCGTACGATAGGCCTGGGCACACTCGGAGACAGAGGACGAGGAGGGCACGGTGAGCGCCACCACCGAAGATCGGCCGCAGATGGACCTCGGCGCCTTCGAGGCCATCGCTGAGGCCGCCGCACGCGAAGACGTCCGACTCGAATTCATTAGTGGAAAGATCGGAGTCAAGCCGGTGCCCGACGGCGACCACGGACAGATCATTGCCTGGCTTCAGCGGATCTGCATGCAGCAGCGGCCGGACCTGTGGCTGTTCCCCGAGCAGGGACTGAAGGTCCAGACGTACTGCAACGGCGACGCACGGCCGGACGGCTCACTGGCTCCCGCCGAATACTTCGCCGGGCAAGGGGAGTGGGCCGACGCCTCTGGCGTCCTAGGCGTCGTCGAGGTTACCTCCTACGATCACGACACCGACCGGCGTGACCGCGTGGAAAAACCCCGAGCCTACGCGGAGACGGGCATCCCCGTGTACCTCCTGATCGACCGCGACGCCGGAGCCGTCACCATCCACAGCGAGCCCGACAACGGAAGGTACGCGAGCGTCGTCAGCCTCGCCTACGGCCACACTGTCGACCTCCCCGGCCTCGGCATCACGCTGGACACGGACGTGCTCAAGAACTACACCCGCTGACAGCAACGTCGGTCCGACGATGTGGGGTTGGCCTAACGTCCTGGCGTAGTCGACGGCTTCGCCGCCTCCTCGCAACGTGGCCTCCAATCGCCTCCGCACCGATGCGGTGCGGAGGCGGTCGCTCACTCTTGTTTTGGTGTGCCAGGCCAGCCCGTTCAAACCAGCAGCACACCATCCGGGGTGAGCGTCAGCCGGGCGACAGCGTCGACGGCCTCACGATGCGTCGCGGCCACCACCCTTACTGGCCTCGGCCGCTGGGGCAACGACCGTGGCAGCCGCCATCCATGACGACTCCCCGACCCAGTCGCTGTCCACCGGAAGCAGCAACCGAGCCGCGCCGAGCGCGCCACGTTCCCAGTTATTGCGCAGAGCGGCAGCTCGGACCGGCGCACTTGCGTAGGTCGGGCATAGCCGACTGCCGCCGATTCATGCCTGACGAATGTGGTTACCAATCGGCAGGGCAAGATCGCCGGGTTCCTTTGCCGGGCGGGGACCGTGCCCCGAGGCTGGGGTACCTCACTCCCACGCCGGCCCCTCGTACGATAGGCCTGGGCACACTCGGAGACAGAGGACGAGGAGGGCACGGTGAGCGCCACCATCGAAGATCGGCCGCGGATGGGCCTCGGTGCCTTTGAGACCGTCGCTTAGGGCCTGCAGAGATTCAACTTGCCTTCGAACGCCCTGCCTGAGCTGTGGTGTCAAGTGCTCAAGGACTCAACTTGTTGATCTGCACGCTCTAAGGCTCCGGCACCGGGCCAGCGTCGCTGTAGATAGCGATGGGGTCATTCGGAACGGACCACGAGCCGACTGTCACCAGCCGGTACACGTGCTCGCCGCCCCCTGGGCAGCGGAACTGTTGATCGTGTCATCGCGTATCCGTAAGGGGTCTGCGCTTCTGACTCCAATCAGTCAGACTCAACACTAGGTGTTCGACCGGGAAAGTCTGGAGGCAAACCATCCGGAAGGACCGTCCCCGTCACCAGTCCAACCAAATACTCGGTCAGATTTCCCTGGAATTCACACCAGTCATCGTTACGACCACTTACGACCATGGTCCAACTATCAGGACCTTCCTCTGTCGTACGCCAGTAAAATCTATCACCATCACATGAATCACCCCAGAGAATTAGACCACCAGGCTCCGGAAACGGTGCATACCCGTGCGACATTTCGGAGTCTCGCAGCGAACCCAGGATTCGCATATCCCCACGAATACCCGAAACGAAGTATTTCTCCTCTCCTGGCCTCGGGATATGAATTGAAAGGAAGTCGTCAAGAGTCAGACACGAGTACCAATTGGAGAACTCTACGAAGTCAGACGGGAACCCTGTTCCCACTTCCCGAGAAATAATCTCCCAATTGATCGACCGGGACTCGCCCTTCCGATGAACAAGCAGCGCTGGCAGCGCTTGCTCCAACTGATGCAACATCAACAGGTCACCTGATCTTCGGGGATGTTCCTCACCGAACCAGCGGACGGCACCCTGGAGCCGCATGAGCTGACCGACATCCGCAACGACGACGTCACCACCCCGGCACCTTGACCTCAGCGGCACACGCCCCGCGGCTCGACTCCTTACGCCAGCTTCACCTCGGCATCACTGCCAAGGAACGGCTCCGGAAGTCCCCAGGGCGTTACCTCCCCGGAGATCAGCCCCGCCAGGAGCGAGACGAATCCCTCGTCATACTCCCACCAATCATCATTCCGCGTGCTCACCACCACAGGCCAGGCATCCGGATCGTCTCCGCCCGTACGCCAGTAGAAGGTGTCACCCGAGCTCGATTCGGCGCAGTGCAGGAGCCCTCCGGGCCGGGGGTAGGGAGCGTATCCACCAGACATGTCGGCCTCGGCCAGGTCCTCCAGCACATCCAGGGCTTCCATCATTTCCACAGCGAACTCGGACTCACTCCCCTGAGGAGTCGCCACGAGCAGGAAGTCCCCGATGGAGAAGCTCGGGTACGCCTCGCACAGCTCCTTGTAGTCACTGGGCAGGTCCGTGCCCAGCGCACGTACGACCTCCGGCCAGTTGATCTTCCGGCTCCGAGCGGCGCGCAGGGCGCGCAGTCCCGGCAGGGCTCGCTCCAATTCGTCGACCGTGCTCAACATGAATGACCATTCCTCTGCAGGTTCGCTACCGGGGTGTTGACGAGTACTCCACTCTTCGTTATAGCCGTCATATGGATGGCATCTGGCATTTGCGTCGATTTATCCGAATAACTTAGCTGCCCGGAGTAGAGTACCGGATTTCCTGCATTCAGCTCAGCGGCGATCCTGTTCTCGCATCGGAACATGCCACTCTTGTTCATCTTTCTGTACCCGGTGAACAAGTTCTCCGATCGCCACTCACCGCCGAAGCGGTCCGCAATGATATGCGTCCGGTTGAAGCGATAGGTACGTCCATCCTTAGGATTCTCCTCCGGGAAGCCTGCGACATAGGGCGTCCCGTTGTCATCACGACCCTGGTTCGGCTTCTTCAGGTCATGCGGGCACAGCAGTGCACTGGCCCCTGTCGGACGTCCGTTGACGAGGGGCTGATAGTGGAACCGCTCGCTCCGCGGGCGCGAGCACGGATCGTCGTCCGAGTCGCTGTCGTTGCCGTTGTCCGGTGCGCCCTCGGGCATAGGGCCCAGGCCGAGTTCGTTCCTGAGGTCTTCGTTCTCCCCGAGATCTGGGAACAGTCGGAGGTAGCCGCGCAGTTCCTCTTCGGTGGGTTCGAACCTTCCGCGTACGGTGGTAGCGGAGTCTTCGACGAACTGCTCGTGTTCAGGGTCGGTCGTGGCGTCAGAAGGTGGGCGGGGCGTCCGCTTCTTGAGCAGATCCTTCAGGATCTTGGGCCAGTTCGGTGGGGGTGGGGGCGGAGGTGTACGGGGCACGATCGGGGCTACGAGTGTCCCCAGCCCTCCGCCTACAGTGGCTGCGCCAGCTCCCCCGGCGCCTCCTCCGCCTCCTCCGCCTCCTCCGCCGCCTCCGTTGTTTCGGGCTTTCTGGGCGGCCTTGGCGGCTGCCGCTGCGGCAGCGGCCGCAGCGGCTGCTTGGGCTGCCCTCAGCGCGGCACGCATGGCAGCAATCTCCATGGCCTCCGCCTGCGCGCGGACCGCTGCCTCAGTCGCTGAATGAGTACTGCTCCAACTGGAGGTGTACGAGCTGCTGGAGCTGCCCGAGGAGTTCAGTCCCTCTGTGACGACCGCACCCGTTCCCAGCACCACCACCGCCCCGAAGACGGACCAGCCGAAAGCTTCCGCAGCGGCCGCAGCGCCCACTCCCGCGGCAACGCACAGGCCGAAGCAGTGTCCGCTCGGGTCTGTGTTCAGCAGGGGGCTGGCGCCTGCGTAGGTGTAGCGGTTGGCCTGGATGGAGGGGGTGGGGGTCAGGGTCCAGGTGTCGCGGGAGGAGAAGCCACCGGACTCCGGGTCGTACCAGCGGGAGTGCATGTTCACCCGGCCCGTGTCCGGGTCGGTGTACTCGCCCTGGTAGCCCAGCGTGCCCGAAGAGCCCTGCTGCGCCGTGGACTTGCCGAACGGGGAGTAGGCCGAGGAGCCGGACAGGGTGCCGGTGGCCGGGTCGAAGTTGCCGGTGACGTCGTCGTGCTGGTCGGACAGGACAGCGGTGGCGCCCGTGCCGTCGGAGGCAGCCGTGGCCAGGGGCTCGCCCACCGGGCTGCGGAAGACGAGCTGGCCGCCGCCGGAAACCAGGTTGTTGGACTGGTCCGCGTACTGGACGGTGGCGGTGCCCCGCTTCACCAGGCGGCCCAGGCCGTCGTAGGCGTAGGTGGTGCCGTCGCTGGTGATCAGGCGTTCCAGGGCATCGTAGGCCGTGGACTGGGTGGTGGTGCCGTCGGTGACGGAGGTAAGGGTGCCGCGGGCGGTCCAGGTGTAGGTCTTGGCGCCTGCGGTGAGGAGGCGGTTCCTTTCGTCATAGGTGGCGGTGTCCGTGCCGACGCCGGTGCGGTTGCCCGCCGCGTCCCAGGTGTAGTCGGTGATCGTGCCGTCCGTGGCCGTCCAGCTCGTGAGCCGGTCGGCGTGGTCGTAGGTGTAGGTGTGATCGCCGGAGCCTGCCGTGCCGGTCGTGGACTTGCCGGTCAGGCGGTCCGCGGTGTCGTAGGTGTAGCCGACGGAGGCGGTGGTGGTGCCGTCCGGGGCGGCCAGCTTGTCGGAGCTGAGGCGGCTCAGGTCGTCGTAAGCGAAGGTGCGGGTGGCCGCACTCGTGCCGTAGCCGACCGAGGTGAGGCGGGAGGCACCGTCGTACCCGTAGGTCTGGGTCGTCCCGGTCAGCGGGTCGGCCGCTGAGGCGGGACGGCCCGCCGCGTCGTAGCCGAAGGTGGCCGTGCCGGCGGCGTCGGTGCGCTGGGTGAGGCGACCGTCCGCGTTGTACGCGAATGTGGCGGTGCCCGAGGGGCCGTCGGCGCTGAGCAGGTTGCCGCGGTCGTCGTAGGTGTAGCTGTTGGTGCCGCCCGGGGCGCTGACCGAGGTCAGGCGCCCGGCCAGGTCGTAGCCGAAGGTGTCGGGGGTCGTCGTCGCCTCGGCACCGGAGCCGGTGGCCTCGGTGACGCGGCCCAGGGCGTCGTGGGTGCGCTCCTGGGTGACGCCCCCGGGCAGCCGCTCCTTCACCGGCTGGCCCGCGGCGTCGTAGACGGTGGTCCAGGTGCGGTCCGCCGCGTCCGGGTGAGCGGTGGTGGCCGGTTCGACGGTGGATTCGGGCAGGCCGTGGCTGGTGAAGGTGTACCAGGTGGTGTTGGACCGGCCGTCGGTGAGGCGGGTCCGGTGGCCCGCGGCGTCGTAGCCGAAGGTGGTGGTGATGGACGACTCCGCGTCGACCGGTTCGGTGAGCTCCGTCAGGCGGCCCAGGGCGTCGAAGGTCCGCTGGACGGTGTGGCCGAGCGGGTTGGTGGCGGACACCGGGTTGCCGTCGACGTCGTACGCGGTGCTACGGGTGCGCAGCACGGCGCCGGCGGAGTCCTCCTCGGCCACCTCGATGGCCCGGCCCGCCAGGTCGTAGCTGGTCCGGGCGGTGGTGCCCAGCGGGTCGGTGACAGACGCGGGCAGACCGGTGGGGCCGTAGTCCAGGGTGGTGGACTGCCCGGCCGGGTTGGTCACCGAGGTCGGCTGGCCTGCGGCGTTGTACGCCTTGGCGGTCTCCAGCCCGGTGGGGCTGGTGGTGGAGGTGAGGTCGCCGCTGTCGTTGTAGGCGAGGGTGGTGGTGAACGCCCCTGAGGTGGGGTGGCGTTCGATCACGGTGCTGGTGATGGGCCGGCCGAGCTCGTCGTAGGTGGCCTCGGTGCGGGCTCCGGTCGGGTCGGTGGCCGACAGCTGCTCGCCGAGCAGGTCGTAGGTGAAGGTGGACACCGGGGCGGTCGCGCCTGTTGTGGGTGCGGGCGCGGTGACCTTGGCGAGGTTGTCGAGCTGGTCGTACTCGTAGGACGTGGTGTTGTCGAGGGGGTCCGTCTCGCTCGCCAGGTTGCCCGCCGCGTCGTAGGTGCGGGTGACGGTGGGGGTGAGCGGGGTCGTGCCGCCGGGCGGGGTGTAGTCGGGCAGCGTGGTCTTGACGGGGCGGCTGAGGCGGTCGTACGTGGAACGGGTGACCTGGCCGTTGGGGTCTTCGGTCGAGGTCAGGTCGCCAAAGGTGTTGTAGCCCTGCCGGGTGGTGGGGCGTTCGGCGGCCGGGGTCACCTGGTGGACCTCGACGGTCACCGGCGGCGCCTGCGCCTGGGTGAGACGGCCGAGGGCGTCGTAGGTGAAGTCGGTGGTGTACGCGGCCGGGTCGGCTCCGGTGACGTTGCCGCGCGGGGCGGTCTCGGAGAGGACGAGACCGCGATCGTCGAGGACGCGGGTGGTGACCAGGTCCTCGGTGCCGTTCTCCACCGTCCGGCGGGTCATCTCGCCGACGATGTTCCGCTCGTATGTGATCTTCTCGGTGCGCGTTCCGCCCGCTCCGGTGCGGGTCTCGGTGAGCACGGCGCCGCCCGCGTCGTAGGTGTACTCGGTGCGGCGGGCAAGCCCGGCCGGGTCGAGGACGGTGGCGGTGGTGCGGTCGGCGGCGTCCGCCTCGTAGGTGGTGGTCACCTCGCCATTGCCGGTGACCTCCTTGACCAGGTTTCCGGCCGGGTCGTACGAGCGGCTGGTCAGGTCCAGGGGGCGGGTGGTGCCGTCCGGGTCCTGGTAGTTGCGCAGGGTCTCCTTCGCCAGCAGGCCGTCATCGAAGTAGGTGTACTCGGTGATGCGGCCCATCGCGTCGGTGTGCTCGCCCAGACGGCCCTGCGGGTCGTACGCGTAGGAGTCGAGCACGACGTCGGAGGCCAGGCTGGGGTTGTTCGGGTCACCGGTGTAGTCCGCCAGCGTCACCTCGGCGAGGTTGCCGCGCGGGGTGTAGGCGTAGCGGAAGGTCTGGCCGCCGGGCAGGGTGCGGCTGGTCTGGTGGCCGTAGACGTCGTAGGTGTAGGTCTCCTTGCGCTGCTCGGCGTCGGTGAGGCTGGCCAGGCGGCCGTGGGCTTCGTAGGTCCGGGTGGTGGTGCGGGTGGTGTCACCGCCCACCAGGTCGGCCACGGATTCGGAGAGGACGTTGCCGTCGGCGTCGTAGGTGTAGGTGGTTTCGGCCTGGTGCTGCGTTTCGGTGATCTGGTTGGTGGTCGGCGGGCCGGTGGACGTCGCCACGCGGGACTCGCCGTCGTAGCTGGTCGAGGTGGTGACGCCTGCCGGGTGTGCGTCGGAGATGACGGTGCGGGTGGTTTCCCGGCCCAGGGCGTCGTAGAGGTATTCGGTGACCAGGCCAGCCGGGTCGGTCACCTTGGCCAGGTCGCCTGTGGCGTAGTACTCGCGGGTGGTGACGCCGCCCCGGGTGTCGGTGGTGGCGGCCAGGAGGCCGGCCGGGACGCTCCCGCCGCCGACCGCGGTTTCGGTGCCGTCGGTGAAGGTGTGGGTGACGGTCCGGCCGTTGGGGAAGTCCGGGGTGGCCGGGGTGGTGGTGGAGGTGCGGTCGCCGAAGGTGTTGTAGCCGTACGAGGTCCGGTAGGTGGTGTCGGTCTCGTCCGCGGAGCGGGCGTCGCGCTCGGCGATGAGCTGGTCGTTACGCGGGTCCAGCGGGTCGTCCGCGTTGAGGAAGTATTCGTAGTAGGTGGTGTGGCAGGTGGCCGGGTCGTCGGTCTTCCGGCACGTGGTCTGCGAGACCTTGTTGCCGCGGCTGTCGTGGCCCAGCCGGGTGACGGTGCCGTCGGCGGCCGTCGTGGAGGCCAGGAAGCCGCCCTGGTCGTAGTCGAACGTCGCGGTGTGGCCCGCCACATCGGTCTGGGAGATCGCCCGGTTGCCCTGGAGCGGGTCGTAGGTGTAGCTGGACTTGCGCTCGTCGGGGTCGGTGATGGTGACGGTGATCGTGGGGTCTTCCTGCACCGCTGCCTCGTCGTCACCGGCGGGCTGGCCTTCGGTGCCGGTGAGCTGGTGGGCCGACAGCTTGTAGGTGCCGCCGTGTGCGTCGGTGTAGGAGGACACCCGGTCGCGCACCGCGTCATAGCTGACCTGGGCGTGCACCCGGCCGCTGGGCAGGGTCACCTTGGTGAGCTGCTGGGCGGTGGTGCCGGAGGCGTGGTGCTCGGCGATGGTCTGGGTGCCCAGCGGGCGGGTGTAGACCGCGGCCTCGTCGATGTCCCCGGCGAAGTGGCCGATGGTGCCGGTGGTGCCGGGCCAGCCGTCCCAGTAGCCGGCGCCCAGGTAGACGTAGCGCTGGTTGTTCTGGACGATCTCCCCGCTGGCAGAGCCGACCTTGGTGCCGTCCAGGTAGAGGGTCTGGGTGTTGCCCGCGGCGCTGAGGGCCGCGTGGTGCCAGGCACCGTCGTTCACCGTCTGGGTGGAGGTGATGGGCGCGACGGTGCCGTTCCAGAACTCCCCGCGCAGCTTGCCGTCCGTGCCGACGTACAGGGCGGGGGTGAAGGCGCCGGTGGTGGCCTCTTCGAGGGTGTGGTCCTGGTAGCTGAGGAGGACACCGCTGCCGGTGGTGCGGAACCACAGCTCCGCCGTGAGGTAGGGGGTGTCGGTGACCATCTGGTCCGGCAGCTGGACGTAGGACGAGGTGCCGTTGAAGGTGGCCGCGGTGTCCGGGCTGCCCGCGAGGGCACCCGCGGTGCCGAGCTGGACGTCCCGGTAGGTGCCCGCGCGGTCGTCGCCGTCCAGCAGCAGGTCGCTGTGCGCCTGCTCGGCGCCGGCCTGCTCGCCCAGCCGCCAGTAGGAGAACGGTCCGGCGTCCCGGACGACGGTGCGGTGGTGCGAGCCGTTGCCGTAGGTGTACGCGGTGCAGGCGCCCGCCGCGTCCTCGGGACCGCAGACCTCGGTGAGCTGGTCACCGGAGTAGGTGTAGTTCCAGGTGAGCGGGGCGGTGTTGGCGTCGGGCGCTTCCGTGGTGACGGTGGCGACATGGCTGCCGGACCAGGTCAGCTGCAGGGCGCGGCCGCCGACACCGGTGACGGTGGTGAGCTCGCCCGCTGCGTTGTACGCCATCGTCTGCTGACGGCCGCGGAAGTCGGTGACCTCGGTGATCCGGCCCTGGTCGTCGAAGACGTAGCTGGTCTGGTTCTTGTCGGTCAGCTGCCAGCCGCCGCCGGTGGGGGCGGTGAGGGTGGCGAAGCTGCCGAACGGCGGTGCGTAGCTGCCGTCGGGGTTCTGGCCGAACCGCACCTGACGGCCGCTGGGGTAGGTGACGACGACATTTCCGGTGCCGTCGGTGTCCGGCTCGACGCGCATGTCGTACCGGGTGGACCAGCCGGCGCCGAAGGCGTTGTCGGTGCGGGGGTCACGGCTGTTGTAGGTGCGGTTGACCGTGAGCGCGGGGCCTGCCGTGGCCACCTTGGCGTCGGTGTCCGTGGTGGTGTAGTTGCCGATCTGCGGATCGACCTCGCGTCCGGCACCACTGACGCCCTGCCCGCCCAGGTGGGAGGTGATGGCGGGCTGCTCGACCGCCGTGGTGAGGGTGTAGTAGGGGCTCATCGGCCCCTCGGTGGTGGCCTCCCGGGTCTTGAGCCGCCAGATGTACTGCTCTCCCCAGTTCAGGGTGTTCGCCGGGACGGTCCAAGTGCGGTTCTCGACCCAGGTGGAGTTGACGCAGTTGACCGGGGCGTCGGCCGTGCCTTCGCAGATCTCGAACCAGTAGTCGATGTCCGCTCCGACGGGCCAGTTGTCCAGGGACACGGCGTCCGCAAAGAGGGTCGGGGTCAGGCTGCCGACCCGGCCGCCGGGGTGCGGGTAGACATCGGTGACCTTGGGACCGACGTCCTGGGAGGTGATCGTGAAGGCGACCGCCGGGACACCTTCACTGGAGAACCAGCGCTGGTCCTTCAGCCGCTGCATATCAAAATTGATCGTGTAGTCGCCCGGCGGCAGCGCGGGTACCCGGGCGCTCACGGTGGCCGAGTCGCCTGGGGTGACCCGCTCGTTGAGTCGGTTGAGGGCGACGGCGTCGAGCAGTTCGCCGGTGTCATTGTCCCGCACCCGGGTGCCGAGCCGGAACTCGTTCCAGCCGGACGCTTCCCAGGTGAGGTCACCGAGGTTCTTGACCGTCACCGTGACCTCGCCGCCCTGGTGGCCGGTGAGCGGGGCGGTCTGGGAGCCGACGGTGTACTCGGCGCCCCAGGAGCTGTGGGTGATCGCCATGTAGGGCTCGTTGGCGGAGTTCTTGCTCCCGAAGCGCTTCCAGGCACCACTGTCGGTGAAGGAAGCGCGCAGGCTGAGGCCGTAGTTGGCGGTGGAGCCGTCGACCCAGCCCTGGGTCAGCTCCACGCCCTTCTGGCCAAGGTCGATGACCTCCCACTTGGCCCCGCTGCAGTTCTCCCCATGAGCGAAGGAGTCGGTGGCCACCGGGGTGGAGTCGATGGACGGCCGGTTGTTCCAGGTGACCGTGCCGGCCTGCCATGCCTGCTTCACCTGGTGGACGCGGACCTCGTGGGCCGTGCAGGAGGAGGACCAGTGGTTGAACAGGCCCAGGTCGGCGTTGAGGATGTAACGATTCTTCAGCTGGCTGGTGACGTTGTCGAAGCGCAGGAAGCTGATGGCGCGGCTGCCGCCGCCGTCGTAGCTGCCGACCTTCAGCTCGTCGTCCCCGCCGAAGTTGGAGTCCGGCCAGTCGTCCTGGACGAAGGCGTCGCCGTAGGTCTCGATGTTGTCCACGCTGGGGTCGACCAGGACCGGATACTCACGCTCCGGTGCGTCCAGCCAGGCGTCGTCGAGGACCACCTTCAGCAGCCACTGACCGTCCCGCTGCGCCAGCTGGTAGGTCACGCCTCCGGAAACGGCGGGGCCGCCGGACTCGGGGTCGGTGGCGGAGTCCTCCATCCAGCCGGTCGGGATCACGGCCTGGACGTCCCCGGCGGCGTCCTTCAGCAGCACCGCACCGTTCGTGTCGAGCTCCGGGGTGAGCCCGTCCAGCGTGAGCGGGAAGGTCCACGTGCGGGGTGCGGTGGGGGCGTTGAGGACGATCGTTTCCTTGATCGACCCGTGGCCCGCCCGCAGGGTCAGCTCGGCGTCCTGACGGATGCCGGTGTAGCGGGCGACGTCGCCGTTCACCTGCGCGGTGACGTCGGCGGCGCCGTCGAGCCCGAAGGCCACGCGGTGATCGGAGGCGCCGACCTCAAGGGCGGCCAGAGCGGGGTCGTCGCCCTCGGCGGCCACGGTCAGGCCGCTGTCATCGGCTGCCGGTGCGTACCGGGAGGTCGTGCCGTCAGTGGCCTGCTCGGCCGCAACCAGTGAGGTGTCGATGTCCCGCCAGTCACCCGAACTGTTCTTGAAGTGGACGGGCTTGGCGTAGACCCGCGTCGTGTGGGTTCCGTCCGGATTGCGGAACTCCTTGGATCCGGCCGTCCGCTTGCCCGGCAGCTCCTCGCTGCCCTTTGGGTCGTAGCCGGTGACGTCGGAGCCAGGCTTCTGGGACGTCTTCCCCAGGGACACCGTCTTCGGCTGCGGCTCCACCGGAGCGAAGCCCGGCCCCGGCTTGTGCAGGGGGAGCGCGTCGTCGGATGCGGGGAGTTCCGTGGGCTTCTTGGAGTTCTTGCCGGTGGCGTCGGTGCGTTCGGCGGACACCTCGTGGTCGCGCCCGGCTGCCGTTCCCGTCCGCTGCTTCGGCGAATCCTCCGTTGTCGCGGCAACGACGGTCTGCGGGGCGGCGGCCCAGGCGGGCACGGACAACAGCCCGGCCCCCAGCGCCAGCAGCACACTGCCGGACATCAGGCCCATTCCGCGCGGTCCGCGCCCGGGTCGCCGCCGAAGGAATCCCGGAAGCACGCGATGGCGCGGTATGGACACAACTCTCCCTTACAACGAGGCCGACCACCCGGCAGGACGGTCGGCCATGGCGTGCAGAGCGCACGTTCACCGACCCGGAGATCGGCATGAGCAAACGGCGAACACATTAAACGATCGGAAGACGCGATTCCGAGATGACCAAACAACAAATAAATAACCGGTTTCGGTATCAATTTGTGATCACTGACACATCGTCAGCACGCAGTCAGCAGTGTTCGCGCAGTCCGTGAGGCGACTTCTGACGCCCCGACAAAGCTCGAGACGGCTAGAACAACCAGTCGCTGTGATCAAGCCGAGACCTGCGTATGGGTACGCTGCGCCGTCGATTGCTCCCGCATGGTCAAGAAGGGCTGCCATGACCGAGAAGAAAACGAGCCTGCTCCGCTCCCGCAAGTGGCTCGCGGCTGCCGGGCTGCTCGCCGGTGCCGGGACGGTGGCTCTTCTCGCCCTCACGGGAGGCGCGGCACAGACCGCGGCATACGACTTCAACGGCGACAGCATTCCGGACTTCACAGTCGGCATTCCCGGCGACACCGTCGGCGGGAGCGCTGAGGCGGGTTCCGTACTGATAGCCGATGGCACACTTACCGGTCCGGCGAGCAGCGCCTCGCTGCTCAACCAGGATTCCACCGGAGTACCGGGAGCCGCCGAGGAGAAGGACGCCTTCGGGCAGGTACTCGCCAGCGGTGATTTCGACGGCGACGGCTACGCCGATCTCGCCGTGGGTGCCCCGGTGGAGGCCATCGGCACCACCGAGGGTGCGGGCTTTCTGACCGTGCATTACGGCACCTCGAGCGGCCTCTCCAGCACCCGCATCGACAGCTTCCACGAGGACACCACCGGCATTCCCGGAACCGTGGTCAAGGACGAGTTCTTCGCCTACGCGCTGGCCGCCGGTGACCTCAACGGGGACGGCCACGACGACCTGGCGATCGGCCAGCCGATGGACGCGGTCGACGGCAAGCCCAACGCGGGCTCACTCCGCCTGCTGTTCGGCTCCGCCGACGGGCTCACCGCCACCTCCGCGATCTGGATCGACCAAGGCACCCCGAATGTCCCCGGCGGCCCGGAGACGGACGACCGTTTCGGGGAGCAGCTCACCATCGGGGACATCAACGGTGACGGCACCGACGATCTGGTCGCGGCCACCCTGGGCGAGCAGATCACCGGCAGCTCGGACCGCGGTTCGACCGTGGTGATGTACGGGCCCGTCAACGACGCTCCGGCGAGCGGGGATTACATCGCCTCGAAGTACCTCGACGGCGTCACTGAGTTCTCCGGCAGCGCCCTGGCGGTGGGCCGGTTCAACGAGGACCCCTACCTCGACATCGCCATCGGGGTCGCCGACCAGAAGGTCGGCGAGGACGGTGCCGCCGGGCGCCTCGCCATCGTCTACGGCAGCGCAGACGGCGTCTCCCACGACAACGTGGAGCTCTTCGATCAGGGCACGCCGGGCGTCCCCGGCGGTCCCGAGCCGGAGGACTACTTCGCGAGTTCGCTGGCCGCCGGGGACTTCGACGGGGACGGGGTGGACGACCTCATCGTCGGCATGCGCAGCGAGGCGATCGGCACCGCCACCGGCTCCGGTGCCGCCCTGGTGCTGTTCGGCAACGCCACCGGCGGCATCTCCACCACGGGCCGGGTCTGGGTGGACCAGGACGTCGAAGGCGTGCCCGGCGTCGTCGCCAAGCACGACCACTTCGGCTGGACCGTCGGCGCGCTGGACACCGACGGGGACGGCCGGGTGGAGCCGCTGATCGGGGCGCCCGGCAACGCGGCCGGGACGGTGACCGTGCTCAAGGTCAGTCCGGGGACGCTGGAATCCGCGACGGCCTACGCCGAGGCCGACTTCGGGCTCGCGACCGGAAGCCACGGGGACGCGTTCGGGATCGCGCTGCCGCGTTGACGCCGACTGGGCGCTGAGCCGTCCCGGTGCCGGAGCCTCGACCGGCTGATGCCCGCCTACCCCACCGCCGCCGACGCCCTCGCAGCCCAGCCGAACACGTAGCGGCCATTCCCGTTTCTCGCCGGACCCCCGGTTTCGCCTCCCCTCCCGCCGGTAACTCTGGGTGGTGCGCCCAGGCAGCGCAGCGCGCACGTTGCGGGCGTAGGCGCCGGAGGGTTCGGAATGCAGCCCCCGGTGCCGCTCCCAGCCGCATGCCCGCGAGCGGGCGTGGGATGTGGGCCAGATGATCAGGAGCGGCCTCGCGGCAGGGGCCTGAGTGCGCGGCGCAGCGGGGCCTCCACCGTGCTCTCCACAGGGACGGTGCTGACGCCGGTGGCCAGGCCGGTGGTGGCCTCGGCGAGCACGCGGATTTTGGTATTGGTGTTCTGAGAGATGCGCTTGAGGATGTCCCATGCGGCGGCGGCGTCGCAGCGCTGGGCCTTCATCAAGATGCCCATGGCCTGGTCGATGGCAGCGTGGGACTCCATCGCGGTGCGCATCTCGGCTTCCTGGCTGGCCCGCAGCTCCCGCTCCAGCTGGACGGCGTGCATACTGGCCAGCCGCAGCTCCAGTTCGTCGGTGACGACCGAGGCAAGGTCGCGCAGCGTGTCCGCCTCACGCGGGGCGATCGGGCGCGGTTCGGTGCCCAGAACGTTGACGGTGCCCAGCCGGTAGCCGTCGGCGGTGACGATCGGGGCGGCGGCGTAGAACCGCAGACCCAGTTCGCCAGTCACGAGCGGATTGGCCGCTGCCTCGGGGTCCTTCAGAGTGTCCGGGAGCAGGTACGGCTCGTCCTGCAGGACCGCCGACGCGCACAGGCCCGGGTCGCGGCCGATCTCGCTCGCGCCGCTGAGGCCATGGGCGGCTTTGAACCAGATACGGTCCTCATCCACGATCGTCACCGTCGCCATCGGCGTGTCGACGAACCGTGCCGCCAGCGCCGCCACTCGGTCGAAGGCCCCGTCGGGCGGGGTGTCGAGGATTTCGTAGCGCCGCACCGCCGCCAGTCGCGCCTCCTCGGAGGCCCCCGAGGACACCGTCGCCAACTTGCTCACCGTCACGTCCTTCCCCTCTCGCCACTGGTCGCGTCCTCCCATTAAAACCGCGGATGGGAGCGGTGCGGCACGAGAGTGCCGGTGCTCACTGTGGGGGCCGCAGCCCGCCGGGTCTGCGGCCCCCACAGTGAGGTCACTCGTCCTCGTCTTCGGCGGCGGGGTGCAGGTCACTCCAGTCCAGCGCCCGAGCCGCTTCGCTTTCGGTGGCCTGGGCGGCCTCGCGTGCTTCGGCGAGGACGTCGCCGTGTTCCTGTATGAGGACCTCAAAGATCGGCGCGTTGCCGGGTCTCTCAGGTGTGGTGGTCATCACGGTGATACTGCTCACTTTCTCAGATCGTGCCTGGGCCCCGGCGTGCCAGGGGGTCGGTCAGGCCGGGGCCCTTCGGTGCCGGCCTGGGGCTCAGGCGGCCAGGAGGGAGTCGTCCTCGGTACGGGCACCGGGCAGCTGGTGCCGGGCGGCGATCAGCGCCGCGTCGACGTCGCAGGTGCCGGTGGCCACGCACAGCGTGTAGGAGACATCGTTCAGCCGCTGCCGCGCCTCGGCGGAGCCCTCTTCGGCGTGCAGGGCGCTCAGCGTCTCGTACTGGGCGATCAGATCGGACAGAACGGCGGGATGGGCCATGAGCATGGCAGGAGTTTCCTTTCACAAGCGGGCAAGCAGATGGCGGTGCGCGGCGACGGGCTCTCGCCCAGGTCAGGCCGCGGCCGGCACCGGAGCGTCAGCGGCTTCAGTGGCCTCGGCCTCGACCTGCTCGCGCACCTTCTTGCAGGCGTGGGAGGCCAGGCGGGAGACGTGCATCTGGGAGATGCCGAGTTCCTCGCCGATGCGGGACTGGGTCATGTCCTGGAAGAACCTCAGATGAAGGATGCGCTTCTCCCGCTCCGGCAGCCCGGCCAGGGCCGGCTTGACCGATTCACGGGCGATGACGGCGTCGTACCGTCCCTCGGACTGGCCGAGGATGTCGGCCAGCGAGTAGTCGTCGTCCTGCCCGGGGCGGCCCAGCTGGGCGTCCAGCGACAGAGCGCGGAAGCTGTCGATGGCCTCCATGCCGGTCAGCACATCCTCGTTGCTCATCTGCGCGTGCTCGGCGATCTCCCCGATGGTGGGGTACCGGTCGAGATCGGCGACGGCCAATTCGCGGATGGCGGTGCGCACCTTGTTCCGCAGTTCCTGCACACGGCGGGGGACGTGGATGTCCCAGGTGTGGTCACGGAAGTGCCGCTTGATCTCCCCGACGATGGTGGGGATGGCGTACGGCTCGAACGGGACGCCGCGCTCCGGGTCGTAGTGGCCCACGGCCTTCAACAGGCCCATCGCGGCGACCTGCTCCAAGTCCTCCAGCGTCTCGCCGCGGTTGCGGAAACGGCGGGCCAGGCGGTGAGCCATCGGCAGCCACGCCTCCACCACGCTCTCGAGCAGGGTCTCCCGCTCCGGGCCGGCGGGCAGGCCGGCCAGACGCCCGAAGTCGGCGGTGGTGTCAGGGGCGTCGTCATGGCGGCGGCGTGCGCGTTCGGTGCGGCCAACTGTGGTGCTCATGAGGGTTCTCGCTCCTCCCGTATTGCTCTGGCTGTGCGGACAGCCGCAGGAGGGCGGCACAGGCCCACACCCAGGTCAGCCGATACGGCTCTCCCGCGGATGTGCCTGTACCTCCCAAGCACGTGGTTCCTCTTCTAACCCACCACTCTGAGCCCAAACCGTGATTTTCGAAGTCTTCAAACTTCCCACTCGGCGTGCTACAGCCACCGTGGGCTCCGGGCCCGAGCGCTGGAACACGGGCCCGGCCGCCCAGCTCTCGCCCCACAACCCGGCGACCGGGCCCACCCGCATCCAGCCCGTAGGCATCCTCCCAGTCCGCACCCGACCACAAGCCGCAAGCCACTCACCTCGTCCTCGAACCTCCCGAAACGGGCGTCCAATGCGCAACTTCCCCGGCGCTTGAGGTCAGGAACCCGCGAACCCGTTCACTTCGCCTTCGAGCGCCTGGCGGGGCGTCTTACCTGGGCGGCAGCGTTTCAGCCACGGGACCGGCCGATCGCGTGGTCATGCGGTTCTCCGGCCGGGGCCCCTTTTGCGGGCCCCGGCCGCGTGCTGGTGAGCCCGCACGATCGTGGAGTCCACCGAGACGGCCCAGTCCAGGTCCTCCTCGGCATCGGCCTGGGCCATCAGCGCGGTGAACACCCACTCCCAGGTCCCGTCGACGGCCCACATCCGCAACCGGTTGCAGACGCCTCGCCAGTTCCCGTACTTCTCGGGCAGGTGCACCCACTGCGTTCCGGTCTGGAACTTGTAGGCGATCGCGTCGATCACCTCGCGGTGGTCACGCCACCGGCCACCCCGCCGCGGCGTCCGATCCGGGAGTAACGGCTCAATTCGCCACCAGTGCACATCGGTCAACGACACACCAGACCAACGAGCAGATGATCCAAACCAAACGGCCTAGGACTTTCAGCGGGGGCAGCTCGTACTACCCGGAACGACCGACGGCTTCGCAGGTCGGCAACATGTCATGCGATCCGCATCCGCACCGATGCGGAGGCGGTCGCTTACGGGGCAAGGTGGTCAAGGTCTCCGGCTTTTATACAGGCTAGGAGGGATCGTATTGCCGGGTGGGTGGCGGTAAGTATCTCGTCCGGACAGTCGCTCTCACGCAAGTGGAGGGCGGCGGTTCGGTCAGTGGCAACCTCCACACAGCTAGTGTTCGGGTCACCGCTACTGAAGGACGACTTCTGCCAGCCGAGCTCATCCATGGGGTCCTCTCACAGTACGTACAGCAGATGCTGCAAGAGGCTAAAGGAATCCCGCGTTGAGTAGGAGACCCGTTCGGACTCAGGGATCACCGGAGGCAGTGCCAACGTAGCGAGGCGGTTGAAGATCTCGCCGTATCGCGTGATGTGCTCATGGTCGTGTAGGAAGACTGAGCCAACGTCGTGCTCCAGGTAGATCGTGCTGAGCGCGGGGTCGCTACCACAGAAGATGGCGAACGGGGTTCCAACTGCTGGGAGTGTGCCGGAACGGAAAGGCACGATCTGGAGTGTGATGTGGGGGAGCCGAGCTACCTCAATGATGTGCACGATTTGGCGACGCATGATCGCCGTGTCGACGAAGTGCATCTGGAATGCGGCTTCATGGATAATCGCATGGTAGGTCGGAGCGGAGTGCCGCGTCAGAAGCTCCTGCCGCTTCAGCCGAAACTCAAGGCCGCGTTCCGTGAACGCCGTGGAGCTGTCGGGGTAGGTGGCCTGGATTAGGGCCTTCACGTACTCGGGCGTTTGAAGCAAGCCAGGCAGGTGGACGGGCTGGAACTCGCTGAGGTGAGTGGCCATCGACTCCATCTCGGCCAAATCTCGTGCGTAGGCCGTGGTGTCACGCTTGTGTTGGTACCACCAGCCGCGAGGCGCCTCGCTCCAGGCGACCAGAGCCTCGGTGAAGGTTTTTGATTCACACCCATAGGTGGCCAGGAGTGTCCGGAGCTTGTCCTCTGGGATGGGAGTGCGCCCTGATTCGACATGTCCGAGGTGGGCACCGCTCATACCAACGTAGGCACCTGCTTCGGCCGCCGTCATGCGCACGGCATCGCGCAATCTGCGCAGCTCAATGCCCAAACGGCGCTGCCTCTGTGTCGGGCTAGTGCGAAGTCCCATGACGCTCTCCTAGCAGCCGGGCACCCGCCCTACGACCGGGTCGGACACATGTCACCCAATAGAGGTAAGGCAACCTCCAGAGCTGTGAATTAGAAACCTATCTCCTCTACCTTCAGAAGTGCACCACCCCCGGACGGCTTAAGCCGGAAGTTCACGGCGCCGCAACTGAGTTGATGCGTCGGCAGGCCACCGCCGCTGGCCGGGGCACCCAGAGACAGCCCATCCGCGCCGCCCCCTCTCACTTGGAGGCCGCTATGTGCCGGACACCGTCCAGCATCGTCGCCACCATGCCCGGCTTCTCGCTGACGTTTCCGCCCGACCCCGTATGGGTGCGTACCTGCCGGGAGACCGTTCGCACGTCCACGCTCACCTTCAAGCACCCGGAGCTCACCGAACTGGCCGCCCTTCTCACCTCCGAGGCGACGACCAATGCCATCACGGCCTGCATGGTGAACGGTTGCGCGCAGCCCATCACCATCTGCGGGGAGTGGCTACCGGCAGGGATGTTCCGGATCCACGTCCACGACGCCGCGCCCGGCGTACCGGCTGTATGCCACCCCAGCGACCACTCCGACCACGGACGCGGCATGTACCTCATCGCCGAACTCGCAGCCCGCCACGGTACCTGCCTGGACGGGCCCGGCCCCGGCAAATCCTTCTGGTTCCAACTGGAAGGCTGGCTCGGTTGATGCGCCGCACCGTGCGTCTCCGGCTAGCGGGCTCGCGCACGCCATCGGAGCTGTTACGCAGGACAACCACGCTGCATGTGGAGATGGCGGACCCAGGCCCACACGTTGCCCGCGATCACGCGGGCCCGACCACTCTGAGACCTCAGCCGTCGTCGGAAACGTACGAGAGCAGAGGTAGCCCAATCAATCTGTGTCATTCCATGACACGGCATGGCAAGAAAGACCCCGGCGAGGCGGCCACCTCCCGGGGAACGGCCACCAACCCGAGGAGTTGACGACATGGGGAAGCGTACTCTGCGCGCCCTGAATCTGGCACTGACCCCGCTGGTCGAGTGGGTGCTGGCCCGGTTGTTTCCGGCCACCGGACGGCACCGCTCCACAACCGAGTACCCGGTGCCCGCGCCCCTGTCCATGCCCCTACTCGATGCCGCCGTGCGCCACCAGGCGCCGTTGCCGCGCCACAAGAGTCCGTACGCCCGCGACCAAGGGCCCATCTTCGTAGGACCGACCGTCGGACGCCCCTACGCCCCCGCACAGTGGTACACCGAAGAGCAAGACCCCGGCACCGAGGACAGGTGGCTGGTGCAGCGGCAGCGCCGCCGCGCCCTCTGGCTTGCCACCGTCGGCATTGACGTGGGTCCGGCCCAGATCCACGGTGTGACGGTCGGGAGCATCCAGTGAACGTTCCCAGGCCGTTGTGCGGGGCCCGGCAGCCTCACGCGAACTGCTACGGCCAGCCGTGCATCCTTGAGGCCGGTCACACCGAACCGCTTCACCGCGACGGAGTCGGCCAGCAGTGGCTCAACTGCACCGAGGAACTGGTTATGTCCCTCACCATCGACTTCACCGCCGAGTGGCTACGTCAGCTGATCGACCCGGAAGAGACGGAACGGTGAGCGGCAATCGCGCCAGACTCCGCAGGATGACCGACAACCGGTGGGTCCGCTGGCTGGAGCACACCTACGGCTGCCAGCGATGCCGCTACGACACACACGGCTGCGTTCACGCAGCCGAGCCCTGTACCAGTGGTGGAAAACCGCCCGCACAGCCACCGACGCAACACCACACTCGGCCGGAACCAATAGCCCCGGCTACGCCGCCAGGAATGACCACCGGCGATGACGGCCACCTGACCTCGTAGCGGCAGAGTCGGGTGTGGGAATAGCCGTTATAGTTACCCTATGTACAATTAACATCAACAGTACGTATGCAGGAATCTTGAGTCTGATGGAGGAAGCGAGGTTGGTGGGCAGTAACGTGTAGTCATCGCGAGATTCCCAGCCACCGAACTGGAGGCGACGATCTGTGACCGTGCCCGCCATGCATCCCCGTCCCGGCAACCTGCGTGCCGTTGCCGAGCAGATCGAAAAGGCCACCGGCCTGCACGTCGAGATTCTGGGAGGGAACCTCGTGATGTCCCCAACCCCGCGTGGCAAGCATGCGGGCACGATCCGGCGCATGCGGAAGCAGCTCGAACCGAGAATTCAGGCGGGGTTGGCCACGTATGAAGTGTCGTCCATCGCAATGCCAGACGACCCGGATGACTACTGCACTCCCGATTTGGTGGTCCTTCCGGAGGCGTGGGATGAAGACGACGAATGGCTAGCAGACCCCGGTGATGTGGAACTCGCTGTGGAGGTGATCTCCAAGTCAGAGAAGGCCAGAGAGATCACCGAGAAGAACGACTGGTACGCCCTCGCCGGAGTGCGGACTCTCCTGGTCATCGATCCCCGCCACGGTGTATGGGCGCTGTACACACACCCGAGAGAGGGGTCCTACCAGGGCTCCCTACGCGGCAAGTTCGGGGAGGAGGTTCCCCTTCCCGACCCCTTCGGCTTCACCCTCGAAACGAGTTGCTTGCCGCTCTACAGCGACACCCGCTGACACAGGGCCACGCCTCCACCGACGTCCGTGGCCGGGGCCAAATACTGATGTGACGGTGCAGCAGGACCGTGCAGGCTGCCACCCGGGCCTGGCGCAATCGGTCGAGGTGCGGGTCTACCTGGCCTATGGTTCCGGTTCGGCCCAGACCAGGTAGCCGTCTTCGTCAACGGTGGCTTGCCAGCCTTCGTCGCGTTCGGTGGTCTGCCAGTCGCCGTAGAGTTCGACGATTCGCTCGTCGCTTTCGAGCCCGTCGGCTACGGCTTCCAGAAGGGCGGTGAGGGATTTCCATGTGGGCGTCGGCTCGAATGAGGTGCCGCCGTCTTCGGTCGAGAACTGGCCGAGACGTCCCTGGGTTACTCCGGGGACGTAGTTGAGGACCATATAGCCGCCGCAGCCGTTCGTGGCGACGGGTAGATAGACCCGATGCTGGTGGAAGCAGGAGCGTCCTGCTTCTGCTCTTGCGATGTCGTCGGCGTACCGGGTATCCGACTCAGCATCTGCGGGTTCCGGACTGCTTTCGCTCTCTCGTCCCCGGAACTTCAGGTGCATGGTGTAGGTATCAGCGATACTGGCAGCGGGAAGAAGTTCGTATCCCGGGATCACCTCGGTTCCCATGTCACCTGCGCCGTTGCGTCGAAGCAGCAGGGTGGTGAGTTCACCGGGGAAGACGATCCCGGTCTGTTGCTGTGCCCGCTGGATCTCTTCCGGGCCGGCTGGTGCCGGTAGCGAGGCGTGGGATGCGGGGGCGTGGGCGGCGAGCCAGGCTTCTATTCGCTCCCAGGATTCCGTCAGGTCGGTGGCTGTCATGGTGGTGATGCTCGCGCCGGGCCCCCGTGCTCCGCAAGCGGGAGCCGGGGACCCGACTACTGCTGGCTCAGTCGGGGCGGATACGGAAGGACACGAACCGGGGCTTGTAGATACGCGGGTCCCGGTAGTGCGCGCCCTCAGCGGAAACGCGGTTGTCCATGCTGTTCACGTTGTAGGACAGGGTCCAGCGGTCGCCGCTTTGCAGTGAGGGATGGGCGTGGGCGTTGTAGCTGATGATGTTCCCGTCACCGTAGCTACCCCACGGTCCGGGCTCGGGCATGCGGTAGACCTGGTCCTGGCCGATGGTGGCGCCGAACGGGCCGTAGGGGGCGCAGCCGTGCCAGATGCGAATCTTTCCACTAAATGCTTCCGTGCTGTCCTGGCTGATACCGATGTAGCCGCCGTTCCAGGGTGTGACGCTGTACTCGTTGGCGACTCCGTTGAGAGCCATCGCGTGGAAGTACCGCGCCAACTCGCCCTGGCGCGACCTTCCCGCTGAACTCGGCCCGTTCCAGACTGCCCACAAACGGCTGCTGCGATGGGCCGCTGACGGCACCTGGGAACGGATCCTCGCCGCCGTCCTGGCGACAGCCGATGCCGAGGACAACATCGACTGGTCGGTGTCGGTGGACTCAACCATCGTCCGGGCCCACCAACGTGCCGCCGGAGCACGCAAAAAGGGGTCACCGACCGGGACGAGCCTGACGATCACGCACTCGAACGCTCCCGCGGGGGGCTGAGCACCAAAGTCCACCTGGCCGCAGACGGCCGGGCACGGCCCCTGGCCTTCACCGTCACGGCAGGCCAGGCCGGTGACGCCCCGGCCGGCCTTCGAGAGGGTGATGGCCCGCATCTGCGTGCCCCGCGAGGGCCCCGGCAGGCCCCGGACCCGGCCCACGGCGGTCCTGGCAGACCGCGCCTACTCCTCCCGCGCCATCCGCAGCCACCTGCGATGCCGTGGAGTCCGCGCGGTCATCCCGCAACCCTCCGACCAGGTCGGCCATCGTGTGCGGCGCGGAAGTCGAGGCGGCCGACCACCAAGCTTCGACGCCGAGGCATACAAGCAGCGCAACAGCGTCGAACGGTGCATCAACCACCTCAAGCAGTGGCGCGGTCTGGCCACCCGGACCGACAAGCTCGCTCTTGCCTACCAGGCCGCACTCCACCTCGCCGGCATCCTCATCTGGATCCGACGCTGACAAAAAACAGAATCTAGGCGCCGAGGGCGTGGGTGAGGGCCTCGTCGAGGAGTTCCCGTAGTGCTGCGGAGGTCGGTGCTGCTGCGGTGGCGAGGAGCGCGGGGCCGCCGGCCAGCGGGGCGAGGACGGCGCACCCGTCCCGGGAGCGCTCGCGGAGCAGTACGGGTTCGCGCTGAATGTCCATCTGCGGGTTCACCAAGAGGAGTTGGCCGACTGCGCGGTGGCCGCCCAGGACCGCTGGGCCGTCCCAGCCGGGTTCCGGGGAGCCGTATGCCGACTGCTGGTCGAGCAGTGGGTGTCCGGCGCGGTGGATGAGGAGTCGGCTGACGAGGTGTCCTGGCTCCTCGTCGGCGCGGCCCAGGAGCTGTTCCTCGCGCAGTACGAGTCGTGCGGTGTCGGCGAGTTCGGCGGTGTACGTCTGGCGGAGGTTGCTGCCCGCGGCGCTGATGAGGGGGTGGGGCAGCCAGCGCAGGTCGGCGTGTTCGCCCGCGGTGAGGCGTACGTCGTACGTAGCGGGCTCAGTGGTGGGGCCGCGCAGGGCGAGCGTGGCGGCGCCCGTGGTGACCTCCAGTTCGGCGTGGTCCTCGGCGGTGATGTCGATGGCGAGCCGGTCGCCGCCGAGCGGGGCGCTCATCGCGCCGATGATGCCCACCCTGGCGGAGCGCCCGCTGGTGCGCATCTGCCGAAGGTGGAACGGCCCGTCGCTGCGCAGCCGCGGGAGCGTGGTGACGCGCCCGTTGTACGCGGCGCGGATCAGCGCGGTGGCCCGTACTCCGTCGGGATGCCCGGCGGGCTCTTCGGCGCCGGGGGCGCCGTCCAGCGGGGCGCGGGAGACGGTGAGTTGTGGGGCGGGGATCATACGGCTGCCTCGGCTCGCCACTCGGTGAGGTGGCCGGTGACCCAGTCGGCGACCTCGCGGATGCCGTCGTCGGAGGTGAGGCTGGTGAAGACGACGGGGAGATCGCCGCGCTGCTGCTTGGCGTCGGCGGCCATGGTGGCGAGGTCGGCGCCGACGTGCGGGGCGAGGTCGGTCTTGTTGACGACGAGGAGGTCGGCGGTGGTGATGCCGGGGCCGCCCTTGCGGGGGATGTCGTCGCCGCTGGAGACGTCGATGACGAAGATCTGCACGTCGACGAGGCCCTTGGAGAAGGTGGCGGTGAGGTTGTCGCCGCCGGATTCGACGAGGACGAGGTCGAGGGATTCGAGGGTCTCCTCCAGGTGCTCGACGGCCTCCAGGTTGGCGGAGATGTCGTCGCGGATCGCGGTGTGCGGGCAGGCGCCGGTCTCGACGGCGGTGATGCGTTCGGGCGGCAGGACGGCCTCGCGGCGCAGGTATTCGGCGTCCTCGCGGGTGTAGATGTCGTTGGTGACGGCGGCGATGCACCAGCGGTCGCGCAGGGCGCGGCAGAGGGCGGCGACGGTGGCGGTCTTGCCCGAGCCGACGGGGCCGCCGAGGCCGACGCGGAGGGCGCGGCGGCTGCCGTCGGGCCGGGTCGCCGAGGCGCTGGGGAGGTGCTGGTGAGGCAGGGAGTGGTCGAGGTGCATGCTAACTCCGTTGCGAATCAGGGATGTTCGGATCGTGGTCAGGAGGCGAAGAGCCGGACGGTCCAGGCGGCGTGCTGTTCGGCGGTGATGTCCAGGAGCGGTGCGGACGCCGACGGCAGGGCGTCGACACCCTCGGCCGGGACACGGGCCGCGGCGTCGGCGGCGGCAGTGGCGACGCCGTCGGTCTCGGCGCCGAGGCGGGCCAGCAGCCCCGAGGCGTGGAGCGGGTCGAGGCTCAGCAGGCGCACGGCTGCGGTGGCCGGGCCGCCCGCGTTCTCGTACGCAGCGGCGTAGGCGGCGTCCACCGGGTCGAGCCCGGCGGCGCGAGCGGCGAGGCCCAGCACCACCGGCTGGTGGGCGCCCTGTGGGCAGGCGGTGGCTAGCCGCTCCAGTTCCTCGGACGGGAACGTCGCCCGCGCAGCGCGCAGCATCTGCCGCCCCAGCCGCCGGGCGACGGTCCGCAACGCGGGTACGGGCGTACGCGCGTCGGCCGCCTCGTCCAGCATCAGCGGGTCGTATCCGGCCGCTGCCGCGGCGGCCAGTCCGGCTGCGGTTAGCCCGGCCGTGTGCAGGCGTCCGCGGCAGAACGCCTCCAGGCTGTCGGTGTCGTATACGGCTCCGTTGGCGACCGCGGCCTCGACGCCGCCGGAGTGGGCGTGCCCACCGGCGGGGAAGCGGCCGTCGGCCAGCAGGAGCAGGGCTGCACGGCTCATGCGCGAGCGGCTGCCTTTCATCGTTGCGAGGGGTGTTGCGGGAGGTCTGCGGGGTTCGGGTGCCGACCGCCGTGAGTCCGGGCGAACGTGGCGTGTCCGCCCGGGCACACGGCAGCAGCTCAGAAGAGGAAGTACCGCTGTGCCATGGGTACTTCGTTCACGTAGGAACGCGGCACGGTCGCCTTGTCGATCTCGGCACGCGCGTCCGCCGTGGTCGCACCGCCGATGGTGACATCGAAGCTGTTGTGGCTGACCTCCAGGTCCAGCTCCTTGCCCTCTGCGCCCCGGTCGTTCAGCAGCATGGAGGCCTTGGTGATACACCGGGTATCCGTGATGTCCACGAAGTCCTTCTCAAGCCCGAGACCCTCGGGCCTCGTCACCGTGATCTCATCGTCACCCCGCTTCTCCTTGCTGGTGACCTCAGCGGTCTTCCTCACGAAGGTGCCGTCGGCGCACTTCTTGGCGGTCCCGTCGGAATTCTTCTCGTAGCTGGACAGCTTGGCGCCCACGTTCTCAGCAACGAAGTTGAGCGAGTTGCGCCCAGGGGAGCGGCCGCTGGCGCCCCAGACCGGGCGCGGCAGGTAGGGCTGCGGGGTGGTGATGGAGGCGTTGGCGTCGCCGACCTGTGCGTAGGCGAGCTGGCCGCCCTTGACGACCATGTGCATCTTCACGCCGAAGAACTTCGGTTCCCACAGCACCAGGTCGGCCAGCTTGCCCCGCTGTACGGAGCCGACGTACTTGTCGATGCCGTGTGTGATCGCCGGGTTGATCGTGTACTTGGCGACGTACCGGCGCGCCCGGAAGTTGTCGTTCGGCAGCAGTTGCTTCTCGTTGTGCTCGTGGCCCTTGGCATCCGTGTCATCGGCGATGTCGCGGATCTTCGCGGCGTCGAGGTCCTCTCGCAGCGGCCCGTAGCGGCACTTCATGACGTGCGCGGTCTGCCAGGTGCGCATGACCATCTCGCCGATACGGCCCATGGCCTGCGCGTCGGAGGACATCATCGAGATGGCGCCCATGTCGTGGAGGAGATCCTCCGCTGCCATGGTGGAGGGCCGGATCCGGGAGTCGGCGAAGGCCATGTCCGCCGGGATCTCCGGGTTGAGGTGGTGGCAGACGATCATCATGTCGATGTGTTCCTTGACGGTGTTGACCGTCAGGGGACGCGTCGGATTGGTCGAGGCCGGGAGGACGTTGGCGTCCTTGACCAGCTCGATCATGTCCGGAGCGTGACCGCCTCCGGCACCTTCGACGTGGAAGATGTGGATGGGGCGGCGCACATACTCGTCTTCGTCAGCTGTGGGGTTGCCCTGGGCGTCCACTGGATTCCCGTTGGTGTCCTTCTTGACGAAGGCGTGACGGGTGTCTTCCAGGAATCCGGACTCGTTCAGCGAGTCGGCGTGCAGGGCGACTTGGATCTTGCGTTCTTCGCAGACCTCCAGGGCCTTGTCGAGCACCGCGGGCGTGGCGCCCCAGTCCTCGTGGACCTTGAGGCCGCAGGCACCGGCGTCCACCTGTGCTTCGAGCTCGGCCTTGTTCATCGTGCTGCCCTTGCCGAGCACGCCGATGTTGATGGGGAACTCGTCCAGCGCCTCGAAGAGCCGGGTGATGTGCCACGCGCCCGGGGTCACGGTGGTGGCCGTGCTGCCCTCGGCCGGTCCGGTGCCGCCGCCGATGAGGGTGGTCACGCCCGAGGCGAGGGCCTCGTGGATCTCCCCGGGGCAGATGAAGTGGACGTGGGTGTCCACGCCGCCAGCGGTGAGGATCCGCCCATTGCCGGAGATGACCTCGGTGCTCGGGCCGACCACGAAGTTCTCCGGCTTCACAGTGGCCGTGGTGAAGGCCGCCTGCCCCTGATCGGTGAACCTCGCGCCGAAACCGCCCGGCATCTCGAAATGCTTGATCGGGTCCATCGTTTCGGGGTTGTACGCCTTGCCGATGGCCGCGATCTCAGCGTCGCGGATGCCGATGTCGGCCTTGACCACGCCCCACCAGTCGAGGATCAGCGCACCCGTGATGACGGTGTCCACGGGCTTGTGCCCTGTGACCGTGGCCCCGCTGTCCTTCCCGTCCCTGGCGATGTGCGACATGCCCATCGATTCGCGGATCACCTTGCCGCCGCCGAAGATCATCTCGTGGCCGCTGTACGACGGACCGCCGCTCCAGTCGGCCTCGATCTCTAAGGTGAGGTCGGTGTCGGCGAGCCGGACCCGGTCATTCGTCGTCGGCCCGTACAGGGCGGTGTAGTCAGCCCGCGTCAGCTCGTTGCTCTGCTGCTGCCTCTTGCTCATCAGACGGTCCCTTCGCGCAGTCCCTGGATCTTGGGCAGGCCCGAGGTGGCGGTGCCCTGGATCGCCACCAGCTCGACGCAGCACTCGTCACCGGGCTCGAAGCGCACGGATGTGCCTGCGGCGATATTGAGCCGCCGCCCCTTCGCTTCCGGGCAGTCCCAGAGCTTGCTGGAAGCGGGGGTCGTCCAACCCCTCGAACCCTTGACGCTGAGGACCGTGAGCCCTGGGTTGACCTCGGCGAAGTGATAGTGGGAGCCGACCTGGAGGGGGCGGTCCGACGTGTTCTTCACCTTGATCGTCGTCTTACTGTCCTGAAGGCTTGCCGCGCCCGCGGACGTGTCCCCGTCCAGGTGCACGTTGAAGTAGATCGCAGCGTGCCGGGAGGCCGTGTCATCGCACTCGTCGCAGCACGGGGATGAGTTGTTGGCGTCGTCGCAGTCGACCGAACATTCCGCCTTGCGGGGCGGCTCCGGGTGCTCGACCTTGCCCGGGTAAATCTCGGGCTCCTCCACCGCCTCCGGGATGGGGTCGTGGATGGTGACCAGCTTGGTGCCGTCCGGGAAGGTGGCCTCCACCTGGACGTTCTTAATCATCTCCGGGACGCCGTCCATCACGTCGTCGCGAGTGAACAGCCGTCGGCCTTCATCCATGATGTCGCTGACCGTCTTGCCGTCGCGCGCCTGTTCAAAGGCGTACACGGTTAACAGGGCCATGACCTCGGGATAGTTGAGGCGCAGCCCGCGATCACGGCGCTTCTGTGCCACGTCGGCCGCGACGTGGATCAGCAAGCGCTCCTGCTCATGCGGAGTCAAATGCACGGTGGCCCTTTTCTGTTGTGCGGATGGTGCGTGCAGCCGGGCGCGCCCAAGGTCGTGCAGAGTGCCGCCTGGTCATTCCGGGGCCGCCTCTAGATCATCAAGGGCGAAATCCGAGTAGATCACACAGACCACAGATGATCTACACCATTGGGTGAATGCAAGGCGCAGAAGTGACAGGCCTGCCTGCTCAGTTCTCGGCGTCAGCGCCTTGCAGGATGCCGTCCGGACCTCACACCCCGGTGCCCTGCTGATATCGCAAGCTACGCCGGGTCGGCCAGAGAGATGCTGGGGAGACAACTCTGTCCGAGGGATTCCCGACATGGCACTTCGCACCTTCGTCTCGATGACCGTGCGCGAAGACGCACTCGATCAAGCTCGTCGCACCCTGTGGACCTTGGTCACCGACACCATGAGCCCTGCGGAGTTCACCAGCTACAACAAGCCGGACGCCCCTACGGTGGTCGTGGTATCGGTGCCCGGCGATGCACGCGAAGAAGTGGCAGAACGCCTCGCCTCGCTGACGTCCCTGCCGTACGAAATCGAGGTACAGGAAGCCACCAGTCACTGATCCTGGTCGGGTGCTGAGGGCCGGTTCATCTGTACAGGCCGGGGTAACGACGCTCCGAGTGCGGTCAGATCGTGTGGCGGAAGGCCGACACCAGCAGGGTGCCTGCTGTGCGTGGCCCTTCGGCAGTGGGCGGCAGGACCTCGATGCCGATGTCCATGGACCCGGCCTCGTCGAGGAACTTGGTCCACACCTGCTCCTGGAGGACCCAACGGCGCATCGTGGTCGCCTCCCCGTCGGGGGTCTTCGCCGGGATGTAGGCGGCCACGGCATCTGGCGGGGCGGGCGCCCCGGTGAGGTAGTGGGCGAGGGTGGAGAACACCAGCCGTCCCCCGGGCCGTAGCGCGGCACTCGCGGCCGGCAGCAGTTCCCGCGGGTCGGTGAAGTCGACCGCGCCGAAGACGCTGTAGAGCACGTCGTAGGTGCCGGGCGTGGCCTGCAGGTGGTCCACGACGTCGGACCTCACGATACGCAGGCGCGGCGCGAGGTGGCTGAAGAGGTCCCGCAGCCTTCAAAAAACACGCACTCAGTTGCCGTACAAGGAGGCGTTGACTGTATCTCCGCTTTGGACCTGCTGGATCCGCTTGGCGAACATGACGGCTGCCTCTTGCAAGAGCTTCGGGTCAATTGCCTTGCCCTCCACCGACACGTCGGCGACCACGGTGCCGACCCTCATGGTGACCGTGATACCGCCCGGCTGGTAGGCCTGGCTTTCGTTGCCGATCGTGGGCATTTCCAGCCGCGGCCTCTTCTTCCGGTCGATCTCTCCGAAAACGTCCTTCAAGTGGGCGCCAGCTTCCTGCTTACTCGTGAAGGTGAGCATCTCGAAGCTGACGTACGTGTCGTCCGTCGACGTGAACTTGGCGTTGCCCCGCAGCTTGGCCTGTTCTGCGACGGATTCACCGGGGTGGACGTCTGCCGACACCTTCGGCCGCCAGCCGGGCATCGCCTGGATATCGGGCAGAGCCTGCTTGACCTTGGCCCCGGTCTCCAGCACCGTGTCCGAATCGTTCCAGGTAGGTGATGGCTCCGGCGCTTTAGTAGGCGCCTCCTTGGAGGGCTGAGCGCCATCCGATGCGCTGTCGGAACCGCACGCCGTGAGCCCCCCAGCGCGGACCAGGCCACGGAGGTTGCGGTGTCGTTCAAGGAGCGGGCGTCGGGCACGCTCGTCGTTGATGTGGCACGGTCACTGGGACCAGCACGGCGAACTCGGCGCCGACTACCGGAAGGACTTCGCGTACGCCTGGCCCACCGCACTCGAAGAGCTTCGTCGGGCAGCGACAGGCAGCTGGGTTCCCAGGAGGCACCCCCAGCCGCCTAGCGGCGGAATGGGGACTCCGATGACCACAGGTCACCACACGGCTCGAAAGCCGAGCACATCGGCCCGCCCCTTGACTCGGTTACTGCGGTAGAGCTTTAAAGGGCACCGGTGCCTTGGCAGCCTTCGTCCGCCAGCAGCAGGACCTGCCGGGAACGCACATTGCCGCGTCAACGGGCGAGGGCTGCGCGGACTTCCATGAGCGCGAAACCGAGAAGGTTCAGCCCTCGCCACTGCGATGGTCGGCTGGCACGTTCATCGTCGGCGGCGAGACCGATGCCCCAGATTCGGTCGAGGGGACTGGCTTCAACGAGCACCCGCCCCGCCGTCGTCCGGAGGTAGTCACGCAGACCTGGGTCCTGCTCGAACTTGGCCATGTTCGCTTGGATGACGATGTCGTAGCGATGGGCTACCCAGGTCTGTTCGTCGAAGCCGACGACTTGGCGGCCCAGTGCCTTGGCTGTGCCTGGATGAGGGGCGGCCAGGATACGTTGGGCGGTCAGCTCGTCGCCGAAGAGCCGTGCTTTGGCCACCATCATGAAGTGCTCGGCGCTGGCGTACGTATCACCTTCGACGGTGAAAGTCGTCGGCCACCACTGGCTGAGAGAGCCCGGGCCAATTCCCCCACTTCGGGACGGCTGGTGGCCCCAGAAGAACAAGAACTTCATGCGGTGACCTAGGGCTTCGCGTCGGCGAAGGTCTGTAACGTCGTGTGGCGGCGCTTCGGGCTCGGACATAGTTGGCACCTTGTCAGACGAACGGTCCCAAGGCCACGGGATATCGACTCCGTCCGAAAGGCCTGCGCCCGAGCACTCGGTAAGTTCAGTGCTTCAGGGGTGCTCGACAGTGTTGAGAAGGTTCATTCACCGTTCGCTGGCTGGGTCAGCCAGAGTTTCAGCGTGATCTCGATGGCAAGATTGTGGAACCCAAGCATCACTACCTCGACCTTCGAGGGGATAGCACCTCTACCTGTGCGCCGCGATCATTCAACCACCGCTCGAGGTCCGCTCCGGCGAGTTCACGAGATGCTTCGCCTTCTGTCAGGGTTGCCGGACCGAACACCGTGCCTGACAACCCGGTAACGACCGTTTGCTCGTCGAGAACAACATTGAAGGACGACTCCGCAACGGTTGCGTCGGAAAGGTCTGCACCGGCCAGCTTGACTCGCAGCAACGACGCACCGTCCAGGGTGGCGCCCCGGAAGCTTGCGGCCCTGGCGTCGACTCCCCAGAGGGAGGCACTTCCCAAGTCAGCGTGGTCCAGGTTCGCAGAGCACAGCGCAGCTTCGTCCAAGGTCGCCTTCACGAGGCAGGCGTTGGAGAGGTCCGCGGAAGTGAGATTCGCCCCTTCAAGATGGGCGCGGTACAAGTCAGTGCTGATCAAAGCGACGTGGCGGAAGTCGGTCTCGGTGAAAAGTCCCTCGGAAAGATCGGCTCCGCTGAGGTCTGCTCCGCTTAAGTATAGGCCCGCGAGATCTAGCGGTCGATCATCGGAGGATCCCATCCACTCACGGACTACTGCTGCTACTTCCTCGTCAGCGGGCAGCATCTTCACGTCCTGTCTATGAAAACGGAGCGATGAACTCACCCCCCTCGGAATGCCTTATAGCTTTTGCACTCTAAGGATCAAAGGCTTCAGTTGCTTGACTCTGCGTCCAAGGCGTCCAGCATAGCTGGATCGAGCGCGACAACCGGCTTTTCCGCAACATGCTCCTGCCATGTCCCGAGCGGAACGGGCACGAACAAGAAATCAGCCACTCCATTCTCTACCGTGAATCCGCCGCCCCGCGCATACAGCATGACCAAGGGTTCGTACGGGTCATCAAGCTCGCCGAGCCGGGGATGAGCCACTTCCTGAAGCGCTGCCCAGTTGACAGCTGCTCGGCACATCTTCCTTGTCGTCAGACCCGGAACGTTCTCCGATGTGAATTTTTCCAGTCGATCAATAAGCTCTTGGTCGGAAGGTACGGAAGGGTCGATGCGTTCCGCGATATCGAAGAAAGGCCATTCGTCCGTACCTCCCAACTCCTGCACCCACAGCGCGGCACGGCGAAGGTACTCACGCAAGAGCATGGATCGCGATACAGCATGGTCATCGGCTGTATCCCAGTCCGTCCAGTCAATGGCGACAAGACGCTCGACCATTGCATTCGCTGAACCCTGGCGCGTCACAAGCTCAGTCCTTTCTTGGCGGCGTTGACCACCTCGTCCAGGTTGGACAGGTCGTCGGCAATCTTCACGCTCGGAGGTATGAGTCCCATCTTCGGCCAGCGCTTCAGAGTGCCCTCGGCCGTAATCGGAGCACCTCGGAACGATATGGGGGCTACGTCGTGCGCTCCAAGCAAGCTCGGATCCAGTTCGGAGCTGCCCGGCTCCCAGGCAGCCGCATGATCCGAACGATACGGGAGACCCGCCTCCATGAGCCGACTCTCAACGTACTCGTGAGCGATGAGGCCGCGAAAGGACCCCTCATCGATACTCTTGAGCGTCCCTCTCTCGGCCTTTGTCCACAGATCCGCGATCTCATCGTAAGCGGTGAAGTATACGCCTTGCCTGGTCTGGTTAGGTCCTACCTGCACGTCATGCTTGTTCAGGAAGAGGTGCTCCTTCACTCTTGTGAGAATGCCGGAATCGATTCCGGTGTTATCGGCGATGCTCGGCACATCATCCGTATTCGCTCGAATGCGCTCGTATACGGACACTGCTTTGCGGTCAGGCACCTCGGCGTAGTCCACGGACTCGCCATTGTGTGTGCCCCAGTTTTCATTACCGCCTAGCCCGTGATCATCCGGGTCTCGCGGTGCGCCTGCGTCGTCGTTGCGCTGACCGGGAAGATCGTCACTTGCACTTAGGCGGTCGGGAACCTCCCGGCTGGCGGCGCCCGGGGCAGCTTCGGAGTCGATAGCACCAGTGGGGGGCTCCGCTCCCTTACCGGCACCACCCGACGGGGCTTCTGCGCTGGTGGAGAGCTCGGGAGCCTTCCCAACATCGCCTGCTGCAGCTTCGGCGCCCCTGCCCGCGCCGCCCGTTGGGGGTTCGGGGGCAGGGCCGCCGGTAGCTGGGCCGGAGCCTGCTGTGTTGCTGGGTGGGTTTGGGTTCCCGGTGCCGCCGCTTGGGCCGCCGGTGGCCTCTCGGACGGGGGTGCCGGTGGGGTTGTCGCGGGGGCCAGCGCCGGGGCCGAGGGTTTCGGGGCCTTTGGTGGAGGCGGTGGGGCCGTCGGGGGCTGTGCCGCCGGGGCCGGGGAGGTCGTTGGTGCCCGGGAGGTTGTCGGGTGTGTTGGCGCCGACCAGGGCGGGTTCGCGTTGGGGGGCGGCTGGGGTTTCGGTGGGGCGGGTGGTGATGTCGGTGGGGGCGGCGTCGGCGGGTTGTTTGAGGGTGCCGGTGGAGTCCAGGAGGTCGCCCTTGGGCGTCATGTAGGTGCCGTCGGGGAGTTTGATGGTGCCTTTGGGTATGTGGGGCGTGTTGTTGGTGATTTCGAGGGCGGTCTTGCCCGGGGGCAGGCCGGCGTCGCGTAGGGGAGCGTCGGCGGGCAGGACTTTGCCGTTGGGCAGGGCGAGGTTGCCGTCGGGGAGTCTGACGGCTTCGATGGAGTTGAGGCCTTTCAGGCCGGTGGTGATGTCGGTGATCTTCGGGAGGGATTTCAGGCCGGTGCCGATGCCCTTGCCGAGGTAGGTCATGGGGTCGATGACCTTGCCGGCCTTGCCCGCGGCGCTGAGGACCTTGCCTGCCGTGCCGGCCTTGGTGGCGGCGCCGGCGCCGCCGGTGGCGATGGTGGTGACGACGTTGAAGGTCACCAGCCCGGCCGCGCGGGCCGGGTTTTCGCTCCACATGTCCCAGGCGACCAGTTCCTTGCCGACCTGCTTGGTGGTCTGCCAGGAGTCGCTCATCCAGTCCTTGACCGGCCCGTCGGGCATCAGCTTGTAGGTGAGCGCGCCCAGGCCGGAGGTCATGGCGATGCCGGTGGCCAGCTGGGCCAGACCCTTCCAGGCGTCGGCGAAGCCGTCGCTCCAGGGGTTGACCAGGGTGCCCAGGCCCTTGAGGGTGCCCCAGATCCCGTCGACGATGACGCCGTCCCAGATGAAACTCTTGGCGTGCTGGTCCACCCGGTACCAGGCGTACTCCTGCTCGACGGCGCTGCCCCAGGGCGTTTCTCCGGCTTTCTTCATGTCCTCGACGCTGAGGCCGTACATGTTCTTGCCGCCGGAGCCGTCGCCGACCGTCCATTGGGTGCCGCCGACCAGCGCGGTGATCTTGTTGGCGGCGCGGCGTTCGGCCTCCCAGAACTGGGCGACCGTCGCGGAGATCTCCTGGACAAGGTCGTTGTTGCGTTTGACCTTGTCGCCGTCTTCCTTCCAGTCGTCATCGCCCTGGATGGAGCCGAGGAAGGAGGTGGCTTCGGCTTTGAGGCGCTTCAGCTTCGCGACCAGGGGGCGGGCCTCGGTCGCGTAGCCGCTCAGGGCAGCGGTGACCTTCTCCAGGTCGTCCGCGAAGTCGTCGGCCTTCTCCCGTACCGGTTTCGTGGTGGCGAAGAGCTGCTCCGCCTCAGGCGCGTCGTAGAACGCCGACAAGCCCTGGAAGGTGGAGTGGACGCCTGAGCCGGTTCCGCGGATGGCGCTCGCGTCTTTTTTGAGTCCGGTGATGTCTTTGTCGAGCTGTTCCAGATTGCCGGTGAACTCCGGTATACCGGCCGGGTCCACCTGCTCCTTGACCTCTTCGGCCACGCCCCCGCTCCTACCCCTTCTCCGCCTGCGCCTTCGTGATCCTTTCCATGTCCGGGCTGGCCGTGGCCGCGCGCTGAACCCGTTCAGCCATGGCCTGGTCCCCGCGCAGGTATGCGTTCATGGCGTTCTGCGCGCCGTTCAGGGACTTGCCCGCCCGTGCCCCGATGAAGAGCAGGTCTTCCTTCTTCCCCTCGGCGAACTCACCCAGCGCGGCGCCGATCAGACCAGCCTGTGGCCTCTTGCCCTCGCCCATATAGAGCGTCCCCGCGTTCGTGGCTGCGCCCTGCAGATGCGAGCCATAGGACTTGGCCTGCCCCTGAAGCTTCTCCGCCACCGCGATGGTCTTCTTCAAGACCCCCTGAGCGGATTGTGGGCTGATGTCCCACCGCGACATCCGTCATCCCCCTGATCAGCCGATGCCGTCCACGGCTGCCTTGGCGCGCTTGAGTGCTGCCTGTGCCGTGCCGTCGTTCTTTTCCAGCGTCGACTTCAGCAGGTTGATGATGGAGCGCACCTCGCTGGCGGACTTGTTCCACCGCTGCTCAGCGCCGTGGTACTGCTCCGAGACCCCGTCGGCCTGGAAGTCGGCCATGGCGGCCTTCACCTGCTGGTCCCGCTCCGCGATGACCCGCTCCAGCTGCGCGATCACACCCTGCAGATTCGACTGCGCCTCGCCCGAGGCACCCGTGTCATAACTACGCCGGTCCGCATTTCCCATGTCCCTGCTGCCCCCTTCTGGTCAGCGGCCCGAGAAACGGGCCGCGTCGAAGTTCGCCGCGCCCATCGCCTGACGGGCGTTGTCCGCCGACTCCTGCTCACCGGAACCGAACGCGGCCTCCATGCCCTGCTGACCACCCAGAATCGAACTCAGGGCGCCATTGAGTGACCTGGTGATGCCATCCGCGTTGGTCTTGAACTGGTCGAAGGCCGCTTTACCCGCACCGTTGAACTTCCCCTCCAACGGCTGCGCCGCAGTGATCAACTGCTTGATCAGCGACCCAAGGTCCGTCGATGAGCCCCGCGACTGCTTCATCAGCGTCGACAGCGCCTGATTCCCCATATCGAACTTCATGCTCAATCCCTCCCGTTGAGGCGGCCAAGACTGCTCAGGCCCTCACCACCATCCGACGGCGCACCGGTGGATGCAACGCCTTTGTGACGATCGAGAGCAAGTCCACACGCTCTTGTCGAGACGCGCCAGGCGGCTCAGTGGTTCCCTTTCGATGCTGTCAATGGCCCCCGGCGCCACCGGGGTTTCCCTTCCGCTTCGCCTCCCGGTACAGCTCCCCCATGAGTTGCTGGTAGGCCTCCCAGCCCCCGTCGCCGAGCGGGTAGTAGAGCCCCGCGTCGGCGCCCCGGCCCAGCTGGACCGGGGGGTCGGTCAGTGGGGAGCGGCGGGCCTGGGCGGGGCCGATCTCCTGGACGGCCTCGCTGCCGATGAGGAAGGCGCCCGGGACCGGAGGGGCTTCCAGGTGGGCGGGGATGGTCAGGTCGGCGCGGGCATGGCGGCGCTGGATCAGCAGGGATACCAGGCCGTGCTCGGTGACGAGTTGTTCGGCGAGCTCCAGCAGGGTGTCCAGGGGTGGGGCGGTGTCCTTGGGATAGCCGAGGGCCAGGGTGACCTCCTCCTCGACGCCGCTGGGGACGCGGCCGACCCGCAGGGTGGCGATGGCCGGGCGGCCCGGGTGGCCGACGGCCACGAGCAGGGTGGGGTCGGGGGCCCGGTCCCGGGCCAGGTCGGTCAGTTCCTGGCGGTCCCAGGGGAGGTTGGCCGGTTCCGCGGTGCCCCAGCCCGCCGGTGCGGCGCCGGTGAGCTGCTGCCAGGTGGCCTCCAGCGCGCCGCCGAGCAGCAGGTCGCGGTCAGCGGGGTGGCGGGTGGCGAAGGTGAGCAGGAGCTGGTGCTCGCCGGTTTCGGCTAGTTGGGCGTAGGGGGAGGCGAGCGTGCCGGTGGCGGTGAAAGCGCCGTCCTGCCAGTGGAGTTCGGAGCCGGAGAGGCCGTCGTAGTAGCCGCCCTCGCCGTCCTGTACCACCCAGCGGTTGGGCAGGCCGGACAGGGCCGCGCGGAGGGGCAGGGTGAGGCGGGCGGTGCGCGGGGTGACGATCTGCAGGCCGCGGTCGCTGGTCCGGGTGGCGCGCAGGGCGTCGGCGAGCCAGGCCGTCATGGCTACTACGGGGCGGTCCTGGATGACGGCGGCCACCTTGTCGGTGAGTACGTCAACGGCGGGCTGAGCGGCGGCGGTGGCGGCCGTGGCGGTCACCCCTGGCACTGCGGCCGCCCCACCGTCCGGTGCGGTGGCCTCGGGCGGCCACACCGCGCCGCCGAGCTGGCCGACCAGGCGGGTGGCGATGGTTCCGGCGAGCTGGGGGGAGTTGGGTGCGGCGGTGGCGGCCCGTACCTCGGTCCACCACATGGGCTCGGTGACGGGGGCGGCGTCCGGGCCGAGCAGCCGGGCGATCTCGCCGGGGGTCTGGACCAGCATGGGGGCCTCGACTGAGGCCAGCGGGCGCCCTTCGGCGTCGCACAGCTGGATCACCGCGCCGTCGCCTGCGGCGGCGACCGAGGTGTCGGGGCCGCCGGACATCAGTCCGGCCATCAGGGTCCAGGGGTCCGGCATTTGTTCGGTGAGCGCGATTACGTCGGTGGTCATCCGTTCTCGTTTCGTCTCGGTTCGGTGGGTTTCCCCTAAGCCCGCCCCTTCCCGGAACTGGGGCTGTCCGCCCCAGGCCCCGGTTGTCCTTCGGGTGCGGGTCGTGTTGTGCCCACCCTCCCCCAGACTCCGTCTGGGAGGTGCCCCCACGCCCTGCGGAACGACTGCCCACAACACTCGTCGGGGTTTACTCGTTTGTCAGGGCTGTCTGGATCAGGCGGTTTGGCTCGCCTCGGCGGATGAACATGCCGCGGCCCGGGGGGCGGTGGGCCGGGTGGACGCCCGGGAAGAGCTGGCCCTCCGAGCGGTCGCCGGTCATCACCAGGGCTGAGGTCCCGCTCTCCCGTAGCGTCATCAGGAACGGCTCGTACAGCGCCCGGGAGGCTCCGGCTACGCGGCGGGTGATGACGAAGTGCAGGCCGATGTCCTGGGCGGAGGGGATATAGGGGAGGAACGGCTCCAGCGGCTGCTGCCCGGCCGTGGAGAGGATGTCGTAGTCGTCGACGAGTACGACGATCTCGGGCCCGCTGTGCGTCGCCCCGCCCGCGGCCAGCACCTCGGGGGCCACGGTGTCGTCGGGCATCCGCTTGTCCAGCTCCCCGGCGATCCCGGCGGAGAGCGCGGCGGCCAGCTTGGCGTTGTGCGCGTAGCCGCCCCTGTAGGGCTCGGGCACCAGGCTGTGCAGGCCGCGCCTGGGGTCCATGATGGCGAAGACGAGCTCGTCCTCGCTGTACCGGTCGATCAGGCCCCGGGCGATCAGCTCCAGCAGGTTGGTCTTGCCGCACTCGCTGTCGCCGAAGATGAGCAGGTGCTGGTCGTGCTGGAACAGGTCGAGGAGTACGGGCCGTAGTGCGCTCTGGTCCAGGCCGATGGGGACTTTCCGCGGCTCGGCCGCCGGGGTCGGCAGCTTGCGGGTGGTCAGCTTCGGTGGCAGCACCCGCACCGGTGGCGCGCCGGGCCCGGTCCAGGCCGCGCGGATGGTGCGTACGGCGTGCTCGGCGGCGGTGCCGAGGTCGTCGCCGCAGGACAGACCGTCGATCCGGGGCAAAGCGGCCTGGGCGAAGAGCTTGCCGTCGGTGAGCACCCGGCCCGGCTCGTCGGGGACGAGGGTCTGGGCCAGGCGGCGGTCGATGCTGCTGTCGGAGGGGTCGTTGAGCCGTAGTTCGGCGCGGGTACCGAAGGTGGACTGCACGGCGATACGTACGTCGTTCCAGCGCAGCATGGAGGCGACCACATGGATGCCGTACCCGCTGCCGCGCTTGAGCAGCTCGCCGATGGCGTCGTCCAGCTCCTCGAAGTCCTCGCGCAGACCGCCGAAGCCGTCGATGACGAGCACGATGTCGGTGGAGCCGAGCTGCGGGAGCTGCCCGGCGGCGCGCAGCCGCCGCAGCTGGTCGACGGAGTCGATGCCCTGCTCGCGGAAGATCTCCTCGCGTTCGGCCAGCATGGTGCGGATCTCTTCCACGGTGCGGGCGGCCCGCTCCCGGTCGGCCCGTCCCGCGACCCCGCCGACGTGCGGCAGCCCGGACATCGCCTGCAGTCCGCCGCCGACCAGGTCGAGGCCGTAGATGCCCACTTCCTGCGGGGTGTGGGTCAGGGCGAGGGAGAGCATGAGGGTGCGCAGCAGCGTCGTCTTGCCCGACTGCGGGCCGCCGATGATGGCGACGTGGCCGCCCGCGAGGGTCAGGTCAAGTGTCCACTGGCCCTGCCACTGCTTGGCCGGGTCGTCCAGCAGCCCCAGCGGCACGCGCAGGGGTCCCGTGGGCCGCTGGGTGAGCCGCATGCCGCGCTTGCCCGCCTCCACCGGGCCGCCCACGGCGTCCAGTGGGAGCGCTTCAGGCAGTGGCGGCAGCCAGATCTGGTTCACCGGCGACGCGGCGGCGGCGAGCTGGTCGACGAAGGTCGACAGCAGGGTGGGGCCGACGGTGCGGCTGGCCGGGGCGGGACCGTCGTCGGTCCCTTCGGACGTGTCGGCGTCGAGCGTGTTGTAGGCGGGGTACGGCAGCGCGGCGGGGCCGTCGTCGTCGGCTTCCTGGCGGGCCGGGCCGCGGTAGGGCCCGGAGACATAGCTGGCTTTGAAGCGCTCGTACACGCTGGTGTCGACCTTGAGATAGCCGAAGCCGGGGATGGGCGGCAGATTGAAGGCGTCGGGGGTGTCCAGCACGGTGCGGGACTCCTCCGGGGAGAAGGTGCGCAGGCCCAGCCGGTAGGAGAGGTAGGTGTCCAGCCCCTTGAGCTTGCCGCCCTCGATGCGCTGGCTGGACAGGAGCAGATGGACGCCGATGGAGCGGCCGATCCGGCCTATGGAGAGGAAGAGGTCGATGAAGTCGGGTTTGGCGGTGAGGAGTTCGCCGAACTCGTCGATGACGACGAAGAGGTGGGGCAGCGGGTCGAGTTCGGGGCGCTCGGCGCGGGCGGCGGCGTAGGTGGAGATATCCGCGATGTTGCCCGCGTCCTTGAGCACCTGCTGGCGGCGCTTGACCTCACCGGCGAGGCTGGAGTGCACCCGCTCGACAAGCCCGGCCCGGTTCTCCAGGTTGGTGATGATGCCCGCGACATGCGGCAGCGGCTCAAAGGGCGCGAAGGTGGCGCCGCCCTTGTAGTCCACCAGCACCATCGCCAGGTCCTCCGGCGGGTGGGTGGCGACGAGGGCGAGGACCAGGGTGCGCAGCAGCTCGCTCTTGCCGGAGCCGGTGGCGCCCACGCACAGCCCGTGCGGCCCCATACCGAGGTCGGCGGACTGCTTGAGGTCGAGCAGCACCGGCTCGTGGTTGTCGCCCAGACCGATCGGCACCCGCAGGAACGCCTGGTCGCCCCGGCGCGGCGCCCACAGCCGCCGCAGGCTCAGGTCCCCCGGGTCCTCGATGCCCAGTTGGTCCCCGAAGTCCACCGGGCCGGACAGCGGGGCCCCGGCGGCGGCGGATTCCGGGGACAGCCGCAGCGGGGCCAGCATCCGGGCGAGGCCGGAGGCGCCCGCCAGCGTCACCTCGTCCACGGTGCCGCGTACGGTGACCGGCTCCTGGCCGCGTAGGTCCGTCACCGTCACCTGGTCGCCGTCGACGGTGATACGGACCGACACCTGCCCCGGTTCGTGGATGCGCTCGGCGAGCAGATGCAGCATGGTCACGCCCATGTCGCGCAGCGGCACGGCCTCGTCCGGGCGGGACAGCTCGTGCGCCACCTCGCCATGGCCGTCGCTGACCACCAGCAGCCGCTTGGCCATGGCCAGCGCCTCCCGGCCCGCCAGACCGCGCCGTACCTCGGCCGCGTACGCCGCCCGCTGCCGCAGCTCGGGCGCGAGCCCCTTGCCGAGCTGCCCGGCGCCGGCGGCGATCCGGCGGGCGCTGACCGGGCCGTCGTACGCCTCCGGGTCCAGGGTGTGCGGCAGCCACTTCACCCACTCCCAGTCCGCCATCCGCTCCTCGTCGGCGGCCAGCGCGAGGGCGACATCGTCGGGGGCGTGGGCGACGGCGGCCTGGATGAGCAGGGTGCGTACGACGCGCAGCACATCGTCGCGTTCGCCGATGACGCTGACGTCGCCGACCCGGTCCAGCGGGACGGTGAGCGGCATCTCCGGCGCGGTGGCGAACCGCTCCTGCAGTCCGGCGGCCTCGTTCAGCATGAAGCGGTCCGGCGGGGTCAGTATGTTGCCGCTCTTCTGTTCCAGGGCGAGGTTCCGTACCGGCACTTCGCCGGTGGCGATGCGTACGTCGAGGAAGTCCCGGTCCAGCCGCCGCCGTTCCCACAGCCGCGCCGGGTCGCCGATCAGGTCGTACAGCGCCTCCGGCGGCGGGGCCAGCACCCGGGCGGCCGCCCGGCGTTCGCGGTCCTCGGCGCTCAGCTCCTCGCGCAGCTCCTCCAAATACTCCAGATAGCGCTCCCGCTGGGTGCGCCGGGTGCGCTGTGCCCGGCCGCGCTGGGAGAACAGCATCGCGATTCCGCCGATGACGGCGACGACCAGCACGACGGCGCCGATGGCCGCGAACTGGCTGCTGCGGATCATCGTCATCATCGCCATCGAACCCATCACCCCGGCCATCGGCAGCAGCGTGGTGGCGGCGGAGCCGGACTTGCCCTCGGGGAGGTTCGGCGGTGGCTCAATGAACCGCTCGGCGGGCTCTGCCAGCGGGCGGGTGGTGCGCGCGGGCCGGTGAATCTGGTGGGTACTCATCACCTTCGCCCACGCGAGACGGCACGGTCCATGGCCTCGGCGGCCAGCTGGGCCGCCGCTTCCCGGGTGGCCTGGCCGAGCAGCGCGGACTGTATCTGACCGCCCGCGGCGAGGTGGCGGTCGTAGGGCAGGGACACCACCCGTGCGCCGCCCACCCCCAGATGCTCGGCCGCCCGCCGCTCGTCAACGGCCATATCGGGGGAGGTGTGCGTCAGCGCCACCACGGTGGTCGGCAGCAGGCTGCGGTGTACGCCGCCCACCCAGTCCAGCACCGAGCGGGTGGCAGCCAGACCCTCGACGGTGGCGGGGGTCACCAGCACCCGGGCCTGGGTGGTGGTCAGGGCCGTACGGGCCAGTTCGGCCGGGAGCGTTTCGCAGTCGACGATGGTGGTGCCGAAGTAACGGCGCAGCGACGTCATCACGATCCGGTAGATGTCCACATCCAGTTGGGCCCCCACCGCGCCCTGGCTGCCGGGCAGCAGCCAGCCGCCGCTGGACAGCCGGACGAGATAGCCGGTGATGTCCGTGATCTGCATGGAGGGGTCGATGATGCGCGCCAGATCGGCACAGCTCCAGCGCACCTCCGCCGCCCCCAGCCGCAGCGGCAACGGGCCGAGCGCCGGATCGGCCTCGACGGTGAGGACCGGGTCGGAGCGGTAGTGCGCGTACGTCAGCGAGAGCAGCGCCGCGACCGTGGACTTCCCGGCTCCGCCGCGAATGCTGGTGACGGCTATCTGGCGGCCCGTGGTGATCGGCTGCTGGATCACCTGAGCGGTGTGGGTGGCCACCGCGGTGTCCTGGGCGGTGGAGGACAGCAGCAGTCGGCGCATCGCCCGTCCCGCGCGCTGGGGGATGGAGTCGCCGTGCCGGGCACGCCCGCGCGCTTCGGCCAGCTCGGGGGCGACGACCGGCACGGATACGGGTGTGGGCGGCGGCAGCCGGGGCGGCTGCGGGGGCTGTTGGTGTACGGGCTGGGGCTGTACGGAGTGGGGCTGTACGGGCTGGGGCTGCGGGACCGGCCCCGCAGCCGCCTCAGCCGTCCCAGCTGTCCCGGCTGTCCCAGCCGTCTCCACCGCCCCGCCCAGCTCGCGGAACACCTCGCGCTGCCAGTCGTCCTGTGCCGACATAGATCAGATCTCCTCAGATCAGAACGTATCCAGCAGTCGGCCATAGACGCCGAACGCGCCGATGGCGACTGGAATCAGCACCACAACGCTGATGGACTCGACCAGATTCATCAGCCGCCGCAGCCGGACCCGTACATGGTCGGGCGGACGTACGACCAGCACCGCCAGGGGCAGCAGCGCGACCGCGCACAGCACCGCCAGCGGCCCCGCCGTGGACCCCGCGGCCCACAGCACGATCAGCCGCACCACGAGCACGCCGCCCGCGGCGAGCAGCGCGACGACCTCAACGGCCAGCGGATACGCCCGCGACCGGGAGAAGAGCACCACACTCAGCAGCGCGGCCACCCCCACGGTCCACCCGTTGACCACGCTGACGGCCAGCCACCCGGCGACCGCCGTGGAAGCGGCCGTGACCACGGTGGCCAGAGCGAGCCCACGATGCGTCGCCGCCAGCGCCGTGTCCACCCGGTGCCGGCTCACCGAAGTCCCCCCGGAGCGCTGGTCGTCCAGCCTGGTCAGCCCGGCCGCCATCAGCGCGAGCCGGGGCAGATAACCCAGCGCCAGTACGGACACCACCCCGAGGGCCACCCCGGTCCGCGCGCCGCCGAACAGCGCCGAACCCAGCGCCCAGCCGCCCACCAGCACGGCCACCGCCCCGGCGCCGACGAGCCCGCCCTGCCCGACCGCCGTGAACAGCCCGAGCAGCACCAGCGTCACCACGACCGCCAGCCCCACCGCCGCCAGCCGCGTACCGTCCGGGCCGGTCACCGTCCAGGCGCCGAACACCCCAACGGCGCCGCCCAGCAGGACCAGTGCCGTCCCCAGCTCCCGGCTGCCCAGCCGTGCGGCCAGCGCGCCGGTCCCGGCGGCGACGGCCGCGGCCGCCACGACCCAGTTCCCGACCGGCTCCGCCCCGAGCCAGACCCTGGCCAGTACGGCGGCGATTAGGGCCAGCACGACGCTCGCCGCCCCGGCGGTCCATGCCCGGGTCCGCTCGTCCCAGCGCCAGCTGCGCAGGTCAAGGTCTTCCGCCACCTCATCGGTGACGTCATGCACCACCGGCGCGGCGGGCGTCTCCTGCTCCCGTACGAGCCGCAGCACCGCCCCATCCGCCACCCGCGCGGAGGTGAGCGTGTCGTCCTGCGCCAGCACGGTCCCTTCGGCGGTCATCAACCGCCGCAGCATCGGCTTTCTGCCGACCCGGTCCCCCAACAGCCGCAGAATATCGGGCAGCAGCTCCCCGACCGGCTCCTCGGACGGCAGCACCATGTCGACCCGCCGCCGGTCTCCCACGAGCGTCACCCGGCTCAAGCCGGTGCGCTGATCAGCCGCACTCACCATGACGCCGCTATCCCCGCTATTCCGCCCGACCGCGGCCCCGAGAAGCCGCCGTCACTCATCCGATCCGAGATGAACGACCACCCCACGCACCCGGCACACAGCACCGCGGCGAGGGCGATCCCTCCAAAAGTCTTCCCAAGGTTCTCATCCAGGGTCCGCCGCACCCGCTCCGACCCGAACAACAGCGCGTCCCGCAGCCGCCGGCGCCGTACCGACACCGACTCCAGCAACTGGCTGTCGTAGTCCCGAGCCATCAGCTCCGCTCCTCGTCCCCGCCCTTGCGCACCGCAACACCATACGGACCCGCCGCCCCGCACTCCCCGGCGCTGCCCCACACTCCCACGGACGCCGAACCGCTCCCACCGGTTCGTACCGTCTCCCGGAACCGCCCCGGTGACAACCCGGAGGGTTGGGCCGCGCGGCCGGGGTTACTCGACGTGCCGAAGCGAGGCGTGAGGCGTGAGGAGAGCGATGATGACCGTTCCTGAGGAGAACCGCCCGAAGACCAAGAAAACCGAGGACACCGTCACCCACCCGGAGAACATGCCGGAGGAGCCGCGGGAAGAGGGCGGCCGCACCATGGAGGAGGCCTTGGACGATGCGGGCGTCACCCCGGAGGACTTCGAGGAGTAACGCCCGGTCCAGGCCCGGCCCAGCCGGAAGGCATGGGCGAGCCGGGCCGGGGAACCCCGGAGGGGTCTTTCCGTATTCGACCGGGATACGGCCGGAATACAACCGGGAAACGCCATGACCCGAACCCCTGTAACCCATATCGCAGCTGTTCAGAAGGTTCTGGGGCCTTATCGGCACCGCCAGGGCGAGATCACGGAGCTGGCCGCCGAGTGTCTGCCCGGTGCGAACCGGGCGCTTCTCGAGCGGGTACATGCCGGGGCCAGGGTCAAGGCCCGGCATACTGTGCTGCCGCTTGACGACTACGTCAAGCTGGACGGTTTCGGCGCCGCCAACGACGCGTTCATCACCGCGGCGGTCGCGATGGGCGCGGAGGCCGTGGACGGCGCTCTGCGAAAAACGGGCATCGCGCCGAGTGAGGTTGACCTGCTGCTGTTCGCCTCGACGACCGGCCTGGCCGCCCCGTCCGTCGACGCTCGGCTGGTCGATCGGCTGGGCCTGCGCCCGGACGTCAAACGGCTGCCCGTCTACGGGCTGGGATGTGTCGCGGGAGCGGCCGGCATCGCACGGCTCCACGACTATCTGCGGGGCTGGCCCGACCATGTGGCGGTGCTGCTCTCCGTCGAGCTGTGCTCGCTCACCTTTCAGCGCGGCGATCCCTCACCGGCGAATCTGGTGGGCAGCGCGCTGTTCGGTGACGGCGCCGGCGCGCTCGTCCTCTGCGGTCCCGGGAAGCAGCCCCCGCCGGACGGCCCCCAGGTCGTAGCGACCCGCAGCCGCTTCTACCCGGACACCGAACGGGCCATGGGCTGGGACATCACCAACAGCGGCTTTCAGATCGTGCTCGACCCCGCGATCCCGGGCATCGTGCGGGGACATCTGGCCAGCGACGTAGACGGTTTCCTCGCGGACAACGGCCTCACCCGGGCCGAGATCGGCGTATGGGTGTGTCATCCCGGCGGCCCCAAGGTGCTGGAAGCCATAGGTGAGGCGCTGGATCTGCCCGAGGGAGCCCTCGACGTCACCTGGGATTCGCTGGCGGAGGTGGGGAACCTGTCCTCCGCTTCGGTGCTGCATGTACTGGAGGTCACCCACCGCCAGCATCGGCCGCCCGTCGGATCCTGGGGTCTCCTGCTGGCCCTCGGGCCCGGCTTCTGTGCCGAACTTGTGCTGCTGCGCTGGTGAACTCGGCGGGCGAACTGTGCTGGCGAACTGTGCCGGCGAACTGTGCTGGGTGAGTGGGGAAGGGGTCCTTGATGATCTGGTACACGCTGCTGATCGTGGCCGTCGCGGTCGAGCGTATCGGTGAACTGGTGGTGGCCCACCGCAACGCCAGATGGAGCCGGGCGCGCGGTGGCGTCGAGTTCGGCAGACGGCACTACCCGCTGCTCGCGCTGCTCCACGCCGGGCTGCTCGTCGGCTGCGTGGCGGAAGTGTGGATCGCCGGGCGGTCGTTCGTGCCGCTGGTGGGCTGGCCGATGCTGGCCGTGGTGCTGGCCGCTCAGGCGTTGCGTTGGTGGTGTATCGGCACGCTGGGGCCGCAGTGGAACACCCGGGTGATCGTGGTGCCCGGCCTGCCCCTTGTCGGGCACGGACCGTACCGGCGGCTGCGCCACCCCAACTATGTCGCCGTGGTGGCAGAGGGCATCGCCCTGCCACTGGTGCACAACGCTTGGCTGACCGCCATGGTCTTCACCGTGTGCAACGCCGCGCTGCTGACCGTACGCGTCCGCTGTGAGGAGAGGGCCCTCACCATGGCGAGCAGCACGCGGTAGCGCCGGGGCGCCGCTACAGGGCGCCGCCGGCCGCCTCGCGCAGGGCAGCCCGCAGAGCGGTGATGGTGGGCTCGCTCTCGCTGCCCGCGCGTACCGCGACCGACACCGTACGGGACAGCTGCAGGCCGCTGACCTCGCAGAGCCGGACATCCGTGGCGAGGGGTTCGGCGATCAGGCGGGGCATCAGGGTGAGGCCGAGACCGGCCTGCACCAGGGACATGATCACGGTGTAGTCGTCGCTGGTGTAGTCGAGCTGCGGCTCGAACCCGGCGGCCTGGCAGGCGCGTTCCAGTACGGAGCGCAGGGCGGTGTCGCTGTGCGGGGCGATCCATGGCCGCGTGCTGAGGTCGGTGAGGCTGACCGGACCGGCCGGCGCGGCGGCGTCGCCCTCGGGCGGCAGGGCGACCAGCAGCGGCTCCTGGAGCAGCGGCTGCAGGGTGATGCCCTTGTCGCGGATGCGCGGCAACAGGTTGTACTCGTACACCAGCGCCAGATCGCTGCCGCGGGTGCGCAGTGCGCTGATGCTCTCCTCCGGCTCCGCCTCGTCCAGCAGGACCCGCAGGTCCGGATGGGACGTCCGGCAGGCGGCGATCGCGGGGGCGGCGAGCGCGGCGGCGGCGCTGGGGAAGCTGCTGAGCCGTACCGTGCCACGGACGCTGGTGCTCAGGGCGGCCACCTCGGCGCGGGCCTGCTCCAGCTCGGCCAGCACCCGCTCGGTGTGCGCGACGAGTACCCGGGCGGCTTCGGTCAGCACCACCCGTCGGCCGTCGCGCACCAACAGCTGGGTGCGCACCTCGCGTTCCAGCTGGGCGAGCTGCTGGGACACCGCGGACGGGCTGAGGTTGCATGCCTCGGCGGTGGCGGCGATGGTTCCGTGCCTGGCCAGTTCCCGCAGCAGACGGAGCCGGCGTACGTCGTACATGTAGCTACGCTAACGGCTGCCATCGGAAATCGTCGCTGGTTGTGCGCGATGTTCCGGCTCCACACTGGCGCTATGACCACCGAACTGCTGAGGGTGGCCCCTGTCCTGGAGCCAGCCCTGGAGCCAGCCGCAGCGCCGGCCGCAGCGCCGGCCGCGGAGCCGGCCGCGGAGCCGACCGCGGAACGTGCCGTGTCCGATGCGGAGTACGAGGCACGTATGGGCGTCCTGCGGCTCGCGATGCGGCGCCGTGGGCTGTCCGCGCTGGCGCTGGCCAGTCCGGAGAATGTGCACTATCTGCTGGGCCTGGACCACCTCGGGCACTTCGCCTTCACCATGCTGGTGCTGCCACGTTACGGGGCGCCGGTGCTGATCGCCCGGCGAATGGAGCGGCACACGCTGGCCGCCCAGGTACCGCAGGCGCGGCACGCGCTGTACGGCGACGGTCAGGACCCGGCGCGGGTGCTGGCCCGGGTGCTGGCCCGGGCGGTACCGGCGGGCGGCACGGTCGGCGTCGAGGAGCAGTCGATGGCGCTGCCGCCCGCTGTGCTGGCGCGGGTACGGGCGGCCCTCCCGGAGCTGCGCTGGGTGGACTGCTCGGCGCTGCCCGCCCGGCTGCGTATGGTCAAGTCACCGGCTGAGCAGGCCCTGGTACGGCGGGCCGCCGGGGTTTCCGGGGTGGCGATGCGTACGGCGCTGTCGGTGGCCGGGAGCGGGGTCGGCGAACATACGGTGGCCGCCCATGTCCAGCGGGCGATGATCGAGGCGGGCGGCCAGCAGCCCGGCTTTGTCCCGCTGATCCGTTCCACGGCGCGGCTCGCCCAGGAACATGTCACCTGGCGGGAGCGCCAACTTGCCCCCGGTGACGGCCTCTTTGTCGAGCTCTCCGGCTGCGTACACCGCTACCACGCCCCGATGAGCCGCACCGTGTACTGCGGCTACCCCGCAGCGGGCGCCCCCGAGGCCGCGGCCGCCGCGCTGGCCGGGCTGCGGGCGGCCCGCGCGGCGCTGGTCCCCGGCGCCCGTACCGGCGAGGTGTACGCCGCCTGGGCGAACGCGGTCGCCGCCGTCACCGGCCGCCGCCCGCGCCGGCACCACTGCGGCTATCTCACCGGCATCGGCTTCCCGCCCAGCTGGGTGGGCGGCGGCTCGGTGCTCGGCATCCGGGCCGGGGGCCGTACGCGTGTCCGCGCCGGGATGGTCTTCCATCTGATGTCCTGGGTGGAGTGGCCGGCCGGCCATGTCGTCTCGGATACCGCACTGGTCACCGAGGACGGCTGCGAGCTGGTCACCGAGGCACCGCGCGAACTGCTCACCGTCCCCTGAGGGAGTGCCACCATGCGCGTCACCGCGATCCGCGCCACCCCCGTCGCCGTCCCCTACCGCACCGACGAGATCTGGGCCTTCGGCCGCCGCAGCGGACTGGTCGCCGTCCTTGTCGAGATCGACACGGACGAGGGACTGACCGGCCTGGGCGAGGCCGCCGCCTACCCCTCGGCCGACATGGTGCTCAGTGTGCTGCGCGGCCTGGAGCCGCTGGTCATCGGCTCCGACCCGTTCCGTATCGAGCAGCTGATCCAGCGGATCGATGTCGTCGGCACCTGGCACCACATCAACTCCAGCAGTCCGGCGATCGGCGCCGTCGAGACCGCCTGCTGGGACCTGGTGGGCAAGGCCTGCGGCCAGCCGCTGGTCAACCTCTTCGGCGGCCGCTTCCGGGACGAGGTGGAGTTCTTCCACTACGTCGCCGCCGACACCCCCGAGGCGGTCAAGGCGGAGGGGCAGCGCGCGGCGGCGGCCGGTGCCCGCACCTGCTACCTCAAGGTGGGCGCCGATGCCCTGGCCACCGATATCGAGCGGGTGGCCGCCCTGCGCGACGGAGCCGGTCCCGCGATGGGCATCCGGGTGGACGCCAACGAGGCGTGGTCCCCCGGCGCGGCCGTACGGGCCGTCCGCGCCCTGGAGGAGTACGGCCTGGAGCTCGTCGAGCAGCCAGTCTCCGGCCGCAACCTCCCGGAGATGGCCTACGTCCGTTCCCGTATCAACACCCCGCTGCTCGCCAACGAGGCCTCCTGGACCCGCTCGGACCAGCTCGCCGTCATCCAGCACGGCGCGGCGGATGTCATCTCGGTGGACCACCAGATGGACGGCGGCCTGCTCAACCTCAAGCGGTCGGCGGGGCTGTGCGCGGCCGCCGGGCTCCCCGTGCTCAAGCACAGCCTCGGCGAACTGGGCGTCGCCCTCGCCGCGGCGACCCACGTCATCGCGGCCACCCCCAACTTCCGCTACGCGAACCAGGCTTACGGCGCCCTCCTCACCGACGACATCGTGGCCGACGGCTTCGGCGGCCCCCAGGAGAACTACCGGAACGGCTGCCTCCCCGTTCCCGACGCCCCGGGCCTGGGCGTATCCCTGGACCCGGACCGCGTCGCCCGCTACGCCGACCTCTACCGCACCGCCGCCGCCGACTTCACCTTCCACGACCCGCACGCCCTCACCCACGCCCCCGCCCTGCCGAAACGCTGACCGGTGGGCGGAGGGGCCGTGGTGGTGACCCGTCTTCGAGTCGTGTTCTAGGCACGGTCAGGACACTGGGCCGACCGCGGCGACGGAGGGGAAGACATGCGCATCGTCCGTATGCACGAGTACGGGGACCCCGGTGTCCTGAAGACTGAGGAGGCGCCGGTGCCTGGGCCGGGGCCCGGTCAGGTGCTGATCGCCGCCGAGGCGATCAGCGTGGGGTTCGCCCAGACCCAGATGCGGCGGAACATCTTTCCCGCGCCGATGTGGCAGCCCGTCTTCCCGATCACCCTCGGCGGCGATGTGGTCGGCCGGGTCGCGGCGCTGGGACCGGAAGTCAGCGGGGTCCAGGTCGGTGACCGGGTCGGTGCGTTCACGCTGCATGGGGCGTACGCCGACTATGTGGTGGTCGACGCGGACACCCTGCTGCCGGTGCCAGAGGGACTGGACGCGGCCCAGGCGACGGCGCTGCCCTCCCCGGGACCGATCGCCTCCGGCACGCTGGGCACCGCCGGAATGGCCGCAGGGCAGACCGTGCTGGTGCACGCGGCCTCCGGTGGCATCGGACATCTGAGCGTCCAGCTGGCCAGGGCCGCGGGCGCCGGACTGGTGATCGGTACCGCGAGCTCGCCGGAGAAGCTGGAGTTCGTCCGCGCGCTGGGTGCTGACGCGGCCGTCGACTACAGCCGGACCGGCTGGGCCGACAAGGTACGGGAGGCCACCGGCGGCCGGGGGGTCGACATCGTCCTCGACAGCGTCGGCGGTGATGTGCTCCGGGAGGGCATCGGCCTGCTCGCGCCGTTCGGCCGACTGGTCTTCTACGGGTCGGCAGGCGGCGGCCTGGAGATCCCGAAGGTGTCCCCGATGGAGCTGATCCGGCTGAAGTTCCTCACCGGGTTCGCGCTGTCGACCTGGCGCGACACCCGGCCGCAGGAGTACGCGCAGAACCATGCCCGGCTGGTGAAAGCCCTCGGGGACGGCACGGTACGGCACGCCGTGCATGCCACGCTGACACTGACCGATGTGGCCAAGGCGCACGAACTCATTGAGTCCCGGGCGCACACCGGCCGGATCGTGCTCCTTCCCGGCCACTCCTAGGAGCCCCAGGGAAGGAAGGCACCCGCACATGCGTCCGCCCACGCACCCGCCCATACGGAAGGGCCGACTGCGCCTGGCCGTCCTCATCGGCAGCGCCCACAACGGCCGGAGCGGCCCCATGGTCGGCCGGTGGTTCGTCGGCCAGGCCCGGCAACGCGGCGATCTCGACGTCGATGCCGTCGACCTGCCCGCGGCCGGGCTGCCGCCGGGGATCCCCGAGCGGACCCCGGACGGAGGTTATCTCTGCGACGAGGTCGCCGCGTACGCCGCCAGGATGGCCGCCGCCGACGCGTATGTCGTGATCACTCCGGAGTACAACCGCGGCTACCCCGCGCCACTGAAGCACGCCATCGACGCGCTCTACACGGAGTGGCGGGCCAAGCCGGTCGGCTTCGTCAGCCACGGCGGCCAGTCCGGCGGGCTGCGGGCTGTCGAACAGCTCCGCCAGGTCTTCGCCGAGCTGCACACGGTCACCGTGCGGGACAGCGTGAGCTTCGCCCATGTCCGGGAGGTGTTCGACGAGAGCGGTGCTCCGCGCGACGCCGTGGGCGCGAACGGCGCGGCCAAGCTGATGCTCGATGAGCTGACCTGGTGGGCCGGGGTGCTGGCAGAGGGCCGGGCCCGACGGCCGTATGACTTCTGAGGGCCCCGCGGTCTGCTGCGTAGATGTAGATACAGCATTGGCGGGACCGGAAAGCCGAGACGTCGGTCAGGCGTTGAGCAAGGGCTTCCACCAGCTCTCGTTGGCCCGGTACCAGGCGACGGTGCGGTCCAGGCCCTCTTCCAGGGTCCAGAGCGGGGCGTAGCCCAGCTCGGCGCGGATTTTGGCGTCGTCGATCGCGTACCGCTGGTCGTGGCCCTTGCGGTCCTCGACATACTGGACCGCGTCCCAGCCGGCGCCGCAGAGTTCGAGGAGCCGGGCGGTCATATCGATGTTGGCCAGCGCGGTGGCGCCGCCAATGTTGTAGATCTCGCCGGGACGGCCGCCGGTGAGGACAAGATGGATGGCGCGGCAGTGGTCGTCGACATGCAGCCATTCGCGGACGTTGGACCCGTCGCCGTACACCGGGACGGGAAGGCCGCGCAGCAGGTTGGTGACGAACAGCGGGATCAGTTTCTCAATGTGCTGATGAGTGCCGTAGTTGTTGGAGCAGCGGGTGATCCGGACGTCCAGGCCGTGGGTGCGGTGGTAGGCGCGCGCCAGCATATCGCTGCCCGCTTTGGACGCCGAGTACGGCGAGTTGGGCAGGAGCGGTGACTCCTCGGTCCAGGTGCCGTTGTCGATGGAGCCGTAGACCTCGTCGGTGGAGACATGCACCACGGTCTTCACCCCGGCGTACAGGCAGGCGTCGAGCAGGCTCTGGGTGCCGAGGACATTGCTGTGGACGAAGGCGACCGCACCATCCACCGACCGGTCGACATGCGACTCGGCGGCGAAGTGGACCACCGCCTCGTGGCCCGGCAGCAGATGCCGCATCAGATCCGGGCCGGAGATGTCGCCGCGTACGAAGGTCAGCCGTGGATGGTCCATCGGCAGATTGGCTGTGTTGCCCGCATAGGTGAGCTTGTCGACGACGGTGATCTGGGCGTCTTCGCCACCGGGGTACGCGCCCGCGAGGAGCGAGCGTACATAGTGGGACCCGATGAAGCCGGCACCGCCGGTTATCAGGATCTTCATGCCGACACCTCCGCCTGGGTGTGGTCGCCGATGATGAGCCGCTGCCGGACGTCGTCGTTGTCGGGGGCACGCACCTGGGCCCAGCGTCCGATCACACAGCCGTGCAGCTCACGGACGCCGTCGATGGTCACGCCTTCGAGCAGGATGGAGTGCTCCAGACCAGCGTCCTTGAGAACGCAGTCAGGGCCGATGGAGACATCGGGGCCGATGGCACTGTTCTCGACTACGCTGCCCGCGCCGATCAGGACAGGACCGGTGAGGACGGACCCGATGACGCGGGCGCCAGGTCCGATCACGACCTGCCCGTGCACGGTGGAGGCGCTGTCGACGCCGTCGGACGGGGGGCCGTCATCGGGGAGCCGTCCGAGCAGCTCGCGATTGCACTCCAGCAGATCATCGATCTTGCCGGTGTCCTTCCAGTAGCCGTGGTACTCGTGGGCGAGGACGGTCCGGCCGCCGGTGACGAGCAGCTGGATGGCGTCGGTGATCTCCAGTTCGCCGCGGGCGCTGGGGCGCAGCGAACGTACGGCCTCGTGGATGGCGTTGGTGAAGAAGTACACGCCGATCACGGCGAGATCGCTCTGCGGCTGCTGAGGCTTCTCGACCAGGGCGGTGACGCGGGAGTCGGCGTCGATCTCAGCCACGCCGTAGTGGCTCGGGTCGGGCACCTTGGTGACGAGGATCCGGGCGTCGGCGCCGCCCTCGCGGAACGCCGTCGCGGCGGCCTCGATGCCGTCCGCCAGAATGTTGTCGCCCAGGTACATCACGAAGTCGTCGTCGCCGAGGAAGTCGGCCGCCAGCGCCACACAGTGGGCGAGGCCGAGCGGCGCGGACTGGTGGATGTAGGTGACCTCCAGACCGAGGGCGGAGCCGTCACCGACGACGTCCTCGATCTCACTGGCGTATCCGCCGACGATCAGTCCGGTCTCGGTGACCCCGATGTCCCGCAGATTCTCCAGACAGTTCAACAGGACGGGTTTGTTGGCCACCGGTACGAGCTGCTTGGCCATGGAGTACGTGAACGGGCGCAGTCGGGTACCCGAACCTCCGGAAAGAACGAGGGCTTTCATGCCGGTCGCTCCCCTTCCGGCGGACAGGGAAGCTGCGGACTCGCGTGGCACATCAGTCACTCTCCAAGAGCTTCGGCCGACAGGTTCGGATGCGGCGATGCTCGTTGCTGTGGCTCGACTCCGGTTCGAGCTCGGGTCGATGTGGCCCGGCGAGGATGTGCCGGACGCGCACGAATCCAGGGACGCGCACGAATCCAGGGAGGAGCCACGTCATGGCGGAGCAGGAGACACAGGAGGCGCTCACCCCTGAGGAAGTGGGGGAGTTCTACGACGACCGGGGGTGGCTGTACGAGATCTTCATGGGCCAGAATCTGCACATCGGGTACTGGGACGACGCCGATCCGGACACCGACCCCAAGGACCGGCTGACCGATGTACTGATCGAGCAGGTGGGCCTGCGGCCCGGACAGCGGCTGCTGGATGTCGGCTGCGGTACGGGTCATCCGGCTGTCCGGCTGGCCGCCGCGACCGGTGGCGAGGTCACCGGCATCACGGTCAGCGCCGAGCAGGTGGCGACCGGGGAGAGGCTGGCGGCGGAGGCGGGCCTCGCGGGCCGGGTGCGCTTCGAGCAGGCGGACGCGATGGAACTGCCGTACCCAGATGGTTCGTTCGATGCCGTGTGGGCCTGCGAGTCGGTGATGTATCTCTCCGACCGGATGAGGTCGCTGCACGAGATCGCACGGGTGCTGGCGCCGGGAGGTGTCTTTGTCCTCTCCGACTACACCGAGAACGAGGCCCTGACGGAGGAGTGGCGGGCGGTGCTCAGCGAGGGGTTCACGGTTGAGTCGCTGCCGACGGCGGGGCAGTATCCGCGGATGCTGCGCACCGCGGGCTTCGAGGTCGTGCGCGACTATGACGCCACACCACATCTGCGGCGGTCCGCCGCCCGTATTGAACGTCTGGTGGCCGACAACTACGACAAGGTGGTGGAGAAGGGCGGCCGGGAGTTCGCCGAGGAGTTCAAGGAGATGATCTCCCGCGTCGGCGAGCTGGAGCGGGACCACCTCGGCTACTCGATCATCACCGCCCGGCGCATGGCGGACTGACCGGCCCGGCCCGGCGTCGAGGAGACTTCGAGTGACGCTCGACGTGCCCTGCGGACCATGGCCCGCATGCGAATTCTCTTTGTGGCCGGAGGCACCTCGGGTGTGATCTTCTCGATCGTCCCGCTCGCGCAGACGGCCCGTATCGCCGGCCATGAGGTCTTCGTGGCCGGGCCCGAGAACGTGATGGAGACGGTCACTTCGGCGGGGCTGCCCGGGGTGCCGGTCACCTCACGGGGCATGCTGGAGTCGCTGCTGGACAGCGAGGGACATCCCATTCCGATCCCGTCGGATCTGCGGGAGCGCTACATCTTCAACGGGCGCTGTTTCGGGCGGTACGCCTCCTGGTGCCTGCCGAGGCTGCTGGACCTTGCCGACCGGTGGCGTCCTGATCTGGTGGTGGGCGGGGCGCTGGCGTTCGCGGCTCCGCTGGTGGCCGCGCACGCGGGCGTGCCGTATGTGAAGCACGCGGTGGACATGGGCGAGCCGCACACCATCGATCTGGCCGCGGCCGCGGAGCTGGCGCCCTGGCTGGAGCGCCTGGGGCTGCACGAGATGCCGGGCGCCGATCTGTTCGTCGACACCTGCCCGCCGAGCCTCCGGGTCGCGGACGCCCCCTCCGCGCAGCCGATGCGCTATATCCCGTACGCCGCACAGCGGCGGGTGGAGCCCTGGATGTATGTCCGCGGGGAGCGGCCCCGGGTGCTGCTGTCCGCGGGCAGCAGAGTCACCCCGGACCGTGACTTCGACATTCTGTCGGGGCTGGTCGGGAAGATGGCGGGGCTCGACGCGGAGCTGCTGGTGGCGGCCCCGGAGGCGGTCGCGGAGAAGCTGGGGCCGCTGCCGGAACATGTCAGGGTGGGCTGGATCCCGCTGGACGTGGTGGCCCCGACCTGCGATCTGGTGGTGAACCACGCGGGCGGGAACACCGTGCTGGGCAGCATGGCCCATGGCGTGCCCCAGGTCCTGATCCCCTATCTGCCGTATGTCGTCGACTACACCGAGCGGCTGTGCGCGTACGGCGCGGCGAAGCTGGTCCGCCCCGAGGACGACAGCGCCGAGAACATCACCCGGGCCTGCCAGGAGGTGCTGGAGTCCGCGTCCTACCGGGAGCGGGCCGCCGACGTGGCGCGTGAGATGGCCGCGATGCCGCTCCCGGCGCAGGTGGTCGGCGCCCTGGAGGACTTGGGCCGGAAGCAGCGCTGACCCGGGTCCGGGGACGGCTGGCCCACAGACCTCACACAGACATCACCCAGACACCACAGACCACCCGAACCATGCGGATCTTTTGGGGAGAGCATGATTAATCTTTTCCAGCCACAGGTGGGCGACGCGGAACTCGCCGCCGTGGGCGAGGTGTTCAAGGACAGGTGGCTGGGACACGGCCCGCGGACCAAGGCGTTCGAGGCGGCCTTCGCCGAGCATGTCGGGGTCCACCCGGAGCAGATGATCTTTATCAACTCGGGTACCGCGGGCCTCTTCCTGGCGCTGGAGTCGATGGACCTGGGCGAGGGTGACGAGGTGGTGCTGCCCTCGCTCAGCTTCGTCGCCGCGGCGAACGCGGTCCTGGCGCGGGGTGCCAGACCGGTCTTCTGCGATGTCGACCCGCGCACCCTCAACCCGTCCGCGGAGCACATCGAGCGGGTGCTCACCCCCCGCACCCGAGCCGTGATCGTGCTCCACTACGGCGGCTACCCCGGCGACGTCGTCGCCATCGCGGAGCTGTGCCGGGAGCGCGGTGTCGAGCTGATCGAGGACGCGGCCTGCTCGGTGGCGTCCAGCGTGGACGGCCGACGCGCCGGTTCCTTCGGCGACGCCGCCATGTGGAGCTTCGACGCGATGAAAATCATGGTCACCGGTGACGGCGGCATGTTCTACGCCCGGGACGCCGAACGCGCCGCCCGTGCGAGGCGGCTCGCCTACCACGGGCTGAAACAGCCCAGCGGCTTCGGCCACGCCAAGGTCTCGCACCGCTGGTGGGAGCTGGACATTCCGGAGATCGGCCGCCGTGAGATCGGCAATGACCTCACCGCCGCCATCGGAACCGTGCAGCTGGACCGGCTGCCTGAACTGATCGGCCGCCGACAGGCGATCGTGGCGCTGTACGACGACAAGCTGTCCGGGACCAAGGGCCTGCTGCTGCCGCCCCCGCTGCCGTCGCACCACCGCTCCTCGTACTACTTCTACTGGGTGCAGATGGACCCGGCGATCCGCGACGAGGTCGCCTCCGAGCTCTACGCGGCGGGCATCTACACCACCTTCCGGTACGCCCCGCTGCACAAGGTGCCCACCTACCGGGCCACGGACGCCGCGCTGCCCGGATCGGATCACGCTGCCGAGCGCACACTGTGCCTGCCCCTGCATCCGGGCCTGTCCGACGAGGATGTCCACACCGTGGCAGAGACGGTACGCAAGGCCGTGGAGAAGCGGAGGTGAACAGCGCGGTGCCGCGACGGCTGCTCTTCATGGCGCATCTCGGCAAGACCCTGCACGAGGTGACGATCGGCCTCGACCTCGCGGACCAGCTGCGGTCCGCGGGTGTCGAGAGCCACTTCGTGATCGACCCGTTCAACACCGGGCAGCTGACCACGGCCGGCTTTCCGTACACCCTTGTCGAACCCGCCATGGGACACGGACTGCGTTCGGCCGTCGCGGAGACCGTACGGACATTCCGGCCGGACGCGATCGTGCTCAGCGACTATCTCGCGCACTGGATGACCTGCCTCGTCTCGTATGACCTCGACCCCTGGTTCATCGACGATTTCGGCATCCCGGTGATTCCGATCGATCTCTTCGGCCTGGAGCGCACCAGCCGCGAGGTGGAGATCCTGGGCCGCACCGTCGAAGTCAGCGACCGCATTCTCAGCATGCCCGCGCAGCTGCGTCCGGTGCCGATGGGGCACTTCGACGACGGGCCCTCGGGGCGTGGTTTCCCGTACCGGGCCAACCACACGATCCGGCCGATGGGCCAGGACGAACGGCGGGAGATACGGCGCGGGCTCGGGCTGCGTGATGACGACCGGCTGCTGATGATCCCCACCCTGCCGTGGCAGCAGATCATGGCCGAGCGGGCGGCCCCGGCCACCCGGGGACTGGCCACCAGACTGCCGGAGCTGATCGCCGGATATCTGGCCAGACTGCCCAGCCGTACCCACTTCCTGATGACCGGTCCACTGTTCGACGGCTTCCGCGGGCTGCCGGCCGAGCGGGTGCACTCCCGTCCCTCGTACACCGCTGTGGAGTACCACGATCTGCTGCGCGCGGCCGACGGCGTGCTGTCATTCCATCTGCCGTCCTACGCGCTGGAGCGGGCGGTCTTCGCCGATGTGCCCGGCCTGTACGCGGTGAACGGCTTCGAAGTGGACGGGGAGGCGGGGATCGAGCGGGTGGCGAAGGAACTGTCCGGGCTCGGCCCCACCGCACGGGGCTGGCTGCGCGCCTATCCGGGCACGGTCCCGGAGTTCCATATGTGGCCGCTGCGCTGGAACCGCGTTCTGCGCCCGCTGCTCACCGACAACCCGTTCACCGCGACCGCGCTCGGCGCCCAGATCCTCGACGAGGAGACGGTGGTCTCGGGCCTGAAGCGGCTGCTGTACGACGAGGAGACCCGGGACCGGCTGGCCGCAGCGCGGGAGGCGTACCGGAACGCGGCCGAAGCACTGCCGCCTACGGTGGAGGTGTTCGAGGCGGCCGCGGCGAGGGCCGGAGTCCGCTGAGCTACGGCGAGGGCCGCCGGACCTCTCGGTCCGGCGGCCCTCGCGGTTACGGATCCAGCCGTCAGCGCACGGTCGTGGTGGAGAACGTCTGGGGTGCCTCCGGCTTCTCATAGCACTGGAACGGGTCCCACTGGGAGTTTTCGGGGTGCTGCCGGAGCCAGCCGAACTGCGGGCGCTCAAAGCTCGAACCGCCCGCCCCGGTGGTGAGGCGAGTGCCCCGGGGTGCGCTCGCCTGGAGCTTCACCACCAGGTTTGGCAGGTCGAACTCGGTACCGCCACGGAACTTCCCGTCGGACGTGATGGTGAACTCATTGCCGGTGCGCTGTACCCGCACCCTGGCATCGCCCAGGTTGCTGCCGCCGGTGAGGCGGTAGCCGAGCACCCTGGCCTCCTTCGGGACCTTGTAGGCCACCGTCAGGTCGGTGAGCATCTTGTTGAACTCCGGGAGCGCCTTGATGGGCGACGGGTCAAAGGTGACGTTGTACATCTGTCCCTTGCGCACGGTGGCCGGCGCGGAGGTGGTGAAGTCCTTGGTGTAGGTGACCGGGAACCACTCGCCCTCATAGCGGGACCGGCAGTTGTAGTCGACGGTGACCGTCTTCGCGGTGGCGTGGCCCATGGCCGTACTCTCCGCACTCTCCGCGACGGACGGTCCAGCCGCGCACACGACCCCCGTGACAGCGAACCCCAGCGAGACGATCGTGGCTGTGATGGGCTTCCACTTCTTGTGCACTTCTCTGCCCTTTCCTTGCACTGTGTCTGGCGTCGAACGCCGAGGACACGATGGGCACAGCGGCTCGAAGATGTGTGGAGAACTGATCCAGCCGAGGCGGCCGAAAAGCCACCCCCAGCCACCGCTGGGGAGGGATTCGTCCCTGTCCCGCCCCTTTCCGGCTGTACCGATATGCGGCTCCGCCGCGTGGCGGGGCTTCGCCCCGGGCCCCGACCGCCAGCGCGGGCTCACCGGCCCGCCCTGTTGCTGGGCGCGGCCCGCGCAGCCACCCCGCTTCGGGGTGGAGGGTATCCCCGATTCCCGCCCCTTCCCGAAACCGGGGCTGCCGCCCCGGGCCCCGGTTGGTTGTCGGGTGCAGGCCGTGTTGTGCCCACCCTCCCCCAGCTAACTCCCCCAGCTAACGCTGGGGGTGCCCCCAGGAGGTGCCCCCACGCCCTGCGGAACGACTGCCCACAACACTCGGGGTCTGGGGGCGAAGCCCCTAGTTTTCGGGAAGGTGGGGGCACCTCCCAGCCCGCCAGGGCTAGGCCGTTTCCTTCGGATCATCTGATCGTTGGTTGATGTGTGTCGTTGACTGATGCCCAGTGGGCACGGATCGAGCCGTTGTTGCCGGACCGGACTCCGAAGCGGGGCGGACGGTGGCGTGATCACCGGCAGGTGATCGACGCGATCGCGTTCAAGTACCGCACCGGGACACCGTGGATGGACCTGCCCGAGCACTTCGGGTCGTGGAAGGGCGCCCACAACCGCCTGCGGAAGTGGGCCGCCGACGGCACCTGGGAGAAGGTCTTCACCGCCCTGCTCGCCCAGGCCGACGCCGAAGGCGACCTCGACTGGGTCGTCGCGGTCGACTCCACCATCGTCCGAGCCCACCAGCACGCCGCCGGGGCCCGTCAAAAGGGGCCCCGGCCGGCGAGCCGGACGACCATGCCCTCGGACGCTCCCGCGGCGGACTGACCACCAAGATCCACCTCGCCGCGGACAGCCACTGCCGGCCCCTGGCCTTCGTCATCACGCCTGGCCAGGCAGGTGACGCACCCGCATTCCCCGAGGTCATGGCCCGCTTACGGGTGCCCCGGCCAATCGGCCGGCCCAGGATCACGCCGGACGTGATCCTGGCCGACAAGGCCTACTCATCCCGCGCGATCCGGACCCATCTCCGTCGGCGCGGGATCCGGGCCGTGATCCCGCAGCCCGCCGACCAGGCCGCCAACCGCAAACGCCGCGGCAGCCGCGGCGGCAGACCACCAGCCTTCGACCGCGACGCCTACAAGCGGCGCAACACGGTCGAGCGCTGCATCAACAGACTCAAGCAATGGCGCGGCCTGGCCACCCGCTACGACAAGACCGCCACCATCTACCTCGCCGGACTCCACCTCGCCGCCATCTTCATCTGGTCAGCGAGGTGATCCAAAAGAAACGGCCTAGGGGGAGGGATCGGGGAAAGCCCCGCCGGACAGGCGCTGGCTAGGCGCCCGCTCGCCGGGCGTCGTGGAGATGGCGCACCAGCTCTTCCGGCGGCAGCACACCGGAGACCGGCGGTCTGCCGTCGATGACGACCGAGGGGACCCCGGACACGCCGAGCGAGCGGCCCCGCCGCTCGTCGGCCCTGACCGCGTCGGCGTAGCGGTCACCGGCTAGAACAGCCTTCGCCTCAGGGACATCCAGGCCGGCCCGGTCGGCGAGGTCGAGCAGCACACCATGCTCGGCGATGTTCCGCGCTTCGGTGTGGTAAGCGAAGAAGAGCTGCTCCAGCAGCGCGTCGACGGCCTCCCCGCCGCGCTCCTGGCCGGCGGCGAGATGGAGCAGCCGGTGGGCGTCTAAAGTGCCGACGGGCCGGGACAGATCCGGCCGGATGACCAGACCTTCCCTGGTCCCTTCCGAACTGATCAGCTCTACGCGGGCGTCGACCTTCCCCGGGTCCATCCACCCGGCCATGGCCTCCTTGGCGGTCGGTCCGGGCTCAGCACCGTCGTCGGGGGCCAGCTCGAAGCTGCGCCAGGTCACCTCGACTTCGTCGCGGTAACCGAACTCGGCAAGGGCCTTGGTGATGCGGCTCCTGCCGATGTAGCACCAGGGACACAGAATGTCGGACCAGATCTCGATCTGCACAGGTCATCCTTCCTTGAACACGTCGGGTACGTGGGGTGCGTGGGGTGCGTCCGCTACGTGGTTCAGCCGATGGTGAGAACGACCTTGCCGCGGACATGGCCGGTCTCGACCTCGCGGTGCGCGTCCGCCGCCTGGTCCAAGGGGAAGCTCTTCGAGATCTCAATGCGCAGTTTCTTCTCGTCGTACAGCGCGGTCAGTTCGGCAAGCCGCTCCGCCGACCGCTGGCTGAAGATCGCCTGTACGCCGAGTTCCTCGACGCGGTCGAAGTCCACCAGGGTGCCGATCCGTTCCCGGTTCTCGACCAGTGCCACCGAGGCATCCAGTGCGGCCCCTCCGCCAACCGCGTCCAGGGCGGCCGAGACTCCGCCCGGTGCCAGCTCGCGTACCCGGTCCACCAGGCCCGGCCCGTACGCCACCGGCACCGCGCCCAGCGAGCGCAGATAGTCATGGTTGCGCGGAGAGGCCGTGCCGATCACGGTCGCGCCCCACTCCTTCGCCAGCTGTACGGCCACCGTGCCGACCCCGCCGGCCGCGGCATGAACGAGGACCGTGTCACCCCGCCCGACATGCAGCGCCTGAAGCGCGGTGTGCGCGGTCTGCGCGGAGGCGGAGAAGGCGCCAGCGGCCTCCCAGGACATGGCGGCGGGCTTCGCCACGGCCTGCTCGGCGGGGACCACCAGATATTCGGCGTAGCAGGACAGCAGGGCCCAGCCCAGGACTTCGTCGCCGACCGCGAAGCCGGTGACGCCGTCGCCCACCGCGTCGACGATTCCGGCGAAGTCGTTCCCGACCACCTGCGGGAAGGAGAGCGTCTGGCCAGGCGGGGTCCATCCCTCGCGCACCGCGCAGTCGTAGGCCTGCGCGCCCGCCGCCCTGACCCGTACCCGGAGCTGCCCGGGGGCAGGCGTCGGCGTCGCGATCTCGACAACTTCCATGACCTCAGGTCCACCGAACGCGCGGAAAGCAGCAGCTTTCATGGTCTTACCTCCAGGAGTCAATGTGCGGGAGTCAATGTGTGGTCTACGCCATCCTGCAAGCTCAACTGCGCTTCAAGTCAAGGGAATTAGGGAGTGTGTGCCAGGTCACGAAGTATCCTGTGGTGCCTCCCCCGCCGCTCCAGCCGTTCTCCAGCGTCGCGTCGGTCAGGGTTCGAGAGCGTGGGGAGAAGCTGCTCCGGTCCCTTGCGACTTGTGATCACCGGAGGCCCGACCGTGTTCCGTCAAACAGCGGAGTTCACCGACTGGTTCGCCGAGCAGAGAACGGCACACCACTACCGGGTCATCCCCGCGCCGCTGGACGGCCTGGACGGCTGGATCCGTGACCCTGACCGGGGCACCCTGCGCCACCGCACGGGAGGGTTCTTCTCCATCGACGGTCTGGAGGTCAGGACCGACAACCGGGAGACCGAATCCTGGCAGCAGCCCATCATCGACCAGCCGGAGTCGGGCATCCTCGGCATCCTGGTCAAACGCTTCGCCGGTGTGCCGCACTTCCTGATGCAGGCCAAGATGGAGCCGGGCAATATCAATGTTCTGCAGCTCTCACCGACCGTGCAGGCCACCCGCAGCAACTACACCCGGCTGCACCGGGGCGGCTCGGTGCCCTACCTGGAGCACTTTCTCGCCCCGCGGCGCGGACGGATCGTCTTTGACGCGCTCCAGTCCGAGCAGGGCTCGTGGTTTCTGCACAAGCGCAACCGCAACATGATCGTCGAGGTGACCGAAGACGTCCCGGTGCTGGACCGCTTCTGCTGGCTGACCGCCGGCCAGATCGGCGAGCTGCTGATGCTGGACAACGTGATCAACATGGACGCGCGCACGGTGCTGGCCGGCTGGCCTGAGGCCGGTGGCCGACCGCCCGCGCCAGGGTCCGCACGCGAAGCCCTCACGCTGTCCGCGAGCACCGACCGGGCCAGGCACACCGACGCCGAACTGCTCAGCTGGTTCACCGAGGCCAAAGCCTCGCACCAGCTGGACCGCAGGGCCATCGCGCTCAATGAGACCAAGGGCTGGGTGTGCGGCGCTGACCGGATCAGCCATGAGAGCGGCAGATGGTTCTCGGTGCTGGGCGTCGATGTGGAGGCCGGCAGCCGAGAGGTGGCCCGCTGGTCCCAGCCGATGATTCAGCCCAGCGGCCGGGGTGTCATCGCGTTCGTGGCCAGGCGGCTCGACGGGGTGCTCCATCTGCTGGTCAAGGCACATACCGAAGCGGGTACGCTCGATGTGGTCGAGATGGGCCCCACCGTGCAGTGCGTCCCGGACAACTATCTGCATCTGCCAAAGAGCCGTCAGCCGGACTTCCTGAACCTGGTGTTGTCCGCCCCCAACGAGCAGATCCATTTCGATGTAGTGCACTCCGAGGAAGGCGGCCGGTTCTACCACGCCGAGAACCGCTACCTGTTGGTGGAGGCCGGGGACGACGCGCCACTGGACGCCGGGCCCGGCTACATCTGGATGACCGTACGGCAGCTGTCCGCGATGGCCCGCCACGGCAGCCACGTCAATGTCGAGGCCCGCAATCTGCTGGCCTGTCTGCGGCTGATGCCATGATCCGGCTCGGACTGATCGGCTGCGCCGATATCGCCCTGCGCCGCGTGCTGCCCGCCGTGGCCGCCACTGACGGTGTCAGGCTGGCCGCGGTCGCCGCTCGGGACCGTGCCACCGCTCAGCGGGTCGCGGACACCTTCGGGACGGCGGCGGCCGGAGGGTACGAGGACCTGCTGCGCCGCGACGACATCGACGCCGTCTACGTACCGCTGCCGCCCGCCCTGCACGCGGAGTGGGTGGAGCGGGCGCTGCGCCACGGCAAACACGTCCTCGCCGAGAAACCGCTCACCGACGACCCGGCGCGCACCGCGGAACTGGTCGCCCTCGCCGAGTCGTCCGGGCTGGTGCTCCGGGAGAACTTCATGTTCGTACGGCACGGCCAGCACCGGCGGGTACGGGAACTCCTCCAGGACGGGGCCATCGGTGACCCGCACACCATGACCGCCGTGTTCGCCATCCCCCCGCGCCCACCGGACGACATCAGGCTGCGGCCGGACCTTGGCGGTGGCGCCCTGCTCGATGTCGGCGGCTATCCGGTGCGCGCCGCCCAGCTGCTGCTCGGCGACGGGCTGGGGGTGGTCGGCGCCCGGCTGCGGCACGACCAGGCCACAGGTGTCGACCTGGCCGGCACCGCACTCCTCAGCCGTGAGGACGGGGTGACCGCCCAGCTCACCTTCGGGATGGATCACCACTACGCCTCCGGCTACGAGCTGTACGGCAGCGCGGGACGGCTCCGTCTCGACCACGCCTTCACCCCGCCGGCCGACCACCGCCCCGTGGTACGCCTCGACCGCGGCGGGACCGAACGGCTCGTCCTCGCCGCCGAGGACCAGGTCGGAGCGTCCGTCGCCGCGTTCGTACGTGCCGTGCTGGAGAAGGACACCACGGCCGACCCCGCGATCGTGCGCCAGGCACACCTGATCGCCGCGATCCGCCGGTGCGCCGGCATCCCGTTGCATGCTCCGTGGAGGCAGAAGTGAGCACTACCCAGAGCGCGAGTCAGAGCGCAAGTCAGAGCGCGAGTCAGAGCGCGAGCCAGAGCGCGAGCCAGGCAAAAGCTCATATCCTGGACCAGGTCCGGGCTTACCATGGCATGGGTGAGGACCACCATGGCGGTGTCCGCGGGGAGTTCGTCCCCGGAGTGACACCCATCTGGCCTTCGGGCGCGGTGTTCGACGCGGAGGACCGCGCCGCTCTGGTGGAGGCCGCACTCGACGTGCGGATCGCCGCCGGGGTCAGCACCCGCCGCTTTGAGCGGGAGTTCTCCCGGGTCCTCAAGCTGCGCAAGGCCCATCTGACCAACTCCGGTTCATCGGCCAATCTGCTGGCACTGTCCGCTTTCACCTCCCCGCTGCTGGAGGACCGCCGGCTGGTGCCCGGCGATGAGGTGATCACTGTGGCGGCGGGCTTCCCCACCACGGTCAACCCGATCCTCCAGAACGGTCTGGTGCCGGTCTTCGTCGATGTGGAACTCGGTACGTACAACACCACACCGGAGCGCATCGAGGCCGCGATCGGCCCGCGCACCAGGGCCATCATGATCGCCCACGCGCTGGGCAACCCCTTCGCCGCCGCCGATGTCGCCCGGATCGCCGAGGAGCATGACCTTTTCCTCATCGAGGACAACTGCGACGCGGTGGGCTCCACCTACCAGGGCCAGCCGACCGGCTCGTTCGGCGATATCGCCACGGTCAGTTTCTATCCGGCCCACCACATCGCGATGGGCGAGGGCGGTTGCGTACTCACCGACAATCTGGTGCTCGCCCGGATCGTGGAGTCACTGCGCGACTGGGGGCGGGACTGCTGGTGCGAGCCCGGCGAGGACAACCGCTGTTTCAAGCGGTTCGACTACCAGCTCGGTGACCTGCCGCACGGCTACGACCACAAGTACATCTTCTCGCACGTGGGCTACAACCTGAAGGCGACCGATATGCAGGCCGCGCTGGGCCTGAGCCAGCTCCGCCAGCTCCCGGACTTCGGTACCGCGCGCCGCGCCAACTGGCAGCGGATGCGGGAGGCACTTGACGGCGTACCGGGGCTGCTGCTGCCCGAGCCGACCCCGGACAGCGATCCCAGCTGGTTCGGCTTCTGCCTGACCGTGCTGCCCGACGCGGGCTACACCCGCAAGGATCTGGTGGCTCACCTGGAGTCCCGCCGGATCGGCACCCGCCGGTTCTTCGCGGGCAACCTCACCCGGCACCCCGCCTACATCGGCGTTCCGCGCCGTATCCACGGCACGCTGGAGAACAGCGACCTCATCGCCGAGCACACCTTCTGGACCGGCGTCTACCCGGGCCTCACCGAAGAGATGATCGACTACGTGGCCGAATCACTGCGGGAGTTCGCCGTCAAGAACTCCTGACACGCGTGCCGTCAGCCGATACCGAGATAGTCGTGGTCGACCCGGCGGCTGCGGTTGAACAGCTCCCCGCCCTCCTCCACCAGCACATCGTGGACCACACAGCTCGGGGCGATCTCCGGCTCCCGCACGCCGGGACGGCTGGTGACTACAAGGACATAGAAGGTGGACCGGATGGTGCCGTCCTCCCCCGGCGCCAGCCTGATCATGTTGAACCAGTGCCGGCGACGCACCGGGTCGTTCCCGAACCGCTGCTCGTGGAAGGCGTGCAGCTCGGCCGCGATGCCCTCCCGAGTACGGGCCGGAGGACGCCCCGGTGTGTGGCTGAACTCCCCATCGGGAGTGAACGTCGCGGCGTACTGCGCGAAGTCGCCGCCGTCGAGCGCGTGCATCTGCTGGGCGTAGAACTGCTGGACCCGCGCGTACAGGCCGGTCAGGTCGCTCAGGGGGGTCGTCGTGATCATTGTGCTCCTCGTGGTCATTGTGCTCCTCGCACTCCCGCTGGTCACAGGGGCCCACGGTGGCCCGGCCGGATCGAATCCGGCTTGAGGCAGGACTGAGAGTGCCGTTCCAGGCCAGTTCGACCGGCGCTCGAGAAGCGTGGACGAAGGTCGGCAGCAGACGGGCGCGACGCAATGCGATGGAGGAAGAATGACCGAGAAGATCAAGCCGGTGGCCCTCGTGACGGGTGCCACCAGCGGTATCGGACTGGAGATCGCGACGCGGCTGGCGCAATCGGGGAATCGGGTCTTCATCTGCTCACGTTCGGCCGACCACCTCGCTACCGTGCTGAAGGACTTCCAGGCGGAGGGGCTCGAGGTCGACGGGCAGACCTGCGACGTCAGCGACCCGGCACAGATCCGCGCGTTCGTCGCGGCGGCCGTGGCCCGCTTCGGCCCGGTCGGCATCCTGGTCAACAACGCGGGCCGCAGTGGCGGGGGCATCACCCAGGATGTGCCGGACGAGCTGTGGCTCGATGTCATCAACACCAACCTCAACAGTGTCTTCCTGATGACCAAGGAAGTCCTCAACAACGGCGGCATGTCCGGCAGCGGCTGGGGCCGCATCATCAACATCGCCTCCACCGGCGGCAAGCAGGGTGTGCTGCACGGTGCCCCGTACTCCGCTGCCAAGCACGGCGTGGTGGGCCTCTCCAAGGCATGGGGACTGGAACTCGCCAAGACCGGAATCACGGTGAACGCGGTCTGCCCCGGCTTCGTCGAGACCCCGATGGCCGAGAAGGTACGCGCCCACTACGCCGGTATCTGGGGTGTCTCCACCGAGGAGGCGCACTCCCGGGTCACCGCCCGCGTCCCGATGGGCCGCTATGTCGAGACCGCCGAAGTGGCCGCGATGGTCGACTACCTCATCAGCGACGGCGCCGCCGCCGTCACCGCCCAGGCGCTGAACGTCTGCGGCGGCCTCGGCAACTACTAGGGGGTGCCTCCGACGACGGCACTCGACGACTCAACGACTAGACGGTGGCATGATGACCCACGCGCTCAGCTCAACCTCCCTCCTCCTCGCCGCGGAACACATCGCGGCGCTCGCCGCCAAGCACGCGGCTGAGGCGGAGGCACGGCGTCTGATCGACTCGGATGTGGCAGCGCTGGTGATCGAGGCAGGCTTCGCCCGGCACTTCGTGCCCACCCGCTTCGGTGGCAGCGCCGGTACCTTCGCCGAACTGCTGGCAGCCGTCGCTGAGATCGGCGAGGGGTGCGCCTCCACCGCCTGGTTCGCCTCGCTCGCCGCGAGCGTCGGGCGGATGGCGGCGTACCTGCCGGAGGCCGGTCGGCGCGCGATCTGGGCCCGGTGCCCGGACACCATCGTGGTCGGCGCCCTGGTGCCATCGGGCGAAGCCCGTCCGGTACCCGGCGGCTGGCGGGTCTCCGGCCGCTGGACATACGTCAGCGGGGTTGATCTCTCCTCCTGGGCGCTGGTGTGCGCCCGTACGGCCACAGCGGAAGGCGGCCAGGAGCCCCGCTTCTTCGCAGTGCCCCGTGAGGCGTACCGCACGGTGGACACGTGGTTCAACACCGGGATGCGGGCAACGGGCAGCAATACCCTGCTGCTCGACGAGGTGACCGTGCCCAAGGACCACTCCGTCGCGCTCGACACGCTCCTCGCGGGCCTGGCTCCCGACGCCGAGGCCCCCTGCCACCGGACGCCGATGAAGGCCGCCAACGGGCTCACCCTCACCGCCCCGCTGCTCGGTGCCGCGCGTGGCGCGCGGAACCGCTGGACCGAACTGACCGAGGCGAAGCTCCAGGGCCCCGGCGGTGCGATCTCCGGCGGCGCGGACCGTACCGCGGCCGAGCTGGTTCTGGCCCGCGCCGACGGGCAGATCGACGCGGCCCGGCTGCTGCTGGAGCGGGTGGCCTCAGTGTCTGACAGCGGTGCCGTCACCGCTCTGGACACCGTGCGCAACGGGCGTGACTGCGCCCTCGCCGCCGACCTGCTCGCCACCACCGTGGACACCCTCCTGCGCACCTCCGGCAGCCGGGGACAAGCCGAATCCGAGGACCTTCAGCGGTTCTGGCGCGATGTGAACTCCGGCGCCGGACACAGCGGACTGCAGTTCGCCCCGGCGGCCAGCGCCTACGCCCGGAGCCTGCTGACCCCGGCCGCGGACTGAACCACCTAAGGAAGGAAGAGAGCCTTGACGCGCTGCAGCACTCCCCACGGAGGTGCCCGGTGACCCGACGTGTCGTCCTCACGGGCATGGGGGTCCGAGCCCCGGGCGGCCCCTCGGCCAAGGACTTCTGGAACCTGCTGACCTCCGGCCAGACCGCCACCCGCCGGCTGTCCTTCTTCGATCCCTCTCCCTACCGCTCCCAGGTGGCCGCGGCAGTCGACTTCGACGCCGAGCTGGAGGGGCTCAGCCCCCGGGAGACCCGGCGCATGGACCGCGCCGCGCAGTTCGCCGTGGTGTGTGTCCGGGACGCGGTGGCCGACAGCGGCCTGGAGTTCGCCGGAACCGACCCGCACCGCATCGGCGTCAGCCTCGGCAGCGCGGTGGCGGCCGCCACCTCGCTGGAGCGGGAATACCTCGTGCTGTCCGACCGGGGCCGGGAGTGGGAGGTCGACCCGGACTATCTCTCCCCACATATGTTCGACCACATGGTGCCCAGCGTCATGCCGGCCGAGGTCGCCTGGACCGTCGGCGCGGAAGGCCCGGTCGCCATGGTGTCCGACGGCTGCACCTCCGGCCTCGACGCGGTGGGCTATGCCAGCCAGCTGATCCGCGAGGGCACCGTCGATGTGATGATCGCGGGCGCCTCCGACACCCCGATCTCGCCGATCGTGGTGGCCTGCTTCGACGCCATCAAGGCGACCACCCCGCGCAACGACGACCCCGAGCACGCCTCCCGCCCCTTCGACAACACCCGCAATGGCTTCGTGCTCGCTGAGGGTGCCGCGATGTTCGTCCTGGAGGAGTACGAGAGCGCCAGGCGGCGGGGCGCGGACATCTACGCCGAGATCACCGGCTACGCGACCAGGCTCAACGCCTACCACATGACCGGTCTCAAGCCCGACGGCCGGGAGATGTCCGAGGCGATCACCCACGCGCTCGACCAGTCCCGGCTCGACCCGACCGCCGTCGACTACGTCAACGCCCACGGCTCCGGCACCAAACAGAACGACCGCCACGAGACGGCCGCGTTCAAGCGCAGCCTGCGCGAGCACGCCTATCGCGTCCCGGTGAGCTCCATCAAATCGATGGTCGGGCACTCGCTGGGCGCGATTGGCTCCATCGAGATCGCCGCCTCCGCCCTGGCCATCAAGCACGGGGTGGTGCCGCCCACCGCGAATCTGCGTGAGCCGGACCCCGAGTGCGACCTCGACTACGTACCACTGACGGCACGCGAGCAGCGTCTGGACACGGTGCTCACCGTGGGCAGCGGCTTCGGCGGATTCCAGAGCGCCATGGTGCTCCGCGCCCAGGGAAGGACGGCGGCATGAGCGACACGGTGTATGTCACCGGCATCGGAGTGGCGGCGCCCAACGGCCTCGGGGCCAAGGAACACTGGCAGGCCACCCTGGAGGGGCGTGACGGCATCTCCCGGATCACCCGTTTCGACGTCTCGCGCTACCCGGCCACGCTGGCCGGGCAGATCACCGACTTCGCGCCGGCCGATCACATCCCGAGCCGGCTGCTGCCGCAGACCGACGTCTCCACCCGGCTCGCGCTGGCCGCCGCCGACTGGGCGCTGGCCGACGCGGTGGCCGACCCGGCGGAGATCCCGGAGTTCGACATGGGCGTGATCACGTCCAATGCTTCTGGGGGATTCGAGTTCACCCACCGTGAGTTCGACAAGCTGTGGACCAAGGGCCCGCAGTACGTCAGCGTGTATGAGTCCTTCGCATGGTTCTACGCCGTCAACACCGGCCAGCTGTCGATCAGGAACGGTATGCGCGGACCCGGTGCCGTGCTGGTCGCCGAGCAGGCCGGGGGCCTCGACGCGCTCGGCCACGCCCGGCGCGTGATCCGGCAGGGCACTCGTCTGGTGCTGAGCGGAGGTGTGGACTCCGCCCTTGATCCATGGGGCTGGGCGTCCCATCTGGCCACCGGCCGGGTCAGCCACGCCACCCAGGCGGAGCGGTCCTACCTGCCCTTCGACCGGGCCGCTCCCGGCTTCGTGCCCGGCGAGGGCGGGGCCATGCTGGTGCTGGAGTCGGCCGCCGCGTTCCGCGCCCGCGGCGCGGGCCAGGCGTACGGCGAGATCGCCGGATACGCCGCGACCTTCGACCCGGCGCCCGGCTCGAACCGCCCGCCGGGTCTGCGCCGGGCCGCCGAACTGGCCCTGGCCGACGCCGGACTGCGACCCGGCGACATCGACGTGGTCTTCGCCGACGCGGCCGGCACCCCCGACGAGGACCGGGCCGAGGCCTCCGCGCTGCGTGAGCTGTTCGGCGCGCGGGGCGTGCCGGTGACCGCCCCCAAGGCGCTGACCGGCCGGCTGTACGCGGGCGGCGGACCGCTCGATGTGACGGACGCACTGCTGTCCATCCGTGATGGCGTGATCCCCCCGACGGGCCGCGCCGTGGACGTGCCCGACGACTACGGCCTTGACCTGGTCCTGGACCGGCCCAGGGAGACCCAGGTCTCGGCCGCCCTGGTGCTCGCCCGGGGCCGCTGGGGCTTCAATTCAGCGCTGGTGATCCGCGCGGTGCGTGACTGACCGCCGGCCCGAACCTCACCACACTCTCAGAACAGGAGACCTTCATGAGCATCATGACCATCGACGATCTGCAGCGCATCCTTGTGCAGGGGGCGGGCGCCGACGAGTCGATCGACCTGTCGGGCGATATCCAGGACGTTGAGTTCGAGGACCTCGGTTATGACTCGCTGGCCATGCTGGAGACGGCGGCGCGCATTCAGCAGCAGTACGGCGTAGTCCTGTCGGATGAACAGATCCTGGAGCTGCGCACGCCCCGCCAGGTTGTCGACGCGGTGAACTCCACCGCCGCCGGAGTGAACTGACGTGACACCGCCGACCCAGCACAGGCTGGTGCATACGGAGACGACGAGCGCGCCCGCAGACGTCGTATACGACCTCGTTGCCGACGTCTGCCGGTGGCCCGCCGTCTTTGGACCCAGCGTGTATGTCCGCCACACCGAACGCGCTGAGCACGCCGAGCGCTTCCAGATCTGGGCCCTGGCCGGCGACGGGGTCAAGACCTGGTCGTCGGCGCGCACCCTCGACCGGACTTCCGGCACCGTCACCTTCCGACAGGAGCGCAGTCACGCCCCGGTCGCCTCGATGGGTGGGCGGTGGACCGTGCGCGCGCTGCCGGAGGGCGGCGCCGAGATCACGCTGACGCACGAGTTCGCCGCGGTGGACAACGACCCTGCGGCTGTACGGTGGATCACCGACGCCGTCAACACCAACACCCCGCAGGAGCTGGCCTCACTCAGACGCGTGGCCGAGCTGGGGCACCCGCTGGACGATGTGGTGTTCACCTTCGAGGACCGGGTCGAGGTGCCGGGCCGCGCCAGGGACGCGTACGACTTCATCAACCGCGCCGACCTCTGGCCCGAACGACTGCCGCATGTCGCCGCGGTCACCCTCACCGAGGACACCCCGGGCATCCAGCGGCTGGAGATGGACACGGCCACCGCCGACGGCTCCACGCACACCACTCGCTCGGTGCGGATCTGCGCACCGGGGGACTGGATCGCGTACAAGCAGGAGCTCCCGCCCGCTGTGCTGCTCGGGCACAGCGGGCTGTGGAGCTTCGCGGACGGCCCCAGCGGACGCGCGGTGGTGACCTCGGCGCACACCGTGACGCTGAACCCGGCCGCGCTCCGGGAGTTGCTGGGCCCGGACAGCGGTATCGCGGACGCGAAGGAGCACATACGACGGGTGCTCGGCGGCAACAGCCGACGCACCCTGGAGAAGGCGGCGCAGTACGCGCGGGAAGCGACGGCGACCGGATGAGCGAGGAGCCCCGGCTGACTCCGGTCGCCGACAACGTCTACGCCTGGATCCAGCCGGACGGAGGGTGGTGTCTCAACAACTCCGGGGTCGTCGTCGGTGGCGACGGCGCGATCGTCGTGGACACCGCCGCGACCGTGGCCCGGGCCGAACGGCTGCGCGCGCAGGTGGACGCGGTCGCCCCTGGGAGCGCTCGTACCTTGGTCAACACGCACTTCCACGGTGACCACACCTTCGGCAACGCGGTGTTCGGCCCGGAGGCAGCCATCGTCGCCCACGCCGGTACCCGCGAGGAGATGGCCGCCACCGGCCTGGCGCTGACCGGGCTGTGGCCGGACGTGGAGTGGGGCAGCGTCCAGCTGGCGCTGCCCACGGTCACCTACGAGGAGCGGATGACGCTGCACCTCGGCGAGCGGCGCGCGGAGCTGATCCATGTGGGGCCCGCGCACACCCGCAATGACACGGTGGTGTGGCTGCCGGAAGAACGCGTGCTGTTCACCGGCGATGTGGTGCTGCCGGGGTGCACTCCGTTTGTACTGATGGGCACGGTGGCCGGGTCGCTGCGGGCGCTGGACGAGCTGCGCGCCCTGGATCCACGTACCGTCATCGGCGGCCACGGCCCGGTAGCCGGCGGTGAGGCGTTCGACGCGACGGAGGCGTATCTACGGTGGGTTCAGGACCTCGCGGCGGCCGGCGTCGCCCGGGGGCTGACCGCGCTGGAGACGGCCCGCACGGCTGACCTGGGTGCGTACGCGGCCCTCACCGACCCGGAACGGCTGGTGGGCAATCTGCACCGGGCACGCGCCGAGCTGGAAGACGGCGAGCTGGCCCGCCCCCTCGATGTGGCCGGTATCTTCCAGGAGATGGTCGAGTTCAACGGCGGCCAGCTCATGACCTGCCGAGCCTGAACCAGGGCCTGTCCGGCGGATCAACCGAACGTGCTTCTCACGGCCGCCACAGATTCCTCCCCCAGACTCCGTCTGGGGGAGGCGCCCTCAGAACCTCACCATCGTGGTTCCGCACCGTTGCGGCAAATTTTCCCGGGCCTCCGCCCCGGGGGCCTGGGGGCGAAGCCCCCAGTTTTCGGGAAGGGGCGGGGTTGGGGAAAGATCCGCCCGGACAGGCCCTGAGGCGTCCGCGTCGAGGAAACGTCGAGCCGCACTCGATCCGCACTGCTGACGATGTGGACATGAGGATTCTTTTCGTCGGGGGAAACGGGGCGGGGACACTGTTCCCGCTGATCCCGCTCGCTCAGGCCACCCGTAACGCCGGTCACGAGGTCTTCATGACCGGCCCCGAGGCACTCGCGGGCGACATCGCCGGGGCCGGTCTGCCGCCCGTCGTGGTGACCGACCGGTCCGTCGCCGATTTCCGGATCCCCGGCCTGGGCAACACCGCACCGGTGTCGGAGGAGGGCCTCGACTCCTATCTGGCCATCGGCCGGATGTTCGGCGGATACGCGGCGGACTGTCTGGACCCACTGCTGCGGCTGGCCGATGACTGGCGGCCCGATCTGGTGGTCGGCGTGGTGCTGGCGTACGCGGCACCCCTGGTCGCCCACCACGCGGGGGTCCCCTTCGTACGGTTCGCTACCGATCTGGCCGAGCCCGCCGTCACCAATCTGGCCGCAGCGGCCCAACTGGGTCTGGAGATGGAGCGGTTCGGGCTCTACGAGATGCCCCGGCCCGCACTGAGCATCAGCGTGTGCCCGTCGGCCGCCCGCCCCGCCGTAGTACCGCCCGCGCTGCCGATGCGGCATATCCCGTACACCTCACAGCGGCCCGTAGAGCCGTGGCTGCACTCGGCGCACGACCGGCCGCGTGTGCTGGTCAGCGCGGGCAGCAGGGTCACCCCGGACCATGACTTCGACATCCTCGACGGGCTGGTCCGGGCCACCTCCTCGCTCGACGCCGAGCTGCTGATCGCCGCGCCCGAGGCGGTCGCTGAAAAGCTGAGGCCGCTGCCGGCGCACGCGCGGGCCGACTGGATTCCGCTCGATACCGCCATGCCGACCATCAACGCGATGGTCCATCACGGCGGTGGAAGCACCACCCTCGCCGGGATGGCCCACGGCGTGCCGCAGATCCTGATTCCGCACATGCTCGGCCTGGACTACACCCACAGGCTCGCCGAACTCGGCTCGGCGAAGCTGATCACGCCCGAAGAAGACACCGCGGACACCATCGTGGCGGCCGTCGAGGAGGTCCTCGGCAACGCCTCATACCGGGATGCCGCCGACCGGCTGCGGTCGGACATGAACGCCATGCCCGGCCCGGCCGAACTCGTCCCGTCACTGGAGTCTCTGGCGAACTCCGGTCCTTGACGGTGCTTGACCTCAAGCGAGGTTGAACTTGGAGGATGGCGGAACGGTAGCAGGCAACGAGGAGTATGACGCCATGACAGACAGCGCATCGTCACCCACGGGCGGGTCGCAGAGCACGGCCAATGAGCCGACTCACCGGGAGATAATGATCGTGATGGCCGGGCTGATGCTCGGTCTCTTCTTAGGCGCGCTCGATCTCATGGTTGTCGCCACGGCCATGCGCACCATCGCCGACGAACTCAACGGACTGACCGTCCAGGCGTGGGTGACCACGGCGTATCTGGTCACCTCCACGATCACCACTCCGCTGCTTGGCAAGCTCTCCGATATCTACGGCCGTAAGCGCATCTATGTGATCTCCATTGTCACCTTCCTCATCGCCTCCCTGCTCTGCGGTATCGCGCAGTCGATGTATGAACTCGCCGCCTACCGCGCGCTCCAGGGCATCGGCGCGGGCGGTGTGATGACAATGGCTTTCACGATCATGGGCGACATGATGACGCCCCAGCGGCGCAGCCGCTACCAGGGTTACTTCTCCCTGGTATTCGGTATCGCGGGTATCGCGGGACCGCTGCTCGGCGGCCTCTTCGCCGACATGGGCGACGTTCTGGGTATCGCCGGCTGGCGCTGGGTATTCCTCATCAACCTGCCGATCGGCCTGCTGGCGCTGATCGTCGTCACCACCACCTTCAAGATGCCGCGCCTCCGCACCGAACAGCGGGTCGACTACGGCGGTGCGTTCGCCCTCACGCTGTGCCTGGTACCGCTGCTCGTGGTGGCGGAGCAGGGCCGGGAATGGGGCTGGGGCTCCGTGCTCTCCCTGACGATGTTCGCCCTGGGTCTGGCCGGGCTCATTCTCTTCATCCTGGTCGAATCGCGGATGGGCGATGCGGCGATCATTCCGATGCGGCTGTTCAGGACCCGGGCGTTCTCCGTCATCAATGCCGTGAACATCATCGTCGGCATGGGTGTCTTCGGCTCGCTGCTCTTCCTGCCGCTCTATCTCCAGCTGGTCAAGGGCCTCTCCCCGGGGAACGCCGCTCTGATGCTGCTGCCGCAGACCGTGGGAACCATTCTCGCCAGCCGCACTCTCGGACCGGTGATCAACCGGACAGGGCGCTACAAGGAGTTCATCCTGCTCGGTCTGGGGCTGGTGACGACGGCGCTCCTCCTCTTTGGCACGGTCGGCCCGGACACCGCCCTCTGGCTGGTCGTCCTCTACACCTGTGTGCTGGGGCTCGGCGTCGGCATCTGCTTCCCGGTCACGCTGATCGCGCTCCAGAACGGCGCCCGCAAGGAGGAAATGGGGGTGGCCAGCGCCGCCTATATGTTCTTCCGCGAGATCGGCGGCACGGCCGGTGTGGCGGTGTTTCTGTCGGTGATGTTCTCCGTCGTCGGCGGGCGGATCGCCGACGCTCTCCGGGTGGCCTCGGGCTCGACCGGTTTCCAGGCCGCGCTGCGGGATCCGGATGTCGTGCACGCCCCTGCCAACACCGAAGTCCTGGAGGCGGTACGCGGTGGCGGCGACCTCGATATCGACAACACGGCCTGGCTGGCGGAGGCGGACCCACGGCTGGCCCGGCCGGTGCTGGAGGGCCTTGCCGAAGCCATCAACACCGTCTATCTGACAGCTGGTGCCGTCATGCTGCTGGGGTTCCTGGTGGCGCTGCTGCTGAAGGGCGGCGGGACGGCGCCGAAGGCGGAGAAGAAGGAATCGACCGAGCCGACCGCGGCCCCGTAGGGCGCGGTCGGCTCGTGACCCGCTATTGGCTCACCGGCTCGGGGAACGGCGGGCTGAGGACCTCGTACTGGAGCTGTTGCAGCGCCGTAGAGGGTTCAAGACCCAGCTCGTCGTGCAGCGTCTTCCGCAGGTTCTGGTACGCCTGAAGCGCCTCCGCCCGGCGTCCCGCGGTGTTCAGCATGTCGATCAGCTGGCCATGGAACCACTCGTTGAACGGGTACTCCTTGACCAGCGATCGCAGCTCCGGGATCAGCTCCCGATGTCTGCCCAGTTGCTTGTCGGCCTCGATCCGCAGTTCCACCGCGCGGATCCGCAGCTCCTCCAGATAGGAAATACGAGCCATGAGTATCTCGCCCGCCGAGATGTTGGCGAGGGCCGGTCCCCGCCACAGCGCGAGGGCATCCCGGAGCCTCTTGGCCGCCAGCTCCGGCTCGCCGTTGGCAAGATGGTCGCGTCCCTGCCGGATAAGCCGCTCGAAGATCTGGGTATCCAGTTCCTCCGCGTCGACGCGGATGAGATATCCGGGCGGACGGGTGAGCAGCAACTCCCGTTCAGGGCTGGTCAGACCCTCGTTCGCGAACATCTTCCGGGAGTGGTACACATACGTCTGCAGCGTGGTCAGAGCACTGCGCGGCGGATTACATCCCCACAATTCGCGAATAAGCGAATCGATCATCACGATTTCATTGGGTCGAGTGAGAAGAAGTGCCAGTAATTGACACACCTTCGGAGTGCGAGGCGTGTAGGCTCTGCCTTCGTCGGTGATTATCTCAAATGGGCCGATGAGATTGAATCGCATTTTGGCCTGATCCCCCTGTGTCATTACGTGTGTTGGTCCCGCCCGACTAAGAGGCGCACACGTAGAGCGTTACAGAAAGTGAATGATGGCGCTGGCGAGCTGGCTGTGGGGCTCTCCGACTCGCGAGCAACGTTCGACGCCCAGATGATGACGTGCGCCGAATCATGTATCTGCATTCTGCTGCACTCCCCCCTTTGATTGAACTGTATAACAGCGCCCCGCAGCCTGCGGGTTTACCTGTAGGCAGCAGATAGTTTTCCCATGTGACGTTCATCACGCGGCAGCCCAGCGTCCGCTACTTTGACCAAGGTGGCACGCGTCCTCGCCAGGCTCACGCATTCAACCGCCCTTCGACCGCCCCCTCGACCGCCCCTCGACCGGCCTTCGAGTGCTTTCCTGTAGCTTTTTATTTCATGCTGAAGTTCGCGCAGCTGAAGTTCGCGCGTGAGGTGTATGAGAATGGGTGTCGATGACTAATTCCGTAGCACGGACGCCGGTTGTGGCAGTCATAGGTGCTGGCACCATCGGACTCGGCTGGATCACCCTGTTCCTGTCGCACGGACTCACCGTACGGGTCAACAGCCGCCGGACCGGAGCCGAGCGAATCGTCAGGGACGGCCTCAGAGTATTCGCGCCCACCCTGCCCGGCGGCGCCCGGGACCCCGAGGAGCTGGCCGCCCGGTTGGAGTTCGAACCCGACGTGGCCCACGCCGTCGAGGGCGTCGACGTCGTACAGGAGAACTCGCCCGAGGATCTGCCGCTCAAGCAGGAGCTGTTCAAGCTCGTCGGCGAGGCAGCGCCCCCGGAGGCGCTGCTGCTCTCCTCGACGTCCACGCTCCTCCCCGACGACATGGGCGCGCTGATGGCCGACCGGAGCCGACTGATCGTCGGACATCCGTTCAACCCGCCGCATGTGGTACCGCTGGTGGAAGTGGTCGGCGGCGCCGCTACCGCGCCGGGGGCCCTGGAAGAGGCGGCGGCCTTCTACCGGTCCGTGGGCAAGGTCCCGGTCGTCCTGCGCAAGGCCGTACCGCGCTTCGTCGCCAACCGGCTCCAGTCCGCGCTGCTCCAAGAGTGTGTACACCTTGTGCGCGAGGGCGTCGTCGGCATCGAGGAACTCGATGACATCGTCACCCACTCCATCGGTCTGCGCTGGTCCACGGTGGGCCCCTTCCTCGCCTTCCACTTGGGGGGCGGCGAGGGCGGACTGCGGCACTGGCTCACCCACCTCGGCACCGGCCTGGAACGCAGCTGGCAGGAGCTGGGCCACCCGCGGATGGACCCCGAGACCATCGAATTCCTCAGCACCCAGGCGGAGCGCGCCTTCGGGAACCGGAGTTACGCCGAGCTCGCCACTGAGCGGGACCGCAAGCAGAACGCCGTACTCAACGCGCTCGCGCGGATCACCCCGGACGCGGCCGGACCGGACACCGCACGAACGGACGACGTGTGACCGGGCACCATGGCGAGCGGCAGCCGCAGCGCCGCATCGACTTCTGGTACGACCCGCTGTGCCCCTGGTCCTGGATCACCTCACGCTGGATCATCGAGGTATCCAAGGTCCGGCCGGTCGAAATCGTCTGGCATGAGCTGAGCCTCGCACTGCTCAACAGCGAGGCCGATCTCCCGCCGGACCGCCGACAGGTGATGGACCGCTACTGGGGCCCTGTCCGAGTGGCCGCCGCCGCCCGCGCCCGGTTCGGCCCCGAAGCCGCCGCATCCCTCTATACGGCCATGGGAAACCGCTTCCACGGCCCCGCGGGCGATATCACCAAGGTCCGTGAGGCGTCCTGGGAGACCTTCCGGGCCGTGACCGTCGCCGCGCTGGAACGGATCGGCCCCAGCGTAGAAGCGGCGCTGCGCGACACCGGGCTGCCCGGGTCGCTCGTCTCCGCGATGGACTCGGAGGCGTGGGACGGGGATCTGCGCGCGTCCCGGGACCGGATCCCGGCAGGAGACGGGCTGGACCGGCAGCTCATCGGTGTCCCCACGCTCTCCGTGGACGGCCACGCCGGACAGTTCGGCCCCATCTTCACCGAGATCCCGACCGGGGAGCGGGCCGGTGAACTGTGGGATGCCTTCCGCGTCCTGGCGACCGAAGGGGCGTTCTTCGAGCTCAAGAGAGTCGCCGTACGGGGAGAGCCGCGCACCGTGCCGGGGGCTCCGCTCCGTCAAGAACCTTGACCTCAACCCCACTTCAATTTGCAGGGTGGTGGCTGGCTCCCCTTGCGGGGCGCATACCGGCACCCAGTCGATTCCTAACGGAGGCAGACCCCCCATGTCCCAGCAGCGTCTCAAGGTCGCAGTCATCATCGGCAGCGTGCGAAAGGGCAGGTTCGCCGAGACCATCACCGGCTGGTTCCGCGAGCAGATCGCCCAGCGCGACGACATCGAGGCCGAGCTGATAGATCTCGCGGACCCGCTGATCGTCGAAGAGCTCAAGCTGAACTTCGACGAGACAGCCGCGCCGATGAACGGTCCCGGGTTCGCCCACCGGATCGGCGAGGCCGATGCGTTCGTCATCATCACCCCGGAGTACAACCACGGCTATCCCGCCTCCCTGAAGCTGGCCGTCGACTGGGTGTACGAAGAGTGGCGGGCCAAGCCCGTCGCCTTCATCTCATACGGCGGCATGGCGGGCGGCCAGCGTGCCGTCGAACAGCTCCGCCAGGTCTTCGCCGAGCTGCACGCGGTCACCGTGCGCAACACGGTCAGCTTCCACATGGCCTGGGAGCAGTTCGACGAGGACGGCAAGCCGCTGCAGGCGGACGCCGTGAACAAGGCGGCGGATGAGCTCCTCGACCAGCTCACCTGGTGGGGGGTTGCGCTGAAGGAAGCTCGGGCCAAGCGAGCGTACACAGCGTGATCCCATTCCCCACCCACCTCCGGGTGGGTGGGGTAAACCCCACCTCGGACCGCCCACCTCCCCCATAGCGACGACGGTCGCGCGACCGGCAGTCTTAGCCGTATGGCCGTGAGCTCCGACTACGACGAACCCGGTGACGCGGCGCTGCCCGCGCCACGTGCGCCGCTGAGCGCGCAGACGTGGAAAGAAATCGCACACCTGCTCAGCAATATGCCGATGGATCTCATCGGCTTCACCTACGTCAGCGTGTGGATCTACTGCGGAGTGCCGCTGTCGGTCACTGTTGTCGGCCTGCCCATCCTCGCGCTGGGGCTGCTGGGCTGTCGGCAGTTCGGCAAGCTGGAGCGGGCTCGCGCCAGGGCGCTGCTGGGGGTGCGGGTCGATGAGCCGTCGCCGATCCGGCACCGTACACATGGCGGGTTCTTCCCCTGGCTGTGGACGAGTCTGAAGGACCCGGTCGGGTGGCGGCACGCGCTGTACTCGTTCATCCGGGTGCCCTGGGGGGTCATGACCTTCAGCGTCGCTCTCGTCTCCCTCCTGGTCGCCTGGCCGGTACTGCCCTGGCTGGCGCGCGGGCTGACACACGCGGACCGGGCGATGGTGCGTGGGCTGCTGTCGCCCTCGGATGAGCTGGAGCGGCGGATCGCTGAGCTGGAGTCGGACCGGGTCACGGTCACGGATACGGCCAGTGCGGATCTGCGGCGTATTGAGCGGGATCTGCACGACGGAGCACAGGCCCGGCTGGTGGCACTGGCCATGGGCCTCGGGCTGGCCAAGGAGAAGCTGACGGAAGACCCCGAAGCCGCCGCCAAAATGGTCGACGAAGCCCACGGCGAAGTGAAACTCGCCCTCCAGGAACTACGGGACCTCGCCCGCGGCATCCACCCCGCCATCCTCACCGACCGCGGACTCGGCCCCGCCCTGTCCGCCCTCGCCGCCCGCTGCACCGTCCCCGTCAACGTCTCCGCAGACCTACCCCAGCGACCGGCACCCGCCATCGAAGGCATCGCCTACTTCACCGTCTCCGAACTCCTCCAGAACATCAGCAAACACAGCGGCGCCCGCACCGCCGCCGTTGAGGTGTGGCGCAGCGGCGACCGGCTGCTCATGCGGATCGAGGACAACGGGCGGGGCGGGGCCACCACTGAAGGTGGAAGTGGGCTGGCGGGGCTGGCTGACCGGCTGGGCTCAGTCGATGGGCTGCTGCTCGTTGACTCCCCCGTTGGGGGTCCCACCGCTGTCACGGCCGAGCTGCCCTGGCGGGACCGTGACCGGACGGAGGGCTGACCCATGCGGTTGCCCATGCGGATACTGGGCGGGCCCTTCACGGGCCGTACCTGGCGGGAGTTTCTTTACCTCCTCACCGGGCTGCCGATCGCCGCGGCGGTCTTCGCGCTGATGGTGGGGATGACGGCGGCCAGCGCTGGGCTGCTGATCACCTTTCTCGGGGTGCCGCTGCTGGCCCTGACGCTCGCCACGGCGCGGGGCCTCGGCGTGCTGGAACGTGCCAGGGCGCGGGCGCTGTTGCGGCTGGCTGTCGCGGAGCCGGAGCCGGTACGGCCGCCCAAGGGCAAGACCGGGCTGATGGCCAGGGTGGGGGCGCTGCTGAAGAGCGGTGCGTCCTGGCGGCAGCTGCTCTATACGCTGCTGCACTTCCCGTGGGCGTGCTTCTCCTTCGCGGCGGGGCTGTCGGTGTGGGCCTACGGATGGATGGCGCTGACGTATCCGCTGTGGTTCTGGGTCATCCCGGCCCTCTCGGACCAGCCGGGGCTCCAGATCAACGGGGATGGGCGCGGCAACGGCGCGTATATCGACGCCCCGGTGGAGATCGCCGTCCTGGCGCTGGCCGGTCTGCTGCTGGTGCTGGTCACCCCGTGGTGGTTCCGTGGGCTGACCACCGTGGACCGGTTGCTGGTCCGTACGCTGCTCGGCCCGTCCCAGCTGGCGGCCCGGATGTGGGAGCTGGAGGATGACCGGGGCACGGTGGTGGACACCGCGAACGCGGATCTGCGGCGTATTGAGCGGGATCTGCACGACGGAGCACAGGCCCGGCTGGTGGCACTGGCCATGGGCCTCGGGCTGGCCAAGGAGAAGCTGACGGAAGACCCCGAAGCCGCCGCCAAAATGGTCGACGAAGCCCACGGCGAAGTGAAACTCGCCCTCCAGGAACTACGGGACCTCGCCCGCGGCATCCACCCCGCCATCCTCACCGACCGCGGACTCGGCCCCGCCCTGTCCGCCCTCGCCGCCCGCTGCACCGTCCCCGTCAACGTCTCCGCAGACCTACCCCAGCGACCGGCACCCGCCATCGAAGGCATCGCCTACTTCACCGTCTCCGAACTCCTCCAGAACATCAGCAAACACAGCGGCGCCCGCACCGCCGCCGTTGAGGTGTGGCGCAGCGGCGACCGGCTGCTCATGCGGATCGAGGACAACGGGCGGGGCGGGGCCAGCGCCGGGGAGGGCAGCGGGCTGGCGGGGCTGGCCGAGCGGCTGGAGTCCGTGGACGGGCTGCTGCTCGTCCAGTCCCCCGCCGGGGGGCCCACCACCATCACCGCGGAGCTCCCCTGGCGGGACTGAGCCGGCGGGGCGAGCTGGCCGGACTGTCCGGTTGTCCTGTTTCCCTGTCCACGATCTGGGATGCTGGAGGCATACAGCTAAGGACGGGGGGCCGGAAATCGTGGAGTACGGGGTGCGGGTGGTCATCGCCGAGGATTCGGTGCTGCTCCGGGAGGGCCTGACCCGGCTGCTGACCGACCGGGGGCACGATGTCGTCGCGGGGGTCGGGGACGGCGAGGCGCTGATCAAGACGGTGGAGCAGCTGGCGGGGGCCGGGCAGCTGCCCGATGTGGTGGTGGCGGACGTCCGGATGCCGCCGACGCATACGGACGAAGGGGTACGGGCTGCCGTACGGCTGCGCGCCGAGCACCCCGGCCTTGGGGTGCTGGTGCTGTCGCAGTACGTCGAGGAGCAGTACGCCACCGAGCTGCTGGCCGGATCCAGCCGGGGTGTCGGCTATCTGCTGAAGGACCGGGTAGCCGAAGTACGTGAGTTCGTTGACGCGGTGGTACGGGTGGCGCAGGGCGGCACCGCGCTCGACCCCGAGGTGGTCGCGCAGCTGCTGGGCCGCAGCCGGAAACAGGATGTGCTGGCCGGGCTCACCCCGCGAGAGCGCGAGGTGCTGGGGCTGATGGCGGAGGGCCGTACGAACTCGGCGATCGCCCGCCAGCTGGTGGTCAGCGACGGGGCGGTCGAGAAGCACGTCAGCAATATCTTTCTGAAGCTCGGACTGTCGCAGAGTGACGGAGATCACCGTCGGGTGCTCGCAGTCCTCAGGTATCTGAACTCATAGTGGTCGGTAGCCGTTCAACCAAGTGACGCTCAATCGCGGCCCGACCGGGCGGGAAGGGGTAAACGAACGGTGCACTTCGGGGGAGTGGAATTTCTTGTTATATCGGGGCAAAAGGACGTCTCAGATCGATGTCCACTATATGATCACCCTCAGGAAGGCAACCCTTACCCACGTACGATGGATAGTGAGCCGCCGCCTCGAGGGAGGTCCTAACAAGTGACCAGCCAGGTCAGCAGTGACAGCGCCAAAGAAGTCAGGCGCCTGGACCGGGTAATCATCCGGTTCGCGGGGGACTCGGGCGACGGTATGCAGCTCACGGGTGATCGGTTCACCTCGGAGACCGCGTCGTTCGGGAACGATCTGTCGACCCTGCCGAACTTTCCCGCGGAGATCCGGGCACCCGCCGGGACCCTCCCCGGTGTCTCCTCTTTCCAGTTGCATTTCGCGGACCACGACATCCTCACACCCGGTGACGCGCCGAATGTGCTGGTGGCGATGAACCCGGCGGCGCTGAAGGCGAATATCGGTGATCTGCCGCGCGGTGCGGAGATCATCGTCAACACCGATGAGTTCACAAAGCGTGCCATGGCCAAGGTGGGCTATGAAACAAACCCACTGGAGGACGGCTCGCTGGACGCGTACGCGATCCACGAGGTGCCGCTGACCACCCTCACGGTGGAGGCGCTGAAGGACTACGACCTGGGCCGCAAGGAGGCGGGCCGGTCAAAGAACATGTTCGCGCTGGGCCTGCTGTCGTGGATGTACCACCGGCCGACCGAGGGCACCGAGCAGTTCCTGCGGACGAAGTTCGCCAAGAAGCCCATGCTGGCCGAGGCGAACGTCACGGCGTTCCGGGCGGGCTGGAACTTCGGCGAGACCACGGAGGACTTCGCGGTCTCCTATGAGGTCGCCCCGGCGTCCAGCGCGTTCCCGCCAGGTACATACCGGAACATTTCCGGCAACCTGGCACTGTCTTACGGACTGATCGCCGCGTCTCAGCAAGCGGACCTGCCGCTGTTCCTGGGCTCCTACCCGATCACACCGGCCTCCGATGTGCTGCATGAGCTGTCGAAGCACAAGAACTTCGGTGTGCGCACCTTCCAGGCCGAGGATGAGATCGCCGGAATCGGCGCCGCGCTCGGTGCGGCCTTCGGCGGCTCGCTGGCCGTGACCACCACCTCCGGCCCCGGTGTGGCACTGAAGTCGGAGACCATCGGTCTGGCCGTCTCCCTCGAACTGCCGCTGCTGGTCGTGGACATCCAGCGCGGCGGGCCCTCGACCGGTCTGCCGACCAAGACGGAGCAGGCGGACCTGCTGCAGGCGATGTACGGGCGCAACGGCGAGGCCCCGGTGCCGATCGTCGCCCCGTCCACCCCGGCCGACTGCTTCACCGCCGCACTGGACGCCGCCCGGATCGCGCTGCGGTACCGCACTCCGGTCTTTCTGCTCTCGGATGGCTATCTCGCCAATGGCTCGGAGCCCTGGCGGATCCCGGAGACCGATGAACTGCCCGATCTGCGTGTGCAGTTCACCACCTCGCCGAACCACACACTGGATGACGGCACCGAGGTGTTCTGGCCGTACAAGCGCGATGAGCACACCCTGGCCCGCCCCTGGGCGATCCCGGGCACCCCGGGTCTGGAGCACCGGATCGGTGGCATCGAGAAGCAGGACGGCACCGGCAATATCTCCTACGACCCGGCCAACCATGAGTTCATGGTGCGCACCCGGCAGGCCAAGATTGACGGCGTCGAGGTCCCGGACATCGAGGTCGACGACCCCAGCGGCGAGGCCACGGTACTGGTGCTCGGCTGGGGCTCGACCTACGGACCGATCACGGCCGCGGTGCGCCGCATCCGCAACGCGGGTGACGCGATCGCCCAGGCCCATCTGCGCAACCTCAATCCCTTCCCGGCGAACCTCGGCAAGGTGCTGAAGTCCTACGACAAGGTGGTCGTGCCCGAGATGAACCTCGGTCAGCTCGCCACCCTGCTCCGCGCGAAGTACCTCGTCGACGCCGAGTCCTACACACAGGTCCGCGGTCTGCCCTTCAAAGCCGAGCAGCTCGCTACCGCCCTCAAGGAGGCCATCGACAATGGCTGACACGCTTATGGAGGGGCCCCAGGCGCACGCGTCCCAAGCGCTTTCCCTGGTGCCCAAGGCCGACGCCAAGCAGACGATGAAGGACTTCAAGTCCGATCAGGAAGTCCGCTGGTGCCCCGGCTGCGGTGACTACGCCGTCCTCGCCGCCGTGCAGGGCTTTATGCCCGAGCTCGGCCTGGCGAAGGAGAACATCGTCTTCGTCTCCGGCATCGGCTGCTCCTCGCGCTTCCCGTACTACATGAACACCTACGGGATGCACTCCATCCACGGCCGCGCCCCAGCCATCGCCACCGGCCTCTCCGCTGCCCGCCGCGATCTGTCCGTGTGGGTCGTCACCGGCGACGGTGACGCGCTGTCCATCGGCGGCAATCACCTCATCCACGCGCTGCGCCGCAATGTGAACCTCAAGATCCTGCTGTTCAACAACCGGATCTACGGCCTCACCAAGGGCCAGTACTCCCCCACCTCCGAGGCCGGGAAGATCACCAAGTCCACCCCGATGGGCTCCCTGGACGCGCCGTTCAACCCGGTGTCACTGGCGCTCGGCGCCGAGGCCAGCTTTGTGGCCCGGACCGTGGACTCCGACCGTAAGCACCTCACCGAGGTACTGCGGGCGGCCGCCGATCACCCCGGCACCGCGCTGGTGGAGATCTACCAGAACTGCAATATCTTCAACGATGGTGCCTTCGAGGTCCTCAAGGACAAGCAGCAGGCCCAGGAGGCCGTGATCCGTCTGGAGCACGGCCAGCCGGTCCGCTTCGGCACCCCGGCCGAGGACGGGCTCGGGTCCAAGGGCGTCATCCGCGACCCGGCCACCGGCGACCTCAAGGTCATCGACATCACCGAGCACGGCACCGACGGCATCCTCATCCACGACGCCCACTCCGCGTCACCCACCGCCGCCTTCGCGCTCTCCCGGCTCGCGGACCCGGACACCCTGCACCAGACCCCCATCGGGGTCTTCCGCAGCGTCCGGCGGCCGGTCTACGAAGGACAGATGGCCGATCAGCTGGAGCACGCCATAGAGGAACACGGCAAGGGCGACCTCGCCTCGCTCCTCCACGGCAACGACACCTGGACCGTCGCAGGCTGAGCCCACCTTCCCCCGATGTCCCCGCACGTGTGACGGCGTGCGGGGACATCGGCGTTCGCGGCCACTGATCACTTCCTCACGCCGGTCGGGACCTGTCGAGCCTGTCAGGACTGTAATACGTAAACGGAAATGACAAGCGGGCGTGTTCGGCGCTACCTTCGGCTGGTTGCCGCCGCATCGCATGAGGAGGATCTGTGTCGTCGACGAGCGAGACTCGCACCGGACTCACTTTCGGCTTCGCCGCCTTCGGCATGTGGGGGCTGCTCCCGCTGTACTGGCATCTGCTGCAGTCCACCGCCCCCAGCGAGGTGCTGTCCCACCGCATGGTGTGGTCACTGCCCGTGGCGGTGCTCATCCTCGCCCTGATGCGCCGCTGGTCCTGGATACGCCCGCTGCTGCGGCAGCCCAAGCGGCTGGGCCTGGTGGCCCTCTCCGCCGTACTGATCTCCGGTAACTGGTTTCTCTTCATCTGGGCGGTCAGCGCCGACCGGGTCCTTGAGGCCTCCCTCGGCTACTTCATCAACCCGCTGATCACCATCGCCGCCGGTGTGGTCCTGCTGCGGGAGCGGCTGCGCCGCGCGCAGTGGGCGGCGGTGGGCATCGGCGCCCTGGCCGTGGTCGTCATGACGGTCGCCTATGGCCAGATGCCCTGGGTCTCGCTCAGCCTGAGCATCAGCTTCGCCGCGTATGGGCTGATCAAGAAGCAGACCGGGCTGGACGGCCTGGAGGGCTTCAGCGCCGACTCCGCCCTGCAGTTCCTGCCCGCGCTGGGCTTCCTCGTCTTCCTCGCCGCACGCGGCGACTCCACGTTTACGGCCGAGGGCCCTACCCATGCCCTGCTGCTGATGGGTACGGGCCTGGTCACCGCACTGCCGCTGATCTTCTTCGGCGCCGCGACGGTGCGGGTACCGCTCTCCACGATCGGGCTGATGCAGTACATCGCCCCGTCGACGATGTTCCTGCTGGGCCTGCTGGTCTTCCACGAGGAGATGCCGCCCGAGCGCTGGGCGGGCTTCCTGCTGGTCTGGCTCGCGCTGTCCGTGCTGACCGTCGACGCCCTGCGCAACGCGAACCGCTCCCGCGCGGCCCTGCGCGCGGCCCGCGCAGCGTCCAGCGCGCCAGCCCCGGAACCCCGCGTCGGGGACAGCGTCCTCCCCTAACCCACCCCTTCCCAAAACTGGGGGCTAACGCCCCAGACCCCCACCCCGTTGTGGGCACTCGCAGCCCCGCGAGGGGCTGTGGGTGGGCACAACACCGCCCACCGGCCCGCACCGGACCAACCCCGGGGCCCGGGGCGCGAGCCCCGGTTTCCGGGAAGGGGCGGGTATCGGGGAATCCACCTACGGCGCCCCGCAGCCAGGCGGAGCCCCGCCGCGCGGCGGAGCCGCATATCGGCACAGCCGGGAAGGGGAGGGATACGGGGACACCCACCCACAGCAACCCCCGGAGCCGGGCGAAGCCCGCCGCGCGGCGGAGCCGCAGAGGGGAAACCGTCCCGTGGGGTCAGTTGGCGTTGGCGGCTGCGATCAGGCCATCCTTGGTGACGGCGCCAGCGTAAACCGTGCCGTCCTCAGTCAGCAGCGCATTGACCAGCCGCGTGCTGAAGATCCGGCCGGTGCCAAAGTCGCCCTCGGCCTTCTCGGAGAAGGCGTCCAGGAGCTTGTCGCCCTTGGCCGAGCCCGGCCGCTCCCCGGCGTCGGCGCCTTCCGGCGCCTTGAGCTCGACGACGGAGTTCCAGCCCTCGCCGATGATGTTCAGACCGTCCAGCTCACCGAGGTCGCCGCCGTGGTCGGGCTTCCCCAGCTCCTCGGCCTCAGTGATCTCCGTGCCCTTCGGCGGCTTGAAGTCAAACGTTCCCGCGGTCGGCTTGGTGAAGTCGACCTTGGTGTATCCGGCCTCGATCGCCGCCTTGCCACCGCCCCTGGGGGCGACGGTGAGCTTCAGCGGCACACCGTTGTCGGCGTCCACCGCGATCCGGATGGCCTCGATGGTGGAGTTCGCGGCCTTCTTGGGCTTCAGCGCCAGCTGATAGGCGTCCCGCCCGGCGACCTTTGTGGTGCCGTCGACGGTGACCGAGGTGGTGTCGTCGACCGCGTCGAGGGCTTCCCTGGCCGCCTCCTGCGGGGTGGCCTTGCCGAGCCCCTCGTGGGCGTCGGCGCCCTTCCCCCGCTTCTCGCCCTCCGGGGCCGTGGCGTGGTAGGCGGACTTGCTGGCGCTGTCGTGTGCCCAGACCTCGCCGCCGTTGTGGATGTAGCTGTACTCCTCGGCGCCCTCTGCAACCGACACCCGCTGCTTCTCCGGGCCGTCCACGGCCACCCGGAGCGTGTGCTCGCCGGAGGCCAGCTCCATCAGCTTGGCCTGCGGGTCGGCGCCATCGCCACCATCACCACCGCCGCCCTGGAGGCCGCCCGGCAGGGCCGGCAGGCCCAGGTCGGTCTTGATCTGCACCGTGCCGGAAAGCTGCTGGGTGTCCGAGTCCGCGATCTTCGCTATCAGCTCTTCGGCGGTTATCTCCGGCAGATCGGGGTCCCCGTTGTCAGCCAGCGCCGGTACCAGGCCGATGCTCGCCACCGCCACGCTCGCTACGGTCACCGGTACGGCGTACCGCGCCGCCTTCTTACTCAGTCGCGTACGTGCCATCAGTGCGCATACCTCCGTATTGGCGGCGCCGCCGCCACCCCTCGCCGCCTGGTCACCCGTATAGGTGCGGGGTGGTGCTGACAATCCCACCAAATCGCCGACCGTCGGGCGTCAGCCGACAGGGCCAACTCCATGTACTCCCCGGGGATGACACCCAGGGCCCCGGAGTCATCCCGCCCGGTGAACCACCGCGTCGCAGAGCTCCGACAGAGCGGCCTTGGCCGCGCACTCCGGCAGCGGCGCCAGCGTCTCGCGGGCCTGCTCGGCGTAGCGGACCGTGTCGCGGCGGGCCTGCTCCAGGGCGGGGTGGACGCGCAGCCCGGCGAGCGCCTCGGCGTGCCGTACATCGTCCGTGAGGTCGCCGTCCAGCAGCCGGCACAGCGCGAGGTCGTCCGCCGAGCCGCTCGCCGCCGCATGAGCCCGAAGCCGGAGAACGGGCAGCGTGGGGATGCCCTCACGCAGATCCGTGCCCGGGGTCTTGCCGGACTCCTGGGTGTCGCTGGCGATGTCCAGCACATCGTCCGCCAGCTGGAAGGCCGTACCGATACGCTCCCCGTACTGGGTGAGGATGCTGACGACCCGTTCTTCCGCGCCCGCCATCATCGAGCCGAAGCGGCCCGATACGGCGATCAGCGAGCCCGTCTTGCCCGCGATCACATCCAGATAGTGGTCAATCGGGTCCTGACCCTCGCGGGGCCCGGCCGTCTCCAGGATCTGACCGGTCACCAGCCGTTCAAAGGCCTCCGCCTGGATGCGGACCGCCTCGGGGCCGAGGTCCGCCAGGATGTGCGAGGCCCGGGCGAAGAGGAAGTCGCCGGTGAGGACGGCCACCGAGTTGTCCCAGTTGGCATTGGCGCTGGGCACGCCCCGCCGCACATCGGCCTCGTCCATGACGTCGTCGTGGTACAGCGTCGCCAGATGCGTCAGCTCAACGACCACCGCCGATGGCACGACACCGGGCGCGTACGGATCACCGAACTGCGCGGCCAGCATCACCAGCAGTGGCCGGAAACGTTTCCCGCCCGCCAGTACGAGATGCTGCGCGGCCTCCGTGATGAACGGTACGTCGCTCTTGGTGGCCTCGAAGAGCCCCTCCTCGACAGCCGACAACCCTGCCTGGACATCGGCTTCCAGAGCCTGGTCCCGCACGCTCAGCCCGAAGGGCCCGACGACGGTCACGAGGGGTTCTCCTGTCTGCGGACGATCACTCGGCTGGTTACTGCGTCGTTGCCACCATCACTGGCAGCGTATCCGGTCACATAAGGATCACGTCAGCCGCGTCCCTCGATAGCCTGTTCAGCCAGTTCAGAGTCCTGACCGGCGACGACCTCGAAGGCGAGGGCACCACCCCATGTCAGCAGAGAACCCGCTCATTCTCCCCGAAGACCACCTTTTCGGACGGCACAACCTGCCCTACGGCGTTTACAGCACGGCCGACACGCCCGACCGGCGTCGTATCGGCGTGCGTTACGGCGATCGGGTGCTCGATCTCGGTGCGGCGGCCGAGCTCTTCGCCTCCCCGCACATCGCGCTGCTCCGCGCGGGGTCGCTGAATCCGCTGATGGCGGCCGGCCGGGCAGTATGGACGGCCGTACGGACCGATCTGCGGCTGTGGCTCACCTCACCGACCCATCACCAGCAGGTCGCACCGCTGCTGACGCCACTGACCGAAGTGACCCTCCACCTCCCCTTCGAGGTCGCCGACTATGTCGACTTCTACGCCAGCGAGCACCACGCCACCAACGTCGGAAAGATGTTCCGCCCGGACGGTGAGCCGCTGACCCCCAACTGGAAGCGTCTGCCCATCGGCTACCACGGCCGCTCCGGCACCGTCGTGGTCTCCGGCACGGAGATCGTCCGGCCGCATGGCCAGCGCAAGGCGCCCGCCGACCCGGTTCCCGCCTTCGGCCCCTCCCAGCGGCTGGACATCGAGGCCGAGGTCGGCTTTGTGGTCGGCGCGCCCACCGCGCTCGGCTCCTCGGTACCGCAGTCGGCCTTCCGTGAACATGTCTTCGGGGTCTGCCTGGTCAACGACTGGTCGGCCCGCGACATCCAGGCCTGGGAGTACGTCCCGCTCGGCCCCTTCCTCGGCAAGTCCTTCGCGACTTCCGTCTCCCCCTGGATCACCCCGCTTGAGGCCCTGGACTCGGCCCGCGTCGCACCGCCGGAGCGCACCCACCAGCTGCTGCCCTACCTCGACGACGCCGACAGCGAGCCGGGCGGAATCGATCTGCGCATCACCGTCACCCTCAACGGCCAGACCATCGCCGAGCCCCCGTTCTCCGCGATGTACTGGACGGCGGCGCAGCAGCTCGCCCATATGACCGTCAACGGTGCCTCGCTCCGCACCGGTGACCTCTTCGCCTCCGGCACGGTCAGCGGGCCGGAGCCGCACCAGCGCGGCTGCCTGCTGGAGCTGACCTGGGGCGGACGGGAACCGCTCGAGCTTGCGGATGCCAAGCGGACGTTCCTGGAGGACGGTGACGAGGTCACCATCTCGGCTTGGGCGCCGGGGCCCGACGCGGCGCGTATCGGCCTTGGCGAGGTAACGGGCCGCGTCGCCTGCTAGCTTGACGGCCATCTGTACGACAACGGAGGAGAACTGGTGCGCACGTCAGCGCGATGGACGGGGGCGGCGGCTACGGTGATCGCGGCCGTGCTGCTCGTCAGCGGATGCGGCAGCGGCAGCGACGAGGGCAAGGCTGACAAGCCTTCAGCCGGGGAGTCGGCCGGTACCGATGAGAACGGCGGTCCGGAAGCCGACGCCAAGCCCGGCACCGTACAGGGCATCTGGAACAGCGAGGTGGACGGCAAGGTCTACGTCCTGTCCATCGCCGGGGATGTGGCCAGCCTCATCCGGCACGACGGCCAGACCTGCACGGGCCGGGTGACCGACACGGGCAAGCCCTCGCTCACCATCAAGTGCCCCAATGGGGGTGGTGAGGAGCGCACGAACGGGACGGTGGACAGCATTGAGGGCAAGACGATGAAGGTGTCGTGGAATGGGGGTGACACCGATACGTACACCAAGCTGTCCGACGCGCCGAATGTCGCCCCGTCGGACCTGGACGACCTGGGCGACCTCATCCCGAAGGGCTGAGGTCCCCCCCCCCCCCCGTGTGAACGGCGCACCCTCCCTGCCCCGGGGCGGGCAGGGCTCCGCCCCCGGCGCAGGGTGCCGTGGGTGGGGTTCCCCCATCCCCGCCCCCTCCCGGCTGCACCGATACGCGGCTCCGCCGCGCGCCGGGGCTCCGCCCGGCTCCGGGGGCGCCGTGGGTGGGTTGTCCCGTATCCCGCCCCTTCCCGGCCGCACCGATAGCGGCTCCGCCGCGCGCCGGGGCTCCGCCCGGCTCCGGGGGCGCCGTGGGTGGGTTGTCCCCGTATCCCGCCCCTTCCCGGCCGCACCGATAGCGGCTCCGCCGCGCGCCGGGGCTCCGCCCGGCTGCGGGGTGCTGTGGGTGGGTTGTCCCCGTATCCCGCCCCTCCCGGCTGTGCCGATAGCGGCTTCGCCGCGTGGCGGGGCTTCGCCCGGCTGCGGGGGTGCTGTGGGTGGGTGTTCCCCAATTCCCGCCCCTTCCCGCACCGGACCACCCCCGGGGCCCCGGGGGTGGTCCGGTGCGGGACGGTGGCCCGTGTTGTGCCCACCCTCCCCCATAGCCTTAAGGGCCTGGGGGGACCCCCATCGCCCCTCGGGCGGACCGAGTGCCCACAACCCCTCGGGGGTCTGGGGGCGGTAGCCCCCAGTTTCGGGGAGGGGTGGGTTAGGGGGAGGCCCCCCCTAGCGGACGAAGACGCCTGCCTGGGAGGCCAGGTTCAGGAAGTACTGGGGGGCCACCCCCAGGAGCAGCGTTACCGCTACGCCGATGCCGATCGCCGCCGTGGTGAAGGCGCTGGGGATGGCGACCGTCGGCCCCTCCGGCTTCGGCTCGCTGAAGAACATCAGCACGATGACGCGGACATAGAAGAAGGCCGCGATAGCGGAAGCGATCACGCCGACCACGACCAGCGACACCGCGCCGCCCTCCGCCGCGGCCTTGAAGACCGCGAACTTCCCCGCGAACCCCGAGGTCAGCGGGATGCCCGCGAAGGCGAGCAGGAAGACGGCGAATACCGCGGCCACCAGAGGGGAACGCCGCCCCAGGCCAGCCCATTTGGAAAGGTGCGTGGCCTCGCCACCCGCGTCGCGTACCAGCGTGACCACCGAGAACGCGCCGAGCGTGATGAACGAGTAGGCCAGCAGATAGAAGAGCACCGATGAGATACCCGCCGGGGTCGCCGCGATGACACCGGCCAGGATGAACCCGGCGTGTGCGATGGAGGAGTAGGCCAGCAGCCGCTTCACATCGGTCTGGGTGATGGCGACGATCGCGCCGAGCAGCATGGAGACAACCGCCACACCCCACATCACCGGCCGCCAGTCCCAGCGCAGGCCGGGGAGGACCACATAGAGGAGCCGGAGCAGCGCTCCGAAGGCCGCGACCTTGGTGGCCGCTGCCATAAAGCCGGTCACCGGGGTGGGGGCGCCCTGGTAGACGTCCGGGGTCCACATGTGGAAGGGGACGGCGCCGACCTTGAAGAGCAGGCCCATCAGCACCAGGGCGCCGCCGATGAGCAGCAGCGCGTCATTGCCCATCGTGCTGGCGAGCGCGGGGTCCGGGCTGCTCACCGTGCCGTCCACGACCTGGGCGATGCCCGCGTAGTTGGCGGTGCCCGCATAGCCGTAGAGCAGGGCGATCCCGAAGACCAGGAAGGCCGAGGCGAAGGCGCCGAGCAGGAAGTACTTGACGGCGGCCTCCTGCGAGAGCAGCCGTCGGCGGCGGGCCAGCGCACAGAGGAGGTAGAGCGGGAGGGAGAGGACTTCGAGGGCGATAAAGAGGGTGAGGAGGTCGTTGGCGGCGGGGAAGAGCATCATGCCGCCGACCGCGAAGAGCAGCAGCGGGAAGATCTCCGTGGTGGTCCAGCCCGCCTTGACCGCTTCCTTCTCGCCTGCGCCGCCGGCTACGGCGGCAGGGTGGGCGGTAAAGGAGTCCACCCTGGCGCCATGCGCCACCGGCTCCAGCCGCCGCTCAGCGAAGGTGAAGAGGCCGACCATCGCGATCAGCAGGATCACGCCCTGAAGGAACAGCGCTGGGCCGTCCACGGCGATGGCGCCGAGGCCCGCGATCGAGGCCTTGGTCGTGCCGTATCCGCCGAGCGCCAGCCCCAGCACGGCGGCGAACGCGCCCGCCAGACCGAGGGCCGCAAGCGGCACCTGAATGCCGTATCGGTACTTACGGGGCGCGAACGCCTCGATGAGGACACCGACGACGGCGACGCCGAACACGATCAGGGCCGGGGACAGTTGCAGGTACTCGATGGATGGAGCCGCGGATTGCGCAGCTCCCATGGTCCACAGATCCGCGCTCACTTGGCCGCCTCCACCTCTGACACCTCTGGCACGTCTGGCACGTCTGGTTTGGGATCGGTCTTCCGCACATCCGAGAGCGTGTGCTCAACCGCCGGGTTGACGATCTCGGTCAGCGGCTTCGGGAAGACTCCGAGGAAAATCAACAGCGCGATCAGCGGTGTGATGACGGCGAGTTCCCGGAGCCGCAGATCCGGCATCCGCTGGATCTCGGGCTTCTCCACGGGGCCGGTCATGGTCCGCTGGTAGAGCAGCAGGACGTACAGCGCCGCCAGTACTATTCCGGCGGTGGCCACGATCCCGGCGGCCGGGTAACGGCTGAAGGTACCGACCAGGACCAGGAATTCGCTGATGAACGGGGCCAGGCCGGGCAGGGAGAGCGTGGCCAGACCGCCGACCAGGAAGGTGCCCGCGAGCACCGGGGCGACCTTCTGCACACCGCCGTAGTCCGCGATGAGCCGGGAGCCACGGCGGGAGATCAGGAAGCCCGCGACCAGCATCAGCGCGGCTGTGGAAATCCCGTGGAAGACCATGTACAGCGTCGCGCCGCCCTGGCCCTGGCTGGTCATCGCGAAGATGCCGAGCACGATAAAGCCGAAGTGGGAGATGGACGCGTACGCGATCAGTCGTTTGATGTCGCGTTGGCCGACGGCCAGCAGCGCTCCGTAGATGATGCTCACCAGCGCCAGCGAGATGACGACCGGTGTCGCCCAGGCACTGGCCTCCGGGAAGAGGCCGAGGCAGAAGCGGAGCATCGCGAAGGTGCCGACCTTGTCGACGACCGCGGTGATGAGCACGGCGACGGGTGCGGTCGACTCGCCCATGGCGTTGGGCAGCCAGGTGTGCAGCGGCCACAGCGGTGCCTTGATGGCGAACGCGAAGAAGAAGCCGAGGAAGAGCAGCCGTTCGGTGTTAGCGGCCAGCGTGAAGTCACCGGCCGCCCGGGCCTCGGCGATCTGCTGCATGGAGAAGGTGCCTGCGCCCATCTCGCTGGCGGTGACGGCGTAGAGGCCGATCACCGCGGCCAGCATGATGAGGCCGCCGGCGAGGTTGTAGAGCAGGAACTTCACCGCGGCGTAGCTGCGCTGCTTGGCGCCTTCAGCCTCCCCATGCGCGTGCGCGCGGTCTCCGAAGCCGCCGATGAGGAAGTACATCGGGATGAGCATGGCTTCGAAGAAGATGTAGAAGAGGAAGATATCGGTCGCGGCGAAGGCGATGATCACCATTGCCTCCACCATCAGGATCAGCGCGAAGAAACCCTGGGTGGGCCGCCAGCGCCGGTTGGTGGTCTGACCCTCATGGGAGTCGGCGTCGTGCCAGGACGCGCCGATGATGAAGGGGATCAGCAGCGCGGTCAGCGCGATCAGCGCGACACCGATGCCGTCGACCCCGAGCTCGTAGCGGACTCCGAAGTCGGCGATCCACGGCCGGGATTCGGTGAGCTGATAGCGGGCGCCGCCCGGGTCGAACCGGATCAGCACCACGGCGGCGAGCACCACCGTCGCCAGGGAGACCAGCAGCGCCAGCCACTTCGCGGCGGTGCGCTTCGCGGCGGGCACGGCCGCGGTGGCGATCGCGCCGAGCGCGGGCACCACGGCCGTCGCCGTAAGGAGAGGAAATGACATAACTCAGACCGCCCTCACCAGCAGGGTCGCGGCGATGAGGATCGCCGCACCGCCGAACATCGAGACCGCGTACGAGCGGGCGAAACCGTTCTGGAGCCGCCGCATCCGGCCGGAGAGGCCGCCGAATGTGGCGGCGGTTCCATTGACCACACCATCGACCAGCTTGTGATCCACATAGACCAGGCTGCGGGTGAGGTGTTCCCCGCCCCGGACCAGCACCACATGGTTGAAGTCGTCCTGGAGCAGATCCCGCCGCACCGCCCGGGTGAGCAGACCCGCCCGGGGGGCGAGGACCGGTACGGGGCGCCGCCCGTACTGCGCCCAGGCGGCTGCGATGCCGATCGTCAGCGCCACGATGGTGGCGGTGGTGACGGTCGCCGCGCTGACCGGCGGATGGCCGTGCTCAAACTGGGTGACCGGCTGGAGCCAGCCCACAAAGGAGTCGTTCCACGCGAACAGGCCACCGGCGAAGACCGAGCCGAAGGCCAGCAGGATCATGGGGATGGTCATGACCTTGGGCGACTCATGCGGGTGCGGCTCGGCTGCGGCGGGCCTTGCGCCGGTGGGATCACCGGCCGCGTCGGCGGCCTGCGCGCGCCAGCGTTCTTTCCCGAAGAAGGTGAGGACCATGATGCGCGTCATGTAGTACGCGGTGAGCGCCACACCCAGCAGGGTGACCGTGCCGAGGATCCAGCCCTGGGTGCCGCCCTTGGCGAAGGCGGCCTCGACGATCGCGTCCTTGGAGAAGAAGCCGGACAGACCCGGGAAGCCGATGATGGCCAGATAGCCCAGGCCGAAGGTGACAAAGGTGACCGGCATATAGCGGCGCAGGCCACCGTACTTGCGCATATCGATCTCATCGTTCATGCCGTGCATGACCGAACCGGCGCCGAGGAAGAGACCGGCCTTGAAGAAGCCGTGGGTGATCAGGTGCATGATGGCGAAGGCGTAGCCGATCGGGCCGAGCCCGGCGGCCAGGACCATATAGCCGATCTGCGACATCGTGGAACCGGCGAGCGCCTTCTTGATGTCGTCCTTGGCGCAACTGATGATCGCACCGAAGAGCAGGGTGACCGCACCGACCGCGACCACCGCTGTCTGGGCGTCCGGTGCCGCGTTGAAGATCGCGCCGGAGCGGGTGATGAGGTAGACGCCCGCGGTCACCATGGTGGCGGCGTGGATGAGGGCCGAGACCGGGGTCGGGCCCGCCATCGCGTCACCGAGCCAGGACTGCAGCGGCACCTGGGCGGACTTGCCGCAGGCGGCGAGCAGCAGCACCAGCCCGATGGCGGTGAGCGTGCCCTGGCCGGCCTCGGTGGCGTTGTCCAGCACCGGCCCGAAGGTGAAGGTGCCGAAGGTTGTGAACATCAGGAAGATGGCGATGGCCAGCCCCGCGTCACCGACCCGGTTGACGATAAAGGCCTTCTTCGCCGCGGTCGCCGCGCTCGGCTTGTACTGCCAGAAGCCGATGAGCAGATACGAGGCGAGACCGACGCCCTCCCAGCCGACGTACAGCAGCAGATAGTTGTCCGCGAGGACCAGCAGCAGCATCGCCGCGAGGAAGAGATTCAGATAGCCGAAGAAGCGGCGGCGCCGGTCGTCGTGCTCCATATAGCCGATCGAGTAGATATGGATCAGCGTGCCCACACCGGTGATCAGCAGCACAAAGGTCATCGACAGCTGGTCCAGCTGGAAGGCGGCGTTCGCCTGGAAATCGGCGACCGGCACCCAGCTGAACAGATGCTGGTGCAGGGCGCGTTCATCGCCGCTCTTGCCGACCATGTCGAAGAACAGCACCGCGCCGATGACAAAGGAGACGCCGGCCAGCACACAGGCGAGCCAGGGGCCCGTACGGTCCAGAAACCTCCCGCCGCAGAGCAGTAGCGCCGCGCCGAGCAGCGGTGCCGCGATGAGCAGTCCGATCAATGACTCCACTGGTTCGTACCCCTTACAGCTTCATCAGGCTGGCGTCGTCGACCGAGGCCGAGTGGCGGGAGCGGTAGAGCATCACGATGATCGCCAGCCCGACCACGACTTCGGCGGCGGCGACGACCATGACAAAGAACGCCATGATCTGGCCGTCGAGATTGCCGTGCATGCGGGAGAACGAGACCAACGACAGATTCGCCGCGTTCAGCATCAGCTCGACGCTCATAAAGACCACGATGGCGTTACGCCGGATCAGCACTCCGGAGGCGCCGACGGTGAACAGCAAAGCGGCCAGATAGAGGTAGTTCACGGGATTCACTGGGGGGCCTCCTCGCCGCGTTCACCGCGTTCGCCGTTGCCGCCCTCGTCACCATTGAGGCTGTTGTCACCATTGCCGGCGTTTTGCTGGCCGTGGTAGTCGGCGGTGCGCTGTTCCAGCGCGGCCAGTCGGGCCAGTGTCTCGGCGCTGACCTCGCGGACCTGGCCGCGCTCGCGGAGCGTCGGGTTGACGGTCAGTTCGGACGTGGTGCCGTCCGGGAGCAGACCCGGACGGTCGACGGCGTTGTGCCGGGCGTAGACGCCGGGGGTGGGCAGCGGCGGCAGCTGCTTGCCCGCGCGTACCCGCTCCTCGGCCCGTTCCCGCTGCGACTTGGCCACCTCGGTCCGCTCCCGGTGAGTGAGGAGCGTGGCCCCGAGGGCGGAGATGGTGAGCAGGATGCCGGTGACCTCAAAGGCGACGACGTACTCGGTGAACAGCTTCTCGGCGATGCCGGGGACATTGCCGCCGTGCGCGGCGTTGGCCTCGCCCAGTCCGTTGAAGGTGCCCAGTGAGGCCTGGCCGATCCCGGCGATCAGCAGGATGCCCAGGCCCAGTGCGCAGGCGGCGGCCAGCCAGCGCTGGCCCTTCAGGGTCTCCTTGAGCGAGTCGGCGGTGGTCACACCGACGAGCATCAGCACAAAGAGGAAGAGCATCATGACCGCGCCGGTGTAGACGACGATCTGGACGACGCCGAGGAAGTAGGCGCCGTTGGCGAGATAGAAGATCGCCAGGATCACCATGGTCGTGGCGAGGCAGAGCGCCGAGTGCACGGCCCGGCGCATCAGTACGGTCCCGAGCGCGCCGGCCACGGCGATGACACCCAGCACATAGAACTGCGTCGCTTCGCCGGTCGAGGTGGTGGCCGCCAGCAGATCCGTGCTCATACCCGCACCCCCGCAGCCCCGTTGCCGCCGCCGTGCGACTCCTCGTCCGGCTGTTCCTTCCCGGCCGTGTTCGAGGGCCGGGCGCCGCTCGCGGGGCTGGCCACCGGCTGCTCGGCGTCGTCCGACAGCCGCTGGGCGCTGGGCTCTTCGCCCTCGGTCAGCGGGACCTGGCGCTCGGTGCCGGGTGCGGCCTCGGTGACCAGACCGCTGTAGTAGTCCTTCTCGGTCATCCCCGGGTAGATCGCGTGCGGGCTGTCGACCATGCCCTCCTCAAGACCGGCCAGCAGCTCTTCCTTGGTGTAGATGAGCCCCGCGCGGGTCCGGTCGGCGAGTTCGTAATCGTTCGTCATGGTCAGCGCCCGGGTCGGGCACGCCTCGACGCACAGGCCGCAGAGGATGCAGCGCAGATAGTTGATCTGGTAGACGCGCCCATAGCGCTCACCCGGCGAGTAGCGCTCCTCGTCGGTGTTGTCGGCGCCCTCGACATAGATGGCGTCGGCGGGGCAGGCCCAGGCGCACAGCTCACAGCCGATGCACTTCTCCAGCCCGTCCGGGTGCCGGTTGAGCTGGTGACGGCCGTGGAAGCGCGGCGCGGTGGGCTTCTTGTACTCCGGGTACTGCTCGGTCAGCCGCCTCTTGAACATGGCCCTGAAGGTCACGCCGAAGCCGGCCACCGGCTTAAGGAAATCAAGCATCGTCGGACTCCTTGGTACTGACCAGCTCCTGCTCCTGGCGGGACGGCCGGCGCGGTACGGGCGGCAGGCTCTGCCCGGGGAGGGGCGGCACGGGATAGCCGCCTGCCATGGGGTCGAACTCCGGTGGCGACTCGGCGGCCGCCTTCGCCGCTTCCTCGGCGGCTTGCCGCTCCGCGCGGTCCCGGAAGACATCGGCGATAAAGGAGATCAGCAGCAGCGCGATGATTCCGCCGGCGACCCACAGAATCACCTGGGAGAAGTCGTAGCCCTCGTTCCGCATCGCCCGGACGGTGGCGACCAGCATCAGCCAGACCAGCGAGACCGGGATCAGGACCTTCCAGCCCAGCTTCATCAGCTGGTCGTAGCGGACGCGGGGCAGCGTGCCGCGCAGCCAGACAAAGCCGAACAGCAGCACGTTCAGCTTCAGTACGAACCACAGCAGCGGCCACCAGCCGTGGTTGGCGCCTTCCCAGTACGTCGAGATCGGCGCCGGTGCCCGCCAACCGCCCAGGAAGAGGGTGACCGCGACGGCGGAAAGGGTGACCATATGGATGTACTCGGCGAGCATGAACATCGCGAACTTGATCGATGAGTACTCGGTGTTGAAGCCACCGACCAGGTCGCCCTCGGACTCCGGCATATCGAAGGGCGCACGGTGCGCCTCCCCGACCATGCACACCATGTAGATGACGAAGGAGATCGGCAGCAGCACCGCGAACCAGGTATCCGCCTGCGAACCGACGATCGTCGAGGTGGACAGGGAGCCGGAGTAGAGGAAGACCGCGGCGAAGCTGAGGCCCATCGCGATCTCGTAGCTGATGATCTGGGCCGTGGCGCGGATGCCGCCCAGCAGCGGGTAGGTCGAGCCGGAGGACCAGCCCGCCAGCACCACGCCGTAACCGGCGATGGAGGCGGTGGCGAGGATGTAGAGCACCGCCACCGGCAGATCGGTCAGCTGCATCGCGGTACGGGTGCCGAAGATGGACACCTCGTTGCCGGCCGGGCCGAACGGGATCACCGCGATCGCCATAAAGGCCGGGATCGCGCCAAGGATCGGGGCCATGATGTAGATGGCCTTGTCGGCGCCCTTGACGACGACATCTTCCTTGAGCATCAGCTTGATGCCGTCGGCGAGCGACTGGAGCATGCCCCAGGGGCCATGCCGGTTGGGGCCGATGCGCAGCTGCATCCAGGCGACGACCTTGCGCTCCATCACGATGGAGATGAGGACCGTCACCATGAGGAAGGCGAAGCAGAAGACCGCCTTGAGCAGGACCAGCCAGAGCGGGTCGGTCCCGAACATGGAGAGGTCTTCCACCGCGAGCATGTCTGTCATGCCGTCACCTCCGGGGTGTCCACGGCCGCTGCCGTGATGGTCACCAGCTCGCCGGGCAGCGCGCCGAGGTCCTGGTGCACCCCGGCGCCGGTGGAGTTGAGCGGCAGCCAGACCACCTGGTCCGGCATCGCCGTGATCCGCAGCGTCAGCTCCACCGACCCGGCCGGGCCCGTGACCCTCAGCTGCGCACCGTCCTGGACACCGGCCGACTCGGCCGTGGCCGCCGAGAGGCGGGCCACCGTCTCATGCCGGGTCGCGGCGAGCGCGTCATCGCCCTCCTGGAGACGGCCCTGGTCGAGCAGCATCCGGTGCCCGGCCAGTACGGCCTGGCCCTTGCCGGGGGTGGCCGGCGGCTGGAAGGTCTCCAGGGGTGCGGTGGCCCGGGGGCCGTCCCAGGTGCCCAGCCGCTGAAACGTCGAGATTTCAGCACGGATGGTCCGTACGTCCGGCAGCCCCAGATGGCTGCGGCTGTCAGCGCCTTCGGCGCGGGCGAGCGCGTCCGCGAGCATGTTCAGCGCGCGGGCGTCGGGGAAAACAAAGCGGCGGGTCATCTGGTCCGGTTTGATCGCGGCCTCGAAGGGCCGGGCGCGGCCTTCCCAGTTGAGGAAGGTGCCGGACTTCTCGACGACCGTCGAGACCGGCAGCACCACATCGGCCCGCTCGGTGACCTCACTCGGCCGCTGCTCCAGGCTGACCAGGAAGCCGATCGCGTCCAGTGCCTCGATGGCCCGTGCCGGGTCGGGCAGATCGGCCACTTCCACCCCGCCGACCAGCAGCGCCGCCAGCTCACCGGTGGCCGCGGCCTCGATGATCTGGCCGGTGTCCCGGCCCACGCCGCGGGGCAGCTCGGCGATGCCCCAAGCGGCCGCGGTCTCCTCCCGGGCGCGGGGGTCGGTGGCCGGGCGGCCACCGGGCAGCAGGCCGGGCAGGGCGCCCGCCTCAACGGCGCCCCGCTCCCCCGCCCGGCGCGGGATCCACACCAGCGTCGCGCCGGTGGCGGAGGCGGCCCGTACGGCGGCGGTCAGCGCACCGGGGAAGGCGGCCAGCCGCTCACCGACGATGATCACGGAACCTTCGTTACGCAGCGCCTCGGCGGCCTGCTGTCCGGCCTCATCGAGCCCCGCCCCGCCCGCCAGGGCGTCCAGCCACTCGGTCTCGCTGCCCGGTGCGGCGGGCAGCAGGGTCCCGCCCGCCTTGTCCAGACCCCGGGTGGCGTGGGTGGCCAGTGCGAAGGTCCGCTGCCCGCGCTTACGGTGCGCCTTACGCAGCCGGAGGAAGACGCCGGGCGCCTCCTCCTCGGCCTCGATACCGGCCAGCAGTACCGCCGGAGCCTTCTCCAGCGCGGTGTAGGTGGGCCCGGAACGGTCCAGGTCCCGGCCCCGGCCCGCTACCTGGGAGGCGAGGAAGTCGGCCTCCTCGGCGCTGTGTACCCGGGCCCGGAAGTCGACATCATTGGTGCCGAGTGCGACCCGGGCGAACTTGGCGTAGGCGTAGGCGTCTTCGACGGTGAGCCGCCCACCGGTCAGCACCCCGGTACGTCCCCGGGCACCGGCCAGCCCTTCGGCCGCCGCCGCCAGCGCTTCCGGCCAGCTGGCCGTCGCCAGCTCGCCGCTCTCCGGGTCCCGGACGAGCGGGGTGGTGATCCGGTCCGGGCGCTGCGCGTAGCGGAAACCGAAGCGGCCCTTGTCGCAGATCCACTCCTCATTGACCTCGGGGTCGTTCTCCGCGAGCCGTCGCATGACCTTGCCCCGGCGGTGGTCCGTACGGGTCGCACAGCCACCGGCGCAGTGCTCACAGACGGACGGCGAGGAGACCAGGTCGAAGGGGCGGGCGCGGAAGCGGTACGCCGATGAGGTCAGCGCGCCGACCGGGCAGATCTGAATGGTGTTCCCGGAGAAGTACGACTCCAGGGGCTCCCCTTCACCGATGCCCACCTGCTGAAGCGCGCCGCGTTCCAGCAGTTCGATCATCGGGTCGCCCGCGATCTCGTTGGAGAAGCGGGTGCAGCGGGCGCACAGCACACAGCGCTCCCGGTCGAGCAGCACCTGCTTGGAGAGGGGGATGGGCTTCTCAAAGGTCCGCTTCTTGCCCTCGAAGCGGGTCTCGGGGTCACCGGCGGTCATGGCCTGGTTCTGCAGCGGGCACTCACCGCCCTTGTCGCAGACGGGGCAGTCCAGCGGGTGGTTGATGAGCAGCAGCTCCATCACACCACGCTGGGCCTTGTCCGCGACCGGCGAGGTGAGCTGGGACTTGACCACCATGCCGTCGGTACAGGTGATGGTGCACGACGCCATCGGCTTGCGCTGGCCCTCGACCTCGACGATGCACTGGCGGCAGGCGCCCGCGGGGTCGAGGAGCGGGTGGTCACAGAACCGTGGGATCTCGATGCCGAGCAGTTCCGCGGCGCGGATGACCAGGGTTCCCTTGGGCACGCTGATCTGGATGCCGTCGATCGTCAGCGAGACGAGATCCTCCGGCGGCACCGCCTCTCCTCCACCGGAGGAGGGTGCGTTGGTGGTCACAGTCACGCGTTCACCCCCTGGTGAGCGTTGTTGTCGTTCTTGCCGTCGTCACCCTGGTCCGCCCAGACCGTGGACTTCGCCGGGTCGAAGGGGCAGCCACGGCCGGTGATGTGCTGCTCGTACTCCGCCCGGAAGTAGTTGAGCGAGGAGAAGATCGGGCTGGCGGCGCCGTCGCCGAGGGCGCAGAAGGACTTGCCGTTGATGTTGTCGGCGATGTCGTCGATCTTGTCGATATCGGTCATGGTGCCCTTGCCCGCCTCGATATCGCGGAGCAACTGGACCAGCCAGTACGTCCCTTCGCGGCAGGGGGTGCACTTGCCGCAGGACTCATGGGCGTAGAACTCGGTCCAGCGGGTCACGGCCCGTACGACACAGGTGGTCTCGTCGAAGCACTGCAACGCCTTGGTGCCGAGCATCGACCCGGCGGTGGCGACGCCCTCGTAGTCGAGCGGCACATCGAGATGTTCATCGGTGAGCAGCGGGGTCGAGGAGCCGCCGGGCGTCCAGAACTTCAGCCGGTGCCCCGGGCGCATGCCGCCGCTCATATCGAGCAGCTGGCGCAGGGTGATGCCCAGCGGGGCCTCGTACTGGCCGGGGCTGGCGACATGGCCGCTCAGCGAGTAGAGCGTGAAGCCCGGGGACTTCTCGCTGCCCATGGAGCGGAACCAGTCCTTGCCCTTGTTGAGGATCGCGGGAACCGAGGCAATGGATTCCACGTTGTTGACGACAGTGGGACATGCGTAAAGGCCCGCGACCGCGGGGAAGGGGGGACGCAGCCGGGGCATGCCACGGCGTCCTTCGAGGGAGTCGAGGAGAGCGGTCTCCTCACCGCAGATGTACGCGCCGGCGCCCGCGTGCACGGTCACGGTGAGGTTCTTGCCGGGGCCGAGGGCGTCCTGGCCGAGATAGCCCGCCTCGTATGCCTCCCGCACGGCCTCATGCAGTCGGCGCAGTACGGGGACGACCTCGCCGCGCAGATAGATGAAGGCGTGGTCCGAGCGGATCGCATGGCAGGCGATCGCGATGCCCTCGATCAGCGAATGCGGATTGGCGAAGAGCAGCGGGATGTCCTTGCAGGTGCCCGGCTCGGACTCATCGGCGTTGACCACGAGATAGTGCGGCTTGCCGTCGCCCTGCGGGATGAACTGCCACTTCATGCCGGTCGGGAAGCCCGCGCCGCCCCGGCCGCGCAGCCCGGAGTCCTTGACGTAGGCGATGACATCGTCGGGGTCCATGGCGAGGGCCTTACGCAGGCCCTGGTACCCCTCATGGCGGTGGTAGGTGTCCAGCGTCCAGGAGTCCGGCTGGTCCCAGAAGGACGACAGCACGGGGCTGAGCAGCTTCTCCGGGCTCGTCTCATTGATTTCGGAGGTCACGGTCATCACTCACCCTCCTCGGACACCGGACCTGCCGGGTGTTGCGGGTCGGAGGCCGAGCTCGGCAATGTTGGCTGCGTCCCGGAGGGACTCGTTGAGGGGTGGTGGTCGGGCGACGGGCGGGAGTCATGGGAGCTGGGGTGTTCCGGCGGCGGCTCCTCCGCGGGGTAGCCGGCGGTGCGCGGTGAGACGATACGGCCCGGCCCGGTCTCACCCTTGGCGAGCCTGAGTCCGATCAGCGAGGCGGGCCCGGCGCTGCCGGTGGCCTCGGTGACGCCCGGGCGCTCGTCGGGGAATCCGGCGAGGACGCGGGCGGTCTCCTGGAAGGTGCACAGCGGGGCGCCGCGGGTCGGGGCGACCTCGCGCCCGGCCCGCAGATCATCGACGAGCCGCTTGGCGGATTCGACGGTCTGGTTGTCGAAGAACTCCCAGTTGACCATCACCACCGGGGCGAAGTCGCAGGCCGCGTTGCACTCGATGTGTTCGAGGGTGACCTTGCCGTCGTCCGTGGTCTCGGTGTTGCCGACACCGAGATGTTCCTGGAGCGCCTGGAAGATGGCGTCGCCGCCCAGCACCGCGCACAGGGTGTTGGTGCAGACCCCGACCTGGTAATCGCCGCTGGGCTTACGCCGGTACATCGTGTAGAAGGTGGCGACCGCGGTGACCTCGGCGGTGGTCAGCTCCAGCAGCTCGGCGCAGAAGCGCACGCCGGTACGGGTGACATGGCCTTCCTCGGCCTGCACCAGATGCAGCAGCGGCAGCAGCGCGGAACGGCTGTCGGGGTAGCGGCCGATGATCTCCTTGCCATCGGCTTCAAGCCGGGCCCGTACCTCGGCCGGATAGTCGGGGGCGGGCAGCTCCGGCATACCAAGGGATACCTCCGTCACCGGTCGACACCTCCCATCACGGGGTCGATGGACGCGACGGCGACGATGACATCGGCGACCATGCCGCCCTCGCACAACGCCGCCATGGACTGAAGGTTGGTGAAGGAGGGGTCACGGAAGTGCACCCGGTAGGGGCGGGTGCCGCCATCGCTGACGACATGCGCCCCCAGCTCGCCGCGGGGTGCCTCGACGGCCACATAGGCCTGTCCCGGCGGAACCCTGAAGCCCTCGGTCACCAGCTTGAAGTGGTGGATCAGCGCCTCCATCGAGGTGCCCATGATGTGCCTGATGTGGTCGAGCGAGTTGCCCAGACCGTCCGGGCCGAGCGCGAGCTGCGCGGGCCAGGCGATCTTCTTGTCCTCGACCATCACCGGGCCCGGCTCCAGCCGGTCCAGGCACTGTTCGACGATCCGCAGCGACTGGTGCATCTCCTCAAGACGGATGAGGAAGCGGCCGTAGGAGTCGCAGGTGTCAGCGGTCGGCACCTCGAAGTCATAGGTCTCATAGCCGCAGTACGGCTGCGCCTTGCGCAGATCGTGCGGCAGCCCGGCGGAGCGCAGAACCGGTCCGGTGGCGCCCAGCGCCATACAGCCCGCGAGGTCGAGATAGCCGACATCCTGGAGGCGGGCCTTGAACACCGGGTTGCCGGTGGCGAGCTTGTCGTATTCGGGAAGGTTCTTGCGCATCTTCTTGACGAACTCGCGCATCTGGTCAATCGCCCCGGGCGGCAGATCCTGGGCCAGGCCGCCGGGGCGGATGAACGCGTGGTTCATGCGCAGCCCGGTGATCAGTTCAAAGACATCCAGAACGAGTTCGCGGTCCCGGAAGCCGTAGATCATGATCGTGGTGGCGCCCAGCTCCATTCCGCCGCTGGCGATGGCCACCAGGTGGGAAGAGAGACGGTTCAGCTCCATCAGCAGGACGCGCAGCACGGTGGCCCGGTCGGGGATCTGGTCCTCGATGCCCAGCAGCCGCTCCACGGCCAGGCAGTACGCCGCCTCGTTGTAGAACGGCGTCAGATAGTCCATGCGCGTCACAAAGGTGGTGCCCTGCGTCCAGTTCCGGTACTCGAGGTTCTTCTCGATGCCGGTGTGCAGGTAGCCGATGCCGCAGCGGGCCTCGGTGACGGTCTCTCCGTCGATCTCCAGGATGAGCCGGAGCACTCCATGGGTGGACGGGTGCTGCGGACCCATATTGACGATGATTTTCTCGTCGTCGCGCTTGGCCGCCGTTTCCGCGAGCTCGTCCCAGTCACCGCCGCTGACGGTGTAGACGGTTCCTTCTGTTGTCTTTCGTGGGGACGTCTCGCGTGCGGACGCGTGCGAGGTGCTCATTAGCTGTACGACCTCCGCTGGTCGGGAGCCGGGATCTGGGCGCCCTTGTACTCGACGGGGATGCCGCCGAGCGGGTAGTCCTTGCGCTGCGGGAAGCCCTGCCAGTCGTCGGGCATCATGATCCGCGTCAGCGCGGGGTGACCGTCGAAGACGATGCCGAAGAAGTCGTAGGTCTCGCGCTCATGCCAGTCGTTGGTCGGGTAGACATCGACGACTGAGGGGATGTGCGGATCGCTGTCGGGGGCGCTGACCTCAAGCCGGATGAGCCGGTTATGGGTGATCGAGCGCAGATGGTAGACGGCGTGCAGCTCGCGGCCCCGGTCGCCGGGGAAGTGCACTCCGCTGACCCCGGTGCAGAGTTCGAAGCGCAGCGCCGGGTCATCGCGCAGTGTCCGGGCGACCTGCGGAAGATGTTCGCGGGCGATGTAGAAGGTCAGCTCGCCACGGTCGACGACCGTCTTCTCGATGGCGTTCCTGGGGTCGAGACCCTGCTCCTCAAGGGCGCCCTCCAGCTCATCGGCGACCTCATCGAAGTACGACCCGTACGGCCGCGCGCTGCCCCCGGGCAGCTGTACGGTCCGTACGAGCCCGCCGTAACCCGAGGTGTCGCCGCCGTTCCTGGCGCCGAACATCCCCCTGCGTACGTCGATGACCTCACCGGCGTCCTCGCGCGGCGTGGGCACGGTCCCGTTCTGGTCGTTCGGCTCGCTCACCGCAGCAGCCCCTTCATCTCGATCGTCGGGAGCGCCTTCATCGCCGCTTCCTCCGCTTCACGGGCCGCCTGCTCGCGGTTCACACCGAGCTTCTCCTCGCGGATCTTCTCGTGCAGCTTGAGGATCGAGTACAGCAGCATCTCGGGGCGCGGCGGACAGCCGGGCAGATAGATGTCGACCGGCACGACATGGTCGACGCCCTGCACGATCGCGTAGTTGTTGAACATCCCGCCGGAGGAGGCACAGACCCCCATGGAGATCACCCACTTGGGATTGGGCATCTGGTCGTAGACCTGCCGCAGCACCGGCGCCATCTTCTGGCTGACCCGCCCGGCCACGATCATCAGATCGGCCTGCCGCGGGGAGCCACGGAAGACCTCCATACCGAAGCGGGCCAGGTCATAGCGGCCCGCGCCAGTGGTCATCATTTCGATGGCGCAGCAGGCGAGGCCGAAGGTCGCCGGGAAGACGGATGACTTGCGCACCCAGCCGGCGGCGTTCTCCACCGTTGTGAGCAGGAAGCCGCTGGGCAGCTTCTCCTCGATTCCCATCTGGTTTCGCCCCTATCTCAGATCCTCGGGTGGTGATTCCGCGATTCCGGCCGCTCAGTCCTACCGCCGCTCAGTCCCACTCCAGACCACCCCGGCGCCAGTCGTAGGCGTAGGCGACACCGATGAGCCCCACGAAGATCAGCATCTGTACGAGGCCGAACATCCCGAGGGAGTCGAAGTGGACGGCCCAGGGGTAGAGGAAAACGATCTCTACGTCGAAGACGATGAAGAGCATCGCCGTGATGTAGTACTTCACCGGGAAGCGTCCGCCGCTGACCGGCATGGGAGTGGGCTCGACACCGCACTCATACGCCTCGAGCTTGGCGCGGTTGTAGCGCTTCGGGCCGATGACCGAGGCCGCGACCACGGAGAACACCGCGAAGGCCGCCCCGAGGGCTCCGAGCACGAGGATGGGGACGTAGGCGTTCACCGCTCCTCGCTCCTTCCAGTCGCCGATGACTAGCTGGGGTCCGCTGCGAGCCGATGACCGTCTCACGAAAGATCGTGCACATGTGAGGCAGTTCACAAGCCCGAGTTGACTGCATCCTATGCCCCGGCATCTGTGATCTGCGACACGGGGTCGGACAAGGGCTTTGTGATCTTCACCACCAGCCGCGAGAGCATAAGTTCACAGGGCAGATGATCTTCATACAGTAAGCGCCTGAGTGATCACCGCTGGTGATTTCCACCGGCCTTCCGGCCCGGTGCGCGGAGCGCGCTTTTATCAAGCGATGACAGCCCAAGCAAATTTGCAACAGACATCTCCGCCCGCTAGCGCTTCCCCTGACCCACCCCTTCCCGAAACCGGTGGCTTGCGCCCCCAGACCCCCGGGTGTTGTGCCCACCCGTTCCGCTGGGGCGGAACGGGTGGGCACAACACCCGGCCACCGTCCCGCACCGGCCAACCCCGGGGCCCCGGGGCGAAGCCCCGGTTACGGGAAGGGGCGGGATACGGGGAACCCCACCCACCGCACCCCGCAGCCGGACGAAGCCCCGCCACGCGGCGGAGCCGCACACCGGCACAGCCGGGAAGGAGCGGGATACGGGGAAACCCCACCCACGGCACCCCCGCAGCCGGGCGAAGCCCCGCCGCGCGGCGGAGCCGCATATCGGCACAGCCGGGAAGGAGCGGGGTGTAGGGGAAACCCTCGCCGGCGGAGCCGGGAAGGGTAGGAGCAACCCCGCCGTACGGCGGAGCCGCGGACCGGGGCGGCCGGGGAGAGGCGGGGGCGCAAGTGGATAGCGTCCGGGGGCATGGACGACATATCCCTGACCACCGCGGTAATGCTGTGCGCCGCCGCCTTACTCGCAGGCTGGATCGACGGCGTAGTAGGCGGCGGCGGCCTACTCCTGCTCCCCGCACTCCTCATCGGCTTCCCCCACCTGCCCCCCACCTACGCACTGGGCACCAACAAAGCCGTGGCGATCGCCGGGACCACCATGGCCGCGGTCACCTATGCCCGGCGAGTGCCGATCGACCGGGGCTTCGCACTGCGGATGGGCGGGGCGGCGCTGCTCTCGGCAGCCGCTGGCGCATCGTTTGCGACCGCAGTCAACAACGACATCCTCCAGCCACTCATCATGGTGATCCTGCTCGCCGTGGCCGCCTTCGTCACCCTGCGGCCGGACTTTGGCAGGGCGCCCAGCGGACGCCCGGTGACACGCCGAAGGGTGGCGGCGGCGCTTCTCGTGGCGGGTATCGGTGTCGGCTTCTACGACGGCCTGATCGGCCCCGGCACCGGGACCTTTCTGGTGATCGCCTTCGTAGCGATGCTCCATATGGACATGGTCTCCGGCACGGCCGCCGCAAAGGTCGTGAACGTCGGCACAAACCTCGGCGCGATCGCCGTCTTCGCCGCCCATGGCACGGTGCTGTGGACGCTCGCCCCGCTGCTGGCGCTCTTCAACATCGCGGGGGGCTGGTTCGGCGCGCATATGGCGCTGAAGAAGGGGAGCGGCTTTGTGCGAATTGTCCTGCTGGTGGTGGTTGTTGTCCTCGTGGGAAAGCTGGGATACGAGCGATGGGTGAGCTGACGGGGAGCCAGCTGTGAACTGCGCCACAACGGCGAAACGACAGCGACTGACATAGTGGCGTTACCGGGCCGTGACATGCTAGGCGTGTCGCCGACAGGAACAAACCGGACAACTACGTGGCCAGCGCCCCGTAGTTGGACATTGATCAACTTCTGTCGGCGGGCTGAGGGGACCTCAAAAGCCCTAAATTGGGCACGGACACGCCGACTGTGGTGCATCCCACCTTTGTTGAGTGGAACGTTCATCCACTGATAGCTCTGGGAAACATGTCCGCGAAACCTCACATACGCAGCCACCGGAAACCCCGTCGTTCCTCCGGGAACACGCTTCTGCGCACGGGCGTTGCCGGTGGCGTCCTCAGCACTCTCGCGGTGACCGGATCCGCCTCCCCGGCCTCGGCCGAGAGCAAGTCCCCGGTCGACACCGTCGAAATGCCCACCCTGGGCAGCGCGCTCGCCTCCACCACCACCCAGGCCGCTCACGCGACGCAATCCATCGCCATCCAGTATGAACTGGACGCGGTGCAGACCGCGGCGGCGAAGCAGGCCCAGGAAGCGGCGGCCAAGGCGAAGAAGAAGGCTGACGCCGAGGCCAAGAAGAAAGCCGCGGAAGCGGCGGCAGCCGCGGCGGCCGCCAGGAAGGCGGAGGCCGAGCGGGAAGCGAAAGCGCGCGCCGCGCGCAGCGCTGAGCGCAGCGCCCTGAGCGGCGCGCCGTCCGCGCCGTCCACCTCGCCCGGTAGCGGTAACGCGGCGAGCGTCGTCAACTTCGCCCGCGCCCAGGTCGGCAAGGCGTATGTCATGGGTGCCACCGGACCCAACGCCTACGACTGCTCCGGCCTCACCACGGCTGCCTTCAAGCAGGTGGGCGTCAGTCTCCCGCGTACCTCGCAGGCGCAGTCGAGCGCCGGGACCGAGGTCGGGCTGAGCAATCTCCAGCCCGGTGACGTTCTCTACTGGGGTGGCAAGGGCAGCGCGACCCATGTGGCCATCTACATCGGCAACGGCAAGTACGTCGGCGCGCAGAATCCGTCGTCGGGCGTCGCCGAGCATGAGCTGGGCTGGGGCGGTACGCCGTCCGGCGCGGTGCGGTTCCTCTGACCGAGGGGGCAGTCGTGCCTCCCCCAGCCACCGCTGGGGGAGGCACGACTGCCCACACCACTTGTGGTCAGGACCTTGGGGCTACCTTCGCCAGTCCGTTGATGATGCGGTCCATCGCGTCGCCGCCCGTCGGGTCGGTCAGGTTGGCCAGCATCTTCAGCGTGAAGCGCATCAGCAGCGGGTGCGAGAGCCCCCGCTCCGTGGCCAGCTTCATCACCTTCGGGTTGCCGATGAGCTTCACGAAGGCACGGCCCATCGTGTAGTAGCCGCCGTAGGTGTCCGACAGGACCTTCGGGTAGCGGCGCAGAGCCAGCTCGCGCTGGGACGGGGTCTGGCGGGCCTGCGCCTGGACGATGACCTCCGCGGCGATCTGCCCGGATTCCATCGCATACGCGATGCCTTCGCCATTGAACGGGTTGACCAGTCCGCCCGCGTCACCGACGAGCAGCAGCCCACGGGTGTAGTGCGGCTTCCGGTTGAAGGCCATCGGCAGCGCCGCGCCACGGATCGGGCAGGTCATGTTCTCCGGGGTGTAGCCCCACTCCGATGGCATGGAGGCGCACCAGGCCTTCAGTACCTCGCGCCAGTCCAGCTCCCGGAACGCCTTGGAGCTGTTGAGGATGCCAAGACCGACATTCGACGTGCCATCGCCCATACCGAAGATCCAGCCATAGCCGGGCAGCAACCGGTCCTGTGGGCCGCGCCGGTCCCACAGCTCCAGCCAGGACTCCAGATAGTCGTCATCGTGCCGGGGTGAGGTGAAGTAGGTCCGGACCGCGACACCCATCGGACGGTCCTCGCGCCGGTGCAGGCCCATCTTCAGGGACAGCCGGGTGGAGTTGCCGTCGGCCGCGACCACGATCGGGGCGTGAAAGGTGGCCGGGGCCTTGTCCTCACCGAGTTTGGCCTCGACGCCGGTGATACGGCCTGCGGCGTCCAGGATCGGTCCGCCGACATTGCACCGCTCATACAGCCGTGCACCGGCCTTCTCGGCCTGCCGGGCCAGCTGCTCATCGAAGTCGTCGCGCTTACGGACGAGCCCGTAGTCCGGGTAGCTGGCGAGCTCCGGCCAGTCGAGCTGCAACCGCTGACCGCCGCCGATGATCCGCAGCCCCTTGTTGCGGAGCCAGCCCGCCTCTTCGGAGATATCGATGCCCATGGCGACCAGCTGTTTGGTGGCACGGGGCGTAAGCCCGTCGCCGCAGACCTTCTCCCGGGGGAAGGCGGTCTTCTCCAGCAGCAGGACATCCAGTCCGGAGCGGGCCAGATGGTAGGCCGCTGCGGACCCGGCGGGCCCGGCCCCGACGACGATCACATCGGCGTGGTGTTCTGCCACGAGGACTCCCGCAAGACTAGGCGCTGACCAACGCAGTCTATGGTGACGGTCTTCGCCTCCTCCGGGCAGGCTGCACCTATGTGGCACGGCTCCGCAACAGCCGTAGCAGATACGGCCCAAGGAACGCACCGCCGAACGCCCACAGCAGCCCGAACAGCAGCGCCTCCGCCGCGTTCACCCCCGTCTTGGCGCTGCCCTCGCCGCTGAGACCGAAGCCCATATCCGCCGAGCCCTCGACACCCACCGAGCCCACGGCGATCAACAGCAGGAACAACACCATGAAGAAGCCCGCCGCCAGCAGCTGCTCGGCCCGCAGCGACGACCGCCGAGCGGCGACCACTCCCAGGGTCAGCGCACAGAAGACGCCGAGCAGCAGCGCGCCGACCACCGCCCAGCCGCCCAGCTCGCTGCCCAGCTGGGCGAGCCCCAATGAGTCGTACTCAAAGCCCTCACCGGTCGCGCCGTTCTCCGCCTCGACGTTGGCGCCCCAGGACAGTCCCAGGACGCCCACGGCCATATTGGGCATCAGCAGAAAGGCCCCGAGCAGCCACCAGCCGGTGTCCTGGTCCTGCTCCGCCCCGAGCCAGATGAGCCCGGCCAGCCCGCACACCGCGACCACCACGGCCATGGCGATCGCCGCCGAACCCAGCGCGCTCGCGGTGGACCGCAGACCGTGCCGGGTCGCCAGCCAGGCGCCCGCCTGCGGCCCGCACAGCGCCATGGCCGCCGCCAGTGCACCAAGCGGCAGCGCCCACAGCGCGGCCGGCGCCGGAGCGATGGAGACCGAGACCTCGGAGACCGATGGCTGTGCGAACAGCCCGAGCAGCAGCACGCCCAGCGCCGCCAGCAGCGCGATCCGTACCGTCCCTTCGGGTCCGGCCGTTGCCGTGCTCTGCCGGTGTGTCATACGGGCTCCGAGCGCGACCGCTCCCGCCCACAGCACGGTGATGGTCAGCGGCACCACGGAGAGCGTCAGCTCGTTGCTGGCCGACGGCGTCAGCCACCCCTCGGCGGCCGGCTCGCCGCGCAGTGTGAATCCGCCGCCGAGCCCTTGCAGCAGCAGCGCCAAGGCGACCCGGACCCGGGCGCCGAAGCCGAGGCCGATCTCCTCCATCTCCTCGGTGGCGGGGATGGCCACGGCCAGGGCGAGCATGAACAGCAGCCCGGTGGGCCAGAGCGCGGCCTTGAGCGCGGCAAGCCAGTCACCGGTGACCGTGCGGTGGAGGAAGAGCGCGGCGGCCGAAGGCCGCGCGGGCGCGGTCCGTGGTGCGTATCCGGGCAGCGGGGGTGCCATGGGCGGCGGTGGCGGCGGTACTGCTGGCGCCACCGGCCGCTGCTGTCCGCACGCCATGCAGAAGCGGGCATCGTTCAGGAACTGAGCACCACAGGCGGGACAGAACGAGGGCACAGCCACACTCTCGCACAGCTGACCCTGTCAGCAAAGTTGCTTCTGGTCAACTCAGGCCTTATTGGGGCGAGTTCCCCGGTGCAGGGCGACGATGCCGCCCGTGAGGTTCCGCCAGGCGACCTTGGTCCAGCCCGCCTGCTGGAGACGGCGGGCGAGAGCGCGCTGATCGGGCCAGGCACGGATGGACTCGGCGAGATAGACATACGCGTCCGGGCTGGACGATACGGCGGTGGCGACCGGTGGCACGGCGCGCATCAGATACTCGGTGTAGACCGTGCGGAACGGCGCCCAGGTGGGGTGGCTGAACTCGCAGATGACCACGCGGCCGCCGGGCCTGGTGACGCGCAGCATCTCGCGCAGCGCGGCGTCGGTGTCCTGCACATTGCGCAGACCGAAGGAGATGCTGACGGCGTCGAAGGTGCCGTCGGCGAAGGGGAGCCGGGTGGCGTCCCCGGCGGTGAACGGCATCCAGGGGTGCCGCCGCTTCCCCTCCCCCAGCATGCCCAGGCTGAAGTCGCAGGGCACGGTGTACGCACCGGCGGCGCTGAACGGCATCGAGGAGGTGCCGGTGCCGGCGGCGAGGTCGAGCACGCGCTCCCCCGGGCGCGCGGCCACGGCGCGGGCGACGGCCTTGCGCCACAGCCGGGCCTGGCCGAGGGACAGCACGTCGTTGGTGATGTCGTATTTCGCGGCGACGTCATCAAACATCGCGGCGACGTCGTGCGGCTGCTTATCCAAAGATGCGCGGGTCACGCCCCCATTCTGTACCCGGCGAAGACATTCCCAGACCCCCACCCGCGTTGTGGGCACTCGCAGCCCCGCGAGGGGCTGTGGGTGGGCACAACACCGGCCACCGGCCCGCACCGGCCACCCCCGGGGCCCCGGGGCGAAGCCCCGGTTTCCGGGAAGGGGCGGGTTAGGGGAACAACACCTACCGGGCCCGATAGACCAACCGGCCACCGATAACCGTCGCCACACAGCGCCCAGACGCGTCGAAAACGGCGAAGTCGGCCCGCATGCCGACAGCCAGCGACAGCTCACGGGGCGCCGCGGGCAGCACCCGCAGCCCCGACCGCTGGACCGCGGTGCGAACCGCGGGGCGGGTGAACGGCCCGACCACGGCCGTTACCCCCTCCCCGAGGAGCCGTTGCACGCCGCGCCGGGCGCTCTGGCCCCACCGGGAGTCGGTCAGCTCCGCCACGGCCGGCGACTCCGTGTCCGCTTCCCGAGGATCGGGGTGGTAAGTCCCCTCCAGCAGCTCGACCGCGTCAGCCGCAACGTGGCCGGGCGCCAGCGCCCCCGCCCAGCGCCGCACCCGAGCCGCCGGATAGGCCGCGGCCAGCTCCTCGTAGGGGCCGATGGCCGCGATCCGGTCGCCCTCAACGGCGAGCGCGTCGCCCTCCGAGGGCACATGAAGCGTCAGCACGGCACCCGGCTCAGTTCACATCGACGAGCTTCAGCTCAGGATGCGCCGTACCGCCCTCAATCGCGGTAGAGGAGAAATGCGATACGACCCGGTCGTCAACCGGGTCGTTCGCCGGGTCGTCATGCACGAGCAGGTGCTCATAGGTCGTCGCCCGCTGCGCGGGCACCCGCCCCGCCGCCCGGATGAGGTCGATCAGCTCCATCCGGTTGGAGCGGTGCTTCGCGCCCGCCGACGACACCACGTTCTCCTCCAGCATCACCGAGCCGAGGTCGTCCGCGCCGTAGTGCAGCGACAGCTGGCCGACGTCCTTGCCGACCGTCAGCCAGGAACCCTGGATATGGGCGACATTGTCGAGGAAGAGCCGGGCAACGGCGAGCATCCGCAGATACTCGAAGAGCGTGGCCTGGGTCTGGCCTTTCAGCGTGTTGTTCTCGGGCTGATACGTATACGGGATGAAGGCGCGGAAGCCGCCCGTACGGTCCTGGACATCGCGGATCATCCGGATGTGCTCGATCCGCTCGGCGTTGGTCTCGCCGGTGCCCATCAGCATCGTGGAGGTGGACTCGACGCCCATCCGGTGCGCCGTCTCCATGATCTCCAGCCAGCGCTCACCGGACTCCTTGAGCGGCGCGATGGCGTTACGCGGCCGGGCCGGGAGCAGCTCCGCGCCCGCCCCCGCGAAGGAATCGAGCCCAGCGGCGTGGATGCGGCGGATCGCCTCCTCCGGGCTGACCCCCGAGATCCGGGCCATGTGCTCAACCTCGGAGGCGCCCAGCGAGTGGATCACCAGCTGGGGGAAGGCTTCCTTGATCGCCGCGAAGTGCTTCTCGTAGTACTCCACGCCATAGTCCGGGTGGTGCCCGCCCTGGAACATGACCTGGGTACCGCCCAGCTCCACGGTCTCCGCGCAGCGGCGCAGGATGTCGTCGAGATCCCGGGTCCACACCTTGTCGCTCTTCGGCGGCGCGTAGAACGCGCAGAACTTGCATGCTGTGACACAGGCGTTGGTGTAGTTGATGTTCCGCTCGATGATGTACGTCGCGATGTGCGCCGTACCGGCGTAGCGCCGCCGCCGCACCGTGTCGGCCGCCTGACCGAGCGCGTGGAGGGGAGCGTGGCGGTACAGTTCGAGCGCTTCCTCCGGCGAGATACGCCCGCCGTCAGCGGCACGGTCGAGCAGGGACTGAAGGTCGGCATTCGACGATCGTTCGGTCACCGGGGCGTCCCTTCGGAGGGGTTTACGACTGATCCAGCGTACTCAGTCCCTGACGCGGGTCAGCTCCGAGGTGGGCTTGCCGCCCGCGGCGTCGTCCGAGACGAAGGTGAGCGCCTTGTCGCCCTTCAGGGTGAGGGTCACCGTCGCGGTCGCTCCGGTGCACAGCGGAATGCCCAGCACCTCTGAGGTCCGGCCGTCGCTCTCCTCCGTGGCCGTCAGCTTCTTCTCGGTGGCGGATTCGAGGGTGCCCTTCGCCCCGCATTCGTAGCCGGAGAACTCATATGTCGTCTTCAGGACCTCATCACCCTTGCTGCCCTTGCTGATCGTCACGGACATCGTCCCGTGCGGCGTGCCGTCCCTCTTCCGGACGTCGCCGGTCCAGGTGCCGAGGAAGGCCTTGGGCACAGCGCCCTGCTCCCCGGCCTCCCCGTCGGAGCCACCGCTGGTGGCGGGCTCCTCGCTGGCCGGCGGTGGCTGCGCGACCCCGCCATCGCTGTCACTGCCACTGTCCTGGCCGGGGAAGAGGCCGAAGAAGTACGAGCCGATCGTCACCGCCGCCAGCGCGCCCGCGACCGAGAGGGCGAGGGTGCAGCTCAGCCCGCGCCTGCTGCGCTCCGCGCCGGCGGTGAGGGAGAGCCCGGGACGCCCGTTACCGGGGCCGGTCGGCTTCGCCGTGCCGTAGTACGAAGGATCCGGTGGCCCGAAGGCGCCGTACGGACCCTCCGACGGCGTGGTGAACGGCACGGGCCCCGAGGCGGGGCCGTCCGCAGGGCCCTCCGCCGGGCCCTCCGGCTCCAGCTCCAGCAGCTCGACAGCCCGCCTGCTCACCTGCTCCACCAGCGGCCCTGGCAGCCAGCCGCTCCGTACCATCCCCGCCGCCCCGCCCGCGGGACCCGCGATCCGCCCGGCGAGCTCCGCCGGAGTGGGGCGGTCCGCGGCGCCCTTGGCGAGGCAGCCCGCGATCAGCTCACGCAGCTCGCCGTCCAGCCCGTCCAGCTCGGGCTCTTCGTGCACGACCTTGTAGAGCAGCGCCGCCGAGCTGTCCCCGGGGAACGGCGCCGCACCGGTCGCCGCGTACGCCAGCACCGCGCCCAGCGAGAAGACATCGGAGGCGCCGCCCACGCCGCTGCCCAGCACCTGCTCGGGCGACATATAGCCCGGCGAGCCAACCGAGGCACCGGTCGAAGTGAGGGAAGCGGTGCCATCGGTGGCACGCGCGATACCGAAGTCGATAAGCCGTGGACCGTCCAGGGTGAGCAGCACATTGGACGGCTTCACATCGCGGTGCACCAGGCCGAGACCGTGCACATGCCGTAGCGCCTCCGCGAGTCCGGCACCCATGGCGCGTACGGTCGTCTCCGGCAACGGCCCGTATTCGGCGACTGCCTGCTGCAGGGACGGGCCCGCCACATAGCCGGTCGCCACCCAGGGCGTCGTGGCCTCCGGGTCGGCGTCCAGCACGGGCGCTGTCCAGTCCCCACCGACCCGCCGCGCGGACTCGACCTCCCGGCGGAAGCGCGCACGGAACTCCTCATCGGCGGCGAAGTGCGGATGAACGGCCTTCACCGCGACGGTACGGCCGCCCGGGCTGCGGCCCAGATAGACCCGGCCCATGCCGCCGGCGCCAAGCCTGCGCAGCAGCCGGTACTCGCCTATGGTCCGTGGATCGTCCGCCGCGAGCGGATCCATGCCGAAAACGCCTCCCCCTCTGACGTACTGCCCTACTGCCTACGCCCCACTGCCCTACTGCCCTGCTGACGCGTGCAGTTCAGCGTAGACCGATGCGGCTCCGCAGCAGCTCCACATGTACGTCCGCCGGATAGCCGGTCTCCGGGCCGGTCCGGCGGGCGAACTCCCGGATGCCCGCCAGCTGCTCCGGGCCGAGGCGGAAGTCGAGCGTGGTGAAGTAGCGGGCCAGCAACTCCGCGTCGAAGGCTTCCCAGCGGGCCGCCTGCTCGGCGACCTTGGTGACCTCTGCCAGGGACAGATCACGGGAGGCGAGAAACGCCCGGTGCACCTCGTGCACGTTCTCCGGCACCCGCTCCAGATAGTCACGCCGGGCCGCCCATACCGCGAAGACGAACGGCAGACCCGTCCAGTCCTTCCACATCTGGCCCAGATCGTGGACGGCCAGACCAAGCTTGGGCGCATCGTGCAGCGAGGCACGCAGCGCGGCATCACCGATCAGCACGGCCGCCTGCGCATCCCGCATCATCAGCTCGAGGTCGGGCGGACACGTGTAGTAGTCGGGTGCGATCCCGTACCGCTCGGCCAGCAGCAGCTGGGCCAGCCTTACGGACGTCCGCGAGGTCGATCCCAGGGCCACCCGTTCCCCGTCGAGCCGGTCCAGCGGGCCCTTCGACACAATCACACAGGACATCACCGGACCATCGCAGCCCACCGCGATATCAGGCAGCGCGACAAGGCCCTCGCTATTGCGCAGAAATTCCACCAGGGTGATGGGCCCGATATCCAGGTCACCGTTCACCAGCTGTTCGCTCAGCTTTTCGGGGCTGTCCTTCGTCAGCTCCAGATCGAGCAGACTTCCGGTACGCGCAAGGCCCCAGTACAGGGGAAGGCAGTTGAGGAACTCGATGTGCCCGACACGCGGACGGGTTCTGGGGGAGCTGGCGTGTGCACTCACACTCGGAGGGTACGCCTGGGGTCTCAGACGCTCACGGCCAGGGACGATGAGGGCGAAAGGCGTCCGGGACACGGCGCCACGCGGCGGGATACGTCCGGTCAGGTGGAGATCTTTTTGACTCTTCCCCCACCTGCGCAGAGCGTGCTAGGCTCGCCGCAAGTTGCAGTTTGGTTTCCCTTGCAGTACAGAGCCTGCGGAGCATGTGACCGCAGGCTTTCGTCGTTTTCAGACTTCTTGCAGGTTCTGGAGCAGGGCGACCCTTATAGGCCCAGGGAGGGCTTATGGCTACCGGAACCGTCAAGTGGTTCAACGCCGAGAAGGGCTTCGGCTTCATCGCCCAGGACGGTGGCGGCCCTGATGTGTTCGTCCACTACTCCGCGATCAATGCGAGCGGTTTCCGCTCCCTCGAAGAGAACCAGCAGGTGAACTTCGACGTCACTCAGGGCCCGAAGGGCCCGCAGGCAGAGAACGTCACCCCGGTCTGACCGCCGGGCTGATCTTCTCAGCACTTCAAGGAGCCCCCCGCCACTGGCGGGGGGCTCCTGCCTTTTCCCCGCCCCGATGTTCGACTTGCTGGTCTATCTGCCGAGTACCTTCTCCGACGATGTCGGCTTCGGAAGCAGTCGGTGGCTCCAACTGCTGGCGATCACCTTCGGTACGAACATCCTGTTCAACCTCGCCTTCGGCGCCCTCTCCGACGAGATCGGCTGGCGCACCACCATCGCTGCCGTCGGTGCCGGAAAGGGGCGGGAATTGGGGGAACCCCCATCCGGAGCCGGAGGAGGGGCGGAGCCCCTGGGTGGCGGGATGAAACCCGACAAAGGGGCGGAAAGGTCGCTAGGCTTGGGGGCACCGAACCCCCACCGCGCGCCGCGCGGAGATCACGGGAGCCGCAAGATGACCACCGCCGTCCACCAGCCCCACGAGGCCCATGGCCATCAGCACGGCCCGGCCTGCGGCCACCAAAGTTTCGAGCACGACGACCACGTCGACTACTCCCACGACGGCCACCTGCACCGTCAGCACGAGGACCACTGGGACGAGTGCGAGACCTCGCAGCATGTAGAGCACACGGGCCACGCCCACGAGCACGGTGACGGCTGCGGCCACCCCGCGGTGCCACATGGCGACCATGTGGATTACGCCCACGACGGGCACCGGCACGCCGCCCACGCCGGTCACTGGGACGACCACTGACAGTGCCCCCACCGGATCCGAATCCGATGGGGGCACGCCGCTACTGCTTGAAGCGGTCCGCCAGCCAGGCCATGGCCAGCGGTGAGCCCGCGATCGCACCGGAGACATGCTCCAGGGGCAGCGACTTCCAGGTGACCTCGGCTCCCCGGGCGTTCCAGTCGTCCCGGAGCTGAGTGCCTGACGTGTAGGGGATCAGCGTGTCGACGACTCCGTGGTAGAGGAAGACCGGTGCCTTGGGTGCGTGGGTGCCGAGCTTGGACTCATTCAGCCGCTGCTGCCAGTCCGGCTCATTGAGCGGGTTGGTCGTGGTGATGTCCTCGATCCGGCCGAAGGGCCAGGTGCCGGCGGCGAGCTCGACGCACTGGGTCTCGGCGATCTTCCTCTGCAGCTTGCCCCGGGCGTTCAGGTACTTGTTCAGGTCCAGCTCAGGGAAGGCCGCGTCGTAGCCAACGGCGGCCATGGCTATCAGGCCGGAGCCCATGTTCCCGTCGTTGAACTTGGCGACCTCCATCAGATCGCGCGGCACACCGCCGGTCGCGGTGCCCTTGACGTTGAGCTCAGGCGCGTACTGGTCGTGCAGCTCGGCGGCCCAGCTGGAGGCCTGGCCGCCCTGGGAGTACCCCATGATGCCGACCGGTGACTCAGCGGACAGACCGGCCTCGGGCAGCCGCTGGGCGGCGCGGGCGGCGTCCAGTACCGCGTGCCCGGCCGAGCGGCCCACGGTGTAGGTGTGGGTGCCGGGGGTGCCCAGGCCCTCGTAGTCGGTGACGGCGACCGCCCAGCCGCGCTGCAGTGCCTGCTGGATCAGGGAGCCCTCCTTGGTGAGGCCGGAGGGGAAGGTGTGGGACGGTGCGCACTGATCGGCGAGGCCGACGGTGCCCACGGCATAGGTGACGATCGGGCGGTCCCCGGTCTTGCCGTCGTTCGGCACGATGACCGTGCCCGAGACGACGTTCGGCTGCCCGGTGGCGGTGGTTGAGCGATAGTGCACCTTCCATGACCTGGCGTCGGAGTGGGTCAGCGGGTTCGGCTTGAAGGCCTGTGCCTGGGCGCTGACCACATCCCCCGGCCTGCTGGACTCCTGCGCCTCCGCGGTGGCGGAGGCCAGCCCGGCGGTCAGCGTGAGGGCGACCGCGGCGGCCCCTGCGCCTCGGCGTATTCGGGAGTTACGAGCAGAGCGAGTAGGGCGAGTGGAGCGAGTAGAGCGGGTTCTGCTGTGCATACGGCTCTCCCAACAAATGGGGGTGCTGGGCTCATTGCTGGGACCGTACTGACCAGTGAGTAATGTCCGTGCTGACCGAGGCGCTCAGTCTTGTTGACTTGACGTCTCATTGCGGTACGAGCCCGGAGTCGTACCGGTCCAGCGGCGGAAGGCGCGGTGGAAGGCGGTGTCCTCGGAAAAGCCGAGCCGGGCGGCGAGCTCGGCGATCCGCTCCTGCCCTTCGGCGAGCGCGGCCAGCGCGGCATCGCGCCGCACCGCGTCCTTGAGCTCCTGGTAGGAGGTGCCCTCCAGCTGCAGCCGCCGCCGCAGGGTGGCCGGGCTGACCGCCAGCCGGGCGGAGACCTGGGTCAGCTCCGGCAGCCGCGCCCCCTCGCGCAGGGCCCGCCGGAGGGTGTGCCGTACCTGCTCGACCACCGTGGTATCCCAGGCCCGGCGGCTCAGCAGATCCGCCGGGGCACTGTGCAGCAGCGCCTCCAGCGCGGCCTCGTCCCGGACGACGGGCGCGTCCAGCCAGTGGGCGGCGAAGGCGGCGCGGGTGCGGTTGGCGCCGAACCGGGACGGGCAGCCGAAGATGAGCTCGTACTCCTCCTGGTGCGGCGGCGGCTCGTAGCGGAACTCCGCCCACAGCAGCGGGATCCGGCGGCCGATCAGCCAGCTGGAGAGCCGGTGCCAGATCACGACCAGGCACTCGGAGAGAAAGTGATCCGGGTCATCGGGCAGATCGTTGTGGATGGTGTAGCAGACGCCCCCTTCACCGGCACCGGCACCGGCCTCGACTGAGAGCTCGGGGCCGTCAGGGAAGAGGCCGTAGAAACGGATGGCGCGGTCCAGGGCCGAGCCCAGATCGCGGCAGCCGATCGAGGCGTAGCACATCATCGCGAAGGTGCCGCGTCGGCTGGGGGCCGGGCCCAGCCCCAAGAACTCGTCCTCGGTCGCCCGGTACAGCCCCCGGACCAGCTGGGTGAACTGCTCCGGCGTCACCCGCGCCTCATCGTCACCGAGCAGCAGCGGCGGGATCTGTGCGTGCTGCAGCAGCGGCACGGTGTCGATGCCCAGCCGCTCAGCGCCGCGCATCGCGGCCCGCACCCGGTGCACGCTGATGGTCCGGCTGCTGCTCATAGGCGCACGGTAGCGCGGGTGAGCGCAGAGGTCAGTGGTGGTGACGCCTCGCGTCATCATGCGCCCCTCGTTCTCTCCCTAGCTTCATGCGTACGACACCGAGGGAGACGCGTATGTCCGCTGAGCCCGCACGTCCCGGCACCCTTGCCCTCTTCGCCGAATGGTCGGCCGAACAGCACGGCCCGCAGCCGGCGCTCCGCTTCAGAACGGCGGACGGGGACGGCTGGGAAACCGTGACATATACGGAGTTCCGCGACACGGTGCGCGCCATCGCGCGGGGACTGATGGGGCTAGGGGTACGGCGGGGCGACCGGGTGGCCGTCCTTGCCGAAACCCGTCCGGAGTGGACCTATGCCCATCTGGCCGTCCTCGCGGCGGGCGCCGTCGTCGTCCCCGTCTATCCGACGGCGGGGGAGGAGGAGGTCACCTGGGTGCTCGGCGACTCGGCGGCTTCGGTCATCCTCTGCGAGGACGCCGCGCAGCGGGAGCGGGTGGAGCGGGTGCGCGGCAAGCTGCCCGCACTGCGTGCTGTGGTACCGATGGACACCATGGGGGAGTTGGCGGCGCAGGCTCCACTGGATGAACTCCTCGCCCGCAGCGGCTCCGTGGAGCCCGGCGATCTGTGCTCCATCATCTACACATCCGGCACCACCGGTATGCCCAAGGGATGCCGGATCACGCACGGCAACATCGTCTCGGTGCACGACAGCACCGTCGACTTCATCGAGGGCGGGCCGGGCAGTGTCACCTACCTCTATCTGCCGCTGGCCCATGCGATGGCGCAGCTCATCGAGTTGCGCTGTCTGGTGCAGGGCGGTGAACTGTGCTTCTTCGGCGGTGTGATCGAGAACATCGTCGCCGAGCTCGCCGAGGTCAAGCCAACCCATCTGCCGTCCGTACCCCGGCTCTTCGAGAAGGTGCACGCGACCGTGCTGTCCATCGCGGAGTCGCAGGAGGGCGGCAGGGAACGCTTCGACGCGGCGGTGCGGCTGGGCGTGCAAGCTGCCGACCTGCGCGCCCAGGACAAGGAACTCCCGGAGGAGCTGCGAGAGCCGTACGCTGCCGCCGACGAGAAGCTGTACGGACTGGTCCGGGCCATCTTCGGCGGCCGACTGCGCTGGGCACTGACCGGCGCCGCCCCGATCGCCCCGCAGACGCTGGACTTTCTGCGCGCCTGCGGCATCGAGATCTTCGAGGGCTACGGCATGACCGAATCCGGCGGTGTCATCGCCCTCAACCACGCGGGCGCGGTCCGCTACGGGACGGTCGGCAAACCCATACCGGGCTGTGAGGTCCGTATCGCTGAGGACGGTGAAGTGCTGGCGCGCGGGGCGAATGTCTTCCCCGGCTACCACGCGAACGAGGCGGCGACAGCCCAGACCCTGGATCCGGAGGGCTGGCTGCACACCGGCGACTTGGGCTCACTGGACGAGGACGGCTATCTCACCATCACCGGGCGCAAGAAGGATCTGATCATCACCTCGGCGGGCAAGAACCTCACGCCCTCGCAGGTCGAGCTGGCGATCCAGCAGTCCCGTTATGTCTCGCGGGCGGTGATGGTCGGTGACAAGCGGCCGTACCCGGTCGCGCTGATCACGCTGGATCCGGATACGACGAAGGGGCTGCCGGAGGACGAGATACGGCGGCTGGTCGAGGCGGCCGTCGAGGCGGCCAACGCGCAGGTGGCACGCCCGGCCCGGATCCGTGCGTTCACCATCCTGGACGGGGACTTCACGGTGGAAACGGGCGTACTCACCCCCACCATGAAGGTCCGCCGCAAGGCGGTGATGGACCGTTACGCGGCCGAGATCGAGGCGCTGTACGCACCGCCCGGGTGACCCCGCGACTTCCGCCGGACTCCGCGTTCGGGGTCCGGCGGAAGGGGCCCAACCGGCAGACGTACTCTCAGGCCGCGCTCGGGACGGGCCCGATGGCGCCGCCCGCCCACGCGGGGGGCGTCTCGGTCAGGGCCGCGAAGCACTCGCGGATCGCGTCGGGCAGCGGCGCCGAACGGCCCGCCCGCTGGTCGACATGGATGCCGAGCAGCTCGGAGGTGGCCACGGGCTCGGCCGCGTCGTCGTCGGGCGTACCCACGTACATCTCGTGCGTGAAGCGCACCTCTTTCTCACTCACGCCCAGCACCCGCGTACGGATGGTGAGCTCGGCGCCCTCCTCCACCTCGCTGAGGTAGCGCACATGCGTCTCGCCGGTGTAGAGGGAACACCCGGTCCCCTCGCGGTAGCCGGAGCCAAGGCCGGTCTCCGCCCTCATCATGTCCGTGGCGTGGCCGAAGACGAGGACGTAGAACGCCTCGCTCATACAGCCGTTGTAGTCGACCCACTCAGGCCGGACGGTCTGCTCGAAATCGGGGAGCCGATCGTTCACTTGGCGCCTCACTTGTCCTGCTTGTCCTGCTTGCACTGCGGTATGTCAGTCGTCCGGCGGCGGCGTGCAGCGACGTCGATGACGCCCTGGTCCCGTTCCCCGACGAGCGGCGATGCTACGCCCGCCCGCCGTCCTGTCGCAGCTCGCGCGGGCGAGGGGAGTGTCACACGCTGGGTCCGGGAGCGGGATGCCTCACCCGCTCCGAGTGAACATTCGGTCAGTATTGATCACGGTCCGTACGAACCGCTTCCAGCTGGATAGCCTGCACGTCAGGCCAGCCCACATCACCCCACCCAGAGCCGGTACAGGAGAACAGCCCCTTGGATGCCCCTCACGCGGCGCTGATCGTCATCGATATGCAGAACGGCTTTCTCAACGCCCACAGCCAGCACATCCTCCCCACCGTCACCGGGCTCATCGACCGCTGGGCGGCGGCTGGCCGTCCCGTCGTGTTCACCCAGTACCGCAATCACCCGGGCAGCCCCTTTGAGCGCCTGCTGCACTGGACGCGGCTTCAGCAGCCGCCCGAGACGGATATCGCTCCTACGCTGGCTCAGCGGGCGGCCCATGCGCGTGCCGTTATCGACAAGCCCGCCTACACCTGCTTCACGGCCCAGGGGAGCGCCCTGTTCGAGAAGGAGGGGTGGAGCGATCTCGTCTTCTGCGGGATCGCCACGGAAAACTGTGTTCTGAAGTCTGCCGTTGACGCCTTTGAGCGTGGTTACCGGCCATGGATCGTGACCGATGCCTCCGCCAGCCACGCAGGCTCCGCCGTCCACGAGGCCGGGGTGACGGTCGCCCGGCGTTTCATCGGGGCCGATCACCTGATTACCTCCGGTGACCTGCCTCAGATGCTGAAATGAGGGATATCGACCTGCTGATCGTCGGCGGCGGTCCCGCGGGCTGTGCGGCGGCCGTGATGGCCGCCAGCCTGGGTATGCGTTCCACCCTGCTTGAGGCGGACACCCTGCTGTGCCGCAAGCTGCTGCACATCCCCGCCCTCAGCAATGTCCTGGGCGGCTTCACCTCCGGACCCGCCCTGGCCGAAGCGATCGCCGGTGATGTCACCCGCTCCGACCGCTGCCACATCATGACCGGGCACCCCGTCTCCCGTATCGACGCCGGCGACGAAGACGTGACCGTAACGCTCGCCCCGGACCAGCGGCTCACCGCGCCGCACGTGGTCGTCGCCACCGGCGTCACCCCGGCACAGCCCGCCCACGCCGACTGGATCACCGCCCCGGAAGGGCTCGCCATCACCCCGCTGTGGGAGGCCAGCCCCGAAGCGCTCACCGGCCGGACCGCCCTCATCCTGGGCGCCGACCGCCCCCTGGACACCCTCCTCCGCTCGGCCCCGGACCTCGACACCCACCTCCTGGTCGTCCACCCGCCCGAGGACACCTACAAGACCGCCGAGGCCCGAGGGGACAGCCGCGTCGAGCTCATCCAGGCCCGCCACGTGACGGTGTACACACCCCCAGAAAGCCCCCAGCTCACCGCCGAGATCACCAGCACAACCGGCGAAACCCTGTCACGACCGGCAGATCACATCCACCTCAACCTGGGCACCCGCCCTCACCACCCCACCGGCCCCTTCTCCCCCGACGAGCTGGGCTACTGCCCACCGGCCCGCCAGCACCCCCGCATCCACATCGCGGGCGACCTCCGTTCCGCACGCTGCCAGCGCATCATGACCGCGATGGGCTCCGGCAGCGAGGCCGCACTGCACGCCTACTACAACTGGCCGGAAAGCTCCCTAGCCGACCCCCACGCTGGTACGTACTATCTGCCCAACTCCGGTCCCACAGACCGCAACTGACCCTGCGGGGACCGGCCCGCTCAACGGTCGCGCCGCGTACGGATGGGGAATCCGCATCCCCCCACCTCGCAGCGGCCTCTTGCGTTACCCCCACACCACCCGAGCCGAGGATGGGAGAATCATGGCCGGTGGATTACTCGCAAGTGGCGCGATAGCAGCACTGTTCGCCTCGACGCTCTCCGCTCAGGGCGCGTCCGCGATCAGCGACCCGCCCCCCGACAAGATCGTCATCGAAGTCGCGACGGTCAATGGATCGGGGTGCCGCCAGGGCACAGCCGCCGTGGCCGTCGCCCAGGACAACACGGCATTCACGGTTACTTACAGCGACTATCTGGCCAGAGTGGGCGGGTCCTCCGACCCGACCGACTTCCGGAAGAACTGCCAGATCAGCCTTGTCGTGCATGTCCCGCACGGATTCACCTACGCGATCGCCAGCGTCGACTACCGGGGTTTCGCCTCCCTGCAGCCTGGCGCCAGCAGCATGCAGAAGGCCTCGTACTACTTCCAGGGGTCACCGGATACGGCGTCCAGGACCCACCCGTTCGACGGCCCGTACAACGACAACTGGCAGGCGACCGACGAGACCGAATGGGCCCAACTGGTCTGGGCCCCCTGCGGCGCCAAACGGAACTTCAACGTCAACACCGAACTGCGGGTCAACGCCGGTACCTCGGACGCGGACAAGACCAGCTTCATGACCATGGACTCCACGGACGGTGACGTCAACACGATCTACCACCTGGCCTGGAAGAGGTGCCCCAAACCCTGACCGAGCGACGGCCCGCCCACCACCCAACACCGGTGAGCGGGCCCACGCCGTGGGGCGGTGGCGCCACCCGCTACGGGAAGCTTGCCGCTCGCTACGAAGCGACTGTCCTTGTCGCGGCCATCAACGAGTGGTTGTGACCAGTACCTTCACCAGCAGTTCGGGGAGAGGCGTCAGCGGTGGCTCAGTACGTTGACCACCCGGCCGTTGGGGTCGCGGACGAAGAACCGCCGTACTCCCCACTCCTCGTCCTGCAGGGGGTGAACAATCTCCGCACCCCTCTCCCGCATGACCGCGTAGGCCGCATCCACGTCGTCCACCTCCACGCTCATGTCCGGGGTGACCGGCGCAGTCTTGTCACTGGTCATGAAGCTGACCTGTGCCGCCGGACTGGACGGGGAGGCGAGCGTCATGATCCACCCGTGATTCATGACCTCTTCAAACCCCAGCAGGCCGTAGAACTCGCGGTTCTCCGGCGCAGCCTCTGACTGGATGATGGGCATGACACGGCGGACGGCCATCGACGACTCCAAGTGAGAACAAACCTGTCTCTGAGACGCCCCAGAAGTACCACAGCACACCCATCGCCGCACGCACTTTCGAAGCAGGTCCTAAAGTTAGTCACGGAAGTGCCGTATCCGGTCGAAATCGATCTGCCGAGCTTGGTCCAGTTCTGAGGCGAAGACTGAGGCGGCGGGTTTGCCGGTGCGGGCCGGTGGTCGGTGTTGTACCCACCCACAGCCCCTCGCGGGGCTGCGAGTTGCCCACAACGCGGGTGGGGGCCCCGCACCCGGGAGCCGGGTCAGGTGTAGAGGGATTGGATCTCCTTGGTGAAGTCGCGGGTGATCGCCGCCCGCTTGAGCTTCAGCGATGGCGTGAGGTGGCCGGACTCCTCCGTGAAATCCACCGGCAGGATCGCGAAGCGGCGGATGGACTCGGCGCGGGAGACGAGTTTGTTGGCCTCATCCACAGCCTGTTGAAGGTCGCGCCGTAGGTCGTCATCCGTGACCAGTGCCTCGACTGGGATGTCCTCCTTCTTGTGCATACGGCGCCAGTGGGCGAGACCGTCGGGCTCCAGAGTGATCAGCGCGGTGATGTACGGCCGATTGTCGCCGAGCACCAGGCACTGGTTGACCAGCGGATGGGCGCGCAGCCAGTCCTCCAGCGGAGCCGGGGCGATGTTCTTGCCGCCGGAGGTGATAATCAGATCCTTCTTGCGGCCGGTGATGGTGAGGTAGCCCTCCGCGTCCAGGGCGCCGATATCCCCGGTGGCGAGCCACCCCTCACCATCCGTGTCCGGGACGGTGATTCCCCGCTCCGAGTCCCAGTAGCCGCTGAAGATATGACCGCCCTTCAGCAGCACCTCACCGTCCTCGGCGATCCGCACCGACGTGCCCGGCATCGGCCAGCCGACGGTGCCCAGCTTGGGCTTCAGCGGCGGGGTGACGGTGGACGCCGCCGTGGTCTCCGTCAGCCCGTACCCCTCGAAGACCTCGATCCCGGCTCCGGTGTAGAAGGCGCCGAGCCGCTTGCCGAGCGGCGAGCCGCCGCAGATGACGTATCGCACCTTGCCGCCCAGCGCCGCCCGTATGCGCCGGTAGACCAGCGGATCGTAGAGGCCACGGGCGGCCCGGACGGCGATCCCGGGCCCCTTGCCATGGCCGCTGCGAGCGGCGCTCCACTCCTCGCCCCAGCGGATGGCGATCTTCGCAGCCCGGTCGAAGGACGAGGCGCGGCCCATCTTCTCCGCCGTAGCGCGCCCGGTGTTGTAGACCTTCTCCAGCACATAGGGGATGGCCAGCAGGAATGTTGGCTGGAAGCCCGCGAGGTCGGCGAGCAGGTCCTCGGTCTGGATGCTCGGCGCGTGGCCGAGCCTGACCCGGGCGCGCAGACAGCCGACGGCGACCATCCGGCCGAAGACATGGGACAGCGGCAGAAACAGCAGCGTAGCGGCGGGCTCCGTGCTGACCGCTTTGAAGACAGGGTGCAGCAGCTCGATGGAGTTGTCGACCTCGGCGAAGAAGTTGCCGTGGGTGAGGACACAGCCCTTAGGGCGTCCGGTGGTGCCCGAGGTGTAGATGAGGGTGGCGACCGTGTCGGGTGTGAGGCCCGCCCGGCGTTCGGTCACCAGGGCGTCGGGTATGTCCTGGCCATCGGCGGCGAGTTGGGGGATGGCGCCGTTGTCCAGCTGCCAGAGGTGGGCCAGATCGGGGAGTTCGGCGCGTATACCGCTGATGAGCCGGACGCCCGCGACGTCCTCGACCGCGATGGCGGATACGGCCGCGTCCTGGAGTATCCAGCGGGCCTGGTGCACGGAGGACGTCGGATAGATCGGGACGGTGATCAGCCCGGCGGCCCAAGCGGCGAAATCGAGCAGCGTCCACTCATAGGTCGTACGGGCCATGATGGCGAGCCGGTCACCGGGGCGCAGCCCGCTGGCGACCAGCCCACGGGCGGTGGCCAGCACCTCATGGGCGAACTCGGCGCAGGTCACATCCTCCCAGCGGCCATCGGGTCGCTTACGGCCCAGCACGGCCTCGGTCGGTGCCTCGCTGGCGTTGTCGAAGGGGATATCGGCGAGCGACCCCCGGCTTACGGGCTGTACGAGCGGCGGTACGGAGACTTCCCGCACGGAGCCGTCCGCGACCCGCAGTACGGGTTCGACAGGCTCGGGGGCGGCGGGGACGGCGGGGACGGCGGGGACTTGCTGTGCGGACATGCGTCCTCCCAGCAGCGAGTTATTGACAGAAATTCAGCACTACTGGGGCGTAGGTTGACGCGGTTATCGCCCTTTGGCCAGAGGTTGGACACGCACCTTCACCAGACAGCCACGCTCTTCTGTCACTCTGGTGCCGCTCTGCCACCGCTCTGCCGCCGCTCTGCCGCCGTGACTGGCCCGAATGCGGTAACTCCTGCGCCGCCTGAATGACCGCGTCCGTTCGCCGTGATGGGGTCGGCTTGGAGGTCTGTGAAGCGCATCTGGTCGCCGAGGAGTTCCGTGGGCATCAGCACGACCAGCCGGAAATCCCGCCCGGCACCGCTGTGGCGTCGTGCGGCGGTAGCGCTCACGGCGATCGCGCTCGCGGCTGCCGTCGCGCTGGCGCTCGCCGTCGGACTGGACTCCTACGGCTCCCGGCCGCAGCCCGCCGCCCCGGTCGGCGCACCAGCGCTGATCGAACGGAGCAGCGGCGACGAAGCCCGGCTCGTCTCCCTCACCCGCGGCGCGGGGCGCACCGTCGATCTGACCATCGACTCCCCCGCTCTCGGCCGACGAGTGGCCACCCGGGTGCTGCTGCCGCCCGGCTTCGATGAGCAGCCGGAGCGGCGTTGGCCGACGCTCTATCTGCTGCACGGCTGCTGTATCTCCCAGAACAGCTGGCAGCTGTGGACCCGGAAGACCGATGTCGAGCTGATCACAGCCTCGCTCAAGGCCCTGGTCGTGATGCCCGAGGGCGGCCCCGTCAGCTACTACAGCAACTGGTGGCGGTCTGACCAGGGCACCCCGGCCGCCTGGGAGACCTTTCATCTGACCGAGCTACGCGAGCTGCTGGAGCGTGAGCTGCGCGCCAACGGGCGCCGCGCAGTGGCGGGCGTCTCGATGGGCGGCACCGGGGCGCTGCTGTACGCGGGGCGGAACCCGGGAATGTTCCAGATGGCCGCGTCGTTCAGCGGGCGGCTGGACACCCAGTCCGACCCACTGGCCGTACTGAACAAGGTCGGCCGCTTCGCGCCGGACCCCAAGGCGCTCTGGGGCGACCCGGTGACCCATGAGCACATCTGGACGGCACACAACCCGTATCGGCTGATCCGCAGCCTCCCCAGGGGCTTCCCGGTCTATATCTCCTGCGGCGACGGCCGCCCCGGCCCCATGGACAGGCCACAGGCCGCACCCAGCGGCCTGGAGGCTTCCTTCGACCGGATGGCCGCGGCCTACATCGACCGCGCCCGCGACTACGGCCTCCATGTCACCGCCCACCGCTATGGCCCGGGCACCCACAGCTGGCGGTACTGGGAACGGGAGCTGGCCACCGCACTGCCCCTGCTGGCGGCCGCGATCGAGGCGGGGTGAGAACTGAGAAGGCGGCCAGGCGGCTAGGCGGCTAGGCGGCGTAACCGAGGTCCAGGTGCTGATGCGGGAGAGGCTGTTCAGCCCAGATGGTCTTGCCGGTGGGGGTGTAGCGCGTACCCCACAGCTGGGTCATCTGGGCGATGAGGAAGAGGCCGCGCCCGCCCTCGTCCTCGCTGGCGGCACGGCGCAGATGGGGCGAGGTGTGCCCGGTGTCGGAGACCTCGCAGATGAGGGTCTGATCTCGGATCAACCGGAGGTGGATGGGTCCGCCGGCGTAGCGGATGGCGTTGGTGACCAGCTCGCTGACGACCAGTTCGGTGGTGAACGCCAGCTCGCCCAGGCCCCACGCGCCGAGCTGCTCGACAGCCGCGGTGCGGGCCTGGGAGACCACCGCGGGGTCGGCGGTGAGTTCCCACTCGGCCACCTGATGACCGGCGAGTACGCGCGTACGGACCAGCAGCAGGGCCGCGTCATCAGCCACCGGCCCGGCGGGCCGGGACGCCACCGCGTGCTCACACAGCTCATCCAGGGGCCGCCAGTGCTCGGCGATGATGGCACCGAGCCGCTGGAGCCCGGCCTCCATATCCCCGTCGGGGGACTGAACGAGACCGTTGGTGAACAGGGCGATAAGGCTGCCCTCCGGCAGGTCGAATTCCGCGCTCTCAAAGGGCAGGCCCCCCAGTCCCAGGGGCGGCCCCGGCGGGATCTCCGGATAGATGACGGCACCGGTGCGGGGGTCGACCACCAGGGGCAGCAGATGCCCCGCCCGGGCCACGGTGCACCGCCCGGATACCGGGTCGTACACGGCATACAAGCAGGTCACGCCCATGGCCTCTTCATCCTCGGGCTCGGCCTCCGAGATCTCCCCGTCCCACAGGGCGGAACGCTCCTTGGCTGTCTGCCCCACCAGATCGTCCAGACGCGAAAGCAGCTCGTCCGGGGCGAGGTCCAGCCGGGCCAGGGCACGTACGGTCGTACGGAACCGTCCCATCGTGGCGGCGGCGCGCAGGCCATGGCCGACGACATCGCCGACGACCAGCCCGACCCGCGTTCCGGACAGCGGGATGAGGTCGAACCAGTCGCCGCCGACACCGGCCTGGGTGTCGGCGGGCAGATAGCGGTAGCTCACATCGGCGGCCGTCTGCGGCGGCAGTCCCCGCGGGAGGAGGCTGCGCTGGAGCATCAGGGCGGCGGCATGCTCGCGGCTGAACCGGCAGGCGTTGTCCACGCAGATGGCGGTACGCGCGGCCAGCTCGTCGGCGAGCGAACGCTCGTCGGCGTCGAAGGGATCAGGGTTACGGTCCCGCAGGAACGTGACCAGCCCCATGGTGGCGCCCCCCGCACGCAGCGGTACGACCAGTCTCGAATGGACACCGCCCTGGCCCGCGTCGGCCGCCGCCTCCGCCCGGTGCTCCAGGATCGGCTGCCCGGAGGCCAGGCTCCGCGCCTGCGCCGAAGTCGGGGGATAGTGCACCGGCTCTCCGGGGTCGGGCCCCACCACGACCGCGGCGCTCTCCGTACGCGCCCGGTGGCCCGCCCGCCGCATCCGGTCATGCACGGGCGCCGCCCCCGCGGCGACCTCCTCACCGCCCAGCACATCCTCCAGCAGATCGATCGCGACCGCGTCGGCGAACACCGGAATGACGACGTCGGCAAGCTCCTCAGCGGTGCGCCGCACATCCAGCGAAGTGCCGATGCGTTCACCAGCGCGCACCAGCAGGGCCAGCCGCTGCTGTGCCTGGTACTGGTTGCTGATGTCGACCGCTTCCTCGCACACACCCAGCGTGTGCCCCCGCGCATCCTGCAGGCGGTAGTACGAGCAGGACCAGAAGTAGTCGTGCCGACGGTCCGCGGGCGGGCGGCCACGGTAGTGCAGACCCACCACAGGCTCCCCGGTGACCAGCACCCGCCGCATGACCCGCTCCAACGACGCCGGGTAGCCCTCGGTCAGCACCTCGCCCTCTGTGAACAGCTTCGACTCGGGCCAGCCCACATAGTCGGCGACCGGGGCGCCCAGTTCCTCCTGCGAGGCGGCGTTGGTCCACGCCAGCCGCAGGTCGGTGTCGTAGATGGTCAGCGTGATCGGCGACTGGGTGACCAGGCCCCGCAGCATCGCCTGATGGGCCTCCCAGCGCTGCAGCTCCTCCAGGTCCGCCGCGACGATGATCCAGGTCGGCCCCGTCCCTCCGGCCGACAGCACGCTCATGATCATCGCCAGCCGCAGAATGTGCCCGTCCCGATGACGTACCTCGAACGCCTCACTCCGCACAGTCCGGGGCTTGCCCCGCCGGGGCGGCCAGCGCATGTCCTCGGGACGCGCCAGCAGCGTGTCCAGGCGGCGCCCCAGCACCTCGGACGCTGTATAGCCCAGCAGCTCCTCCGCCGCCGGGCTCCACCCCATGACCACGCCCTGGGCATCCAGCACCGCGGTGGCCGCGCGCGTCACATCGAGCGGGCCACGAAGGTCTGCCTCCGCCTCGGACGATGAGCTCATAGCACCACCTCACCCGTGCTTTCAGGATCATCCCGCGGTGCGGTCGGCACAACCGCACCGCCGAGGCATACAGCAGAACGAGGGCGCCCCCACCGGCAGTGGGGGCGCCCTCGTCCCGGGCCGCGAAAGCATCAGGCCCGGGCAGCCACCAGCTCCTTCTCGTCCTGCTCCGAGTCCCCGTCCGTGTCCCCGTCCGCCTCCGCGTCCACATCGTCGATGTCGAAGCTCTTGGCGGAGTCGAAGGCCTCGGTGTCGAGGATCTTCTCGCGGGCGGAGACCAGCACCGGGACAACCGCCTGGCCGGTGACGTTGGTGGCGGTGCGGATCATGTCCAGGATCGGGTCGATCGCCAGCAGCAGACCCACACCCTCCAGCGGAAGCCCCAGCGTGGACAGGGTCAGGGTCGTCATCACCGTCGCACCGGTCAGACCAGCCGTGGCGGCCGACCCGATGACCGAGACGAACGCGATCAGCAGATACTCCTGGATCCCCAGGCTGACGTCGAAGATCTCCGCGACAAAGATCGCGGCGAGCGCCGGATAGACCGCCGCGCAGCCGTCCATCTTGGTGGTCGCGCCGAACGGCACCGCGAAGGAGGTGTACTCCTTCGGGACCCCAAGCCGCTCGGTGACCTTCTGGGTGACCGGCATGGTGCCGACCGAGGAGCGGGATACAAAGGCCAGCTGGATGGCGGGCCAGGCGCCACGGAAGAACTGAAGCGGGCTGACGCCACCGACGAACCGCAGCAGCAGCGGATAGACACCGAACATCACCAGCAGGCAGCCGATGTAGACGTCGACGGTGAAGGTCGCGTACTGCCCGAGCAGATCCCAGCCGTACTCATTGATGGCGCGGCCGATCAGGCCCAGAGTGCCCAGCGGAGCCAGCCGGATAACCCACCACAGGGCCTTCTGCAGCAGCGCCAGCACCGACTCGCCGAAGGCCAGCAGCGGGGCCGCCTTCTCGCCCAGCTTGAGGGCGGCGATACCGGCCACAGCGGCCATAAAGACGATCTGCAGGACGTTCAGCTCGGTGAACGGCGTGATGACGTCCGTCGGGATGATCCCGGTGAGGAAGTCCAGCCAGGAGCCGGAGCCGTCCGGCTTCGCACCGTCCTCCGGGGTCAGCCCGGTCCCCGCACCGGGGTTGGTGAGCAGCCCGATGCTCAGGCCGATCGCGACGGCGATCAGCGAGGTCGCCAGAAACCACAGCAGCGTGCGGCTGGCCAGCCGGGCGGCGTTGGAGACCTTGCGCAGATTGGTGATCGAGATGGCGATCGCGAAGAAGACCAGCGGGGCGACGGCCAGCTTCAGCAGCTGGACGAAGGTGCTGCCGATTTTGTCGAGGGCGGTCCCCAGCCAGGATATGTCACCGCTGCGGGCGGCCCAGCCGAGCAGCAGACCGAGGGCGAGACCAAGCAGAATCTGGGCCCAGAAGGGCACCTTGGGCACACGTATGCGCGCAGACGTGGTGGACGACACGGACACACTCCGGTGATACGAAAGGTGGAAGGAAGAGGAGATGAGAAGCGCCGGAAATGTGGTCCGGCCGCCGGATGTCGCTGGTGTTAGCTGATGCGACAGGCCGCGGACAGACAGCGGCAGAGATCGACGTGCAGCCGTGCCACGAGCGGAACACTCGTCAGAGCAAGGGGGCTGGCTGCGGTCATCATGGGCCTCACGCTAACACTCGGTCTTTGGCTCACTCAAAGACATCCTTTGAGTACGGGACACGTGACAGCACAACACCCCACCGGGAAACGTTGATTCCCGGTGGGGTGCGCGGAACGGTGTGACGAGGGTTACGCGGTGAGGCGGTGACGCGGTTACGCGACCTCGTCCTCCTGATTGCGGTTCGCGGCGAGCCTGCCCTTGACGTTGCCGGAGACCCGCTCCACCCGTGGGGCGATCTGCTCGGACATCTCGTCCCGCTGCTTACGCAGCAGCACAAAGCTGAGCGGCGCGGAGACAACGACGGCCAGCAGGAAAATCCACAGCGGGTTGGACGTGCCAATGCCCGCGGGGATCACACCCACCTGGGCCAGCACCGCGAGGACGGCGAAACAACCGACGAAGAGGCCCAGCCGCATCAGGGTGTAGCGGATCGTTGCGTTCACGGCGGTTTCTTCCTTCTGCTGAGAGGTCATACGAGAGGCAGCCACATGATGATGTCGTCCCGGAAGTCGTCGTCCGCGACCTTGATGGCGTCGGGCACCCGGCCGACTTCCTTGTAGCCGCACGAGCCGTAGAAGTGCTCAAGGCCGAGGCCGCCACGGCAGTTCAGCCGGATGCTCCGGATGCCGTCCATGCCCCGGGCGGCCTCCTCGGCCGCGGCCATCAGCGCACGGCCGACGCCCTTGCCCTGCTGGGCAGGGTGCACCATCACGGTGTACAGCCACACCCAGTGTCGCATCAGCCGGTGGGCGTTGAACGTGAAGAAGGCGGTGGCCTTCACCTCATTGTGCTCGTCGAAGCCGAGAAGCACGCGGCAGCGGTTCTCGCTCATCGCACGCAGATGCGTCAGCAGTCCGGGCCGGACGTCTTCCGTGGTGACGGTGGGCACGAAGCCGACGGCGCCACCGGCGTTGACCACGTCGGCCCACAGGGCGCATATGCCGTCCGTGACCCGGTGGTCTATTTCCGGGTCGAGCGCAAACCGAAGGCTCATGCGCTTGACTGTACGACCCGGTTTGCCCCTCCCCCGCCGCGGGGTGCCGTGGGCGGGCGCCCCCGTACCGGCTCCCCCAGCTACCTCCCCCAGACTCCGTCTGGGAGGTGCCCCCAGGGGTACCCCCGGGGGTGCCCCCTTTCCCGGCTGCACCGATACGCGGCTCCGCGCCGCAGCGGGGCTCCACCCGGCTCTGGGGGTGCCGGGGTGGGTTTCCCCAATTCCCGCCCCTTCCCGGCTGCACCCGATACGCGGCTCCCCCGCGCGGCGGGGTTTACGCCCGGCTGCGGGGTGCCGCGGGTGGGCTTCCCCGTATCCCTCCCCCAGACTCCTCCCCCAGCTACCGCTGGGGGTGCCCCCAGGGAGGTGCCCCCAGGAGGTGCCCCCGCCTTCCCGGCTGTACCGATGTGCGGCTTCGCCGCGTGGCGGGCTTCGCCCGGCTGCGGGTTGCCGTGGTGGGTGTCCCCGTATCCCGCCCCTTCCCGTAACCGGGGCTTTGCCCCGGGCCCCGGGTTTGCCGGTGCGGGCCGGTGGGCGGGTTGTGCCCACCCTCCCCCATAGCCTTAAGGGCATGGGGGGACCCCCATCGCCCCTCGGGCGGCCCGAGTGCCCACAACGCTAGTGGGGGTCTGGGGGCGGCAGCCCACAGTTTCGGGAAGGGGCCGGGTTAGGGGAATCCCTCCGCCGACAGCGGCGCTCAGCCACCACCGACGGACGGAGTCCGTCGCAGGGGGCCGAAGCCCTTGAGGCCCCCTGGGGCCGAGAGGCGCGAGGACGCCGTTAAGTTCAGAGCCGCATGGGCTGGGGGGACTCGCGGCGGGCCGGGTCGGGGCCCTCGTACTCGCGGATCACCTCGTAGCGGGTGTTCCGCTCCACCGGCCGGAACCCCGCATCGCGGATGAGGTCCAGCAGATCCTCGCGGGTGAGCTTGTCCGGCGTACCGAAGTCATCCGCATCGTGCGTGATCTTGTACTCGACAACCGAGCCGTCCATGTCGTCCGCACCGTGCTGCAGCGCCAGCTGCGCGGTCTGCACCCCGTGCATAACCCAGAAGACCTTGACGTGCGGGACATTGTCGAACAGGAGACGCGAGACCGCGAAGGTCTTCAGCGCCTCGGCCCCCGTCGCCATCGTCGTACGGGCCTGCAACCGGTTACGGACCTTGCCGTCCTGCATATCCACGAAGTCGTGCTGATAGCGCAGCGGGATGAAGACCTGGAAGCCACCGGTCTCGTCCTGGAGTTCGCGCAACCGCAGTACATGGTCCACCCGGTGGCGGGGCTCCTCGATATGGCCGTACAGCATCGTGCACGGCGTCTTGAGCCCCTTCGCATGCGCCAGCCGGTGAATCCGCGACCAGTCTTCCCAGTGGGTCCGGTGGTCCACGATGTGCTGGCGGACCTCCCAGTCGAAGATCTCCGCGCCGCCGCCGGTCAGCGACTCCAGACCGGCGTCGATGAGCTCGTCCAGGATCTCGGACGCGTCCATCCCCGAGATGGTCTCGAAGTGGTGGATCTCCGTGGCGGTGAACGCCTTCAGCGACACCGTCTCCGGCAGCGCCTCCTTGAGCGCGCTCAGCGAGCGCGGGTAGTAGCGCCACGGCAGCGTGGGGTGGAGGCCGTTGACGATATGCAGCTCGGTGAGGTTGTCGCCCTCCATCGCCTTGGCGAGCCGGACCGCCTCCTCGATGCGCATCGTGTACGCGTCCTTCTCGCCCGGCTTCCGCTGGAACGAGCAGTAGGCGCACGACGCGGTGCACACGTTCGTCATATTCAGATGACGGTTGACGTTGAAGTGAACGACATCGCCGTTCTTGCGCGTACGCACCTCGTGGGCGAGCCCGCCCAGCCACGCCAGATCATCGGACTCATACAGAGCGATGCCGTCCTCGCGGGTCAGCCGCTCCCCAGCGCGGACCTTCTCCTCCAGCTCACGCTTGAGCCCAGCGTCCATGCGTCGCGCCTCCTCAGTCCGCAAATATCCGCTTCGCGCGCTCACCCGAGCGTACGCCCCACCGCCTAGCTCTCCTCGGGCAGCTCCCCCACCCGGTTCTCCCACTTTGTGGAGAGCACGATCGTCGTACGGGTCCGGGAGACGCCCTTGGTGCCGGACAGCCGGCGGATCGTCCGCTCCAGACCGTCCACATTGCTCGCCCGGACCTTGAGCATGTAGGAGTCGTCGCCCGCGATGAACCAGCAGTCCTCGATCTCCGCCAGATCGCGCAGCCGCGCGGCCACATCCTCATGGTCGGTGGCGTCGGAGAGCGAGATACCGATCAGTGCGGTGACGCCGAGCCCCAGGGACGGGGCGTCGACGGTGGCGCGGTAACCGGTGATGACCCCGGCGGCCTCCAGCCGGTTGATGCGGTCGGTCACGCTGGGGCCCGAGAGCCCCACGAGTCGGCCCAGCTCAGCGTAGGAGGCCCTGCCGTTCTCCCGAAGGGCCTGGATGAGCTGCCTGTCCACCGCGTCCATGCGTTGTCCCGTTGCCTTCCGGTTGTCCCGCGTGACCTGACTTCCGTGGATGAATCTAAGGCATGGAACGCTGGGAGCCTGCACTACCCAGCTCACCCTCCCAGCGGTGGTAGAGCTTGTGCGGCACATTCACGGCGTCCAGGACACGTCCGGCGACAAAGTCGACCAGGTGCTGGATATGGGTGGCACCAGCGTAGAACGCGGGCGAGGCGGGCAGCACCACCGCACCGGCCTCGTCCAGGGCGACCAGCTGCTTCAGGGTCTGACCGCTGAGCGGTGTCTCCCGGACCGCGACCACCAGCGGCCGCCGCTCCTTCAGCGTCACGCTCGCCGCCCGCTGGAGCAGATCCTTGGACAGGCCCAGCGCCACCCCGGCGACACAGGCGGTGGAGGCCGGGACGATCAGCATGCCCTTGCAGGGGTACGACCCGGACGACGGCCCGGCGGCCAGATCCCCCGCGGGCCAGTGCCGTACGGCGTCCCCGGTGAGGTCCACCGCGTACGCGTCCGGCGTGCCGTCCGCCCCCAGCGCGAGCCAGCGCCGCAGGTCCTCCCGCCAGTGGCCGTCCCGGAAGGGGTGCCCGGTCTCATCCAGCAGCGTCAGCCGGGAGGCCCGGCTGACCACCAGGTCGACCTGCTCCCCGGCCGCCAGCAGCCCGCGCAGCACGGCGGCGGCATACGGCGTTCCGGAGGCCCCGGACACTCCGACGATCCAGGGGCGGCGCTGGGCGGTATCAGTCACACCACCGAGCGTACGGGCGTCGCGCGGGGCGGCGTACCCCGCGACCAGACCCAGGGAGCAGGCCCCACAATGGGGTGGGCTCCGGCATCGTCGGCGCGGAGCCCACCGTCGGACCAGGAGTTCGGATCAGGAGCCCGCCATCAACATCACGCGCAAGGCGCACCGCCGGAAAGGTGCCGTCCTCGGCTGTGCCGCCCTCCTCCTCACCAGCACCGTGGCATGCAGCACCACCGAGCGCGTCGGCGCCGCCATGAAGGTCAAGAACGCCGTCGAGAAGCTGGGCGCGCGTGAGTCGGTCACCGCCACGGCCCGCATCGACGCGACGCCGGATCAGATCTATACGTATCTCCAGCAGGGCAAGGGTGTGGGCAAGGGCAAGAAGGCCCGGGAGAACGCCCAGCTGCTGGCCGATCTGGAGCTGGCGGTCTCGGTCGGGGCGGACAAGCCGCTGAGGGACCTGACCGATACGGACCGGGCCGACAGCGCGACGGCCGTCAACTTCGGTGGCGTGGACGTCTTCTCGTTCAAGTCGGTCGACAGGAAGCTCTATGTCCAGCTCAGTCTGGAAGCGCTGGCCAAGGAGATCAACGGCACCGGTCTCGCGCTGAAGGACGCCCAGGAGCTGGGACGGCTCACCAAGGAGCTGCCCTCCTCACTCGCGGCGGCGCAGTCGGCACTGAGCGGCAAGTGGGTGCGTATCAACCCCAGGGAATTCGGTGAGTTCAGCGAGGTACTGGGCGGTGAGGCGGGGCAGCACGCCGAGCGGCTGGCCGAGGCCACCGCGGTGCTGCAGAGCGCCCCGGTGCAGCAGCGGATCGTGACCGCGGTGCAGGAGTCCCTGGGCAAACACGCGACGTTCACCTCGGCGGGCACCAAGGAGGGCGCCGAGCATGTCACGCTCACCCTGCCCGCGCGCGACGCGGGCAAGGTGCTGGCCGCCGCGCTGCGGCCGGTGCAGCGGCAGATCGGCGACCTGGATCTTTCCGTACTGGAGAAGGCACCGAACAAGAAGGTCGTAGCGGACCTCGCGATCCGGCATGACACGCTCTCCACGCTGACCGTGGACCTGGGACAGTTCGACGAGGGCCGCGCGGGCCAGCCCGCGAAGCTCCCGCTGAAGCTGACCTTCGCGCCTGGTGAGGCGCTTGCGGTCGCTGCCCCGCCCGTCGCCGAGAAACTCAACCCCCAGGATCTGCTGGCCGCCCTGACGTATGCGGCGATGAGGTCCCCGGAACTCTCCAAACTGCTCTAGACGTTGTCTACGCTGTAGTAATACGTATAGAGGACCGGGGGGTCTGCATGGCGTACGGACCAAGCGGGACGGGCCCGCGCCCGGGCCCGACACGGCGCTCCAGAGCGATGGCCGCGGGCGCGTTCATGCTCTCCTGGGTCGTGCTGATGTGGTTGCTGGAGGCCATTGACGGTCCCGCCGGTCCCATCGTCCGGGAGTACGGCATACAGCCGCGGGATCTGGACGAGGTCCTGGATATCTTCCCGGCGGCCTTTCTGCACTTCGGCTGGGACCATGTCATGGCCAACACCGTGCCGCTGCTGATCTTCGGCTTCCTCGCCGCGGTGCGCGGCCTGGCCCGTTTCATCGGCGTGGTGCTGGTGATCATCGTCGTGAGCGGGCTCGGCGTCTGGCTCACCGCTCCGGACGGCTCCAATACGGCGGGCGCCTCCGGTGTTGTCTTCGGCCTCTTCGGCTATCTGCTGGTGCGGGGCTTTGTCGAGCGGGACGCGCTCGACATCACCGTCGGTATCACGGTGCTGCTGCTCTACGGCTCGATTCTGTGGGGTGTGCTGCCCACCGCGGCGGGCGTCTCCTGGCAGGGTCACCTCTTCGGTCTGATCGGCGGCGTTCTCGCGGCTTTCTGGCTTCGCCGGACGCCCCAGCGGCGGGCGGTCCGCGGGGCCCCCGGCGGTATCGGCCCCAGCCCCTGGAGCTGACCGGCACGCTGGGGCTCGGGCGGGGGCCGGGGGCTGGGGGGCCGGTCAGGTCAGGTCAGGTAGGTCTTCCAGCCGCCGGTGGGCTCTTGGCCCACGCCCAGGCCACGCAGCTTCCGCAGCACCCCCGCATGCTGCACATCGAGCCAGTCGACAAACTGCCGGAAGGACACCAGGCGCACATCCTTCCGCTTCTCATCGGCGATGTGCTTGATCGCCTCCTCAACGGCGTCCATATAGATGCCGCCGTTCCACCGCTCAAAGTGGTTGCCTATGAACAGGGGCGCCCGGTTGGTCTCATAGGCGCGCTGGAAGCCCGCGATATACGCGTCCGTGGCCTGCTTGCGCCAGCCCGGGTAGTTGGCGGGCGGCGCGTTCGTGGAGTTCTGCGACTGGTTGGCGAGGATGTTGTAGTCCATGGAGAGCACCTCGAAAGAGTGCCCGGGGAACGGTATGGACTGCAGCGGCAGATCCCAGATGCCCTGCTTCTTCGCGGGCCAGATCTGCAACCCGCCGGCGGAGCTGGCGTCGTAGCGCCAGTTCAGCTCCGCCGCGGTCGGCAGCAGATTGTCCTGGCCCAGCAGGCACGGGGTGCGGCCGCCGATGAGCTCCTTGCGGTAGTCGAAGGGCAGCGGTTCAAGATCGCTGAAGCCCGTGTTCGTACGCCACTTCGTCACAAACGACATGGCCTGGTCGATCTCGGACCGCCACTGCTGCGGGGTCCACTTCTCGACCGAGCCCGAGCCGCCGCAGAAGTGCCCGTTGAAGTGCGTACCGACCTCATGGCCTTCCAGCCAGGCGGCGCGCAGGTTCTTCAAGGTCTCCCGGATGTTGCTGTCCTTGAGATAGCCGATGTCGGAGGCGCCGACCGGGTTGTTCGGCGGACCGTAAAGATTCTGTTTGGACTCCGGCAGCAGATACAGCCCGGAGAGAAAGAAGGTCATCGCCGCGCCGTGATCTTCGGCGACCTTGCGGAAGCGCGGAAAGAGGCCGTTCCCGACCTCGCCGGCGCCATCCCAGGAAAAGATCACAAATTGCGGGGGCGTCTGCCCCGGCTCCAGCTTCTCCGGCTGCGACGGCTGATTCGGCTGTGGTCCGGTGTCGGCCGTTGAGCCGTCACCTATCGCCTTGGCCTGCTGCTTTTCCTCCCCCGCGCCCCCCTTGCCCGACCCGGAGGCTGCCCCGCATCCGGCGGCCCCCATGGCGACCAGGGCCCCGGCTCCCATACCCAGCAGGCCCCGTCGGCTTATACCTATCCCACCCTCGTCCGGCATGACATCCCCGTTCCCTTACGGCATTGCGGTCTCGATGCCGGGAAAGAGGGGAACACCGGGCATGCCGGTTCCGTGAATGTCTGCCTATTTGCGCAGCCTTTGCCGCGGACTTACTCGGCCGCAGGTCAGGCCTTTGGCGGGGTGTCGTCCGGGCCGTTGTCCTTACGGCGGAACTCTTCCTCCCACTCCTCCAGGCTGAGCTCCTCAGCGGGAGGCGGGGCCTCCTGGCGCGGGCCGTCCTGGGCCGGCGGCGGGGTGTCCTCGTCCTTGATGGACTTGAGGAAGTCCGGATTGTCATCCGGGGCGACCCACCGGCGCTCCTCCGCGCGGGTGGCGCCGTACGCGGCGTTCTTACGGGGGCGGCCGACCGCGAACCAGGCGATCGGGCCCACCAGGACCTGACCGAAGAGCAGGACGATGATCACCCATACGACCTTCGGCAGCTTCCGCACCTGGTTCTCAGGAGTGTTGAGGCAGTCGATAAAGGCGTAGACCCACACCGCCAGCAACAGCAGGATGGCAAGAACTTTCATGTGGAACGCCCCCTGAGTACGTCCTGACGTGGCGCGGGTGGGCCTGAGACATCAGCCCCGATACAAGGTCAAGCGTAATGGGAGCCGCAAGTGAAGGGCGCGCTGCCCGGCGGCTGCCCCGCGGCATGCCTGGCGAGGCGATACCCGATACTGGCAGGCATGGCATACGACGATCTCCGCTCGCTCCTGCGGGCGCTTGAGCGGGATGGCGATCTGAAACGCGTCAAGGCCGAGGTTGACCCCCGTCTGGAAGTGGGCGAGATCGTCGACCGGGTCAACAAGGCGGGCGGCCCGGCGCTGCTCTTCGAGAACGTCAAGGGCTCGGCGATGCCCCTGGCGATGAATGTATTCGGCACCGACCGGCGGCTGCTCAAGGCGCTCGGCCTGACGTCGTACGGGGAGATCAGCGACAAGATCGGCGGCCTGCTGAAGCCGGAGCTGCCGCAGGGCTTCGTCGGGATGCGGGAGGCCTTCGGCAAGCTGGCCGGGATGACGCACGTCCCGCCGAAGAAGGTCAAGGACGCTCCCGTGCAGGAGGTCGTCCGCACGGGCGACGAGGTCGACCTTGACCAGTTGCCCGCGCTGTTCACCTGGCCGGAGGACGGCGGCTCGTTCTTCAATCTGGGCCTGACGCACACCAGGCACCCGGAGACCGGGGTACGGAATCTGGGGCTTTACCGGCTGCAGCGGCACGACCGCCGGACCATCGGGATGCACTGGCAGATCCACAAGGACAGCCGCAACCACTACCAGGTCGCCGCCAAGCGGGGCGAGAAGCTGCCGGTCGCCATCGCCTTCGGCTGCCCGCCCGCGGTGACCTACGCCTCGACCGCGCCGCTGCCCGGCGATATCGACGAGTATCTCTTCGCTGGCTTTGTGCAGGGCAAGCGGGTGGAGATGGTCGACTGCAAGACCGTGCCCCTGCAGGTCCCGGCGCAGGCCGAGGTGGTGCTGGAGGGGTGGCTGGAGCCCGGCGAGATGCTGCCGGAGGGCCCGTACGGCGACCACACCGGCTTCTATACGCCGCAGGAGGACTTCCCGGCGCTGACGATCGACTGCGTCACCACGCGCAAGCGGCCGCTGTTGCAGTCCATCGTGGTCGGCCGTCCACCGACCGAGGACGGCCCACTGGGACGGGCCACGGAGCGGTTCTTCCTCCCCCTGCTCAAGATCATTATTCCGGACATCGTGGACTACCACCTGCCGGAGGCAGGCGGCTTCCACAACTGCGCGATTGTCTCGATCGACAAGAAATACCCCAAGCACGCGCAGAAGGTGATGCACGCGATCTGGGGCGCGCACATGATGTCGCTGACCAAGCTGATCGTGGTCGTGGACGCCGACTGCGATGTCCACGATCTGCACGAGGTGGCCTGGCGTGCGCTGGGCAACACGGACTACGCGCGGGATCTGAGCGTGGTCGAGGGCCCGGTGGACCACCTGGACCACGCTTCCTACCAGCAGTTCTGGGGTGGCAAGGCGGGCATCGACGCCACCGCGAAGTGGCCCGAGGAGGGCTATACGCGCGATGGCGGCTGGCCGCACATGATCGAGTCCGATCCGGAGGTGGCCGACCGGGTGACCAGGCGCTGGCAGGAGTACGGCCTGTGAGCACCGCTGAGGGTGTTGTCGGCCCGGGCCCCAGCAGGGTCAAAGCCTTTCTGCGGCTGGTGATGATCGAGCACTCGGTCTTCGCGCTGCCCTTCGCGTATATCGCCTCGCTCACCGCGATGTTCCAGGTCAGCGGCACCGTTCACGGGTGGGATCTGCTCCTGGTCACCGTCGCCATGGTGTCCCTGCGCACCTTCGCGATGGCCGCGAACCGCATCATCGACCGGGAGATCGACGCCCGAAATCCGCGCACGGCCGGGCGTGAGCTGGTCACCGGCGCGGTGTCCGTGCGTACGGCGTGGGCCGGTGCCCTGATCGCCCTGGTGATCTTCCTCGGTGCGGCCGCACTGCTCAACCTGCTCTGTCTGGCGCTGGCTCCGCTGGCGGTCGTACCGATGGTGGTCTATCCGTACGGGAAGCGGTTCACCAATTTCCCGCACGCCATACTCGGCCTCGCCCAGGCCATCGGCCCGGTGGGCGCCTGGCTCGCGGTCACCGGGGCGTGGTCGTGGGACGCGGTCATTCTGGGGCTGGCCGTCGGCATCTGGATCGGCGGCTTCGACCTGATCTTCGCCTGCCAGGATGTGGCCGCGGACCGTGCGGAGGGCGTCAAGTCCGTCCCGGCCCGCTTCGGCATCACCGCCGCGCTGTACGGCGCCCGCGGCTGCCATGCCGTCACGATGGCGCTGCTCATCTGGTACGGCCTGGCCACGGGCGCGGGGCCGTTCCTCTGGGCGGGACTGGTGATTGTCGTGGCGGCCTTCGGCTATGAGCACGCCATTGTCAGGCCGGGGGATCTGAGCAGGCTCAACCGGGCGTTCTTCACGGTGAACGGTGTGATCGGGATCGTCCTTTTCACGTTCGCGCTGCTCGACCTGCTCACCCGCGGCCTGACCTGGTAACCGGGGGTTTTCCCCAATCCCCGCCCCTTCCCGAAACCGTAGGCTTGCGCCCCGGGCCCCCACCCGTGGTGCGGGCACACACCGTCGGCCCTGCCTGAGTTGGCGGATCTCACCGGTTTACTTGAGGGCGCAGTAGCGCCGGGCCAGTAGGCCACGGCTCTCCGGGTTCCTTGCGCCACAAGAGCGTTGAGTGGAGCACTCAACTTCAGCGAGGCATGCTGGACCCATGCGGTCGCTCTTCCGCTCGCCTCCTCGACCAGGAGCGGGAGGCCATAGTGGGGTCCTCTTCACGCTGGCGCAGTGTGTGCCCTTCGCGATCGCGCTGGGCGTGCTGGGTATCGAGCTCTCGCCCGCACACGATCTGGTCACCGGCCCTGTCCTCACCACAACGCCGGCACTGGCCGCGCTGACGATGGGCCCGACAGGGACCCTCTCCGCGGCAGCCCTCGCTCTGGCCGTGAATGTGACCACCGCGACCTACAACCAGGCGTGGGGTACACAGCTGGTCTTCGGCAACTTCCTGGGGCTGCTTGTGGTATCCGTGGCCAGCATCACCCTGAGCAACGCGGTACGTGCGCGCAGGCAGAGCGAACTCGACCAGGTGCGCAGGATCGCCGTGGCGGCTCAGGAGGTCGTACTGCGGCCCGTCCCCGAGCGCCTGGGTCCGGTGCGGGCGGCCAGCCTGTACCTCGCGGCTGAGACGGGGGCACAGATCGGCGGTGATCTGTACGAGGCTGTGCAGACGCGGTACGGGGTCCGGCTGATCATGGGAGACGTACGGGGCAAGGGGCTGTCTGCCGTGCGCGCGGTCGCGGTGGCGTTGGGTGCGTTTCGGGAGGCCGCGCACTATGAGGACGAGCTGCCGGAGGTCATGAACCACTGCGCGGCTGCGCTGCGACGGGAGGCCGACGTGCCGGGTGCGTACGCTCCGGAAGCTCTGTTGGAGGGATTCACCACCGCGCTCATCGCCCAGGTGCCGGACGAACACGTGGTGCAACTGGTCAACCGTGGCCATCCGCCTCCGCTGGTGCTGCGCCAGGGCAGGGTTCAGGGCCTGATGCCCGCCTCGCCACTGCCGCCTCTCGGCCTGGAAGACCTCGAAACCGGCCCTCCCGCCAAGTCCGAGAGCTATCCGTTCCTACCCGGCGACCGTCTGCTGCTCTACACCGACGGCGTGATCGAAGCCCGCAATCGCGACAACGACTTCTTCGCCCTGCCGGAGACCATCCAGGAGATACGCGCGAGCACCACGCCGCCGGAGTTCCTGGAAGAACTGCACCAGGCATTGGTCCGCCACGCTGAGGGCCGCTTGGCGGACGATGTGGCGATGATCCTCATTGACCGGGTCGACGAAGAAGACGGCAAGCACACCGGCGCAGCCGCCAGGCTCCTCACGTAACAGGCCGCATTGACCGCCTCCCCCATTGGGGGTGGGCTCCCACCTCAGCAAAGAGCGCCCCGGTATCGGCGAGAGGCTTGGGCTGGGGGATCTGGGGGCGTCAGCCCCCAGTTTCGGGAAGGGGAGGGTCAGGGGAAAGACCCCCCGGTCAGACGCCCGCGTACGAATGCAGGCTGTTCACGAAGATGTTGACCCCGTAGTAGTTGAAGAGGAAGCAGCAGAAGGCGAAGAGCGCCAGGTAGGCGGCCCTGCGGCCCTTCCAGCCGACGGTCGCACGGGCGTGCAGATAGCACGCGTAAGCGGCCCAGGTGATGAAGGACCACACTTCCTTGGCGTCCCAGCCCCAGTAGCGGCCCCAAGCGCTCTCCGCCCAGATCGCCCCGGCGACAATCGTGAAAGTCCAGAAGGGGAAGACCGCCGCGTTGATGCGGTAGGCGAACTTGTCCAGCGAGGCCGCCGACGGCAACCGCTCCAGCACAGAGGTGGCGAAACGGCCCGGCTTGGCACCGCCCTCCAGCTTGGCCTCGTAGCGGTCCCGGAAGAGATACAGCACCGAGCCGACCGCGCCCAGATAGAAGAGCGCACCGCAGACGATGGCCAGCGAGACATGAATGACCAGCCAGTACGAGTCCAGCGCGGGCGGCAGCTGGTCGCTCTCCGCGTAGAAGACGGTGGTGGCCAGCCCCAGGTCAAGCAGCACGGTGGTGACCAGCGGCAGCCCAATCCAGCGGACGTTCTTCTTGGCCGCCAGAAAGGCGAGGTACGCGCCGACCACAACCATGGAGAAGGTCGTGGAGAACTCATACATATTGGCCCACGGCACCCGCTGCACCGACAGCGCGCGGCTCAGCACGCCCCCCGCGTGCACCAGGAAGGCCAGGAGGGTGAGCGCGACGGCGATCCGGCCGTACATATCGCCCTGCTCGTCCTCACCGGCCGCCCCCGGACCGTCCGGGACATCGGCACGGGACCCACCAGCGGAACGGGTGACAACCTTGGGCCGGTCGAGCACAGCTGTGCCGCCACCACCCCGCGTGGCGCCCTGCGCCGCCTTCTTCGGGGCCTTCTCCGGGGTGAGCGCGGCAGCGGTGCGCGCCACCTTGCTACGACTGCCGAACAGCCACTCCGCGATATGGGCGACGAAGGCGAGCACATAAACCGCCATCGCCGAGTAGACCAGCACATTGCTGATATCGGCCAGCTCGGCGTTGGCCGGGGCAGCGATAATCACTGAGGCTCTCCTTCAGCAGATTCGGCGGGGGTTTCCTTCGCGACGGGCGCCTCGGCCCGCAGCGCCTCGGCCAGCTCACCCAGTTCCTCGGGCACCTTCGCGGACTCGCTGCGGCCGAGCCCGGCCATCTCGACGACGGTACGGCCATCGGGGCCTGCCGAGGTCCGGACCCAGACGCGGCGGCGCTGGATGAACAGCGACGCGGCGAGCCCCAGCACCGCGGCGAGCGCACCGCCCAATGCCCAGCCCTTGCCGGGCGCCTGGGAGATCTGGAACGTCGCCCAGCGCTGCACACCCTCGAACTTCAGCTCGCCCGCGCCATTGGGCAGCGTCATCGTCTCGCCGGGCTGCAGCTTCTTCGCGACGGGCTTGCCGTCCTTGGTCTTGAACTGCTTCAGCTTCTTGGTTTCGAGCTGGTAGACGTTCTGCGGCAGCCCGGCGTCGATGCCCAGATCACCGTGGTAGGCGGTGAGGAAGAGCACCGGATTGATCGCCGCGGGGAACTGGGAAAACATCGTGCCGCTGTCTTCTTCGAAGGTGGGCACGAAGAAGCCCTGAAAGCCGAGCTGGCTCTTCTTGTTGTCCTTGTCGCGGTAGTCGGGGACCTTGACGACTCCCGAGGAGGTGACGTTGGCGTCCTGCGGCAGGAACGGGACGGGGCCCTCATAGGCGACCTCGCCCTGACCGTCCTTGACGGTGACCACGGGGGCGTAGCCGTGTTCGAGCAGATAGACCTTGGAGTCCCCCACCTGGAGCGGGCGGTTCACCTCGATCGCGGTCTTCTTCTCTGCCCCGTCGGCGCCCTCCCAGTAGGTGACATCCGCGCGGAACTCGCGCGGTGTGCCCTTCTGCGGGCCGCTGGGCTCAAAGCTGGAGTGGAACTTGTCCAGAGTGAAACCGAAGGAGTCAAGGTCCTGCGGATCGTAGAGGGAACCGCCCTTGAAGTCGTCGTACTGCGTGAGGGTATTGGAGAATCCATCGCCCTCGACAATCAGCTTGCCGCCCTCGGACTTCCAGAGCTGACCGGCCGCGAAGGCGATCAGCATGACGATCAGCGCGATATGGAAGACGAGGTTGCCCGCCTCGCGCACATAGCCCTTCTCGGCGGCGAGAGAGGAATCCCCGGGGGCCTTCGGTGCCACCCTGAACCGCTTCCGGCCCAGCAGCTTCCGAGCCGCGCTCAGCACCCGCCCCGGCTCTGCGTCGGTGTGCCAGGTGGTGTACGCGGGCATCCGGGTCAGCCGCCCTGGGGCACGCGGCGGACGGGCGCGCAGCTGGCCCACAAACTGCCAGCTGCGCGGCACAATGCAGCCGATCAACGAGATGAACAGCAGGATGTAGATCGCGGAGAACCACACGGAGCTGTAGACGTCGAACAGCTGGAGCTTCTCGTAGACCGGCGTCAGCGTCTCATGCCGCTCCTGGAACTGGGCGACCTTGGAGTCGTCGACGCTGTTCTGCGGGATCAGCGAGCCAGGGATGGTGGCGAGTGAGAGCAGCAGCAGCAGGATCAGCGCGATCCGCATCGAGGTGAGCTGGCGCCAGAACCAGCGGGCCCAGCCGATCACCCCCAGGGCGGGGCCGGCCGGTTGGGCTGGCTCTTCCGAAGGGGCGGTGGAGAGCTGGGCCCCCGCGTCGCGCTCTTCGACGTCCGTATTGCTCATGGATCAGACCCCGACAGTGAAGTTGTTGGTCCAGCTCAGCATTTCCGCGAGCATCAGATCCCAGCCGCCGCTGACGAACAGCACCCCCAGGGCGATGAGCATCCCACCGCCCAGCCGCATCACCCACACATAGTGGCGCCTGATCCAGTCGAAGGCGCCTAGCGCCCGCCGGAAGGCGACCGCGGCCAGGATGAGCGGCAGCCCGAGCCCGATGCAATAGGCGGTCATCAGCAGCGCGCCCCGTCCGGCGCTCGCCTGATTCAGGGCGAGCCCGTTGACGGCGGCGAGGGTGGGGCCGATACACGGTGTCCAGCCGACGCCGAACACCACACCCAGCAGCGGTGCGCCCGCCAGGCCCAGCGCGGGCTTCTTATGAAAGCGGAACTCCCGCTGCCCGAAGCCCTTGAGCAGGCCCATAAAGGCCAGCCCCATCAAGATCATAAAGACGCCGAGCACCCGGTTGATCAGCTGCTGGTGCTCCAGCAGCGACTGTCCCGCATAGCCGAAGAGCGCCCCGCCCGAGACAAAGACGGCCGTGAAGCCCAGCACGAACAGCGACGCCCCGGCCAGCATCCGACCGCGCCGCTGCTCCGCCAGGTCCGCTCCGCCCACGCCGGTGACATAGGAGAGATAGCCGGGCACCAGCGGCAGTACGCACGGGGAGAAGAAGGAGACCAGACCGCCGAAGAGAGCGAGGGGCAGCGCGGCGAGCAGTGCCCCACTGAGGACGGTCTCATTGACATCGGTGGCCGCGGCGAGAGTCAGCACAGGTCACTTCTCGGCGACGATCGGCTTGATCATCTTGTTCAGCTCGTCCTCGCTGAGGGCCTTGAGGGCACGCGCCGCGATTTTGCCCTCGCGGTCGAGTACGAGGGTCGACGGGATCGCCTGTGGGTTGAGGCTTCCCCTGGGGAACCGCAGCAGCAGCTTCCCGGTGGGGTCGTACAGGCTCGGGTACGGGACCTCGAACTCCTTCTCGAACCGCTGCGCGGGCACCTTCTGGGTGTCCCGGGTATTGATGCCGATGAACTGCACCCCCTGGGGCTTCATCTCCTCGGCGACCTTGACCAGATGCGGCATCTCCGCGCGGCATGGCGGACACCATGAGCCCCAGACGTTCAGGACGACGACCTTGCCGCGGTAGTCCGCAACATCGATGGTCCCCCCGTCGACGGTCTCTCCGGAGAGCTCGGGCGCGGCCTGCCGCTCACCGCGCTGTACCGAAGTGATCACACCGGTGCCCTGGACATAGTTGGACTGACCGCCGCCTGATCCTGTCCCGCTGTCGCCGCCGCAGGCGGTCAGCGCCAGAGCGCCGACCATGACGAGGGAGGCCAGCGCGGGCCTCCGGAGAGCGGGGTGAGAACTCATGTGAAAAGTTTCGCATGCGCCCCCAAGGAATCTTCCCCACCCCTCCCTAACGGCGCCCGCCCCTCCTTAACGGCGCCCTCGCGCCTCTCGGCGCCGGGGGCGCCTCGAGGGCTTCGGCCCGCCTGCGCCGGACTCCGTCCGTCGGTGGTGGCTGAGCGCCGTTGCCGTGGGTGGGAGTCCCCTAACCCGGCCCCTTCCCGAAACTGTGGGCTGACGCCCCCAGACCCCCACCCATGTTGTGGGCAATCGTTCCGCAGGGCGGAACGGGTGGGCACAACACCGGCCACCGGCCCGCACCCGGCCAACCCCCGGGGCCCCGGGGCGAAGCCCCGGTTTCCGGGAAGGGGCGGGATACGGGGACACCCACCCACAGCACCCACAACCGGGCAAAGCCCCGCCACGCGGCGGAGCCGCATACCGGCACAGCCGGAAGGGGCGGGCATAGGGGAAACCCCGCGCCGGGAAGCCGGGCCCGGGGCGGAGCCCCGCTGTGCGGGCGGGCGGCTGCGTCAGGCGCCGAAGCCCTTCGCGCCCTTGACCGGCCTGCCCCCAGCCAGCAAATGCCGAGGCACCAGATCACGAGCCGGTTCCGTATAGCTCACCGAGACGATCTTGTCGCCGACATACGTAAAGCTCGTCAGCGAAGCAAGCGTGCACTGCCGGTTCCGCGGGTCATGCCACAGCCGACGCCGCTCCACATAGCTGCGCACAATCCAGATCGGCAGCTGATGGCTGACGCACACCGCCTCATGGCCACGGGCGGCCTCCTTGGCCGCGTCAAGGGCGCCCATCATCCGTACGACCTGGTCCACATACGGCTCACCCCAGGACGGCCGGAACGGGTTGCGCAGATGCTTCCAGTTGGAAGGCCTGCGCAGGGCTCCGTCACCGACACCGAAGGTCTTGCCCTGGAAGAGGTTGCCCGCCTCGATCAGCCGCTCATCGGTGCTGACGTCCAGGCCGTGCGCCTTGGCGACCGGGGCGGCGGTCTCCTGGGCACGGTCCAGCGGGGAGGAGATGACCTTGGTGATATCCCGGTCGGCCAGCTGCTCGGCGACCCGGTCGGCCATGCGGCGGCCCAGGTCGGAGAGGTGATAGCCGGGGAGACGGCCGTAGAGGATCCCGTCCGGGTTCTCCACCTCACCGTGCCGCATCAGATGGACAACGGTCACATCTTTCTCGCCGCTCATGCCGCCACCGCCCCGGCGGCGGCCCGCGCGGCAGCGGGCAGGGCGGCGGCGATCCGCTCGATGGCCCGGTCATCGTGCGCGGTCGACACAAACCAGGACTCAAAGGCGGACGGCGGCAGGTAGACGCCCTGTTCCAGCATGGAGTGGAAGAAGGCGGTGAAGCGGAAGGACTCCTGAGCCTTGGCCGAGGCGTAGTCGGTGACGTCCTGGTCCGTGAAGAAGACCGAGAACATATTGCCCGCGGTCTGCAACCGGTGCGCGACGCCCTCCTTGCCCAGCGCCTCGGTCACCAGCGAGCGCACGGCGGCCGATGCGGCGTCGACCTTCTCGTACGCCGCGTCATCGAGCTGCCGGAGCTGGGCGACACCGGCGGCGGTGGCGACCGGGTTCCCGGAGAGCGTCCCCGCCTGATAGACCGGCCCCGCTGGGGCCAGATACGCCATCACATCCGCCCGGCCGCCGAAGGCCGCGGCCGGGAAGCCGCCGCCCATCACCTTGCCGAAGGTCATCAGATCCGGGCTGACGCCATCGATCCCGTACCAGCCCTGCTTGCTGACCCGGAAGCCGGTCATGACCTCATCGGAGATGAAAAGCGCGCCGTTCTCCTGGCAGAGCGCCTTCAGCCCGGCGTTGAAGCCCTCCCGGGGCGGTACGACGCCCATGTTCCCCGGCGAAGCCTCGGTGATCACGCAGGCGATCTCACCCGGATGCGCGGCGAACGCGTCCCGTACCGCCGCCAGATCGTTATACGGCAGTACCAGCGTCTCCCCGGCCTGCGCCCCGGTCACCCCCGGGGTGTCCGGCAGCCCGAAGGTCGCCACCCCGGACCCGGCGGCGGCGAGCAGCGCGTCCACATGCCCGTGGTAGCACCCGGCGAACTTGATGACCTTGGCCCGCCCGGTGAAACCGCGGGCCAGCCGGATCGCGGACATGGTGGCCTCGGTACCCGAGGAGACCAGCCGTACCTGCTGAGCAGGGGCGATACGGGCCACAATCTCCTCGGCCAGCTCGACCTCACCCTCCCCGGGCGTACCGAAGGACGTCCCCCGCGATACGGCTGCGAGGACGGCTTCGTTCACCGCCGGATGAGAATGGCCGAGGATCATCGGCCCCCACGAACAAACAAGGTCTACATACTCCCGACCGTCCGCGTCCGTGAGGTACGGGCCGGTGCCGGACACCATGAACCGGGGCGTACCGCCCACGGCACGGAACGCCCGCACCGGAGAGTTCACGCCTCCCGGTGTCACGACGGCCGCACGGTCGAAGAGCGACTGCGATACTGGTGCTTCGAACGGATAGCTCACGCAAGCCATGGTGTCAGAGCTTCGCGCGCTTGTGCGGCCGGGCGTTTCGCTGGCCGTATCGAGGGGATGTCTCTGAGACGATGATCGGGTTGCGCGGCGGGGGCCGCGAGTAGTCAGGTGGTGACATGCGCGGAGGCGGACTGGGCGAGGGCGCCGGGGACCTCGAGCCGGAGAGCGTGCCGCGCGGCCGACACCGACGCGAGGCGGCGGACACGGAGAACAGCAAGGGTGGCAGCCGAGTGGGGGTGACCTACAAATACTTCGGTGCCCCCGATGGCGCGACGGCGGCGCGGGTCCCCATCTCCATGCGCCCGGAGGAGCTCGGCGGCGATGAACTGGGTCAGGGCATGTTCACCAAGATCAAGCCGGAGACCATGGCCGCGATGGTTCTCACCGGTATCCAGGGCATACCGCTGCACCGCGTCCCTCCGCTGGAGCTTGTGGTGCTCCACCCCGACTACGCCGTGGTCAAGCTGCCCATGACGGTCGTGGACCCGCTGCGCGGCGTTGGCGAGGAGTCGGTCGGCGCGGCAGCCTTCATCTGGTCCACGGTTCCCGACCGAGGCGGCCCGCGCGACGCTTACGACGTCTACCAACTGCTGCACGAGTGGCAGGACTTCAGTCACCGCCTGCACGACGCGGGGCACCAGCCCTACTGTCTGGTGTGGCCCTGACCTGCGCTTCGTATCGTGCGTCAGGTGTGCTGCGCGGCACGTCCGTTGGTGCAGGTCCCAGAATGAGACGTCCGAACGATGTTCCGCTCCTTCGAATGACTCCATCACCCTTCCCGCCTAACCCATGGCTGGCTGGACAGCCATGGGACGGCGTGCGGACCCCCGCGCCGCAGCAGAAAACACCGGAAGGGGATCTCGATGGAAAGCCGTGACCAGGTGTACGAGCCTCCGGCGCTGGTGGAGGTCGGTGAGTTCGCCGAGCTGACCCGGGGCATCCCGGAGGGGCCAGAGCTGGACTTCCTTCCGTCGCTCCCCCTCTACGAGCCCTTCCTTGGCTGAAGCGGACGCCATGTCGGGTGAGGTGTGGTTCGCGGTCCTGCCGGACGGTGAAGCGGGTCTCGCCGCGGCGCGGGTGCTGCGCCCCCGTGCGGCCAAGGTGATCGCTCATGGTTCGGGGCGGCCGTGGCTGCTGGGCAGCTGGCCGGACGGACAGGTGAGGGTGGCCAAGGCGGGGGCGGCACGGCTGGCGGTGATCGGGCGTTGCCCGGTCACCGCCGATGCGCTGTCGGCGCGGCTGGAGCGGATGCGGGACATCACGGAGACGGAGCGGGCGGCCGAGGGCCTGGCGGGCAGCTTCCATCTGGTCACCTCGATGGACGGCCAGGTCCGGGTGCGGGGCAGCGCCTCCGCCGTACGGCGGGTCTTCCACGCGCGGGTGGCCGGTGTGACGGTGGCCGCCAGCCATGCGAGTGTGCTCGCGTCGGTGACCGGGGCGGGCGTTGAGATACCGCGGCTGGCGCTGCGGCTGTTGTTTCCGGTGCCGCCGTATCCGCTGGATGACCAGTGCGTGTGGCAGGGGCTGGCGGCCCTGCGGCCCGACCACTGTCTGCTGATCGACCCGGCCGGGCGCGCCCGCTCCATCCGGTGGTGGAGCCCTCCGGACCCGGTTCTCCCGGCGGAGCAGGGGGTGTCCGCGGTACGCGGCGCGGTGACCACCGCGGTGGAGTCCTGCACGGCCGGTGGCGGAACGGTGAGCGCGGACCTGTCCGGCGGCATGGACTCCACCAGCCTGTGCTTCCTGGCGGCCCGGGGCGCGGCACGGCTGGTCACCCTGCGGTGGGAAGGCATGGACCCGGAGAACGACGACCGTGTCTGGGCCGAACGTGCCGTCGCCGAGCTGCCGGACATCGAGCATGTGGTGCCCGGCCCGGCCGACACCCCCCTGTGGTTCGCCGGGCTGACCGGACTGGACGCCGCGACCGCGGAGCCGAGCGTATGGGTGCGCGCCGGGGCCAGGAGTTTGGCGACCGTCGAGCAGATGGCCGACCGGGGATCGCGGCTGCATATCTGCGGTGGCGGCGGCGACGAGCTGTTCTGTGCACCACCCGCCCACCTCCACGACCTCATCCGCCGCCGTCCGCTGGCAGCGCTCGCCCGCATCCGCAGGCAGCACGCCCACCGGCGGTGGCCGCTGTGGCCGGTGCTGCGTGAGCTGACCCGGCGCGACACATTCGGCGCGTGGCTGGCCGCCGCCGCGGACGGCCTCGCGGCGGAGCCCGCCACATCGCCCGGCACGCACGGCCCAGCCAGCCAGCCCGGCCCGCATGTTCCTTCGCTGTCCTGGGGTGCCACCCCGCGTATACCTCCCTGGGCGACACCCGAAGCGGTCGAGGCTGTACGCGGCCTGCTGCGGGAAGCCGCCGGCAGCGCACCGGATCCGCTGTCACCGCAGCGAGGGCAGCACACGGCGCTCCAGTGCGTACGGGCCGCAGGAAGCGGCATCCATCAGATGGACGAGGTCACCAGCCGCCTGGGCGTGGAGTACGCGGCGCCCTATTTCGACGACGGGGTGATCGAGGCAGCGCTGTCCGTACGGGTGCATCAGCGCAATGCGCCCGCCCGGTACAAACCGGTGCTGGCGGCCGTCATGCGAGGGATCGTTCCTGAGTCGGTCCTCCAGCGTTCCACCAAAGGGAACTTCAGCGCAGATTTCCATGCCGGGCTCCGCCAGAACCGGGCCGAGCTGCTCGCCCTGTTCGACGATTCCCTGCTGGCCCAGAGCGGGCTGGTGAACGTCGATGCCCTGCGTGCGGCTGTGCTGGGGCTGCACCCTGGGCCGGACGTACTACAGCCCTTGGACGCGACGTTGGGCTGCGAGGTCTGGCTGCGTTCCGGCCCCGACCGCAGCAAGCCGCTGTCCGACGCGTTCACCGGTGAGACACCATGAGCTGGCGGGATTCTTACTCCCGCTCGGAGAGCTGGCCGGATCGTTGTACGCGGTAGTGGCCATAGTGGGAACATCACTCAGTAGTCGCCTTGGGGCGCTGCGTGAGAAGGTGTCGAGTCGAGTGGGCCATGGGGTTGGGCAACACGTGGTCAGGCTGCTCTGATCCGACGTCGCGAAGGGCCTCGCCGTCTGCGACCGGAATGGGGGACGAGGTGGCGTGGGGACAGGCGTCCGTGGTGTCAGCGTGGGTGTTGCCCGCTGCCGTCTGTGTGCCCGTGACCTGGGTGTGCCTGGTCTACCGCTTCCGTGAGGACGGACGTCTGCTGGGCACGGTCCGCTCGACGGCGTTGACGGTGGCCGTGGTGCTGTGGACGGCTGGCATGGCGGCGCTGGCCAGCGGCCTGCTGCTGCCCCACGCGTCGAGCGTGCCGCCGGCGGCGGTGGGTGCCATGGCGGGATTAGGGATGGCTCCCAAGGGCCGGTCGGAACAGCGCAGTGGGAATGCCGTGATGGCGGTGCTGACCCTGGGTAACTCGCTGCTGCTGCACAGTCTGGCGCTGCGGCTGCGGACCGACCGGGCCGACTGGTGCCACCGTCTGGCCAGCGGCTTCCCGGACTGCTGGGATCTTGGCATCTATGCCGACAGCGTCAGACATCATCTGCTGCTGCGGGTCGATGTGCCCGGACGTCCCAGCAGAACGCGCAGCAATATGCGGCGCGAGATCGCTGAGCGCTACAAGGAAGTGCGCACCGCGGCACAGGCATGGGCCACCCTTGAGTCGGAGATCGAGAACGCATGCCAGCAGCAGGCGCGTCACCGCACACATGCGGAAATCCTCAAGGTCAGACGGGCCTTCGGCGAGGCCCAGTACTACTGCGAGCGCCTGCTTGAGCTAGCGCACGCGCACGGCAAACGCAGCAATGACACAAGGCTTCTGGAGCTGAAGAAGCAGCACATGCCTCACCAGACACAGGAACCAGTCAGTTCATGAGCCGACTGGCTGTTCGTGAGCTGGCTAGTTGGTGAATTGGGACGATGACACGAAGGAGCCGGTCAGGGGGCCGGTCTCGGGTGCCGTGGATTCTCTGGGCTCCGGCTGGCTGGGTATCGGTGGATCGAAGAACGTGATCTCCACCTGCGCACTGAGCGCTTCGGCGACCGCCGCGAGCGACCGCATGGTCAGGTTCTCGTCTCCGGACAGAATCTGACTGACCCTTCCGGGTGACACACCCATACAATCGGCCAAGTCCTTACGGGACATACCGCGCTCGGCCAGCAGCCCAGCCAACGACGCGGTCGCTTGCCGCGCCAGCCGGGCCCCCGCGAGCTCCGCCGCGTGATCGCCCTCAACGCCTTTACGCCAGACCATGGATACCCCCAGGAGTCGTGATGTCGGCGTCTCCCAAGAACAGCATGCCACCTTTAGGCCTAACTAAAAGCCGTCTTTCGGCTGAAGATTGAGTCAGCGTCACCCGGTGTCCCCCCGTTACCCCTCGGTGACCAGCCACGACGCGACCGCCGGTGAATTTCGGCCATATCTCGGGATGCGGCTGCATACGCCCTCAGTCACCGCCCCTCGCGCGGTCCCGCAGCCCGTCTCTGGCCAGCAGCTCCACCCGCCGGTAGCCCAGCCGCAGCAGTCCGTCCCGTTCAAACTCCTTGAGCACCCGGTTGAGAGTGGGGCGGCGCAGACCGAGCATCCTCGCCAGGGTGTCCTGTGAGCAGCTGACCGAACCGCCACGGGCCTCGCGCAGCAGCAGCCTGGCGACCCGGCACTCCGCGTTGCCGCCCACGCTCTGAGCCAGCGCCTCCTGCGCCTTGGCGTGCCGGTGGGCGAGACCGGTCAGCCAGGCCCGGGCCAGCACGGGACTGCTCTCCAGCAGGGTGAGAAAGGACCGGGCGGGCAAGTAGCCAGCCTGGACGTCGGTCAGCGCGCGGACCGTATACACGGCCGGGCGCCTCAGCAGCAGCGGCACATCACCCGCGATACCGCTCGGCTGTACGACCCCGATCACCACCCGGCGCCGCCCGGCGCCGGAGACCAACTCCAGCGTGCCACTGCGGACGATCCACACCCCATCCGGGAGCCGGCCGTCCGAAAAGGCCACTTCGCCCGGCGCCAGCAAGCGCTCCTCCAGCCTGGCCGCCAGCTCGGCGGCCTCCTCTTCATCCGGCGGCCAGCGGTCACCCAGACAGCGCATGACCCATGCCGCTGCCCGCAGCGCCGCCCGCGACTGTTCGGTTTCTATCGTTTTCATGTTCCTTCATATGGTCTATGTCACTTCCCTGACCATATGTTCACCCAGCTGGAGCGCTCAGCGATTACCGACTCGCCCAGAAGTCAACCGCTAGCGGTGGAGGTGGAGGTGGCACCCGGCCCCTCCACCGCGCCACACTCGAAAACACGAGAGGGAAAAACATGCGATCCCGTCTGATGCGCAGTGCCGCCCTTGGCACCGCGGCCACCTTCCTGGCCTTCGGCGCCGTAGGCGTAAGCTCCACCACCGCTTCGGCGGCACCCCAGTCGGCGCCCACGATCGCCCACCACGGCGACGGCCACCACAAGGGCCACTACAAGAAGTGCCACTGCAGCAGCCACCACGGCTTCTACGGCCAGAGCTACGGCTTCGGTTATGGGTACGGGTACGGGCTCGGCCGCCCCCTGCTCACCCTGACGCTTCTCTGAGCCAACCGCCCATAGCTGGGTGGGACACGGTGGCCGGGAGAGCGCTGATCCGCCCTCCCGGCTCCGGGTCGGCGCCACTTCGCCGACCACCCGTGGGGGTGAGAAGAGATGAACTGGCCGGGGTATCTCGCCGACTTCCACCAGCGTCGTCCCGGGATCACCGAGGCGGTGCTGGCCCGTACCGGTGCGTACACCTGGCTGCTGGAGGCAGTGCCCTCCAAGGCTCCGGTGCTGGATCTCGCCTGCGGCAGCGCTCCGCTGTGGCCCGCGCTGGCCGCGCAGGAGTATGTGGGCCTCGACGCCTCACCTGGCGAGCTGGCGGCGGCCGGGACACGGGGCGCCGGGCCGCTGGTACTGGGCCGCGCCGAAGCCCTCCCCTTCGGTTCCGGCAGCTTTCCGGTGGTGGTCTGCTCGATGTCGCTGCAGATCCTCACCCCGCTGACCGCGGTGCTGGACGAGATCGCCCGTGTCATGGCACCGGGCGGCCTGCTGGTCGCCCTCGTGCCGGGCCGGGAGCCGCTGCGGGGCGCCGACCGGCTGTGGCTGGCCGGGCTGCTGGCCGCGCTCGGCCGTCCCATCCGCTACCCGAACGATGAGCGGCTCCATGAACGGCTGCCGCAGGTCCTGAGCGGGGCAGGACTGCGGTTGGCTGACAGCAGGCAGCGGCGTTTCGCCTATCGGATGGGGAGCGCTGAGGACGCGGATGTGCTGCTGTCCTCGCTCTATCTGCCTGGCCTGTCCGAGCGTCGGCGGGGGGTGGCGCGGGGCTGGCTGCGGCTTCTCGCGCGGGGTGGGGCGACTATGCCGGTGCCGTTGCGGCGCGTTGTCGCTGTGCGCGGGTAGGTGGGGGCTTCGCGGCTCCGCCGCGTGGTGGGGCTTCGCCCGGGTGCGGGGTGTTGTGGGTGGGGTTCCCCGTATCCCGCCCCTTCCCGTAACCGGGGCTTCGCCCCGGGCCCCTGGGTTGGCCGGGTGCGGGACGGTGGCCGGGTGTTGTGCCCACCAAGCGTCGCAAGCTCCGTTTCGGGGTTGGCCGGAGCGTCGTGGCTGGTGTAGGTGGGTGGTTGCGTAGCAGGGTGGGCCCACGCCCCTCGCGGGGCTGCGAGTGCCCACAACGCGGGGGGCGGTTGGCCGCAGCGGGGTTAGGTGAGGTTGGTCAGGGCGTCTTCGATGGCTCGGTGGAAGGTGGGGTAGGCGTAGATCATGTGGCGCAGCTGGTCGACCGGGACCTCGTTCTGGACGGCCACCGCGAGCCCGTACAGCACCTCGCCTCCCATCGGCCCAGCGGATGTGGCCCCCACCAAGGAGCCCTTCTCCGCGTCCTCGACCAGCTTGATGAAGCCTTCGTTGCCCGTCTTGTGGATCCAGCCGCGAGCCGAGGACGGCAGCTGCGCCGTGCCGGTACGGACCGTCAGCCCCCGCTCCCTGGCCTGTGCCTCGGTCAGGCCGACCGCGCCGATCTCCGGATCGGTGAAGGTCACCCGGGACACGGCGCGATAGTCCGCCTCCGGTCCGGGCTCACCCAGGATGTCCCGTACGGCGATGTCCGCCTGATACAGCGCCACATGCGTAAACGCACCCCGGCCGGTGATGTCCCCAACGCCCCACAGCCCCTCGGCCGCCCGCATCCGCGGGTCCACCGCCAGCTCCTTGGCCTCCGGGTCCAGGCCGACCGACGCCACGCCAATGGCTGCCAGGTCGGCCGCCCTTCCGGTGGCAACCAGCAGATGCTGTCCGGCCAGCTCCGCTCCGCCCTCCAGCGTCAGGGTGAAGGTGTCGTGCGCGTGCCGTACCGCCGTGACGCGCGCCCCGGTACGTACGGCTACGCCATCCGCCGCCAGCACCTCGGAGAGCATCTCACCGGCTTCCGGCTCCTCCATCGGCAGCAGCCGGTCAACGGCCTCCACTACGGTGACGTTGGTACCGAAGCGGGCGAAGGCCTGGGCCAGTTCCAGACCGACGGTCCCACCGCCGAGGACGAGCAGCGAGGAGGGGCGTTGCTTGGTGGCCACCGCCTCGCGGTTGGTCCAGTACGGCACGCCGTCCATACCGGCGATCGGCGGAATCTGCGCACGGGTGCCGGTCGCCACCACCACGCCTCGCCGGGCCCGGAACTCGTCGTCGTCGACCCGGACGGTACGGGGGCCGGTCAGGGTTCCCCGGCCGCGTACGAAGTGCCCGCCCTTGCCGGTGAAGCGGTCCACCGCCGCCTGGTCGTTCCAGTTGTCGGTGGCATCGTCCCTGATCCGCTGAGCCACCGGCGCCCAGCTGGGAGTGGCCGCTGACTGTCCGGCGACGCCGGGTACGCGGCGGGCCTCGGCCAGCAGATTTCCCGCGCGGACCATCATCTTGCTCGGCACACAGGCCCAGTACGGGCACTCGCCGCCCAGCAACTCGGCTTCGACGCCGGTCACCTCCAGCCCGGCCTCGGCCAGCCGCCCGGCCACCTGCTCACCGCCGGGCCCCATGCCGAGGACCACTACATCGGTTTCCCGCACCATCACACGCTCCCTCAGGGACAGACAGAAATGTCCTACCGGAATGTCCTACTCCGTCAGGACTTCCCGCTCCTCTCATTCATAAGCTGGGACAGGGCTGGGCGCAGTATGGGACAGCCCCTCACGGGCTCCCGGTGAGGTAGCGCTGGAGAGTCGGTGCCAGCCAGGTGCGGGAAACCGCACGGCTACCCTGCCCCCATGTTCGTTTCCCGCTCCATCGCCCTCTACATCGTCGCCGCGCTCTTTGAGATCGGCGGCGCGTGGCTGGTCTGGCAGGGCGTACGTGAGCACCGTGGCTGGATCTGGATAGGCGCCGGAGTGCTCGCGCTGGGCGCCTACGGTTTTGTCGCCACCTTTCAGCCCGACCCGCACTTCGGCCGGATCCTCGCCGCGTACGGCGGTGTCTTCGTCGCCGGATCGCTCGCCTGGGGCATGGTGATGGACGGCTTCCGGCCGGACCGCTGGGATGTGCTGGGCGCGCTGATCTGCCTCGCCGGAGTGGCCGTGATCATGTACGTACCGAGGCCGCGTTAGCCTGCGTACGGCAGGAAGTATCCGCCCGAGGGAAGGCACCGCACCGTATGACCACCCCCGTCGCCGTCATCACCGGCGCCAGCAGCGGGATCGGCGCCGCCACCGCCCGTCAGCTCGCCGCCGCCGGATACCGGGTGGTGCTCACCGCGCGCCGCAAGGACCGTATCGACGCGCTCGCCGACGAGCTGAACCGGCAGGGCTACCGGGCCGTCGCGCACCCCCTTGATGTCACCGACCGTGCCTCCGTCGACGCCTTCGCGGCCACCCTGGACCGCTATGACTCCGTCGATGTCCTCGTCAACAACGCGGGCGGCGCCTTCGGCACCGAGACCGTCGCCGGCGGCGACCCGGCCGACTGGTCGGCGATGTACGAGGTCAACGTCCTCGGCGTACTGCACATCACCCAGGCCCTGCTCCCGGCACTCACCGCCTCGGGGGACGGCACGATCGTGGTGCTCTCCTCCACCGCGGGCCACGGCACCTACGAGGGCGGCGGGGGCTACGTCGCCGCCAAGCACGGCACCCACGCCCTCGCCGAAACCCTCCGGCTGGAGCTGTGCGGCGAACCGATCCGCGTGATCGAGATCGCCCCCGGCATGGTGAAGACCGAGGAGTTCGCCCTCACCCGCTTCCGTGGCGACGCCGACAGGGCCGCCGCGGTCTACGAGGGCGTCGCCGCCCCGCTCACCGCCGAGGATGTCGCCGACACCATCACCTGGGCGGTGACCCGCCCCTCACATGTCAATGTCGACCTGCTGATCGTCCGCCCACGCGCCCAGGCGGCGAACCGCAAGGTCCACCGCGAGCACCGGGAGAACAGCGGGAACAGCGGGAGCTGAGCGCGCTAACCCTTCACACAGACAACCTGCTTGAGCTTCGCGACCACCTCGACCAGGTCGCGCTGCTGCTCCATGACCTGCTCAATCCGCTTGTACGCGGCCGGAATCTCATCCACCACACCGGCGTCCTTACGACACTCCACACCCCGGGTCTGCTCGACCAGATCACGCGCCGAGTAGCGCTTCTTCGCGGCATTACGGCTCATCTTCCGACCCGCGCCGTGCGAGGCGGAGTTGAAGGAGGCGGGGTTGCCAAGGCCCCGCACGATGTACGAGCCAGTGCCCATCGAACCCGGGATGATGCCGTAGTCACCCGACCCCGCCCGGATCGCGCCCTTGCGGGTGACGAGCAGGTCCATGCCCTCGTAGCGCTCCTGGGCCACATAGTTGTGGTGGCAGGAGATGACCGGCTCGAAGAGCGGCTTCGCCTTCTTGAACTCCTTACGGACGACGTCCTGGAGCAGGCCCATCATGACCGCGCGGTTGTTCTTGGCGTACTCCTGGGCCCAGAACAGATCGTGCTGGTAGGCAGCCATCTGCGGAGTGTCCGCGATGAAGACAGCCAGATCCCGGTCGACCAGGCCCTGGTTGTGCGACAGCTGCTGTGCCCGGCCGATGTGGTACTCGGCCAGCTCCTTGCCGATGTTGCGGGAACCGGAGTGCAGCATCAGCCAGACAGCGCCCGTTGAATCCGTGCACACCTCGACAAAGTGGTTGCCGGACCCCAGCGTTCCCATCTGCTTCACCGCCCGCCCCTGACGGAACTTCACCGCATCGGCGATCCCGTCGAAGCGCGACCAGAAGTCCTCCCACCCCCGCGTCGGGAAGCCATGCAGCCGCCCCGGGTCCACCGGGTCATCGTGCATCGCCCGCCCCACCGGGATCGCCGCCTCTATCCCCGAGCGCAGCCGGGACAGATCACCGGGCAGGTCGTTCGCGGTCAGCGAGGTCTTGACCGCCGACATACCGCAGCCGATGTCCACGCCCACCGCCGCCGGGCAGACCGCGCCCCGCATGGCGATCACCGAACCGACCGTCGCGCCCTTGCCGAAGTGGACATCGGGCATGACCGCCAGCCCCTTGATCCACGGCAGCGTCGAGACATTGTGCAGCTGCCGCATCGCGACATCCTCAACCGTGGCCGGTTCGGTCCACATCCGGATCGGAACCCGCGCCCCGGGCACCTCGGTGTACGGCATGACTGATCAGCTCCCCCTGCAGAAGTCCAAGATTCACCGCACCACAGAGCAAACAGCAAAAAAGCAGACGTAGCGCCCCATACTCCTCAGCGGAACGGACGCCCACGCGGTGCGTGCGGTAGACATTGTGTTCCGCCGTCCCCAGCCGACGGCAACACGTTTTCGGTGTTCTTGGATTCAGCCGAGCGAGCAGAGGAGGCCACCCGTGCGGCGGAGGGCATATATGGGCGGCGCCGCAGCCGTAGCAGCGCTGGCCGTGGGCCTCGCTGCCTGCACCGGCGGGTCCAACGGCGCCGGTGACACCAGCGACCCCAAACCCGGCGATACCCCCGGCTCCACCGGCGCCGCGAAGCCCGGCAAGCACCGCTCCCTCCCCGAGCCCTGCGGCTCGGTAGCCGAGGACACCTTGCGGGAGCTGCTCACGGACGCGGCTGACGCCAGCGCTCCCACCACGCTGGAAGGTGACGCCAGCGTCACCTATGACATCGACCGCCGGGTCGGCTGCCGCTGGAAGAACACCACCAGCCTGGGCAGCCGCCACCTCACCATCGACTTCGAGCGCGTGGTCTCCTACGAGGCGGCCGTCAGCGATGACGACCGGGCCGCCGAGCTCTACGACACCAAGGCGCTCAAGGACGAGATTCCCGCCACACCCCCCACCGCCGACGACAGCCCATCGGGCGACATCTCCCCCCAAACCGATGGCTCCGGCGATCCTGAAGACGCCAAGAACGCTGAGGACGCCGAGAGCGCCGACAGCTCCGGCAGCGCGGAGAGCCCCGAAACCAGCGAGGACAGCACCAGCGCCTCCCCCTCCTCCAGCCCGGCGCTCGCACCCCGCCCCCTGGAGGGCATCGGTGACGCGGCCTACCTCAATGACGAGCTGACCACCGCCGACTCCGGGGTGCACCGCGACATCACGCTGGTCTTCCGCACCGGCAATGTCATCGTCACGGTCGAGTACGACCAGTGGTCCACCGGTAAGAGCCGCCTCCCCGACAGCGAAGAGCTGCAGGAGAAGGCCCAGAAGCTCGCGAAAGAGCTGGCCGGGCGGCTCGACAGTTGATCCGCATACCTGGAAGTGAAGAAACCATGCCCCGTAACACTCCGCACCTGGCCATACGAGCCCTCACCGGAGCCGTCCTTCCCGTGCTGCTGGTCGCCGGCTGCTCCTTCGGCTCCGGCTCCGGTACGAAGGACAGCGACTCCGCTTCGGACGCCGGCCCCAGCAAGGAAGCCGCGCCCAGCCCGGAGCCGGTGAAGTTCAGCACGCTGCCCGACGCGTGCGAGACGGTTTCCAAGGACACCGTCAAGAAGACCGTGCCGAAGGCAAAACCGGCATCCGGCAAGAGCCTCGGCTCCAAGGACGCCGACGCCTACAGCGGTTGCCTGTGGAGCGGCGTGGACCTCAGCACCTTCGAATACCGCGAGCTGAGCGTCTCCCTGCGCCGCTACGACTCCGATGTCGCCATCGGCAGCGGCGACAAGCGCGCCACCGAGTACGCCCAGGACAAGATCGCCGCGATCTCCGGCAACAAGGAAGCCAAAAGCGTCAAGGACGCCAAGCTCAGTGGTGTCGGCGACACGGCGACCGCCATCAGCTACGACATCACCAAGAAGGACGGCAAGAAGTCCCAGGACTACCGCGAGCAGCGGATCGTGGTCCGGACCGCCAATGTCGTCGTCACCGTCGACTACTCGGGCGCGGGCCTGGAGGACGCGAAGACACCCAGCGCCGCTGATATCCGCAAGGGCGCGGAGAAGGCCGCCAAGGAAGCCGTCGCCTCACTCCGGGCATGAACTTGACACATGTGTCAGGCTAGGCGCCGCTCAGTGTCGAGGGTGGGAGGGGATCGCGGGTGTCCGCGACGCAACTGAATCGCACACACCGCATACTCATCGGCGTCGTCATCATGGGCGCCGTGGTCATCGCGGCGATCGGCTTCGCCGGGTCCTACAGCGCGGTGCGTGATCTGGCCGAACGTAAGGGCTTCGGGGCCTTCGCCCCGTTCTTCCCCATCGGCATCGACGCCGGAATCGTCGTCCTGCTCGCCCTCGATCTCCTGCTCACCTGGCTACGCATCGGCTTCCCGCTGCTGCGCCAGACCGCCTGGCTGCTCACCGCCGCCACCATCGCCTTCAACGGCGCCGCCGCCTGGCCCGACCCCCTCGGCGTCGGCATGCACGCCGTCATCCCCATCCTCTTCGTCGTCTCCGTCGAAGCCGCCCGGCACGCGATCGGCCGTATCGCCGACATCACCGCCGACAAACACATGGAGGGCGTACGGCTCTCCCGCTGGCTGCTCGCCTTCCCCTCCACCTTCCGCCTGTGGCGCCGCATGAAGCTCTGGGAACTCCGCAGCTACGACGAGGTCATCCGGCTCGAACAGGACCGTCTGGTCTACCAGGCCCGCCTCCGCGCCCGCTTCGGCCGCGCCTGGCGCCGCAGAGCCCCCGTCGAAGCCCTCATGCCGCTCAAGCTCGCCCGCTACGGCATCCCCCTGGCCGAGACCGCCCCAGCAGGACTGGCCGCAGCAGGCATCACCCTCCCCCGCCCACAACCCACACCCATCGCCGAACCCACACCGGCACCCGAACCGGAACCAGTCCACGAACCCGAGCCCGAACCCCAGCCCCAGCCCGCGTTCATCCCGCACCAGACGCAGCAACAACCCGAACCCCCCGTCACAGTCCCCGTCGGACCCGGCGGCCGCCGCCGCGCCCTGGGCCAGGCCGCCCCTGAACAGGCACCCGAGGACAACCCCATCGGCATCCCCGACGGGGAGGCACGGGACGAGGTCTACTTCGGTGCCTACCGCTCGTTCATAGCGGAACAGGGCAGCTTCCCCAGCGCCCGCCAGCTCTCCCGCGTCCTGCACGAGCGCTCCGGCGTCACCAACAGCGACGGCACCCTGCTCAGCGAGGGCTACCTCCGCCCCTACCTACGCGAATTCCGCGAACGCTACAACGCCGAAATGGGCGTAGCAGGCTAGCCCACACGTGTTGTGGGCAGTCTCCGCCATGGGCGGAGGGTGGGCACAACACACCGGCCACCGGCCCGCACCGAAAGAACCGGGCCCCGGGGCGAAGCCCCGGTTACGGGAAGGGGCGGGATCGGGGAGAACCCCCTCACCCACCCAACAGCTTCCGCACCCGCCCCGCCCCCACCGCAAGCAGCAACGTAGGCAACCGCGGCCCCGTATCCCGCCCCACCAGCAACCGGTAAAGCAGCGCGAAGAACGACCGCTGCGCAACCTTCAGCTCCGGCGTCGGCTTGGCGTCGGGCGCCAGCCCGGCCTGCACCTTCGGCACCCCATAGACAAGCGTCGTCAGCCCGTCCAGCGACCAGTGCTCATCCAGCCCGTCCAGCAGCAGCCGCAGCGACTCCCGCTGCTCCTCATCGAGCGAACCGAGCAGCTCGGTGTCCGGCTCCTCCCGCACCCGGGTGCGCTGGTCCGCCGGAACCTGCGTGGTGATCCACCGCTCGGCACAGTTCAGCCGTGGCCGGGTCTCATCCAGCGAGGTGACCGGATTCTCCGGGTCCAGCTCGCTCAGAATCCGCAGGATCTGCTCCTCCGCGCCCTGCGTGACGTCGGCGACCGAGGCCAGCGTCCGGTACGGCAGCGGCCGGGGCGTCCTCGGCAGCTCACCGGCCGCCGTGCGCACCGAGCGGTTGTAGGCGGCCACATCCGCGGGCTGCGCCCTGCCCTCGCTGATCTTCCGCTCCAGCGCGTCCCACTCGTCGTACGTGCGCTGGATCTCCTGATCGAAGGCGATCTTGAAGGACTGGTTCGGCTTACGCCGCGCGTACAGCCAGCGCAGCAGCGGCGCCTCCATGATCTCCAGCGCATCGCCCGGGGTCGGCACGCCGCCCTTGGAGCTGGACATCTTCGCCATGCCGCTGATCCCGACGAACGCGTACATCGGGCCGATCGGCTGGTCCGCGTCGAAAACCTCGCGGACGATCTGACCGCCGACCACAAACGACGATCCGGGCGAGGAGTGGTCCACGCCGGAGGGCTCGAAGACCACGCCCTCGTACGCCCACCGCATCGGCCAGTCCACCTTCCAGACCAGCTTGCCGCGGTTGAACTCGCTCAGCCGCACCGTCTCGGAGTGCCCGCACTCACACACATAGGTCAGCTCGGTCGAAGCCTCGTCATACGCGGTGACCGTCGTCAGATCCTTCTCACAGACCGTGCAGTACGGCTTGTACGGGTAGTACCCCGCACCTCCCGCGCTGCCGTCGTCCTCGCTCGCCGCGCCGGAGCCCTCGGCGGCCTCCAGCTCAGCCTCGTCCACCGGCTTCTGGCTCTTCTTGCCGGTGCCCGCGCCAGCAGCCTTGCCCTTGTCCTTGTCCTTCGTGCGGTACCGGTCGAGGACGGCATCGATACGGGCCCGCTCCCGCATGGCGAGCAGGATCTGCTCCCGGTACGCCCCCGAGGTGTACTGCTCGGTCTGGCTGATGCCCCGGAACTCGACGCCCAGCTGCTCCAGCGCCTCGATCATCGCGGCCTTGAAGTGCTCGGCCCAGTTCGGGTGCTCACTACCGGGCGGCGGGGGTACGGAGGTCAGCGGCTTGCCGATGTGCTCGGCCCAGGACGGGTCAATACCGGCCGGGACCTTGCGGTACCGGTCGTAGTCGTCCCAGGAGATGATGTGTACACAGTCATAGCCGCGCCGCTTGATCTCGTCCGCGACGAGGTGCGGGGTCATGACCTCGCGCAGATTGCCGAGGTGAATCGGGCCGGAGGGGCTCAGGCCCGAGGCACAGACAATGGGTTTGCCGGGGGCGCGGCGCTCCGCCTCGGCAATGACCTCGTCTGCGAAACGGGAGACCCAGTCGGTCTCAGTGCTCTGAGCCACGGTCGTTACGTCCTTCTTCCTCGCGCATGGGCCTGACGGCCCCATTATCCCAGACACAAAATGGTGAGCGGCGCCGTGGGATACTGACTGGAAACCCATCGACAGGAGAGCTACCCACCCATGGCTTCGGTCCCTTCCCTCGCCGCTACGGTCAATCAGCGTGTCTCGGACGCCCTCTCGGCTGCGCTGCCGGAGGCCGCCGCCGTGGACCCGCTGCTGCGACGAAGCGACCGGGCGGACTTCCAGGCCAATGGGATGCTGGCGCTCGCCAAGAAGCTGAAGGGCAACCCGCGCGAGCTGGCCGCCCAGGTCGTGGCCCAGCTCCCGGCCGGTGAGGTGATCAAGGATATCGAGGTCTCCGGTCCCGGCTTCCTCAACATCACCGTCACCGATGAGGCGATCCTGAGCACTCTCGCCGCCCGCGCCGCGGACGACCGGCTCGGAGTCCCGTACGCCGAGGAGCCCGGCAGGACCGTCATCGACTACTCCCAGCCGAACGTCGCCAAGGAGATGCACGTCGGTCATCTGCGCTCCACCGTGATCGGTGACGCCATCGTGCGGATTCTGGAGCACCGTGGTGAGACGGTCATCCGGCGCCATCACATCGGCGACTGGGGCACCCAGTTCGGCATGCTCATCCAGTATCTGATCGAGCACCCGCATGAGCTGGACCATGAGTCGGACACCGCCAACGGTGAGGGCGAAGCTGCGGTGCTCTATGGCGGCGCAGCCGCAGTGTCCTATGGCGGCGCAGCCGCCATGGCGCGACTCAACCGCCTCTACAAGGCCTCCCGGGCCGTCTTCGACTCCGATGAGGAGTTCAAGACCCGCGCCCGCAACCGGGTGGTGCGGCTCCAGGCCGGTGACCAGGAGACCCTGGACATCTGGCACAAGATCGTCGACGAGTCGAAGATCTACTTCCAGGCGGTCTACCACCAGCTCGATGTCGAGATCAGGGACGAGGACGTCGTCGGCGAGAGCGCCTATAACGACGACCTCCCGCAGGTCGTGAAGGAGCTGGAGGAGTCCGGTGTCGCGGTCCGCTCCGACGGCGCCCTGTGTGTCTTCTTCGATGATGTCAAGGGCCCCGACGGCAGCCCGACCCCGCTGATCGTGCAGAAGTCCAACGGCGGCTTCGGCTACGCCGCCACCGACCTCGCCGCGATCCGCGACCGGGTCAGCGCGCTGCACGCCGACACCCTGCTCTACGTGGTGGACGCCCGCCAGGCGCTGCACTTCAAGATGGTCTTCGAGACCGCCCGCCGCGCGGGCTGGCTGCCCGAAGGCCGCCCAGACGCTGCCAGGCAGCTGGCCTTCGGCACCGTGCTGGGCAAGGACGGCAAGCCGTTCAAGACCCGGGAGGGCGAGACGGTCCGGCTGGTCGACCTGCTCGACGAGGCGGTGGACCGGGCGGCCACGGTCGTACGGGAGAAGGCACAGGATCTGACCGAAGAGGAGATCGCGGAGCGCGCCGCCCAGGTCGGCATCGGCGCGGTGAAGTACGCGGACCTGTCCACGTCGATGTCCCGTGACTACATCTTCGACCTGGACCGGATGGTCTCCCTCAACGGCGACACCAGCGTCTACCTCCAGTACGCCTACGCCCGTATCCAGTCGATCATCCGCAAGGCCGGTGACCGTAAGCCGGTCGCACACCCGGAGCTTGAGCTGGCCCCGGCCGAGCGCGCGCTGGCCCTGCACTTGGATGAGTTCGCGGAGACCCTGGCGGGTGTCGCCGAGTCCTACGAGCCGCACAAGCTGGCCGCCTATCTCTACGGGCTGGCCTCGCACTACACGACCTTCTACGAGCACTGCCCGGTGCTGAAGGCCGATGGCGAGGCGGCTGTCGAGAACCGTCTCTTCCTCTGCGATCTCACGGCCCGCACCCTGCACCAGGGCATGGCGCTGCTGGGCATCCGCACCCCCGAGCGCCTGTAGAGCTTTCCCGGGTGGGGGTGCTGGCACCACCCCCACCCGGGGGTTAATTGGATTTCGCGGCGGCCCCCGACTCCGTAGCGTCAATGGCATGTTGACGACAGCGGCGAAGGTACGGAAAGCAGCACTCGGCACGATCGCCGCTGTCCTGATGGCCGCCACGCTGGTCGCCGCCGCCCGTACGACCGGTGGCGGCGACCCGGACCCCTCGGTCGTACGCAGCGACCAGGGGGCCATACGAGGCACGGTCACCGATGACGCCCGGATCTTCCAGGGCATCCCCTACGCCGCCCCGCCCACCGGGCCACTGCGCTGGAGGTCGCCGCAGCCCGCGGCCAACTGGAGCGGCGTACGGGACGGCACAGCGCCCGGCCCACCCTGCCCGCCGTCGTCCGGGGGTGACGAGGACTGCCTCTACCTCAATGTCAGCACCCCGCGGAATGTGTCGGTCGGCGCCAACAGGCCCATCACGGTGTGGCTGCGTGACACCAGTCCCCCTGCCGCCGAGGGCGGCACCATCCTCGTCACCGCCAACCACCGTCAAGGGCCGCTGGGTTACCTCGCCCATCCCTCGCTCAAGGACTCCGGCAACTTCGGCCTGGAAGACCAGCAGGCCGTGCTGCGCTGGGTGCAGCGCAACGCCAAGGCGTTCGGCGGCGACCCGTCCGATGTCACCCTCGTTGGCGAGTGCGCCCAACTCGCCGCACCCGGCTCCGGTTATCTGTTCCGCCGGGCGATCGTGCGGGGCGGTTCATGCGCGGACGAGGCGGCACACCGGACCCGTAAGGAGGCACTGCGGGACGGCACGGCCCTGGCGGAACGGCTGGGCTGCACGGGCCCTTCCGCCGCCGACTGCCTGCGCCGGATCTCCCCCGCCGCCCTGGCCAAGGCCGACGACACCCCCTACGGCCCGGTCTACGGCACCCCCCAGCTCCCCTCCCCGTGACGGGAGCTACCGCTCGCGCCCCAGCCAGCGCGCGGCCTCCGTCGCCCAGTACGTCAGCACCATGCTCGCGCCCGCCCGCTTGAAGCTGGTCAGCGTCTCCAGGACCGCCCGCTCCCGGTCGATCCAGCCCTTCTCCGCCGCGGCCTCAACCATCGCGTACTCACCGGAGATCTGATACACCCCGACCGGCACATCCACCCGCTCGGTGAAGTCACGGAGCACATCCAGATACGGCAGGCCGGGCTTGACCATCACCATGTCCGCGCCTTCGGCGAGGTCCAGCGCGAGCTCGCGCAGGGACTCCCGGGCGTTGGCCGGGTCCTGCTGATACGTCTTGCGGTCACCCTTCAGCGAGGAGCCCACGGCCTCCCGGAACGGCCCGTAGAAGGCTGAGGAGTATTTGGCCGTGTAGGCGAAGAGCGAGACATCCTGGTGCCCGGCCTCGTCCAGGGCCCGGCGTACGTACCCGATCTGGCCGTCCATCATGCCGCTGGGCCCCAGCACATGCGCGCCCGCGGCTGCCTGCACCCGCGCCATCTCCGCGTAGCGCTCCAGGGTGGCGTCGTTGTCGACCCGCCCCTGCTCGTCCAGCACACCGCAGTGACCGTGGTCCGTGTACTCGTCCAGGCACAGGTCGGACATGACGACCAGCTCATCACCGATCTCGGCACGCACATCCCGCAGGGCGACCTGCAGGATGCCGTCGGGGTCGGTGCCCTGGGAGCCGATGGCGTCCTTCCGCTCCGGTACGCCGAAGAGCATGATCCCGCCGACGCCCGCCTCGACCGCTTCAACGGCGGCCTTCCGCAGGCTGTCCCGGGTGTGCTGCACCACGCCCGGCATGGCGGAGACCGGCACCGGTTCGCTGACGCCCTCCCGGATGAAGACCGGGAGGATCAGATCAGCGGGGTGCGGCCGGTGCTCGGCGACCAGCCGCCGCATCGCCGCCGTAGTGCGCAGCCGCCTCGGCCGCGCTGCCGGGTAGCTGCCATAGGTGCTCAAGAACGTGCCCTCCTCCGGGTCGGCCGCTTCTCGCTCGGCCGCTTGACAGGTTCACCCGCCTCGATGGCCGCCACCCGGCGCTGGGCGCCGAACTCCGCAAGCGCCTCAGCAAGCTTGTGCACCGAGGGCTCCGGTGAGAGGACGTCGACACGCAGCCCATGCTCCTCCGCCGTCTTGGCGGTGGCCGGACCGATACAGGCGATGACCGTCACATTGTGCGGCTTGCCCGCGATCCCGACGAGATTGCGGACCGTACTCGAAGAGGTGAAAAGGACCGCGTCAAAGCCGCCACCCTTGATCATCTCGCGGGTCTGGGCGGGCGGCGGCGAGGCGCGCACGGTGCGGTACGCCGTGACGTCGTCGACCTCCCAGCCCAGCTCGATCAGGCCCGCCACCAGCGTCTCGGTGGCGATATCGGCGCGTGGCAGGAAGACCCGGTCAATGGGGTCGAACACCGGGTCATACGGCGGCCAGTCCTCCAGCAGCCCGGCCGCGGACTGCTCACCGCTGGGTACCAGATCGGGCTTCACCCCAAAGGTGACCAGCGCCTTGGCGGTCTGTTCCCCCACGGCCGCCACCTTGATCCCGGCGAAGGCACGGGCGTCGAGACCGTACTCCTCGAACTTCTCCCGGACGGCCTTCACCGCGTTGACGGAGGTGAAGGCGATCCACTCATAGCGGCCGGTGACCAGGCCCTTGACCGCGCGCTCCATCTGCTGCGGGGTGCGCGGGGGTTCAACGGCGATGGTCGGGACCTCGGAGGGGACAGCGCCGTACGACCGGAGCTGGTCGGAGAGCGAAGCGGCCTGCTCCTTGGTCCGCGGTACCAGAACGTTCCAGCCGAACAGCGGCTTGGACTCAAACCAGGCCAGCTGGTCGCGCTGGGCGGGCGCGCTGCGTTCACCGACCACGGCTATGACGGGCTGATCTCCCCAGCCCGCCGGGCCATTGGCCGTGGGCAGCACCTTGGCCTGCTTCAGCGTCTGCGCGATGGAGCCGAGCGTCGCGGTCCAGGTGCGCTGCCGCGTCGTCGTGCCCGCGATGGTCACGGTCAGCGGGGTGTCCGGCTTACGGCCCGCGGCGACCAGCTCACCGGCGGCGGCCACCACCGTATCCAGGGTGGTGGAGACAACGGCGGTGGCGTCGCTGGCGCCCAGCTCGGTCCAGCACCGGTCATCGGCGGTCCGCGCGTCGATGAAGCGGACATCGGTGCCGTGTGCGTCACGCAACGGCACCCCGGCGTAGGCGGGTACGCCTACCGCTGTGGCGATGCCGGGTACCACCTCGAAGGTGATGCCCTCGGCTGCGCACTCCAGCATCTCCTGGGCCGCGTCCGCGTCCAGTCCGGGGTCGCCCGTGACCGCACGTACCACCCGCTTGCCAGCGCGCGCGGCCGCCATGACAAGATCTGCTGCACCGGCAGCTGTGGCCGATGTCTCGTCAGCCGCGGTCTGCAGCGGTGCGTCCACACCTGCCCGGGCGTGGGTCCGTACCACGTCGTAGACCTGTGGGTCAGCGACCAGCACATCGGCCTGCGCCAGTGCCTCGACGGCGCGGAGGGTCAGCAGTCCCGGGTCCCCCGGCCCGGCACCGAGGAAGGTGACGTGTCCGTGTGCGCCATACAAGCGCTGTGGTCGTGGCGTTGCCGACTGGGTCTTCGGCGTCGCCGGGTTCTGGGCGGTGGTGGGGCTCAAAGTGCTCGCTCCCCCATCAGACCGGCCGCACCCTTGGCGAGCATCGCGTCGGCGAGTTCACGGCCCATTCGCTGGGACTGTGCCGTGGCTTCTTCGGCGGACGCCGGTACGGAACCGGTGGTGGACAGCTGCACCAGCGTTGAGCCGTCGGTCGTGCCGACGACGCCGCGCAGGCGCATTTCGGTGACAACCTGCCCGTCGACATGGAGGTCCCCCCAGTCTCGAGCGGAGCCGAGAACTGGGGGAAGGTCGGCCAGCGCACCCACGGGTGCGCTGCAGCCGGCCTCCAAGGCGGCGAGCAGGGTTCGCTCGGCGGTCACAGCGGCCCGCGTGAACGGGTCGTCGAGCTCGGCGAGCTGGGCGGTCAGGTGCGCGTTGGACGCCGCGCACTCGACTGCCAGTGCCCCCTGGCCGGGAGCGGGCAGGACTGAGTCGGGGTCAAGAAGCTCGGTGGCTTCGTCGAGCCGGCCGATACGGGTGAGTCCGGCGGCGGCGAGCACGACCGCGTCAAGCTCACCGGAACGCACGAACCCGATTCGGGTGTCGACATTCCCCCGGATCGGAACTGTTTCGATGTCCCGGCCGATCGCGCGTGCCCACGCGTTGAGCTGTGCCATCCGGCGCGGCGAACCGGTGCCGATCCGCGCGACCCGCTCCGGGTCCGCGGTCAGCTGCTCAAAGGTCAGCCCGTCCCGGGCGACCAGCGCGTCACGCGGGTCGGCGCGCGGCGGGATGGCGGCCAGCGCGAGTTCTTCGGGCTGGGTGGTGGGCAGATCCTTGAGCGAGTGCACGGCGAAGTCGACCTCACCGCTGAGCAGGGCCTCGCGCAGCGCGGTGACAAACACGCCCGCACCGCCGATCTGGGCCAGGGGCTCTCTGGACACATCACCATATGTGGTGATCTCGACCAGCTCCACGGGACGCCCGGTGAGCTGCTTCACCTGCTCGGCGATCTGCCCGGACTGGGCCATGGCGAGCTTACTGCGGCGGGTGCCCAGCTTCAGGGCTTCAGTGCTCATTGCCGCTCCTGTTGTTCGGCTTGCTGACTGCGGCGACCGTCTGGGGGTCGATGTCGAAGAGTTCCCGCAGCGCGTCGGCGTATCCGGCGCCCCCGGGCTCCCCGGCGAGCTCCTTCACACGCACGGTTGGTGCATGCAGCAACTTGTCGACGACACGGCGCACGGACTGGATGATCTCCGCCCGCTGCTTGTCATCGAGCTCGGGCAGCCGGCCGTCGAGCCGGGCCATCTCACTGGCCACCACATCGGCGGCCATGGTGCGCAGCGCCACCACGGTCGGGGTGATCGTCGCGGCCCGCTGGGCGGCGCCGAAGGCGGCTACCTCATCACCCACTATGCCGCGTACCGCGTCCACATCGGCGGCCATCGGCGCGTCCGCGGCGGCCTCCGCGAGCGATTCGATGTCGACGAGCCGGGCGCCCTCGACCCGGTGCGCTGCGGCGTCGATATCCCGCGGCATGGCCAGGTCCAGCAGCGCCAACGGCGCCATGCCCGCCGTACCGGCCGCGCGGCGCTCGGCGACGGCGCGCTCGAGCGCTCCGACCGTCAGCACCAGCCCGGTCGCTCCGGTGCAGGAGACGACGATGTCCGCGCGCGGCAGCTCCTCGGCCACCGCGTCGATCGGCACGGCACTGGCCTGCGCGGTGGCGGCCAGCCGCTCAGCGCGCTCCAACGTCCTGTTGGCGATCACCAGTTCGGTCACACCGACACGCGAAAGCGTCGTAGCCGCGAGCGAGGACATCGAGCCCGCGCCGATCACCAGCGCGCGCTTGCCCCTCACCCACTTGTCCACCTCGACCCCACCGGCGAGCTGTTCCAGACCGAAAGTGACCAGCGACTGACCGGCCTTGTCGATGCCGGTCTCGGTGTGTGCCCGCTTGCCGACGCGCAGCGCCTGCTGGAAGAGGTCGTTGAGGAGCTTCCCGGCACTGTGCTGCGCCTGGGCGACGGCGAGCGCTTCCTTGATCTGGCCGAGGATCTGCCCCTCGCCGACGACCATCGAGTCCAGCCCGCAGGCCACCGAGAAGAGGTGGTGTACGGCCCGGTCCTCGTAGTGGACGTAGAGATAAGGAGTGAGCTCTTCCAGGCCGACACCACTGTGCTGGGCCAGCAGCGTGGACAGCTCGGCGACCCCGGCGTGGAACTTGTCCACGTCGGCGTAGAGCTCGATCCGGTTGCAGGTCGACAGCACCGCCGCCTCCGTAGCGGGCTCGGCGCCGACCACGTCCTGCAGCAGCCCGCCACGCAGCTCAGGGGCGAGGGCGGCACGTTCCAGCACGCTCACCGGCGCGCTGCGATGGCTCAGTCCGACGACAAGAAGACTCATGCGGGCATCACGGCGGGGACATCCCCGTCAGGTCCCGACTCGTGCCCGGCACGACTGGCGGCGCTGCCGGAGGTGGGTGCGGTGGCGGCGCGCTTGGTGACGGAGGCGGCGGGCGGCGCCGCGGGCGGCGCGGTGTCCTGCTCGGGCACCTCCTCACCGGCCTTGCGCTGCTCATGGAAGGCGAGGATCTGTAGCTCTATCGACAGATCGACCTTGCGGACGTCCACCCCGTCCGGCACGGACAGCACGGTGGGCGCGAAGTTGAGGATGGAGGTGATCCCGGCGGCCACCAGCCGGTCACAGACCTGCTGCGCGGCACCCGCGGGCGTGGCGATCACACCAATCGAGACGCCGTTCTCATCGATGATCTTCTCGAGCCCATCGGTGTGCTGCACCTCAATGCCCGCGACGGGCTTCCCCGCGATCGCCGGGTCGGCGTCGATCAGCGCGGCGACCCGGAAGCCCCGGGACGCGAAGCCGCCGTAGTTGGCCAGCGCGGCGCCGAGGTTACCGATACCGACGATGACAACCGGCCAGTCCTGGGTCAGCCCCAGCTCCCGGGAGATCTGGTAAACGAGGTATTCCACGTCATAGCCGACCCCGCGTGTCCCGTAGGAGCCAAGGTAGGAAAAATCCTTACGCAGCTTCGCCGAGTTCACCCCGGCGGCGGCCGCCAGCTCCTCCGAGGAGACCGTGGGCACCGAGCGCTCGGAGAGCGCGGTCAACGCCCGCAGATACAGCGGAAGCCGGGCGACGGTAGCCTCGGGAATCCCTCGGCTGCGGGTCGCCGGTCGGTGGGTTCGGCCAGTTGCCACGGTGCTCCTGCCGTTTACGCGAAGCGGTGAGCGGCCATGTGCGCCGCACGCGCCTGAACCGCTCCGTCGGGCACAGGCTATGCCTTTGTGAACGCGTGCACAAAGATACTGTCCGCTTTGTCCCCCCGAAGTGACCGGCGCCACACGCACACCCGCCCGTTGTTGTGGGCACTCGCAGCCCCGCGAGGGGCTGTGGGTGGGCACAACACCCGGCCACCGGCCCGCACCGGACCAACCCCGGGGCCCCGGGGCGAAAGCCCCGGTTTCCGGGAAGGGGCGGGATCGGGGAAACCCCCGCCGGCTACGCCCGGAGCGCACGGCGCAACCGCCCCCGATCCACCCGCCAGAAGTCATGCTGCGCCCCATCAACCAGCACCACCGGAATCTGCTCCCAGTACTTGCGATGCAGCTCAGCGTCCTGATTGATGTCCTTCTCCTCCCAGGCCGCACCCACCTCCGCGCACACTTCCCTGATGACTTCGCGAGCGTCGTCGCAGAGGTGACAGCCAGGCTTTCCGATGAGGGTCACAGTCTTCATGCGGCCATTGTCCCGCCCGTTCCACCCCGGACATCCGCACGTAACCGGACCACTAGAACAAAGTGGCTATGCTCGCCGTATGGGCGGACTGGCATGGCTCACCCCTCGTAAGCGCTCCGCGACCGCGCGGAGCGTTCTCGCTGGCGAGGCCGCCGCCGAGGCGGCTCGCAAAACCGAACACGAACACGAGTCCGAATTCCCGACCCCCGGTGACACCCGCGCCGCAGCCTTCTTCGACCTGGACAACACCGTGATGCAGGGCGCGGCGCTCTTCCACTTCGGCCGGGGTCTGTACAAGCGCAGGTTCTTCCGCACCCGCGATCTCACCCGCTTCGCCTGGCAGCAGGCCTGCTTCCGTATCGCCGGGTCCGAGAACCCGGAGCACATGGAGGATGTCCGCAGCAGCGCCCTGTCCATCGTCAAGGGCCACCGTGTCGCCGAGCTGATGCGCATCGGCGAGGAGATCTACGACGAGTACATGGCCGACCGGATCTGGCCGGGCACCCGCGCCCTGGCCCAGGCCCATCTGGACGCGGGCCAGAAGGTGTGGCTGGTCACCGCGGCCCCGGTGGAGACGGCGACGATCATCGCCCGGCGGCTCGGCCTGACCGGCGCGCTGGGCACCGTGGCCGAGTCGGTGGACGGCGTCTATACGGGGCGGCTCGTCGGCGAGCCCCTGCACGGCCCCGCGAAGGCGGAGGCCGTACGCGCCCTGGCCGCCGCGGAGGATCTGGACCTCGACCGCTGCGCCGCGTACAGCGACTCGGCCAACGACATCCCGATGCTCTCGCTCGTCGGCTATCCATATGCGATCAATCCTGATAACCGGCTACGCGTACACGCTCGCGAAAACGGCTGGCGACTACGTGACTACCGGACCGGCCGGAAGGCGGCCAGAGTCGGCATACCGGCGGCCGCCGGAGTAGGCGCCGTAGCGGGCGGCACGGTGGCCCTCGTAGCCCTGCAACGCCGTCGCCGCTAGGCCTCCGGCACCCGCACCCGCTGTCCGGCGAGCCCGCCAGCGGGCCATCGTGCGTTCTTACCCCCTCCCGCGCCCCGGCAGTCCCCCTATATCAGCTCAACCACAACTCGCCCGGGAATCGACCGAACCGCACGCTCAACCGATCAATAAGCGGCACTTGTTCGATATGTGATCGACCACCAATACGTAAGAGAGCGAACTGAATCGACGATTTTGGCAACTAGGCGTAGCACGGCCTGTACGAAGCGTTATTCTCCTCAGACGCAATCCGGTACCTATACGCCCCACCACCGGGCGTTCGGTCCCGAACTGCACGTGATGAAAGCTCTGCCTCTGGGAGTCCCGTGTACCCACACGTCGGGGTTGACGCCTCGGGCCTGGCTACGCTGCGCACGACGGTCGTCGACCAATTGCGCGCACTCGTCTCCGTCCCCACCGCGTACGCCATCCCGGCTTTCGCCGCGCCCGTCCCCGTAGGCCCTGCCTACGCCCTGGCCGACGGAGCCACCAGCACAGCGGCAGCGACCGCCGTGGGCAGACGCAGCCGCGCCGGAGCCGCCGGCACCTCCACGGCCCGCCGCCCCGCGACCGACAGCGACAGCCGCCGCATGATGGATCTGGTCGAACGCGCCCAGGACGGCGAGTCCGAAGCGTTCGGACAGCTCTACGACCAGTACTCCGACACCGTCTACCGCTACATCTACTACCGCGTCGGCGGCCGTGCCACGGCCGAGGACCTCACCAGCGAGACCTTCCTGCGCGCCCTGCGCCGCATCGGCACCTTCACCTGGCAGGGCCGCGACTTCGGCGCCTGGCTGGTCACCATCGCCCGTAACCTCGTCGCCGACCACTTCAAGTCGAGCCGCTTCCGGCTGGAGGTGACCACCGGTGAAATGCTCGACGCCAACGAGGTCGAGCGCAGCCCCGAGGACTCGGTGCTGGAATCCCTCTCCAACGCCGCCCTGCTGGAGGCCGTCCGCAGGCTCAACCCGCAGCAGCAGGAGTGTGTGACGCTCCGCTTTCTGCAGGGCCTCTCGGTCGCGGAGACGGCACGCATCATGGGCAAGAACGAGGGGGCGATCAAAACCCTTCAGTATCGGGCCGTTCGTACGCTGGCCCGGCTCCTTCCGGACGACGCACGGTGACTCTTCGTGACCCTGGATGACCTCTCGGTCAACCTCCCGGTCACATCATCGCCACTCCGTAACCCGAGTGCGCTGCCGCTCGTTGTGGGGGTTGCAGACTCCCCGCGGCCTCGTTTTACCCGCCGGATCTTCACCCGAATGGGTGAGCCCGCAGAGGCCGTGCAACCTTCCGTATGAGCCGGGAGTCGACCGTGCTGACGAGAGGAGGTGCCGCCCGTGATCGGATCCGTATCGACGAATCGGCGGGCCAACGCCTTCGCCCAGGCCCTCGAGGAGCAAGACCCCGAGGGCGCAGGCAGCGGTGTCCGGACCGAGGGCGCCGTTCTGAACGGTTCGACCAGCCCGGCCAGCCCGGAGGGGCCACCGGGCGAGGCCGACCAGGCGATGATGCTCGCGCTGGCCAGAGAGCTGGACGCCCTGCCGAAGCCGGAGCTGGATCATGAGGTGAAGACCGTTCACCGGGCCCGGCTGATCGCCGCGATGGAGACACACCTCGCGGAGGGCGGCACGCTGGTACCCGAGCAGCGCACCCGCTCGCGCAAAGGAGCGCATCGGGCCGTCCCGCTGGGATCGCTGAGCAAGCTGCGCCCCAGATCGCGGCTGACCAAGGGCCTCGCAGCGGGCGGACTGACGGTGGGCGTCGCGGCGGGCGCCTTCAGCGGTGTCGCAGCGGCCAGTACGAACGCCCTGCCCGGCGACACGCTCTACGGGCTGAAGCGCGGCATGGAAGACCTCAAGCTCGACCTGGCCGGTGGTGACACCGATCGCGGCAGGGTGCACCTGGACCATGCCTCGACCCGGCTGCACGAAGCCCGACGCCTCATGGAGCGCGGCAGATCGGGTCCGCTGGACCACGAGGCGCTGGGCGATGTCCGCAGGGCGCTCAGCTCCATGCGGCACGACGCCTCAGAGGGGCACCGACTGCTGAGCCAGGCGTATGAGCGCGATGGCAAGATCGCTCCAATGCAGTCGCTGTCCTCCTTCGCCAAGACGCATCGCAGCGGCTGGGCCCAGCTGCGCCAGAAGCTTCCGGCGCAGCTGCAGGATGTCGGCGACGAGGTGAGCTCGGTCTTCGACGCCATAGACGATGAGGTCATCCCGATCCGGTCGCTGCTACCGCCCGAGCCGGACAGCAGGATGTCCGAGGGCAGGCCGGAGACCGGTGACCACACCGGCCAGGAGCCCGGCACCCAGCCGGGCACGCCTTCCTCGGAGGACCAGCCCTCCGACGGGCGCACGGCCGACAGCGAGCCGCCCAGCCCGTCGAACTCGAACCCCGAGGAGCGGGAAGACGGCCTCCTTGGTGGGTCGGGCCTGCTCGACCCACCCGCGCAGGAAAGCGAAACCGACTCCAGCGGCAGTGGCAAGGATTCCCTCCAGCCCCCGCCCCCGGACGTCACCATCCCGCCCCTCCTCCCCGGCGGCCTCCCCGGCCTGGGCCTGGAGGTAGACGACGACAAGTAGCACGACGCCGGACAGGCTCACATGAGCCTGTCCGGCGTTTGAGGACCGGGGGTCTGGGGGCAGCGCCCCCAGTTACGGGAAGGGGTGGGACAGGGGCCTAAAAGAACACCGACCGACGCTGCACCAGCAACTTGTACAGCGTGTGCTGAATCGTCTCCCGCACCTGATCCGTCAGATTGAACATCAGCATCGGATCATCCGCCGCCTCCGCCGGATAACCATCCGTAGGGATCGGCTCCCCGAACTGGATCGTCCACTTCGTCGGCAACGGCACCGCGCCAAGCGGCCCCAGCCAGGGGAACGTCGGCGTAATCGGGAAGTACGGAAGCCCAAGCAGCCGCGCCACCGTCTTGGCGTTGCCGAGCATCGGGTATATCTCCTCCGCCCCCACGATCGAGCACGGCACAATCGGCGCCCCCGCACGCAGCGCCGTGGAGACAAAGCCGCCCCGGCCGAAGCGCTGCAGCTTGTAGCGGTCCGAAAAGGGCTTCCCGATCCCCTTGAAGCCCTCGGGCATCACCCCGACGACCTCGCCGCGCTCCAGCAGCCGCCCGGCGTCCTCCGCGCAGGCGAGAGTGTGCCCGGCCTTACGGGCCAGCTCGTTGACGACCGGCAGCACAAAGACCAGATCGGCGGCGAGCAACCGCAGATGCCGGTCGGCCGGATGGTGGTCATGGACGGCGACCTGAAGCATCAGCCCGTCCCACGGCAGCGTCCCCGAGTGGTTGGCGACCACCAGCGCGCCGCCATCCGCCGGGATGTTCTCAACCCCCCGCACCTCAACCCGGAAGTATTTCTCGTACATCGGCCGCAGCAGCGACATCAGCACCTGGTCGGTCAGCTCCGCGTCATAGCCGAAGTCGTCGACCTCGTACTCCCCGGTGACCCGCCGCCGTAGAAAAGACAGCCCCTGGGCCGCCTTACGGTCCCAGCCACCGCCCAGCAGCCGGTCCAGCAGCCGGGACTCCGCAAGCGGCCCCGAAGGCGGCTCCGGGGCCGCCTCCGCCTGCTGTGCGGGTGACTGCCCGGTTACGGGCACGGAGGCCAGCGACGGCGCCGCGTCGCCCTTACGCCGCCCGCTGCGCCGACCCCGCCCCGCCGTATTGCCCGTACCTCGCGAACGGTCGTCGTCGAAGGGAATGACCTTGGCGTCAGCCATTGCGGACGGCCTCCTGTATCCGGTCGACGGCATGGGCGAGGGTCTCCGGCGGCAGCAGCCCGGGTCCATGGGTCCGCGCGAAGTCGGCGAAGGTATCGGCCGTTGTATGCCTGGGTTCGAAACCGAGGGCCTCACGCATCTGCGTGGTGAGCACGACCCGGCCATGGGTGAGCAGCCGGATCTGTTCCGGCGAGAAGTCCGTGACGCCGACCGCACGCAGCGCCGTACGGGCCCAGCTGATCGCCGGGAGCAGCAGCGGCAGCGTGGGCCGCCCGAGCCGCCGCGCGCACTGCGACAGCAGCAGTACGCCGTCGCCCGCGATATTGAACGTCCCGGCGTTCAGCGAGCCGCGCCGCGGCTCTCCGGCCGCCAGCGACAGCACGTCGATCGCATCGTCTTCATGTACGAACTGCAGCCGCGGGTCATAGCCGAATACGGTCGGCAGCACCGGCAATCTGAAGTACTCGGCGAATGAGGAGTCCGCACACGGCCCCAGGATGTTCGCGAAACGCAGCACGGTGACCGCCACATCGGGACGGCGCCGGGCGAAGCCGCGCACATACCCCTCGACCTCGACGGTGTCCTTGGCGAAGCCACCGCTGGGCAGCGCCTTGGGTGCGGTCGACTCAACGAAGACAGCGGGGTCGCGGGGCGCGGAGCCGTAGACATTCGTACTGGACTTCACCACCAGGCGCCGCACGGAAGGCGCCTTCTGGCAGGCTCCCAGGAGCTGCATGGTGCCGATGACGTTGGTCTCCTTGACCGACGCCCGGCCGCTGCGCGGGGTCAGCGGGGTGCCGTTCACATCCATGTGGACGACCGTGTCGACAGCGTGCTCAGCGAGCAGCTTGCCGATCGCGGGCTGCCGGATGTCGGCCCGGACGAACTGCGCGCCGCCGAGATGGTGCGCTGGCGCCAGGGCATCCACGGCGATCACCCGGTCCACATCGGGTTCGCGTTGAATACGCCGCACCAGGCGACCGCCCAGCTGCCGGGCGACTCCAGTGATGAGTACGACCCTGCCCAAAACCCCTCCCTCACCGCTGCGTCCACGCCCGTGGCCACCGTATCGGGTGGATATTGCGCTGTCGTGACCTCTGGATGCCCAAAGTGACGCGATCCATACGGTCCGCTACGCCCGCATGTCGGCACACCCATGTCCGCACACCGCATGTCCGCACACCGCAGCCCTCCCACCGACGATGCGGTGGGAGGGCTGCGGAAGATCGGTCTTAAGACCTGCGTGCTGCGCGCTCGCTTTGCTGCTTACTGCTTACTTCTTGTTGCGGCGCTGCACACGCGTGCGCTTGAGCAGCTTGCGGTGCTTCTTCTTCGCCATCCGCTTGCGCCGCTTCTTGATAACAGAGCCCACGACTACCCTCGCTCACTTCGATTCACTCGGTGCGGGGCGTCCGAGCCCACACTACCTACGTCGGCCCAGCCTACCCGCCGCCGAGTGATGGTCGTAATCCGAGGGCAGTCACGGATCGCCTGTCAGGCGCTTTCCACCCCCACATAGGACTCTCGGAGGTATTCGTGAACAGCTTGCTCAGGGACCCGGAAGGACCTGCCCACCCGGATCGCCGGCAGATGACCACTGTGCACCAACCGGTACACGGTCATCTTGGATACACGCATCACCGTGGCGACTTCCGCCACGGTCAGGAACACAACCTCGTTCAGAGGCCTTGCCTCAGCAGCCATATCACACCTGAACCTTCCGCACATGTCGGGCACCGGCTTCCCCTCCGGTGACTCCTGCTCGCATGTGCGCTCCTCCCCAGATTAGGGGCGGGTGATGCAAGTGGGGAAGAGGAGTAGCGATCGGCCTCCTACTGGGACAGACACGCCCGATTGAGTACATAGCGCGTGAGTGGGCGGTAGTGCTCGGACCGCACAGCGTCATCAAGTGGAACGGCCACGGACACCCGTCCCTCGGCCTGACCGACGAACACCGCGGGGTCGTCCGTATCGGCCGGTCCCATAGCCTCAATGCCTAGCTGACCTGCACCGCAAACCCAACCATGGTCCCCAATCACGAGCCCTGGCAGCGGACTTCCGGTGGCCGTCGCGGCGGCGAGCGCGATCCGAAGCGGCAGCGGAGAATGGCTGTGTGCGCCCGGCGCACCGGAACCGGGCCGCACTCCCGCCGCGTGGATCAATGCGACTCCCCGCACGTAGCAAAGGTTGTACGGGCGTACGCCAAACCGGGTCGTTATGTCGATACATCTCCCCTTCGCTGGGGTGAGAACAGAACACCCCGCCGCCGACAGGGCATAGGCCAAATCGGCGTAGAACCCAAGGAGCCGGTCAGGATGCCCGGTACCCAGCAACACAGGCGTACGCCGCAGCGCAGCCAGCGCGAGCCGTTCGGCGAAGGCATCGAGAGCCGCAATGGTCTGGTCGGGATCGATCGTATCCTGACCGGAAACCGTCGCCGGGTCGGCTGATACCCCGCACTCCTTCGCCATCAACGTCAGCAGCTGCGGTACGGTCCAGTCCCGTTCGGGCTCCAGCCCGAGCAGCGTCCTTGGGTCGCGGGCCGCGAAGAGCCGGTAGCGGCGCAGGCTCTTCTCCCGCGTGGTCGCGATCGTTCCCGCGAGCCTGGCCGCCAGCAGATGCGCCCGAAGGGCGTCCACACTCAACACGGCCGCCATGCTTACGCGTCCAGCCCGTCATACGGGCCGGAAACCCCGCACCATCACCCTTCGCACACACGTACCTAGGGCAGCAGGCCATGCCCCGGGAAAACCGCCCGCCGAGTAGCGAGCACGGCCTGGTCCACCGGGTCCGCCGGGTCGTATCCCGACTCGTGCCAGTCCCGCCACTGCGGATCGGCCCCATCCGTCATCCGCAGTGGCGCCGTCTGCCGCGTCATCAGGTACGCCTCTTGCCGCCACTCTTCCGGCACCTCGGTCTCCGGCGGAATCGGCGCTCCGGCCGCGATCCCCACCAGATGCGCCCAGCTGCGCGGCACCACATCCACCACCGCGTAGCCCCCGCCTCCCAGCGCGACCCACCGCCCATCGGCATACTCGTGCGCCCACTCATGCAGGGCCACCGAGGCCGCCCGCTGCGCGTCCACCGTCACCGCCAGATGTGCGAGCGGGTCTTCGATATGTGTATCGGCACCATGCTGGCTCACCAGCACACTGGGCCGGAAAGCACTCAACAGCTCCGGCACCACCGCATGCACCGCACGCAGCCAGCCGTCATCCGTCGTCCCCGGCGGCAACGCGACATTGACCGCGGTGCCCTCAGCGCCCTGTCCCCCGGCCTCCTCGGGCCAGCCGGTGCCGGGAAAGAGAAGGCGAGGGTGCTCATGCACGGAGATGGTCAGCACCCGCGGATCACCCCAGAACGCCGCCTGCACCCCATCACCATGGTGCACATCCACATCCACGTAGGCGACGCGCTCGGCGCCCAGCTCCAGCAGTCGCGCGATGGCGAGGGCGGCGTCGTTGTAGACACAGAAGCCCGCCGCCGCCCCTGCCATGGCGTGATGCAGTCCGCCCGCGAAGTTCACGGCATGCGGCACTTCTCCGCGCCACACCGCCTCGGCCGCCCCGACGGACTGACCGGCGATCAGCGCGGACGCCTCATGCATTCCGGCGAACGCCGGATCGTCCTCGGTCCCCAGACCGTAGGAACCATCCGCGCTCTTCGGCGCCGCCGATACCCGTCGTACAGCCTCGATGTAGTCGGCACGGTGCACCAGCCGCAGCGTGGAGTCTCCGGCGGTATTGGCCGCCACCACATCGGCCTTCCGGTCAAGTCCGAAAGCCTCGACAAGCCGCATGGTCAGGGCAAGCCGGACCGGATCCATCGGATGCCCGGGACCGAAGTCATAGCCGGTGACCGCCTCGTCCCACATCACCTGTGCGCCGCCGCTCATCCCGACACCGTATCTGGCGACGGCAACGCAGAGAAGCCCCGTTGGTTTCCCAACGGGGCTTCTCATCAATGATTGTTCGGCGGCGTCCTACTCTCCCACACGGTCCCCCATGCAGTACCATCGGCGCTGAAAGGCTTAGCTTCCGGGTTCGAAATGTAACCGGGCGTTTCCCCTTCGCCAAGGCCACCGAAACACTATGAAGTTCACAACCAAAAAAACCGGTTCTGGTTCTGGTCGTTACCTCAGAACCTACACAGTGGACGCGAGCAACTGCGGACAAGCCCTCGGCCTATTAGTACCAGTCAACTCCAACCGTTACCGGTCTTCCATATCTGGCCTATCAACCCAGTCGTCTACTGGGAGCCTTAACCCCTCATGGGGGAGGGAGTCCTCATCTCGAAGCAGGCTTCCCGCTTAGATGCTTTCAGCGGTTATCCTTTCCGAACGTAGCCAACCAGCCATGCCCTTGGCAGAACAACTGGCACACCAGAGGTCCGTCCGTCCCGGTCCTCTCGTACTAGGGACAGCCCTTCTCAAGACTCCTACGCGCACAGCGGATAGGGACCGAACTGTCTCACGACGTTCTAAACCCAGCTCGCGTACCGCTTTAATGGGCGAACAGCCCAACCCTTGGGACCGACTCCAGCCCCAGGATGCGACGAGCCGACATCGAGGTGCCAAACCATCCCGTCGATATGGACTCTTGGGGAAGATCAGCCTGTTATCCCCGGGGTACCTTTTATCCGTTGAGCGACGGCGCTTCCACAAGCCACCGCCGGATCACTAGTCCCGACTTTCGTCCCTGCTCGACCCGTCAGTCTCACAGTCAAGCTCCCTTGTGCACTTACACTCAACACCTGATTACCAACCAGGCTGAGGGAACCTTTGGGCGCCTCCGTTACCCTTTAGGAGGCAACCGCCCCAGTTAAACTACCCACCAGACACTGTCCCTGATCCGGATCACGGACCCAGGTTAGACATCCAGCACGACCAGAGTGGTATTTCAACAACGACTCCACCCATACTGGCGTACGGGCTTCACAGTCTCCCACCTATCCTACACAAGCCGAACCGAACACCAATATCAAGCTATAGTAAAGGTCCCGGGGTCTTTCCGTCCTGCTGCGCGAAACGAGCATCTTTACTCGTAATGCAATTTCACCGGGCCTATGGTTGAGACAGTCAAGAAGTCGTTACGCCATTCGTGCAGGTCGGAACTTACCCGACAAGGAATTTCGCTACCTTAGGATGGTTATAGTTACCACCGCCGTTTACTGGCGCTTAAGTTCTCAGCCTCGCCCTGCCAAAGCAGAACTAACCGGTCCCCTTAACGTTCCAGCACCGGGCAGGCGTCAGTCCGTATACATCGCCTTACAGCTTCGCACGGACCTGTGTTTTTAGTAAACAGTCGCTTCTCGCTGGTCTCT